>NZ_JCAMOQ010000001.1:0-638154 GCF_059512365.1 Bradyrhizobium sp. Ses1
CGAAACTGAAGCGTTTCAGGCGCGTTGCTACGCGCTACGAAAAAACCGCACGAAATTACTTCGCTGTCGTCGCTATCGCCGCAACTCTGCTCTGGCTAAGATAACTGTCCACGCGACCTAGAGCAGATTTGGTCAGAATGATCATTGATCATGGCCTATGCTGCAAATGTCGTTTGAAAGGCTAGTCGCTTCGGGGATCATCCAAGGGCGACGACGTCCGGCCAAAACGGCGCTCAAGATAGGTCACGCCAAAGGAAACGATGTCCTGCGCGTCGAACAGGTAGCAGGATGCGTCTCCTACTCGGTCAATCCGGTGCCGATCGAGGGCAGCGTATGCATGCGCGATCGTTTCGACCGCGTCAGGCTCTCCGTCGACCGCGAAGCGATCGAGGATGCCGTTCGAGTCGAAATCCTCGGCCCACTCCCAGACGGTTTGACCATCGGGGCCAAGTAGCGGCATCTCATAGGTCACGCGGCGTTTACCAGGAATATCGGCAATAGCCTCGGCATAGTGCAGTGCGGTGACTGAGTTCAGCGGAGCGCCTAGCAGAAGAACTTTTCCGCCCAGCTTGACAAAACGTTCGAGGGGCGAGCGTTTTCCCAACGCCTGACCAAGGTGATGAGACTTTGTCAAAGTTTCTGCGAGAGGACCTATAGCGACCATCGATGCGTCCGGATGTGCGCTACGTCGCGCACCGGGGGTCTGGACAAGGAACTGATTGAGCAGGCCGAAGCCCGCATATGTTCCAGAGGTTGCAGGGTCAAACGGAGGCCAGGTGCGACGGAGTTCTTCGTCCATCTGAGCGCCGTTCAATGTTTCCTCGTACGGTGAGCGGTCCCATGAGGCATAGCCCATTACGGTACCCGCCGGCCGACGGCGTCGAGAAGAGCGTCGACGACGGTGGCCGCGCCGCCCTCGACACTACCGATGGCCTTCAACGAGGCATGGACCATCACGAGATCTCCCGGTTGGATGCCCAGTCGTTGAAGGTCTGCTGTGATTTCGGTTCTTGCTCTCATTGGAATCTCTCTCCCAGTTTCTTCTCGGCTGGATCGGCCGTGCCGAGGGGCCGACCTCAAGGAAAAGTACCAGTAGGAGGTAAGCCGGCGGTACGTATTGGTTGACGTAGCTGCCCGTCAGGGCAAACCGGGGCGCTGAAACCAGCATGGATTCAAATCAGCCGCATCCCCTTCAAACTCGCGTGGCCGTTCTTGCCGACGATGATGTGGTCGTGCACGGAGATGCCGAGCGGCTTGGCGATGTCGATGATCGCTTTCGTCATCTGGATGTCGGCCTGCGACGGCGTCGGGTCGCCGGAAGGGTGGTTGTGCACGAGGATCAGCGCGGTGGCGGACAGTTCCAGCGCGCGCTTGATCACTTCGCGTGGATAGACCGGCGTGTGGTCGACGGTGCCGATCTGCTGCACCTCATCGGCAATGAGCTGGTTGCGCTTGTCGAGGAACAGGAGGCGAAACTGCTCCTTGTCGGCGAAGGCCATGCTCGAGCGGCAATAGTCGAGCACGTCGTTCCATGACGACAACGCCTTGCGCCGCTTCACCTCGCCCTTGGCGACCCGGCTCGCGGCGGCCGCGATCAGCTTGAGCTGGTTGACCGAGGCTTCGCCGATGCCCTCGACCTCGCGCAGGCGGCCGACGGGCGCATGGATCACCTCGGCAAACGAGCCGAAGCGTCTCAGCAATTCCTTGGCGAGCGGCTTGGTGTCGCGCCGTGGGATCGAGGCAAACAGCGCCATCTCGAGCAGTTCATAGTCGCTCAGCGCGTCGGGCCCGGCGCTATGGAAGCGTTCGCGCAGGCGCTCCCGATGGCCGTGGTAATGCGGCGTCTCGGCGGGCTGGTCTGTGTTGGTCTTGGCGGGCATCGGCGCCAAACATGCCGTGCCGCGCGGTTTTTGCAACCATGAAGTGCCGCGGACGCATCGAAGCCTTCGACATGCGCCAGAAGACCGGCCGGTCTTGATCGCTTCCGCGTGATGGGCGGCCAGCAATCGTTGCGATTTGGCTGCGAGCCGGCCACATTGGGGTGGCTGGGGATTTCGTCGATTGCCGGATATCGGGTTATGTCGAATGAATTCCACCCATAAAAAGCTCAACTTCGCATCTCAACCAGAGCAACCGGCGTCGCCAGGGGCACACGGTTTCGGAAGCTACGGCGCCTCGGGGCTTCTGGCGTCTTCCACCGATCGGGGCTGGTCGGGCATAGCGGCGGAGCTTCGCAGTCACAGTAGTGGCACGATCGCCTGGAAGAGCCCGCAGCCGGACATCGAAATCTGCATCGACGTCCGGGGCAATGGGTCCGTGGTCACGCGCGAGAGGTATGGCGTCACCGATCGCAGCGTCTCCGAACGTGGGACGATCTGGGTTTCGCCGCCGGTGGCCGAGCATGGCCTGATCGATTTGTCCGATCCCGTTCCGGCGGTCCTGCACATTTATCTGCCGCCGAGCCGGTTTTCGCCGGAGAGCTTTGGCGAAGGGCTCGCCCCATGCGTTGTGACGTCGCTGCGTCATGAAAGCAGTTTTCGCGATCCGCTTCTGGCCGAGATCGCCTATGCACTCACCTCCGAGCTGGAGCGCGAGACGTCTGCCGGCCGGCTTCTCGCGGAGACGCTGGCCTCGAGTCTGGCCGCAAGATTGGTTCAAAACCATTTCGGCAAGCTATCGCTCGACTTCCTCGCACCCCGCGAGGGACTTGACCGGCGCAGGCTGGCGCGTGTGCTGGATTACATCGAGACGAATTTGGAGGGCGAATTGACGGTCCGCCATCTGGCATCGATCGCGTGCCTGAGCCAGTTTCATTTCGCCCGCGCGTTCAAGGCAGCCGTCGGCCGATCGCCGCATCGTTACGTCAGCGCCCGGCGGCTCGAACGTGCCAAGGAATTGCTGGGACAAAGGGAGCAGCCGCTGGCCGATATCGCGCTCAGGCTCAGATTTTCGTGCCAAGCCAATTTCACCCGCGCGTTCCGGCAGGCAACCGGCCTGACGCCCGCTCAGTACCGCCGCAGCGTCGTGGCCTGATTTGTTACGGATGTAACCGATCTGCGTCCGCTGATCCTGACAGCGGCAAGAAATGACAAAAGCTGAGCAACCGAGGCAAAGCCGCGTCCGGCCGCATGGTGCATCTATCGCTCCGATAAACCCCAGGCAATTGCGAGGAGCGAACATGACATCAGAGCGAAAGGTCGTCATCATCACCGGCGCGTCACGCGGCATTGGCGCGGAATTGCTGAAAGCCTATCGCGAAAACGGCTACCGCGTCGTGGCCACCGCCCGTTCGATCGGCAAGAGCGATGATCCGTCGGTCCTCATGATCGAGGGCGACATTGCACACCCCGAGACGGCCGAGCGCATCTTTAAGCTGGCGATCGAGCGTTTCGGGCGCATAGATACGCTCGTCAACAATGCCGGCGTGTTCATTGCCAAGCCTTTTACCGAATATTCCGCCGCCGATTTCGCAAAGATGGTCGCGGTCAATCTCGCCGGATTCTTTCATCTGACCCAGAAGGTCGCAGCGAGAATGCTGCAGACGGGTTCTGGCCACATCGTCAACATCACCGCCACGATCGCCGAACAGCCGATGACATCGCTCGCAGCGGGTCTTGCGGCGCTGACCAAGGGCGGGCTCAACGCGATCACGCGCTCGCTCGCGATCGAATATGCGCCCCGGAATATCCGGGTGAATGCCGTTTCGCCGGGCGCGATCAGCACGCCGATGCATTCGCCGGAGGCGCATGGTTTTCTCGCCGCGCTGCAGCCGATCGGTCGGATGGGCACGACGCAGGAGGTCGTCGATGCCGTGATGTATCTGGAGAAGGCAGCCTTCGTCACCGGCGAGATCCTGCATGTCGATGGCGGCTGGTCCGCCGGTCGCGGCTAGGAGATGCGAGATGTGGTCCGACCGTCGTCTGCTTGAATTGTTTGGAATCGAACATCCGATCGTGCTGGCACCGATGGCGGGTTTCGCCACGGTTGAGCTCGCTTCCATCGTCGCCGATGCCGGCGGCCTCGGCTCGATCGGCTGCGCCACCATGGACCCGCAGCGCGCCACCGATGCGATCACACAGATGCGGCGGCTGACCAGCAAGCCGGTCAGCCTCAATTTCTTCTGCCACGAGCCGGCGAAGGCCAATGCGGGGCGCGAGCGTGCGTGGCACGAGACGCTGTCACCCTATTATCGCGAGCTCGGAGTTGACGATGCGACACCGCCGCCGCGCACCGATCTTGCGCCGTTTGGCAGTGCGATGTGCGAATTCGTCGAGGACGCGAGGCCGGAGGTGGTGAGCTTCCATTTCGGCTTGCCTGCGCCCCCATTGCTGGCCCGGATCAAGGCGGCCGGCTGCAAGGTGATCTCGTCGGCGACGGCGGTTGCGGAAGCGCGCTGGCTGGAGGACCATGGCGCGGATGCAGTCATTGCCCAGGGCTATGAAGCCGGCGGCCACCGGGGCACGTTCCTCGATCGCGACCGGAACTGGGCGGTCGCTTCGCAGCTCGGCACCTTTGAGCTGGTGCCGCAGGTCACTGACGTGGTCAGCGTGCCCGTGATCGCCGCCGGCGGCATCGCCGATGGGCGCGGCATCGCCGCCGCTCTTGCCCTCGGCGCCTCCGGAGTCCAGATCGGGACCGCCTTCCTGCTTTGCCCCGAGGCGGCGACGCCGCCGCTGCACCGCGACGCCTTGCGCCAAGCGCGCGAGCTTGGCACCGTGATGACCAACGTGCTCTCCGGCCGACCGGCGCGCGCCATGGTCAACCGCTTCGTCGCCGAAGTCGGCCCTCTGTCCGACGCAGCACCGGATTTTCCGTTGCCGATGGGCGAGCTGGCACCGCTGCGGGCCGCGGCAGAGCGGAAGGGAAGCCGCGACTTTACCCCGATCTGGGCAGGACAGGGCGCTGCGCTGGCCCGCGAGCTCCCGGCCAAGGCGCTGATGCAGACCTTGGTGAAGCAGGCCGTCGAGCGTCTGAAGCATATCAGGGGCGGCTGAGATCCGCCGCGTTGGCATCTCGGCGTGCGTCACGCTATGATCGTCCGTCCCTGCCAATGCAAAGAGGTCTCGCCGCGTGACGTCGTTTAGGGCTATTCGGGCGCGGGCCGAGAAGCGCAAGGGCGGCGCGAAAGCGCTGGAGAAGCTGCTGCCGCCGGCGCCGAACGCGAAATCTCTGGCTAAGCTGAAAGACGATCGCGTTCTCGCCGAGATGACGAAGCGGGTGTTCTGCGCCGGCTTTGCCTGGAGCGTGATCGACGCAAAATGGCCGGGCTTCGAGGAGGCCTTCCTCGGTTTCCAGGTGGAGAAGCTCGCCTTCGAGCCGGATGAATTCTGGGAGCGGCTCACGAGCGATGCGCGCATCGTGCGCAACGGCGCCAAGATCATGTCGGTGCGTGACAACGCCCGCTTCGTGCAGGAGATCGCGGCTGAGCACGGCAGCTTCGGCAAATTCTTGGGCGATTGGCCGTCCTCCGACGAAATCGGGCTGTTGAACCTTCTGCTCAAGCGCGGCAGCCGGCTCGGCGGCAATACCGGCCAGATCCTGCTGCGTTTCCTCGGCTGGGACGGCTTTGTCACATCAAGGGATGTCGTCGCCTGCCTGCGCGACGCCGGCCTCGATATCGCGGAAGAGGTGAAGTCGAAAGGCGATCTCGCCAAGGTGCAGGCGCAGTTCAACGCCTGGGCCAAGGAGACCGAGCTGCCTTATGTGCATCTCTCCCGCATCTGCGCGATGTCGATCGGGGAGAATTACGAGCCGGCCGAGCTCACGCGACGCATGGGCGGCGATGACTGATCAGACCACCGTCCACGGCTTCTCGCCGCTCCGCTGGGACAGCGTGAAGATCTCCACGCCATCGGCGGTCACGCCGACCGAATGTTCGAACTGTGCCGACAGCGAGCGGTCGCGCGTCACCGCGGTCCAGCCGTCGGACAGGATCTTCACATGCGGCTTGCCGAGATTGATCATCGGCTCGATGGTGAAGAACATGCCTGGCTTCAACGCCACGCCTTCGCCGGGCCGGCCGACATGGATGATGTTCGGCTCGTCGTGGAACATCCGCCCGAGACCGTGGCCGCAGAAATCGCGCACCACGCTCATGCCCTGCGGCTCGACATAGCTCTGGATCGCATGGCCGATGTCGCCGGTGGTGGCGCCGGGCTTCACCGCGGCGATGCCCCGCATCATCGCCTCATAGGTCACCTCGATCAGCCGCTCGGCTTTGCGCGCGATCGGCCCGACCGCATACATGCGGCTGGAATCGCCATACCAGCCGTCGACGATGAAGGTGACGTCGATATTGACGATGTCGCCTTCCTTCAGCGGGCGGTCGCCGGGCATGCCGTGGCAGACCACATGGTTCAGCGAGGTGCAGGTCGAATAGCGATAGCCACGATACATCAGCGTCGCCGGATAGGCGCCATGGCTGAAGGCGAACTCGCGCACGAACTGGTCGATCTTGGAGGTCGGGATCCCCGGCTTGACGATGTCGGTGAGCTCATCGAGGCATTTCGACACCAGCGCGCCCGCTTTGCGCATGCCGACAAAGCCGCTTTGTCCGTGCAGCTTGATCTGGCCGGTCTTGCGTAGGGAGGTGTCGGTTGCTTCGATATAGCTCATGTTCGGGGTCATTTGGCGGGTCTGTCGGACGGGCGATAATTCACCTAATTTAATGATCGAGGCGGCCAGCGCAAGCCAAGGTTGGGGCCGAAATGGCCTTTCCCGCCATGGATTTAGCTGGAAGTCTCGATCACGGTCTCGACCGGAAGGGCGCCGCGGACCCGAAGTTCCCGCACCGGATAGGGCACGCGGATGCCCTCGCGCTTGAAGGCGTCCCACAGCGCCAGCATCACGTCGCTTTTGACGTTGTCGAGGCCATCGGGATCGCCAATCCAGAAGGTCAGCGAGAATTTCATCCCGGCTTCGGCGAATTCGGTCAGGATGCAGTTTGGCGGCTTGCCTTTCAATGCCCGCGGCGCCGCGGCGGCGATCTCGATGGCGAGCTTGCACACCAGCCGCGGATCGGCCTCGTAATTGGTGCCGAAGGGGATTTTGACCAGCGTGTTCTTGTCGGTATAGGTCCAGTTGACGACCTTCTGCGTCACCAGGTCCTCGTTCGGGATCAGAAATTCGCGGCCGTCGCCGGCGGCTACCGAGATGTAGCGGGTTTTCATCGCGCTGATGCGCCCCGAATTGTCGCCGATGGTGACGAGGTCGCCGGGCTTCACCGACTTGTCAGCGAGCAGGATGATGCCCGAGATGAAGTTGGCGACGATCTTCTGCAGGCCGATACCGATACCGACACCGACCGCGCCGGAGAACACCGCGAGCGCTGACAGGTTGATGCCGACCGCGCTCAGCGCGATGGCGATCGCGACCACCATCAGCCCGATGCGGATGATCTTGATCAGGAGCACCTGGACCGACGGCGTCAGGTCGGTGGCGCGGTTGATGCGGCTCTCGACGAAATTGCTCGCGATGTTGGTGAGCCACAGCGCCAGGATCACCAGCGCGCCGGCTTTGATCAGGAGCAGCGGCGTCAACCGCAGGCCGCCGACCTCGATCGCGACCGAATCCAGCGTCTCGGCCGTCGCATCGAGCTGGCCGATGATGCTGAGCGCCGCGACGATCCAGGCCCCCACCGACACCAGGCGGACGATGAAGGCGTTGCGGATGACCGACGCCACCAGGGAGATGACGAGCCAGGCCAGCGCCAGCTTGGCCGAGACTACGATCAGGTAGCTGCGGCTCGGCCAGGTCGAATGCGCCATGATGATGCGCGTCGCGATCATCAGGAGCGCGAACACCGCGGTCGAGGCGCTGCCGACCAGCACGCGGATGAAATGCCTGAGCGGCAGCGGCAGGTGCGACGCCAGCGAATCCATGTCGACCCGTAGGCGGATCGCGGCGTCGGCCGCATAGGCGATGCCGGCGGCGGCCAGGATGATGCCGAACTGCAGATAGAACCAGGGCGAGGTAACCTCCGCTCCGACCGACCGTGCGGCCATCTGCAGGGTCTCGATGACGTCCTTCAGCTCCATTTCCATCGGCGAAATCTCATGAAGTGCAGATTCAAGCGAATTTGATTCGAACGGTCGGCACGATCCCACAAACGCGACGCGCGGACCATCGCCACAACTGGCGTGCGAGGTGAGGCTGGGCGCAAAACCAGAAGAAAATGGGTTGGCGTCGAACTGTGGCGACGGTAAGGATGCATTGCAACTCTTCTCTTTCCTTACGGCGTATGGCTTCTCTCGATCAGGTCAGCATAGCCATCCTGCTTGGCGCAGTTCTCGTGATGGCCGGCATCCTGTCGAGCCTTTTGGCGCTGCGCTTTGGCGCCCCCCTGCTACTGGTCTTCCTCCTGATCGGCATGCTCGCGGGCGATGCCGGTCCCGGCCACCTGCAGTTCGACGACGTCCGCACCACCTATCTGGTGGGCTCGGTGGCGCTGGCGCTGATCCTGTTCGATGGCGGCCTACGCACGCGCTTCCAAAGCATCCGTGCCGTGCTGGCGCCCTCGATGGTGCTCGCGACCGCCGGCGTGCTGTTGACCGCGCTGATCACGGCGCCGGTGGCCAAATATATGCTCGACCTCTCCTGGACCGAGGCATTGCTGGTCGGGGCCGTGGTGGCCTCGACCGACGCCGCGGCGGTATTTTTGCTGGTCCACACCCAGGGGTTGCGCCTGCGCCCGCGCGTCGGCGCCACGCTGGAGGCCGAAAGCGGCACCAACGATCCCTTCGCGATCTTCCTGACGCTGATGCTGGTGGAATTCATCTCCCTCGGAGAAAGCTCGGCGTCGCACATCGTTCTGGAGTTCGTCCGCGAGGCCGTGCTTGGGGCGATCGTGGGCGTGATCGGCGGCCGGCTGGTTGTGATCGCCATGAACCGCGTCGCTCTGCCGCAGGGCCTGCACGCGCCATTCGTGACCACGGCGGCGCTGGTGATCTTCGGCGCGGCGCAGATCGCCCATGCCTCCGGCTTTCTCGCCGTCTATCTCGCCGGCATCATCATCGGCAACCGGCCGACGCGCGCGCACAGCTCGGTGGTCGCGTTCCTCGATGCCGCGACCTGGCTCGCGCAGATCGTGATGTTCGTGCTGCTCGGGCTCCTGGTGTCGCCGCACCGCGTGCTCAGCAGCCTGGGCGCTTCGGTCGTGGTGGCGCTGGCGCTGATGCTGCTGGCGCGGCCGCTTGCCGTATTCGCCTGCATGGCGCCGTTCCGCTTCAACTGGCGGGAGAAGGTGTTCATTGCCTGGACCGGGCTGCGCGGCGCGGTTGCGATCTTCCTTGCCTCGATCCCGATGCTGGTGGGCCTGTCGAAGGCCTATCTCTATTTCGATGTCGCCTTTGTCGTCGTCATCATCTCGCTTTTGCTGCAGGGCTGGACCCTGGCGCCGGCGGCGCGTCGGCTGCACGTGGCGCTGCCGCGCGTCGACCGCGGCCCGCGGCGCGTCGAACTGGACCTGCCCGGCCAGCTCGAGCAGCAGCTCGTCGGCTATCCCGTCGGTGCGAAGAGCCTGTTTTTCCGCCGCGGATTGCTGCCGTCCTGGTCGAGGCCGACGCTGGTGATCCGCGATGAGAACATCCTCTCCCCCGCCGAGGCCGACCCGATCGCGCCCGGCGACTACCTCTATCTGCTGGCGCCGCCGGAGCGAGCGGAAGCGCTCGACCGCTTCTTTGTCGACATGCCGCCAAGCACTGCGCCGGACCCGCATCTGCTCGGCGACTTCGTGGTCTCCGGCGAGCATACGCTTGGCGAGCTTGCCGAGATCTACGGCGTGACCGTCGATGAGGACCAGAAGAAGCTGACGCTGTCGGATTATTTCGACATCCATCTCGACCGCGCGCCGAAGGAAGGCGCGGAGCTCGCGCTGGACAGCATCGTCCTGGTCGCGCGCAGCCTCGGTGGTGGCAGGGTCAATGTCGTCGGCCTGCGCCTGCCGGAGGAAGAGGAGTCGGTCGTGCCGGCGACCCGGCTGCAGCAGTTCAAGCGCAAGCTCGCCGGGATCTGGACATCGGTCGCAGGCGTCTAAAGTCGCGCCCCGAAAGAGAGCGTAGCTCCGGGTGGAGCGCCAGCGTAACCCGGGACCGCTTGCAAACCTTGATGGAGATGTCCCGGGTTGCGCTTCGCTCCACCCGGGCTATGCGGCTGTTTCGCGGGGACGGTCGTCGTGGGCTGGGAAAGGGCTTATCTTCGAAGGAAGCCCGCATCGCCCGCGAACTGCTTGATCAGTTCGTTGAGGTCGTCGTCAGCGGGCCCATCGTTTCCATCTTGCGGATTCGATTCGGTCCGAATCTGTGGTGCCGCAGGCGGCATTACAGCGATCTTCGGCGCGTGGAGTTTCACAGCGCGGCGATCCGGCTTGACCTCTGCGCGCGGCGATCTCGGCTCCCGATTTGCATCGACCGATGCCTGATGCACTTCGGGCGATGCCGCCGGCGTGGATTCCTTTCGTGCGGCCTTCGCGATGATCTCGTTGACGATCGCGCCGAGGCGGCCCTTGTCGGGCTCGGCGAGATAGCTATTGGCGAATTCATCGACATAGTCTTGTCCGTAGTCGGACAGCACCGCGGCCAGTCGCGCCAGATCGGGATCGCTCTCGACCATGCGGCGCCATACTTCCTTGTCGTAAGCGGAGGCGTCGGCGCTCGAGGTCGTTTGCGGTGCCGGCAAGGGGGGAGGTTCCGGAGTGATCGGAACAGTTTCTGCGTGGGCCGGAGGCACTTCGGCAAGTGCGGTAGCCGGCTTCGGACGCGCATCGAGGGCGGCGGACTCCGTCTTCTCGGACTTTCGCCGCTTCCGCTCGGCGACCTGCAGCGACACGAGGCCGATGCCCATCAACAGAAACCCGAGAGCGGCCCAGGCCACCGTGAGGCACAGGACGAATCCTGTGAGCAGCAAAACCCAACCAGCAATACGCATGGCACGCCTTTCTTCCGGCAACAATTTGGCGCGCTCGGGCGGATTTGGCAAATCGACAAGCTTTGTCCTTAAAGCAAACGAATCTGTGAACGAGTCGACCCGATGTCTTTTGCCGAGCACCGCGGGGAACCGTCACATTGTCGCCAATCGGCGGTCAACAAGCGGTTGCAACCCCTGCGGATCACCCAGTTTCGCTGTGAAATGGGAACCAATACGCCTCGAGGGCTGTTGGTGCCTGCCGTAACGAACCTTCACCAGGAGTGGCACATGCGAAAATTCATCCTCCCGATGATCGTGGTGATGACCCTTGGGATTGCGACGCACGCCAGGGCTTATGATTCTGGCGATCTCATATCGATGCAGAGAGCACTGGCGATCGCGACCGATCTCGGGCTCGTAACCGTATCTCACACTGAATTTGCCGGCTATGAATGGCAAATCGAGGGGCGGGATCTCGAAGGCCGGTATATGGAAGTCGATGTCGACGCCCGCACCGGTGCGGTGCTCAACGTCGATCGATAAACCTGCGAGGTGCTGCTTGATGCGCCCTCGCCCCTTGTGGGAGAGGGCTACTCCGGCGTCACTCGCTTGGGTGAGGGGTCTCTCTCCACGCGCACCGTGCCCGCGGCGACGACCCCTCATCCGGCGCTTCGCGCCACCTTCTCCCGCAAGGGGAGAAGGGAAGGCGACCGAAATCACTTCGAGCCTCCCGTCAGCACCTTTACGCCGCCGAACGCAGTCACCTCGCCACGACGCAGCATCACGATCTGGGTCGCGAGCTGGCGCAGTTCGGCGGCGTCGTGGCTGACGTAGACCATGGGTATGCCCTCGTCGCGCAGTCGGATCAGATAAGGGAGGATCTCCACCTTCCGCCCTTCGTCCAGCGAGCCCAAGGGCTCGTCGAGCAGCAACAGGCGCGGCTTCGACAACAGCGCGCGTCCGAGCGCGACGCGCTGGCGCTCGCCGCCGGAAAGTTTACCCGGACGACGGTCCATGAGATGGCCGATGTCGAGCAGGTCGGTGACGCGTTTGCGCTGCGCCGGATCATCCGGCAGGCGATTCATGCGGCGCCCGTAATCGAGGTTCTGCCGCACGTCGAGATGCGGGAACAGCCGCGCGTCCTGGAACACATAGCCGATGCGGCGCCGGTAGGGCGGCACATGCACGTGCGCTTCGGTGTCGTCGAGCGTCTCGCCATCGAGCGAGATGATGCCGCGGTCGGGCTTCAGCAGTCCCGCGATCATGTTGATCAGCGAGGTCTTGCCGGCGCCCGACGCGCCGAACAGGCCGGTGACGCGGCCCTCGCTGGTGAAGGACGCAGAGAGCGTGAATTCGCCAAGGTGCTTGGTGACGTCGACACGGAGCATGGTCAGTTTCCGTGCAGCCGCTTCGTCGCGCGCCGCGCGAACCACTCTGATGCAACAAGCGCGCTCATCGCAAGCACGATGGAGATGATGACCAGCCGCGCCGCCGCAAGGTCGCCCTCGGGCGTCTGGATCAGCGAATAGATCGCCGACGAGATGGTCTGGGTCTCGCCCGGAATGTTGGAGACGAAGGTGATGGTCGCGCCGAATTCGCCGATCGCCTTGGCGAAGCCGAGCACCATTCCGGCGAGCACGCCCGGTAGCGCCAGGGGCAACGTCACGGTCAGGAACACCTGCCACGGCGCCGCGCCCAGCGTTCCGGCGGCCTGCTCCAGCCGCCGGTCGACGGCCTCGATCGACAGCCGGATCGGCCGCACGAGCAATGGAAAGGCCATCACGCCGCAGGCGAGCGCCGCACCGGTCCAGCGGAACGCGAAGACCATGCCGAGATGATCGGCAAGCCAGGCCCCGACGAGGCCGCGCCGTCCAAACGTGAGCAATAGCAGATAGCCGGTGACAACAGGCGGCAGCACCAGCGGCAGATGCACGAGCGCGTCGAGCACCGATTTGCCCCAGAAGTCACGGCGCGCAAGCAGCCACGCCAGCGCGATCCCTAAGGGGGTCGCGACCAGCGTTGCGACGATGGCGACCCGCAACGACAGCAGGATCGCCGTCCACTCGGTCGGCGAAATCTCGAACACGTGGGCTCAGATCATGCTTCCGCTTTTCCGGATCATGCTCAGGTCGTCGGCGTGATCAGGAACTTGAAGCCGTACTTCTCGAGGATCGTCTTTGCCGCCGACGATTTCAGGAAGTTGAGGTACTCGGCGGTCTCGGGTTTGGCCGTCGTCGTCGCCGCGACCGGATAGATGATCGCGGGATGGCTGTCGGCCGGGAAGGTGCCGACGATCTTGACGCCGGGCTCGACCTTGGCGTCGGTCGAATAGACGATGCCGAGCACGGCCTCGCCGCGGGCGACCAGTGTCAGCGCCGCGCGCACGCTTTCGGCCATAGCGAATTTCGGCTCGGCCGCTTGCCAGGCGCCGAGCTTCTCCAGCGCCGCCTTGGCATATTTGCCGACCGGCACGGCCTTGACGTCGCCGGTCGCGATCCTGCCGTCACCGGCGAGCTTGGCGAGGTCGAAGCCGGCGCCGATATTGACGTTGTCGATCTTGGAGTCCTTCGGCGCGATCAGCACGATGCTGTTGCCGAGCAGATTGACCCGCGTCGCCTCGTTGATGTTCTTCTGCTTGACCGCGTAGTCCATCCAGTCGGTGTCGGCGGAGACGAACACGTCGGCCGGCGCGCCCTGCTCGATCTGCTTTGCCAATGCTGAGCTGGCGGCATAGCTCGCATTGACCTTGACGCCGGTCTTGGCGGTGTAGGCGGCGTCGATGTCGTCGAGGGCGTTCTTCATCGAGGCGGCCGCGAACACGGTCAGGGTCTTTTCCTGCGCGTTCGCAGCTAAGGCGGCTGAAGACAGCGCAAGGACAAAGGCGGCGACAATTCCGGCAAGGCGGTTCATGGCAGGCGCTCCATCACGTCCGCATGCACGCGGACCGCGCGCACTTCGGGCGTTGGTTGAATCGGTAAGGATTGCGACAGACGGAAGCGCCGTTCCGGTGATCCCAACGGACTGACGGTCGGTCGGGGCATCGCTATGGCCAGACAATAAACAGGCCCGCGGCCCGGGTAAAGGCGACCCTTTGTGCATTTGCCCAGGCCTATTCGCCGCTCATTCCGCCGGCAGGATCGCGACCGAGATCGAATTCTCTTTGACCCCGCTGATCTGCAGCACGAATGGGCTGGCGGAAAGCTCGAATTTTACGGTCTTGCGGATACCGTCGCAGTCGGTGGCGCCGCTGAATGCCTTGGGCTTGAGGAAGTGACCATCCTGCACCACGTCCAGCCAGGCGCCGGACGACAGGCTGATCGTGTAAAGGCCGGCCTTGGGCGTAGTCTTGAAGCTGGTGAAGCCGGCAAAGGTGCCGTCCTTCGGCGCACGCTCCGGCGGTCTCGGCAATTTGGCATCCGCCGGCGCCACCAGGGTCAGCGTGAATCCGCTTGCGGACAAGGCCGCAAACTCGTTGCCTGAGGTCAATTTGGCGCGATCTGGCGCGGTCAGCGCGGCGCGCTCGCGATCGATCGGCCATTTGAACTTGTCGCAGCCGCTCGGTTCTTCCGCCGCAAGGGCGGGCGCACTGCCGAGCAGCAGCAACGCAGCCAGAACAGATGTCCGCCGCATGACTATTCCACCGCGATCATGACATCGGAGGCCTTGACCACCACGATCACCTTGCCGCCAACCTTGATGCCGAGATCGTCGACCGCCTCGTTGGTGATCGAGGACGTCATGACGGTGCCGCCGATATCGACGCGGACATGGGACGTGGTTGCGCCCTTCTTCACCTCGACGACGGTGCCCTTGATCTGGTTACGTGCACTGAGACGCATGATCGCTCCTCGCAATGGTTGAATGCGCGCAGTCGTGCTGCGCCTATGTGGCTTTTGGTTGAAACGAGCGGGACCGTCGTCCCCGGCAGACGCCTTGCGCTTGCGGCGCTGGCCGATGCGACAATAGCCCATCAAGCCGCCGTGGGAATAGCGTCCTGACGAAGATGTTATCCTCGCGGGACAATGCGTAGCCCGGATGGAGCGTCAATCGAAGAAGATGTTACTGCTTCGCGTCCGGCGCGTTCAGCACCGCTTTGCAGGCGGCCGGCATTTGCGCCAGCGTCATTGGCGGCTTCGGCTTTGGCGGTATCGGCGGCGGCTTCGGATGCAGCACCGCATCGGAGAACCAGAAGTCGAAGTCGGAAGGCTTGCAGCCTTCATCCTCCGACTGCGACGGCTGTCCCTCGCATTCGCTGGCGCCGGCCGGGCAGCGCATGCGGATGTGGAAGTGATAGTCATGGCCCCACCACGGTCTGATCTTGGCGAGCCAGCTACGGTCGCCCTTGGCCTCGCGGCACAACGCCTTCTTGATCGCGGCATTGACGAATATCCGCTGCACGGCGGGCTCCTGCGCGGCGTCGCGCAGCACCAGCACATGGCCGGGGGTGAACACTTTGGGATCGACGTCGAGCCGGTCCGGCCGCACCATCATCACCGCCGACATGTCCTCGCGTTCTTCGCGCGACAGCCTGCGGTCGGGCATCGGCGTCAGCCAGACGTCGGCATCTAAACCGATCTGGTGGCTGGCATGGCCGCTCAGGGCGGGCCCGCCGCGCGGCTGCGCGATGTCGCCGACCAGGATACCCGGCCAGCCGGCATCCTTGTGTGCCTTTACCGACAGGCGCTTGAGCAGCGCGATCATGCCGGGATAGCCCCAGTTGCGGTTGCGCGACAGCCGCATCACTTGCCAGGTCTCGCCATTGATCGGCATCGGCGCCGCGCCCGCGAGACAGCCTTTGGAATAGGAGCCGATCACCCGCGTCGGCGTCGCCGTCGGCAGCACCTTGCGCGCGAACAATTCCTTGGCGCCGAGCTTGGGATCGTTGGGATTGGCGAGCGGCGGCAGCGGCTTCGGATTGACCGAGCCTCTGTCCTGCGCCGACGCCGCGTCGGCACCAAGCGATAGAGCTGCAAGAACCAGCAGGGTCAATATCGGGCGGGACGTCATGGGATTCACTCGAAGGGCAGTCAGCGTAACATGGATTCGATGGTCCGCGAGCCGCCGTGACATCGCAATTGGTTGATGGAGCTAAACTCCCTCTCCCGCTTGCGGGGGAGGGCCGGGGCGGGGGTATCTCCGCGATTCGGACTCTTCGTGTGGAGAGGGCCCTCACCCGGCGCTTACGCGCCGACCTCTCCCGCAAGCGGGAGAGGTGGGAAGAGCCTTCACTGCATCTCGATCTTGGCCGACTTGATCACCGTGCTCCAGCGGTCGACCTCGCTGCGCAGATATTGCGACGTCCGCTCCACCGAGCCGCCATAGATTTCCGCGGAGAGCTTTCGGAAGTTGGCCTGGATATCGGGCCGGGCCAGCACTTCGTTGACGTCGGCATTGATCTTCTCGACGATCGCTTTCGGCGTCCCTGGCGGCGCCACCATCGCAAACCAGGCGACCGCTTCGAAGCCCGGCAGCGTTTCGGCGATCGTCGGCACGTTGGGCATGGATGGCAACCGTTTGGGCGAAGCCACCGCCAGCAGCTTGAGCTTGCCGGCCGTCACCAGCGGCAGCGTGACGCCGAGATTGTCGAACATCAGGTCGACGTCGCCGGCGAGCAGGCCCTGCAGCGCCGGCACGGTGCTGCGATAGGGAATCTGGCGCAGCTTCACCTTCGCCATCGTCTCGAACAATTGGGAGCTCAGATGCGACGTTGTCCCGCTGCCGAGCGTGGCGGCTGTGAGCCCATCGGGGTTTGCGCGCAGATGATCGATCAACTCCGCCACGCTGGACGCCTTGATGCCGTTGGGGCGGACGAAGATCGCGTTCGGCACCTGCGCCATCACGACGATCGGCTCGAACCTCGCCGGATCAAAGCGGAGCTTGCGAAAAAGGTTCTGGTTGATGACGAGCGGCGGCGGTGGCGCGGAGAGAAGGGTGTAGCCGTCGGGGTCGGCATTGTAGACCTCCTCGGCCCCGACGTTGCCGGCTGAACCGATCCTGTTCTCGATTACGATCGGCTGGCCCCATTTGCGCGACAGCCAGTCCGCCACCAGCCGCGGGACCGCATCCGCGGTGCCGCCGGCAGAGAATGGCACGATGATCCTGACGGTGCGGTCCGGGTAGTCTCCGGCAGCGCCGGGACCACACGTCAGCAGCAGCGCCAGCGTCGCCGCCAAGAGAGTGCTGATGGTGAGAGATCGATTGTGCGTGCTCTGGCGCATCGGGTCCCCTCCCCAAGGCGATGCTTGCGCCTCGTCCCCTGGAGCGGAGGATAGCCTGAACCGGCAGGCGCCCGAAGCCTTTTTGGCGGCAGCAGATGCCACCGCCTCGTGATTGGTTCGATGCAAGCTCGCGGCTTAACCGGGTACTAACCCTGTCGCGTAATGACGCAATTTCGTGCGGAATACGCGCCATTGGTGCATCCGCAGCATCGCTACCCGGATCGCGGGAAAATTGGCTCCGCGCGCTTGGTTGATTTGCCCGTTGGATTTGCTTCTCAGCCCTTCGAGCCGCCCACCGGTATTCAGAGATGCGGACGTCCGCCTCCTAAACAGGCAGCTCGGAGGCCGGCTCTATTCTGGAAACCGGCGGAATACACCATTTTTTCAGACACTTATCGGAGAACCATCCGCGGCGGGAGTGCGTGTGGGCGAAAAGTCGATGCCGAAGATGCGGCCAAGAACGGCTAAGAAACTGAAGCGTAAGGCGGCGGCGAGAATTTCCGGCCGTCCCGTCAAACCCGATCCGAAGCTTGCAAGTGGCAGGCGGCGCGTTCCATCCGAGATCGGCGAGATCGTGCGCAACCGAGCCGAGACTGAAGCGGCAATCGCGGATGCGCGCCGCTCCAACGAACGCCTGCGCGAGGCGATCGACATCCTGCCGCAGGGCATCGTGTTCCTCGACGCCGAAGGCCGCTACATCCTCTGGAACAAGAAATATGCGGAGATCTATCGCCGCAGCTCCGACCAGTTCGAGCACGGCGCGCGGCTGCAGGATACGCTCCGGGTCGGCGTCGCGCGCGGCGACTATCCCGAGGCCATCGGCCGCGAGGAGGCGTGGATCGCCGAGCGGCTGAAGAAACTCTATCAGCCCGGCGAGCGGCATGAGCAGAAGCTTGCCGACGGCCGCGTCGTCCTGATCGAGGAGCGGCTGACCTCGGATGGCGGCGTCGTCGGCCTGCGCGTCGACATCACCGAATTGAAGCAGCGCGAGGCCTCGTTCCGCCTGTTGTTCGACGGCAATCCGGTGCCGATGATCGTCTGCTCGCTCGACGGTGAGCGCATCCTCTCCGTCAACGACGCCGCGGCCGAGCATTACGGCTTCAGCCGCGCCGAATTTGAGAAACTGACCATCCGCAGCCTGCAGGCATTCGATACCGAACTGCCATGGATCGGCGGCCGCGGTGGCGACGAGCAGGCGGCGCGGACCTGGAAGCATGTGCGGGCCGACGGCACGCTGATCGATCTTGCGATCTATTCGCGCGAATTGATGCATGGCAACCAGCCCGCGGTGCTGCTGGCGCTGATGGACATGACCGAGCGCAAGCGCGCCGAGGCGCGGCTTGCCTTCATGGCCCAGCATGACGGGCTCACGGGGCTGCCCAACCGCAATCTGCTCCGCCAGCAGATGGACGACATGCTGCTGCACACCCGCCGCAGCGCCGAGAAGGTCGCGGTGCTGGTGCTCGGGCTGGACAATTTCAAGGCCGTCAACGACACGCTCGGCCATGGCGTCGGCGACAAGCTCCTGCGCGGGGTCGCAAAGCGCCTGCGCTCGACCTTGCGCGAGGAAGATGCGCTGGCCCGTCTCAACTCCGATGAATTCGCGATCGTCCAGAGCGGCGTGTCGCGTCCGGAGGATGCGGTGCTGCTCGCGAAGCGCCTGCTGGAAGCGATCGGCGAACCCTATCTGCTCGACGGCCATTCCATCGTGATCGGCGCCAGCATCGGCATTGCGATGTCGCCCGGCGACGGCGACGAATCGGAGAAACTGTTGAAGAGCGCCGACATGGCGCTATCGCGCGCCAAGAGCGAATTCCGCGGCACCTTCTCCTTCTTCGAGGCCGAGATGGACGCGCGCGCCCAGACCCGCCGCAAGATCGAGATGGATTTGCGCGACGCGATCCAGAACGACGGCTTGCGGCCGTTCTACCAGCCGCTGGTCGATCTCTCGAGCGGCCGCATCACCGGCTTCGAGGCGCTGGTGCGCTGGCCGCATCCCGAGCGCGGCATGATCTCGCCCGGCGAGTTCATCCCCGTGGCGGAAGAGACCGGCCTGATCAATCCGCTCGGCGGCTTGATGCTGCGGCGCGCCTGCATGGATGCCGCGCACTGGCCCGACGATGTCCGCGTCGCCGTCAACCTGTCGCCGCTGCAATTCCGCACCGGCAATCTGTTGTCGCAGGTAACGGAAGCGCTGAAGTATTCCGGTCTGCCGGCGCGGCGGCTCGAGCTCGAGATCACCGAGACGCTGCTATTGGAAAAGAGCAGCCAGGTGCTGGCCACGCTGCACGCGCTGCGCGCGCTCGGCGTGCGCATCTCGATGGACGATTTCGGCACCGGCTATTCCAGCCTCAGCTATTTGCGCAGCTTTCCGTTCGACAAGATCAAGATCGACCAGTCGTTCGTGCGCGACCTCGGCTCCAACCGCGATGCGCAGGCGATCGTGCGTTCAATCATCAGCCTCGGCAAGGGCCTCGGCGTCACCATCACCGCGGAGGGAGTCGAGACCGAAGCCGAGCTGAGCTGCCTGCGCGCCGAAGGCTGCCACGAAGGCCAGGGTTTCCTGTTCAGCCGCGCCAGGCCCAATGCCGACATCGTCAGCCTGCTGCAGGCCCAGCGCGGCGACGCCAACGACGACGAAGCCGCGCTGGTGGCGTGACTCCAAATCTCTCAACTCCTCATTACCAGCGAAGCGAAGCAATCCATAGCGCCACGCGCTGAGACATGGATTGCTTTGCTTCGCTCGCAATGACGAATTGCTCACCGCGTCGTTGGCGATCCCGCGAGATTGCCTGAGAGGATCGCGCGGCCGGCGTCCTCGTAATTGACGTCGCGGGCCTGGATCTGCTGCGCGATCGCGTGCATGTCACGGAAGCGGCGCTCGAACTTGTTGGCGGCGAACACCGCCGTGGCGCCGGCCATGTGATAGGCGGTATCGACCACGGATGCCGATTGGTGGATGGTCCAGGTCGAGGCGACGCGCAGCGCCACGCGATGGCCTTCGGTCAGGGAAACGCCGCGTTCCAGATCGCGCCAGACGTCCGCAGCAGTCGTATAGAGATAGGCACGCGCAGCGCGCAGGCTTGCCTCGGTGCGGCCGATCAAACCCTGCACCGCATTGTTCTCGCGCATCGCCTTCAACCCTTGCGGCGTCTTGCCGCGCGAAAGCTCGATCGCCGCATCGAGCGTGGCGCGTGCCACGCCGAGCGCGGTCGCGGCAAAGCCCATGCCGAACACCATGTTGGTGGAAAGCTTGTACAGCGGGCCCCCTTCGCGCAAGGCGGAAGGATCGTCGCGCAGCGCCGCGAACTTCTCGGGGATGAACAGATTCTCCACCGAATAGGAATCGGTGCCGGTGCCCTTCAGCCCGATCACGTCCCAGACGTCGTGCATGGTGGCGCTCGCCGCCGGAAACAGGATGGTGCGGATTTCCATCGAGCCGTCCGCTTTCTTGCGGGGCGAGCCGTCCTGTTCGACCACGCGCACATGCGCGCCCAGCCAGCTCGCCTGCCGCGATCCGCTCGCGAAATCCCAGCGCGCATTGGCGAGATAGCCGCCCGGCACCGCCTTCACCTCATGCGCGATCGCGCCCCAGGCCAGAATGCCCGGCGCGACGTTGAAAATCTCGTTCGCCGCATCAGGGTCGAGATAGGCCGCGGTCATCGCGCAGACGCTGCATTGGCCGAGGCACCAGGCAGTGGAGGCATCGGCCTTGGCGACCTCCTCCTGCATCTGCATGAACGCCTCCAGCGTCGCCTCGCTGCCGCCGAAGCGTTTCGGCAGCAGCGCCCGGTACAGCCCGTTGTCGACCAGCGCCGCCGTCACCGCTCCCGTCAGCCGCCGCGTCCGCTCGATCTCGTCGGCATCTTGTGTGATCAACGGCGCCAGCGCACGCGCCTTCCCGGCAAGATCGAACCCTTCTGGCTTGCTCATGCGTTTCCTCGCTGTTGTTGTTTTGTTGAGCGGGAACGCGATGGTGGCTTATCTGTGGGGGGAGGGCAAGCTAGTCGAGGCACTCGCCGCCGTCATTCCGGGGCGCGCGTAGCGCGAGCCCGGAATCCATTTCTCCGCCCGTGCCTGTGGCCCGATGGATTCCGGGTTCTCGCTTCGCGAGCCCCGGAATGACAGCGCCTCAGCTATCCACCTTCAGCGCGGCAATGAAAGCTTCCTGCGGGATGTCGACCTTGCCGAACTGCCGCATCTTCTTTTTGCCTTCCTTCTGCTTCTCCAGAAGTTTTCGCTTACGCGTGATGTCGCCGCCGTAGCACTTGGCGGTGACGTCCTTGCGCAGCGCGCGGACGGTTTCGCGGGCGATCACCTTGCCGCCGATCGCCGCCTGGATCGGGATCTGGAACATGTGCGGCGGGATCAGTTCCTTCATCTTCTCGACCATGGCGCGGCCGCGGCCCTCGGCGCGGGTGCGGTGCACCAGCATCGACAGCGCGTCCACCGGCTCGCCATTGACCAGGATCTGCATTTTGACGAGATCGGCCGGCTTGTAGTCGGTCAGATGATAGTCGAACGAGGCATAGCCCTTGGAGACCGATTTAAGGCGGTCGTAGAAATCGAACACCACTTCGTTGAGCGGCAAATCGTATTTCACCATCGCGCGGGAGCCGACATAGGTCAGCTCCTTCTGCGAGCCGCGCCGGTCCTGGCACAGCTTCAGCACACTGCCGAGATATTCGTCCGGCGTGAGGATCGTGGCCTCGATCCAGGGCTCGTCGATCTCGGCGATCTTGACCACGTCCGGCATGTCGACCGGGTTGTGGATCTCGATCTCGCTGCCGTCGGTGAGCTTCATCTTGTAGATGACGCTCGGTGCGGTCGCGATCAAATTGAGATCGAACTCGCGCGACAGCCGCTCCTGGATGATCTCCAGGTGCAACAGCCCGAGGAAGCCGCAGCGGAAGCCGAAGCCCAGCGCGGCCGAGGTCTCCATCTCGAACGAGAAGCTGGCATCGTTGAGGCGGAGCTTGCCCATCGCCGCGCGCAGGGTTTCGAAATCGTCGGCGTCAACAGGGAACAGGCCGCAGAACACCACCGGGATCGCCGGCTTGAAGCCCGGCAGCATTTCCGACACCGGCTTCTTGTCGTCAGTGATGGTGTCGCCGACGCGGGTGTCGGCGACTTCCTTGATCGCCGCAGTGATGAAGCCGATCTCGCCGGGACCAAGTTCGTCCACCTGCTGCATCTTCGGCGTGAAGAAGCCGACGCGCTCGATGTCGTAGGCTGCGCCCGTGCCCATCATGCGGATGCGGCTGCCCTTCTTCATCACGCCGTCGACGACGCGGATCAGGACGACCACGCCGAGATAGACGTCGTACCAGCTATCGACCAAGAGCGCCTTCAAGGTGGCGTCCTTGTCGCCCTTCGGGGGCGGCAGGCGGGTGACGATCGCCTCCAGCACGTCAGGCACGCCAAGACCCGTCTTGGCCGAGATCATTACGGCGTCGGAAGCGTCGATGCCGATCACGTCCTCGATCTGCTGCTTGACCTTCTCCGGCTCGGCCGCGGGCAGGTCGACCTTGTTCAGGACCGGCACGATCTCGTGGTTGTTGTCGAGCGCCTGGTAGACATTGGCGAGCGTCTGCGCCTCGACGCCCTGGCTGGCGTCGACCACCAGCAGGGAACCTTCGCAGGCCGCCAGCGACCGCGAGACTTCGTAGGCGAAGTCGACATGGCCGGGCGTGTCCATCAGGTTGAAGATGTAATCCTTGCCGTCCTTGGCGCGGTATTTCAGCCGCACCGTCTGTGCCTTGATGGTGATGCCGCGCTCGCGCTCGATGTCCATGGAATCGAGCACCTGTTCCTTGCCCGCCATCTCGCGATCCGACAGGCCGCCGGTCATCTGGATCAGGCGGTCGGCCAGCGTCGATTTGCCATGGTCGATATGGGCGACAATGGAGAAGTTGCGGATGTTCGGAATAGGGGCGGTCGTCATGGGGCGCGAGATAGCATTCGCACCCCGAAGCGGCAACCACATTGCGGAATTTTGAGCCGGTTTTGGTTGGTCTTGGCGGGTGTTTCTGCCGATTGTGGGTCGCTGCGGCAAACGGCAGCGGCGGGGAAACTTGCGGCGCCGGTCTCCCATAGTCACGCCAAGCTGATTTCATTCGCCCGTAAAACAGGCTAGGCAGGGCCCATGGCGACTGCATCAATCCTGCCCGCGGCGGCGCGCGCAAAACGGAAGTTCTCTATCTCCCGCCTGGCGGCGTGGCTGGTGGCGCGCGCAACCGATCCCGTCACCGGATTATGGTTCGTCACCGGCTTTGCGCTCGCCCATGCCGTGCTGTGGACGCTGATCCTGGTCAATCTGAAGTCCGCGCAGGACATCCATATGGACGTCGCGGAGGCCTTTGCCTGGGGCCAGAAATTCCAGCTCGGCTATGGCAAGCATCCGCCGCTGTCCGGCTGGGTCGCCGGCCTCTGGTTCCGCATCTTTCCGGTGACGGATTGGGCGACATATGCGCTGGCGATGGCGGTCATCGCCGTGAGCCTTATCGTCTGCTGGCTGATCGCGCTGCGTGTCGTCGACCGCCGCCGCGCCTTCTTCGTCGTGGTGACGCTCGCGCTCTATCCGATCTTCAACTTCAAGGGCTACAAGTACAACGCCGACCTGTTGCAGCTTGCAACCCTGCCGCCGGTCGTGCTGGCCTATCTCTACGCGTTCGAGAAGCGCACCGTCATTTCGGGCGTCTGGCTTGGCCTTGCCGGCGCGCTGGCGCTGATGACCAAATATTGGGTGCTGACCATGATCGGCGCCATCGGGCTTGCGGCGCTGATCCATCCCGAGCGCCTTCGCTTCCTGGCTTCGCCGGCGCCGTGGGTTGCGATCGCAACGATGATTGTGGCGATGATTCCGCATATCGTCTGGCTGAGCGAGACCCATTTTGCGCCATTGACCTATGCCGGGGATGTCTACAGCATCGACAATCGCGCGGTCAGTCTGTTTCTCGTGAAGGGCTATATCGCCCACAATATCGGATTGCTCGCCGCCTGTATCGTGCTGGCGGCGCTGGCGCTTGGGTGGGGCGCGCTGGTGCGGCGGCCGTCGACCTTGTTCACGCGCAACTGGTCGCTGGGGCCGAATCCCGGCGTCAATCTCTCGCAGGCGCTGAACGTCTGGATCATCCAGATCATCGTCGCGATCGGACCGCCGCTCGGCGCGCTGTTCTTCGAGATCTATATCAAGACCGACTGGGGCATCTCGCTGTTCTTCCTGACGCCGCTCGCGCTGGTCGCGATCCCCTGGCTGCGGATCCCCAGGATGGCGCTGTTTCGGATCAGCGCGATCTGGCTCGTGATCAGTATCGCCATGCTGTTCGCGTCGCCGACCATTGCCGAGCGCGAGCTTGCCGCCGATCCGAACAGCGTCGCGAAATACGGCGCGCGCGCCGAGCTTGCGCGCGAGCTCACGGAGGCCTGGCACCGCAAAGCCGCCTCGCGCTGGGCCGTGGTGGCGGGCACCACGGAGGTGATCATGCCGCTGGTGTTCTACAGCCCTGATCATCCAGCGCCGTTCACGCCGGGCGAGGTCTGGGGCGCGGGCCTCACCAGCGAAGCGGAAGCCAAGCGCCTCGGCTTCATCGGCGTGTTCGACCCCAATGACGGACGCCTGCCTGCGTTCGAGAGCTGGATCGACAAGAACGCGCCGCACGCCGAGCGCCTGATCATGACCACGCGCCGCTTCGTCAACGGCCACCCCGGCCCCTCCGTGAGCTGGAAGGTCTACATCGCGCCGCCGGTGCCGGATCGCCCGAAATCGTGACGTGGGTTAGCGCAGCGTAACCCACCATTCGCGTCAGCCACAAACACCGCCGTCATTCCGGGGCGTCCGAAGGACGAGCCCGGAATCCATTCAGCTACTTGCGTCGGCGGCAAAATGGATTCCGGGCTCGATGCTTCGCATCGCCCCGGAATGACAGTGTCGCCCCGTCCTTCGACGGGACGACAACGGTGCACGAAGCGTAGTCGTAATGTGAGACACACAACGCCTCCTCCACCCGCATGGCGAGTGTCCATTTGCGCTGGTTGATCGGCCGGCGTCCTCTCTCCATAGTGCATTTGCAACAGCGAGGTTCCCGGCCGGGTGCCTTGGAATGGGAACGTCGATGAGTGCCATATCCAGCGATGAGATCGCCGACGACGCGCGGGCGCGCGCCAATGTGCTGCGGCTGGCTGCGGCGCAGGCGCTGACCGGCGCCAATTCGGCCGTCATCTTCGCGACCGGCTCGATCGTCGGCGCGACACTGGCGCCCGACGTTTCGCTCGCGACCGTGCCGCTGTCGATGTATGTGCTGGGGCTTGCCGCCGGCACGCTGCCGACCGGTGCGATCTCGCGCGCCTATGGCCGCCGCACGGCGTTCATCATCGGCACCGGCTGCGGCGCGCTGACCGGCGCGCTCGGCGCCTTCGCGATCCTGCGCGGCGCATTCTGGCTGTTCTGCCTGGCGACCTTTCTCGGCGGGCTCTATGGCGCGGTGGCGCAATCCTATCGCTTCGCCGCCGCCGACGGTGCCAGCGCCGCGTTCCGGCCGAAGGCGGTGTCCTGGGTGATGGCGGGCGGCGTATTCGCCGGTGTGCTCGGTCCGCAGCTCGTGCAATGGACCATGGACATCTGGCCGCCTTATCTCTTCGCCTTCAGCTTCCTGATGCAGGCGTTCGTTGCCCTGGTTGCGATGGCGGTGCTGGTCGGCGTCGACGCGCCAAAACCCGCCGCGGTCGACCTGCATGGCGGTCGGCCGCTGCTCGAGATCGCGCGGCAGCCGCGGTTCATCGCCGCCGCGCTGTGCGGCATCATCGCCTATCCCATGATGAACCTGGTGATGACGTCGGCGCCGCTCGCCATGAAGATGTGCGGCCTTTCCGTCAGTGATTCCAATTTCGCGATCCAGTGGCACATCATCGCGATGTATGGCCCAAGCTTCTTTACGGGCTCGCTGATCGCGCGCTTCGGCGCATCGCGCATCGTCGCTCTCGGCCTGCTCCTGGAGGCGCTTGCGGCGGCGATCGGGCTCTCCGGCCTGACCGCGCTGCACTTCTGGGCGACCTTGATCGTGCTCGGCGTCGGCTGGAATTTCGGCTTTGTCGGCGCCTCCGCGCTGGTGCTGGAGACGCACCGGCCGCAGGAGCGCAACAAGGTGCAGGCGTTCAACGATTTCCTGGTGTTCGGGACGATGGCGATCGGCTCGTTCTCGTCAGGCCAATTGCTCGCCAATTACGGCTGGTCGGCGGTCAACCTCGTCGTGTTCCCGCCGGTGGCGCTGGGGCTTGTCGTGCTGTGGATCGTCTCGTTCGCGAAGCGGCGGGCGAAATTGCGTACCGTCGACGAGTTTCCGGAACCGAGTCTTTAGAGCATGATCCGGAAAAGTGGACGCCGGTTTTCCGAACAGACCATGCTCAAGACCGGGACCTGCTGACAACTGCTGACAGTTCGGTCGTGGTCGAAATGATGATCTTGTAGACCCTGCTAATAGTGTTCGTCATGGCCGGGCTTGTCCCGGCCATCCACGTCCTTGGCGGCCAGGAAGAACGTGGATGCCCGGGTCAAGCCCGGGCATGACGGCTAACGGACAAACGACAAGCAAGAATCGTGGACGCATCAACTCACACCAGCACCGACGAGGCCGCGCTCCGCTACGACGGCTGGCGCATCGTGCTGGTCTGCTTTCTGCTCGCGACGTTCGGCTGGGGCCTCGGCTTTTACGGTCAGAGCGTCTACGTTGCCGAGCTGCAGCGTCTGCATGGCTGGCCGGCGTCGCTGATTTCCTCCGGCACCACGTTCTTCTATCTCGCGGGTGCGGGTCTGGTCGTCTTCGTCGCCGAAGCGATCAAGGCGTTCGGTCCGCGGAGCTGCCTGGTCGCGGGAACGATCGCGATGGCTGCGGCGGCGGTCGCGATCGGGCAGGTGCGCGAGCCCTGGCAGCTCTATCTTGCCGACGCTGTGCTCGCCTTCGGCTGGGCCGGCACCAGCCTTGGCATGATCACCAACACGCTCGGCCTGTGGTTCGACAAGAAGCGCGGCATGGCCATCAGCCTGGCGCTGAACGGCGCGAGCTTTGGCGGCATCGTCGGCGTTCCGCTGCTGATCGCCGGCATCGGCTATTTCGGTTTCTCCGGCGCGATGACGGCGGCGGCGATCGCGATGGTCGCGCTGATGGTGCCGGTGATCCTGGTCTTCGTCGGCCGGCCGCCGGCGCATATCGGGGCGGTGGCATTGTCTGCTGCGGGAGGGCCGTCACCGACGCAGATCCGCGCCCGTGCGCTTCGCGATCTCGGTTTCCTCTCGGTCTCGATTGCATTCGCCCTGGTGCTGTTCGCCCAGGTCGGCTTCATCGTGCACCTGATCTCATTCCTGGATCAGGTGATCGGCCGCGAGCGCGCGGCGGCGGCGATGGCGCTGCTGACCGCGATGGCGGTGGTCGGGCGCGTGAGTTTCTCCTTCGTGATCGACCGGCTCAATCAGCGCTTGGCGTCGGCGCTGTCCTTCGTCAGCCAGTCCGTGGCGCTCCTCGTCATCATCAACCTGCGCAGCGATTGGGCGCTGATTGCGGCCTGTGCCGTATTCGGCTTTTCGGTCGGCAATCTGATCACGCTGCCGGCCCTGATCGTGCAGCGCGAATTCGACCCGCGCTCGTTCGGCGTATTGGTGAGCCTGGTCACCGCCATCAACCAGATCACCTATGCGTTCGGTCCAGGCGTGGTCGGCCTGCTGCGCGATGTGTCGGGCAGCTACACGCTGCCGTTCTACGGCTGCATCGTGCTCGAACTCATCGCGGCCGTGCTGATCATGCTGCGGGGACGCGCCAATGCGTAGCTACACGCACCACGCACGCCGACCTCATCCTGAGGAGCGGCCTTCAGGCCGCGTCTCGAAGGATGGGCCACGGGCGACATAGGGGCCTCATGGTTCGAGACGGCGCTGCGCGCCTCCTCACCATGAGGGGTTAGATTCCCGTTGCCGCAGCAAATCCTCGAGATCGAGCCGCTTGGTGAACATCGCAAGCTTGCCGTCCGGCGTGCGCGGCCATTGCTCTTGGGGTCGGTCCCAGTAGAGCTCGACGCCGTTCTCGTCGGGGTCGCGCAGGTACAGTGCCTCGCTGACGCCATGGTCGCTGGCGCCGTCGAGTGCGATACCAGCGCTGAGCACGCGGTGGAGCGCGTCCGCGAGCGCAGGGCGGGTGGGGTAGAGGATCGCGGTGTGGTACAGGGCGGTGGTGCCTGATGGCGGCGGGTGTCCGCCTTTGCTCTCCCAGGTGTTCAGCCCGATGTGGTGATGGTAGCCGCCCGCCGAAATGAACGCGGCACCGGAGCCCATGCGCTGCTGCAGCTCGAAGCCGAGTACGCCGCAATAGAAGCCGAGCGCGCGATCGAGATCGGCGACCTTCAGGTGCACATGCCCGATCCGTGTGCCGGCGATGATGGGAGGATTTTGCGCCATGGTGCTGCTCCGGTTAAAACAAGTATGTAGCGATGATCCGAACCGCACGGAACCGGCCTGTCCGGAAACCCTGTGTTTCCGGCGGCGCTCCTGGCTCACGCCAGCTCCGACACCTCGCCGTCGGGCAAGCCGAATTCGAACGTGTTCAGCGTCATCGACACCATCGTGTAGTAGCCGCAGAGCCCGATGATCTCGACCACGCCACGCACGCTGAGCGTCTCGACGGCTTGGTCATACAGCGCCTGCGACAGTCCATGGCCTTCGTGCAGCGATTTCGCCACGTCGTAGATCATCCTCGCCTTGGGGTCGTCGAATTCCGGCGTGCGGCGGTCGCGGATGGCATCGATGATGTTCGGGTCGAGGCCGCCCTTCAGCGCGAGGCGTTTGTGTGCCCACCATTCGTAATGCGCGGTGAAGTGGCGCGCGGTGACGAGGATCGCGATCTCCGAAAGTTTTGGCGGAAACATCGTGTTGAAGCGCAGCATTTCGCCGAGCCGCGCGCCGTGCCGCGCCATTTCCGGGCTGTTGAGCCAGGCCATCATCGGCGCCGGCGCGGAGCCGCGCTTGCCGGCGATCGCCTCGTCATAGGTCTGTTTTTGCGCCTCGTTCATTTCGCCAGGCGAAAGCAGCTTCAGCCTCATGTCCGTTTCCTCTTGTTTTTCAATCGTTAGGCCAGCAAGCGAATACACCCGTTCCGGCCTCGCGGCCACCGGCGCCAGGCGCAGGGAGATATTGAATTCCACGGTCCGGCGGCTAAGGTCGTTTCAACAATTCGTCAGATGGAAACGCGCCATGGCCGATCTTGAGAAATTCCGCAGCGAAACCCGCGCCTGGCTGGAGCAGAACTGCCCGCCGGAGATGCGCAAGCCCATGACCTCGGACGGTGACACGTTCTGGGGCGGCCGTAATGCAAAGTTCTCCTCCGAGCCGCAGCGGGTCTGGTTCGAGCGGATGCGCGACAAGGGCTGGACGGTGCCGCATTGGCCGAAGGACTATGGCGGCGGCGGACTCGATGGTGAGGAAGCCAAGATCCTGCGCCAGGAGATGACGGCGATCGGCGCGCGGCAGCCACTGACCTCGTTCGGCATCTCCATGCTCGGGCCGGCGCTCCTCAAATACGGCACGGAGGAGCAGAAGAGAGAGCATCTGCCGAAGATCACGGCCGGCCTGATCCGCTGGTGCCAGGGCTATTCCGAGCCGAACGCCGGCTCCGACCTCGCTTCGCTGCAGACGCGGGCCGAGAGCGACGGCGATGATTTCATCATCAACGGCCAGAAGATCTGGACGTCCTATGCCAACTATGCGGATTGGATCTTCTGCCTGGTGCGCACCGATCCCGCTGCGAAGAAGCATGACGGCATCAGCTTCATCCTGTTCGACATGACCTCGAAGGGCGTGTCGACCAAGCCGATCCTGTTGATCTCAGGCTATTCGCCGTTCTGCGAGACCTTCTTCGACAATGTGCGGGTGCCGAAGTCGCATGTTGTCGGCACCATCAACCGCGGCTGGGACGTTGCAAAATATCTGCTGCAGCACGAGCGCGCGATGATCTCGGGGATGGGCGAGCGCGGCGTCGGCCGTCCGCTCGGCCAGATCGCGGCTGATTCCATCGGTGCCGACGCGCAGGGACGGCTGGACGACGCGGTGCTGCGCAGCCAGATTGCGAGCTTCGAAGTCGATGAAGCAGCACTCGCTGCGGCCGCCGAGCGCGCGGTTGATCTCGCCAAAGCGGGGCAGGCGCATCCGGCATTTTCCTCGGCGATGAAATATTACGGCACCGAGCTCAACAAGCGCCGCTACGAGATCCTGATGTCGGCCGGCGGCATCGACGCGCTGGAATGGGAAAGCGAGCGCTCCCGAGGCGGCGCGCGGCCGCGCGCCTGGCTGCGCACCAAGGCCAATTCGATCGAAGGCGGCACGTCGGAGGTGATGCTCGGCATCGTCGCCAAGCGCATCCTCGACCTGCCGGGAGCTTAACTTCACCTCTCCCTGAAAGGGAGAGGTCGGCGCGCTCGGCAGCGCACTTGCGCGCCAGAGCGCGACGGGTGAGGGTCAGCCACAGACACGGAGCAAGCGGCAGACCCCCACCCAACCTCCCCCTTGCAGGGGGAGGAGTGCAACGGAAACATTCATCGTCTCAGGTTTTCGGATTCAGTCTATGGCCCTCATCCTCACCGAAGAACAATCTATGCTGCGCGACAGCGCGCGCGGCCTTATCAGCGACAAGGCGCCGGTCTCGCATTTGCGCCAATTGCGCGACAGCAAGGACGAAACCGGCTTCTCGCGCGAGCTCTGGAAGACCTTTGCCGAGATGGGCTTCTCCGGCCTGTTGGTATCAGAACAATTCGGCGGCAGCGGGCTCGGCGCGGTCGAGGCCGGGATTGTGATGGAGGAGATCGGACGCACGCTGATGCCGTCGCCGTTCCTTGCTACGTCCGTCCTCGCCGCCTCGGCGCTGTCGCGCGGCGGCAGCGAGGCGCAGAAAGCGCAGCATCTGCCCAAGATCTCCGACGGCTCGCTGCTGGCCGCGCTCGCGGTCGACGAGGGCGCCAAGCATCGCCCGCTGCAGACCAGCATACAGGCGGTACGCAGCGGCAACGGCTTCAAGCTGAATGGCGACAAGGCGCTGGTCGTCGACGGCCACACCGCGGGTCTGTTGATCGTCGCGGCCCGCACGGCCGGCAGCGCCGGGGAGAGCAACGGGGTGACGCTGTTCCTGGTCGATCCCAAGGCAAAGGGAATTGCGACCGAGCGCACCATCATGGTGGACTCGCACAACGCTGCGCGCATTGTGTTCGATAATGTCGAGGTCAACGCCGACAGCGTATTAGGGGAGGTTGATCAGGGTTATCCGCTGCTCGAAGGCGTGCTCAATATCGGCCGCGGCGCGGTCGCGTCGGAAATGGTCGGCCTGAGCGAAGAGGTGTTCGGCCGCACCGTCGCTTATCTGAAGGAGCGGAAGCAGTTCGGCAAGCCGATCGGCGAATTCCAGGCGCTGCAGCACCGGGCCGCCCAGCTCTATATCGATATCGAGATCACGCGCGCCGCGGTGCTGAAGGCGTTGCAGGCGCTCGATGCCGATGCCGCCAATGCCGGCAGCGCGGTCGCAGTTGCAAAAGCGCGCGCTGGCACCACGGCAACGCTCGCGGTGCAGGAAGGCGTGCAGATGCATGGCGGCATGGGCATGACCGATCAGTTCGACATCGGCTTCTTCATGAAGCGCGCCCGCGTCTGCCAGGAATTGTTCGGCGACAGCAATTTCCACGCCGATCAGTTGGCGAGGGCGAAGGGGTATTGATGGAGTTACCCTCATTGCAATGAGGGTGGGAGCCAATGCTTCGGTGCGCGTTGATGTGCCCTCGCCCCTTGTGGGAGAGGGCTGCTCCGCCGTCAGCAACTGATACGCTTGGGTGAGGGGTCTCTCTCGACGCACGCCGACGTTCGCGGAGGCAACCCCTCATCCGGCGCTTCGCGCCACCTTCTCCCACAAGGGGAGAAGGGAAGCGCGAGACGTCGATGCGGTTCGGAAGCTCGCAATGACGGCGTGCGAGACCTTTACCGGATCGGAGGCGCGTATTGGATGCCGCCGGCGTTCCAGAGCTGGTTGAGGCCGCGCGGGATCTTCAGTTTCGACTCGCTGCCGACATTGCGGTCGTAGATCTCGCCGTAATTGCCGACGTGGCGGATGATGCGCACCGCCCAGTCCTTGGTCAGGCCGAGGTCCTCGCCATAGGAGCCTTCGGTGCCGACCAGCCGCATCACCTCGGGCTTCTTCGATTTCAGCGCCTCATCGATGTTCTTCGACGTGATGCCGAGCTCCTCGGCGTTGATCATCGCATACAGCGTCCATTTCACGATCATCATCCAGTCGTCGTCGCGCAGCCGCACCACGGGCGCGAGCGGCTCCTTGGAGATGATGTCGGGCAGGATGACGTGATCGTTGGGCTTGGAGAGGTTGAGCCTGAGCGCATAGAGCTGCGAGGCATCGGCGGTGATGGTGTCGCACTGCCCGCTGTCATAGGCTTTGACGACATCCTCGAGCTTTCCGAACTTCATCTCCGTAAATTTCATATTGTTGAGACGGAAATAGTCGGCGAGGTTGAGCTGCGTGGTGGTCTCCCCCTGCACGCAGACCTTGCTGCCGTTCAAGTCGAGTGCGGAGTCGATGTTGCGCGAGCGCGGCAGCATGAAGCCTTCGCCGTCATAATAGGCGACGGCGGGGAAATAGAGGTCGTAATTGGTCTCGCGCGACATGCTCCAGGTCGAGTTGCGCGAGAGGATGTCCACCTTCCGGCTCTGCAACTCCTTGAAGCGCTCGCTGGCATCGAGCGGGACGAATTTCGCCTTGGACGGATCGTCGAAGATCGCGGCCGCCACCGCGCGGCAGAAATCGACGTCAAAGCCGGTCCAATTGCCCTTCTCGTCGGGGATCGAGAAGCCCGGCAGGCCCTTGTTGACACCACACAGCACCTCGCCGCGGAGGACGGTGCGCTTCAAAGTCTTGGTGTCGTATCGCTCATAGGCGATGGCGGCGGCGCCGACCAGCACCGCAACCGCGAGCCCGATCAGCAGGCCGCCTCGAAATGTGCGCTTCATTATTTATTTCTCACCAGGTGTAGGTGTCAGGAAGGGAAAAGCGGGCGGGCAGTTACAGTTCGGGCTTCTGCCGGACGATGACCTTGGTGCCGACCGGGACGCGATCATAGAGATCGGCGACGTCGGCGTTGACCAGCCGGAAGCAGCCGGAGGAGATCGCGGTGCCGATGGTGTTGGGCTGGTTGGTGCCGTGGATGCGGTAGACGGTGGTGCCGAGATACATCGCGCGAGCGCCGAGCGGGTTGCCCGGGCCGCCGGCCATGAAGCGCGGCAGGTAGGGTTGGCGTGCGATCATTTCCGGCGGCGGCGTCCAGTCCGGCCATTCCGCTTTACGGGTGATGTTCAGGAGACCCTGCCACTGGAAGCCTTCACGGCCGACGCCGATACCGTAACGGATCGCGCGGCCGTTGCCCTGGATCAGGTAGAGATGACGCTCCTTGGTCGAAATGATGATGGTTCCCGGTGCCTCGTTGGTGCGGTAGTAGACCACCTGCTTGCGCCACTCCGGATCGAGCTCGACATTATCGTCGGGGACAAGGCCTGGCTGATCGCCGACATCGGGCGCCTGGGCCTGGCTTTGCGAGGCCGAAAGCATCAGGCCGCCTGCCGCAATGACCATCCAGATGAGTTGACGAAGTTTCGTCATACAAAGGTCTCCTCGTTGGCCCGCGGCCAAATGCATTGATGCTCCACCCAAATCAGGAAGCATCAAATCTCAGTGGCAGCTTGATGGCAAGTTTGGGGCGGAGGAGATAGCTCGCTGGAATACCTGCGATTTCCGTCATGACCCTGTAGTGCAGCGGTCTTATTGTGGTGCGATCCAGAGCCGCAGGCCGAACGAAATCAACGCCACGGTGCCGACGCCGCTGAGCCAAAGCGCGGCGAACCACATCAGGCGCTTCGCGAGCGGGCGTGGATTCTCCTCGTGCGGCATCAGTGATACCCGCTGCCGGGCCGCACCTTGCCGCGAAACACCCAATATGCCCAACCCGTGTAGGCGAGGATCAGCGGAATCAGGATCGCGACGCCGACCAACATGAATATCTGGCTGTTGGCAGGCGAGGCCGCTTCCCAGATCGTGATGCTCTGCGGCACGATATAGGGATACATGCTGATGCCGAGGCCGGCATAGGACAGCAAGAACAACGCCAGCGTCAGGAAGAACGGCTGGTAGTCATATTTGTTCGCAAGGCTGCGCAATAGCAGCGCGGTGACGGCCGCCACCGCGAGCGGCACCGGCGCGGTCAGGATGATGTTCGGCCAGGTGAACCAGCGCTGGGTATATTGCACGCTGAGGAACGGGGTTGCGAGGCTGACGGCGACGATCGCACCGAGCATCGCGAACAGTAACACCCAACTCAATTGATAGGCCTTGTCGCGCAGCGCGCCCTCGGTCTTCATCACCAGCCAGGTCGCGCCCAACAGCGCGTAACCCACCAACACCGATATGCCGGTCAGCACGCTGAACGGCGTCAGCCAGTCCCACCAGCCGCCGGCATATTGGCGGGCCTCGACATGCACACCCTGCAGGATGGCGCCGAGCGCAACGCCCTGGGCCAGCGCCGCGACCAGTGACCCGCCGAAAAAGGCGCTGTCCCAGCGGTTGCGTTCCCTTTGCGTGCGCCAGCGGAATTCGAAGGCGACCCCGCGGAAGATCAAGCCGACCAGCATCGCGATAACGGGCGTATAGAGCGCCGGCATCAGCACGGCATAGGCGAGTGGGAACGCCGCCATCAGCCCGCCGCCGCCGAGCACCAGCCAGGTCTCGTTGCCGTCCCAGACCGGCGCCACGCTGTTCATGATGACGTCGCGATCCGCCTTCCTTGGAAACAGCGGAAACAGGATGCCAAGGCCGAGATCGAAGCCGTCCATGACGATGTAGACGAACACCGCGAAGGCGATGATGAAGGCCCAGACCGTGGCAAGGTCGACCGTGACACTCATGACGCGACCTCTGTTGCCGCGGCGGCGGCCGGGGTGATGCCGGCGGCGCGGGCGGGAACGTCACGCGGCGGTCCCGCTTCGCCGGGATGCGGCGGCGCCGCCATCAGCCGCAGCAGATAGATCACGCCCGCCGTGAACACCGCGAAATAGACGATGACGAAAGCGAGCAGCGAGGAGCCGACCGCAGGCGCAGCGAGCGGCGAAGCGGAGTCGGCCGTCCGCAGCAGGCCATAGACCGTGAATGGCTGCCGCCCGGTCTCGGTGGTGATCCAGCCCGCCAGCACCGCGATGAAGCCCGCCGGCCCCATCAGCATTGCGAAGCCGTGCAGGAATCGCGAGGAATAGAGCTGACCGCGCCAGCGCATCCACGCGCTGAGCAGGCCGAGCCCCATCATCAGGAAGCCGAGCCCGACCATGATGCGGAACGACCAGAAGGTGATCGGTACCGGCGGCCAGTTTTCGCGCGGCACGGTGTCGAGCCCGTCCATCGGCGCGGTCGGCGAATGCTTCAGGATCACCGATCCGAGCTTGGGGATCTCGACGGCGAAGTCGACCCGGCCGGCCGTCTGGTTGGGCCATCCGAACAGGATCAGCGGCGCGCCGTCCTTGTGGCTCTGGTAGTGGCCTTCCATCGCCATGATCTTCACGGGCTGATGCTCCAGCGTGTTCAGCCCGTGCTGGTCCCCGGCCAGGATCTGGATTGGCGCCACGAAAGTCGCCATCCACATCGCCATCGAGAACATCACGCGCGGGCCGGCGAGATGCTGGTCGCGCAGCAGATGATAAGCGCCGACCGCGCCGACCACGAGCGCGGTGGTCAGATAGGCCGCGAGCACCATGTGCACGAGGCGATAGGGAAAGGACGGGTTGAAGATCACCTTGAGCCAGTCGGCCGCCACGAACTGGCCGTTCGCATTGATGGCGTAGCCGGTCGGCGTCTGCATCCAGGAATTGGACGAGAGGATCCAGAATGCCGAGATCAGCGTGCCGATCGCGACCATCAAGGTTGCGAGAAAGTGCAGCCTGGGACCGACGCGGTTCAATCCGAACAGCATCACGCCGAGGAAGCCTGCTTCAAGGAAAAACGCGGTCAGCACCTCATAGGCCATCAGCGGTCCGATGACGGGCCCGGTCTTGTCGGAGAAGGCCGACCAGTTGGTGCCGAACTGGTAGGACATCACGATGCCCGACACCACGCCCATGCCGAATGCGACCGCGAAGATCTTCAGCCAGTAGTGAAACAGATTGATGAAGACCTCGCGCCCGGTCCAGAGCCAGAGCGCTTCGAGCACCGCAAGGTAGCTGGCGAGCCCGATCGAGAAAGCCGGGAATATGATGTGAAACGACATCGTGAAAGCAAACTGCGCCCGGGCGAGCGCAACCGCATCCCAGCCTTCGAACATGACACGCTACCCATCGTGAATTACGAGGTGAGGTTATCACGCGTCCGATCGTAGTGAAAACATGTCAATATGACCAAGGCAGAGGGAGCGACCCGGCGCGGACCTTGGCGCGCCGGGTTTGACGATAGTACTTTGGTTGTCGCAGAAGCGCTCAACTGTTGGCGTTGAGCAGCCGGGCGACGGTGCGGTCAATCTGCTCGTACTGTCCCTCGCCGTCGTGATGGAATACGATATGTCCATTCTGGTCGATGATGTACTGCGCGGGCCAATACTGGTTGCGGTAGGCATTCCAGGTCTGCGACTCATTGTCCTGCGCCACCGGATAGGTGATGCCGTGCCGTTTCAGCGCGGCCCGGACGTTGGACGCTGAGCGTTCGAACGGAAATTCCGGCGTATGGACGCCAATCACGACGAGACCTCGATTCCTGTACTTGGCGTCGAGCGCAACGACGTGGGGCAGCGTGTTGACGCAGTTCACGCAGCCATAGGTCCAGAAGTCGACCAGCACGACTTTGCCGCGCAGGTCAGCGATGTCGAGCGGCTGCGAATTGAACCATTTGGTGATGCCGGCAAAATTTGGCGCGCTCTGTTGCGCCGCCGTGACCCTCGCCGCGGGCTCCTGCGCACGAGCGATATGGGGAGCGGTGATGCCGGTCAGGCAAACGGTGCCGATCAGCGCGGATATAAGTGAACGCAGGATCATGGTGATTTCCTTTGAGGTCAAAGGCCGATCTGGCCGTTGGGATAGAAGCTGGTCAGCCACGCCACGATCAGCGTGTCGTATTGGAAGTAGGAGAGGGCCGCGAACGCGATGATGACGACGCCAAAGCCCTGCTGCAGTCGCGGCGCGATCCGCGCAATGCTGCGGATGCGGGTCGTGACGGCCTGACCGCCGTAGGCGATGGCGAGCATCGGAAGCGCCGCCCCGACGGCGTAGACGACAAGCTGCAAGCTGGCCCAGCCGGTATCTTTCGACGTCGCGACAATGGTCAGGATCGAGCCCAGCACGGGCCCGGCGCAGGGCGTCCATACCAGCCCGAGTGTCGTGCCGAGCACGAAGCCGCCGATCAGGCTTTGCGATGGTGTTGCATTGCCCGGCGAACCGCCCGCGGTGAGCCCGGAAATCCGGATCGCCAGCCATTCGAATGGCGCGGGCCAGATCATCAATAGCCCGAAGCCGAGCAACAGGATCGCGGCGCCGGTTCGCAGCACGTTGGGATCGAAATCGAAGGCGCGGGTGATCGCGCTCAGCAGCAACGCCACCATCGAGAACGACATCACAAAGCCGAGCGCGATCATCGCCGGCCGCGCCTTGCTGGTCTGGCCTATCGATGCCCCAAGCAGGATCGGCAGCATCGGCAGGGTGCAAGGCGCCGCGACGGTGACGACACCCGCGAGCAGCGCCAGAACAAGATTCAACATCACGATCGTCCGTCACAGTCCGGCCACGCCCAATGCCTGAGCCGGCAGTGTGATGTTGTTCGCGAAGACAAGATCAGACGTTACGTCTGCCTTATTCGGATGTGGTCACGTCTGTGTGAGGCTTCCACGGTGATTGTACGAGCCACAAAGGCAGAGCGACCCGGCTGGGGGGCATCCCGGCCGGGTCGTTGGAGGTCGTCTTGGGAGGTTAGAACTTGAAGATGTAAGAACTCGCTATCTGATCTCGCAGACTTCCGCGGCGCTCTTGGTGCTGCAATCGATAACCTGCTCGCGCACTGGCGTTGCACCGCCATCGCGCTGCGCGCGCGGGGCGACATTCTGGCTCGACAGCGTTGCAAGCGTAGCCACTGCGCCGAGCGGAATGATTAAGAAGCGGAAGGACGGCTTCAGCATGTCGTCTCCTGGCGTTGGCGTTGCGTTCGATGGTTAACGTATACAGGCTGAGCTTTTCCGGGTGATGTCGTCGATTGTTTCAATTGTTTCGTGGCCGCCTTCTGGCTCCGAAGACGATCCGTACAATTTCCGGCCTTCCTTACGACCTTCCGGATCGCTCCTTCACGCCGCGAGGCTTTCCACGCCGGCGCACCTCAGCAATTCGGCGAGCTGCTTGCGGGCATAGAACATGCGGGTCTTCACCGTGCTCTGGGGAATGCCGATGATCGCACCGGCCTCTTCCACTGACTTCTCGTGATAATAGACGAGGTTGATGATCTCGCGATGCGCCGGCGACAGCTTCGCGACGCAGGCGCGCAGGATCTCGCTGGTCGAGGCGCGGTCGAGCGCGGCTTCCGGCGTGTCGGCGTCGTCGACGATCTCGAGCACTTCTTCCTGCTCGATATCCTCGTGCCGGCGCTGGCGCAGCGCGGTCAACGCCTTGAAGCGGGCGATCGACAACAGCCAGGTGGAAACCTGCGAGCGGCCTTCGAACTGGTCGGCGGTGCGCCAGACGTCCAGGAACACCTGGCTCACGAGATCTTCCGCCACCGTGGTGTCGCGGACCATGCGCAGGACAAAACGGTAGACTCGGACGTTGTGGCGGGAATAGAGCACGTGCATGGCTGTCCGGTCGCCTATGGCGATCTTGCCGAGCAGCATTTCGTCGGATGTCTGGCGTGCAGCGGCGATATGATCGTTGGCTGCAGCGTTGATGGCGACGACGTTCGACATGACAGGCTCCCAGTTCGCCTTGGCGGCTTTCGTTGGGAGAATTGTTAATGAGCCACGGTTTCGGGATGTCTGCGCGAAAAGCGGAAAATGGTTTCATCCGTAGGAGAATTGTTTCGTCGGGGCGCGGGCGACGAAACATTCGGGGCAAAAATGCTAGTAATTTCAATGCGAGGAAAATGGCAGGGAGGTTGCGGATAGGGCGAAACCGAACGGCTCGTTGATACGTTCTCCCGCCCCCAGCATTGGGCGGGCGGTGAAGATCAGGCCTTTTCGCCGCTCGGTGAGAACAGATAGCCGCCGCCGCGGATGGTGCGGATGACCGCGGGCTTGGTCGGATCGATTTCGATCTTGCGGCGGATGCGCATGATCCGGAGGTCGACGGCGCGGTCGAAGGCTTCGGCGTCGCGCGCATTGGCCAGTTCGAGCAGCCGCTCGCGCGACAGCACCCGTTTCGGATTGGCCGCGAACACCTTCAACAGCCCGAATTCGGATGCCGTCAGCGGATGCTCGTTCCCCTCGTCGTCGCGCAGCGCCTGCGCCTGCAGGTCGAGCCATTTGGTGCCGAAGCGGACCAATTGTTCCTTCTCGGTCTTGGCGGCCGTCGCCTCTGGCGCTGCCGCTTTGGCCGGCGTGCTCCGCCGCAGGACCGAGCGGATCCGCGCCATCAATTCGCGCAGCTCGCAGGGTTTTGCCACGTAATCGTCGGCCCCGAGCTCAAGCCCGACCACGCGGTCGATCGGACTCGCGGTCGCCGTCAGCATGATGACCGGCACATTCATCCGGCTCTTGAGATCGCGGATGATCGACAGCCCGTCTTCCTCGGGCATGTTGAGATCGAGCACCACGAGGTCGGGATGGTTGGTCTCGATCACGCTGCGCAGGCTCTTTCCGCCGTCGCACAGCGTCACGCCAAAGCCGTGCATCTTGAGATAATCACCGACCATTTCGCGGGCCGGTGCCTCGTCATCGACAATGATGATGTGCGGGCTCTGGGTCATGATGTCTCTGCTGTAGCAGGCAATGTAACCGTAAAGATCGAGCCTTGTCCGGGCCCGGGGCTCTGTGCCGTTACATGGCCGCCATGCATGTCGATGATGCGCTTGACGATCGAAAGTCCTAACCCGGTCGAACTCTCCCCTGCTGTCGGCTTGGCTGACAGCCGCTGGAACCTGCCGAACAGGCGACCCAAATCCTCCGGCGAGAGGCCGGCGCCCTCGTCGGCGATCCGGATCACCGTGTTGTCGCCCTCATGGGTGACGATCACCGTGATCTTGCCGCCGATTGGTGAGTATTTGATGGCATTGCTGACCAGATTGTCGATTGCCTCGCGAATGCGGTCGGCATCGCACATGGTCACGAAATTCGGCGGTGCGGAGACCGAGATGCTCTGCTGCTTGTTGACTGCCAGCGGCAGGTTCGCTTCAGCGACCTCGTTGATAAGAGCCGCGACATCGACCGGTTCGCGGCGGATGGTGATGTCGAAGGCGTCGGCCATCGCATCCGAGATCAGATGATCGACCATCGACGTCAGGCGCTTGGTGGCATCCCTGATGTGCTCGACCTGGGTCGCGACCGCCTCCTTTGGCGAGCCGGCGCCGATCAATTCGGTCAGCATCTCGGTGCGGCCGAGGATCACCCCGAGCGGGTTCTTGAGGTCATGGGCAACCGTGCCCAGGATCTCGTTCTTGAAGCCGTTGGCACGCTGCAATCTCAGCCATTGCGCCGAAAGCCGGCGGTTGGCCTGCATCAGCGCGCGGGTGCGCTGGGCGACGCGGTCCTCGAGCTGCGTGTTGGCCTCATGAAGCTGCTGGTACAGGATCACGTTGTCGAACGCGATCGAGAGGCGGCTACTGAAGATCTCGACCAGCGCACGGTCGGTGTCGGAGAGCTGGCGCTCCGCCTGCAGGAGCACCACGACTTCGCGGCCGCTGCCGGTGCGCAAATAGAGCACGCTGCGGTGGTCGGCGAATTCGTTCTTGCGACGCTGGAAGGCGGCTTCCACCATGTCGCGCAGATCAGGGTCGAGCGACTTCGAGCTGGTGGTGCCGATGAAACGGCTGTAGCAGCCGGAGCCTGCCAGCACCGACAATTCGCTGCCGGCGCCGTCATCGCGCAGCACCAGGATGCCGGCGCACTCGACATTGAGCAGCGAGGCGAGCTGGGTCAGCACGCCCTCGGCAAGCCGCTGCATCGATTTGAAGTCGTAGAGCGTGGAGGCGGCGTCGATGATGATCTCGAGCCCGCGCCTTGTCTGCACCATGCGCTCGAGCTGCTGATAGCTGCGCAGCGCCGCCGTCAACGAGGTGAACAGCTTGTCGGCGGTGAGCTCGGTCTTGGCCTTGTAGTCGTTGATGTCGTATTGGACGATCACGCGCCGCTCCGGCGCCTGTCCCGGCTGTCCGGTGCGCAGGATGATGCGGACGGTCTCGTTCTTGATCTCGTTGCGGATATATTCGACGAGCTCGAGCCCTGCGACGTCGGTCTCCATGATGACGTCGAGCAGCACGGCGGCGATGTCCGGATGCTCCCGCATCAGCTTGCGACCTTCCGCCGCAGAATAGGCCGACAGGATTTCCAGGGTGGCCCCGTTCAGGCTGTAGTCAGACAGCGCGAAGCGGGTCCCTTCATGCACTGCAGCATCGTCGTCGATGACTGCCACTTTCCATTTGCGTGCGGACGAATCTTCCGGTGCGAGCCCGGTGTCGTCGATCAGGTGGAGGACATCGTCCTGTTCGGCCATTGAGCAGTTCCGTCATTGGCTTGGTCCGCGATCGTGGGCTCGCCCGTAGGCTGCCCCTTGGCGATTCTCGGCATGATAATGCGAAAAGTGGTGCCTTGTCCCACCCTTGACTCCAGCACCATGCGACCGCCGAGCTGCTGGGTGACAAGATTATAGACAATATGCAAGCCCAGCCCGGTGCCGCCTTCGTTGCGCCGCGTGGTGAAGAATGGATCGAACGCCTGGCGCTGCACGTCCGGCGTCATGCCGGCGCCGTTGTCGGCGAAGATGATCTCGATGTCGTCGCTGCCGCGGGCCCGCGCTGAAATCGTGATCGTCCCCGATCGCCGGTCGGCGAACGCATGATTGACGGCGTTAAGGAAAAGATTAGTTAAAATTTGTCCGTAGGATCCGGGATAGCCGTCGATCATCAGGCCTTCCGGCACGTCGACGGTGAGGGCGATCGCGGCTTTCTTCAGCACCGGCCGCAAGCTGGCGACAATCTGGTCGGTCGCTTCGCTCAAGGAAAACTGGCGGCGCTCGGCATGTGAGCGGTCGACCGCCACCTGCTTGAATGACTGGATCAGTTCGCCCGCACGCTGCAGGTTGGCGACGAGCTGCTGCGCGGCATCGCGCGAGCTTTTCACGAATTCGTCGAGCTTGGAGCGGCGGAGCTGGTCCGATTTCAGCTCGTGCTCGAATATCTCGGTGCGGCGCGCGAAGCTCGAGGCCACCGTCAGGCTGATGCCGATAGGGTTGTTCACCTCATGGGCGACACCGGCGACAAGACCGCCGAGCGCCGCCAGCCGCTCGGCATCGATCAGGTTCTGCTGCGCCGTATTGAGTTCGAGTAGCGCGCTCTCCGCCCGTTCCTTGGCGGCGCGCAATTCGTCCTCGGCCTGGCGCTTGGCGATCGCGTTCTCGCGGAACACTTCCACCGCGCGCGCCATCGCGCCGACCTCGTCCTTGGCATCGGTGCCCAGCACGTGGCGATCGTAACTGCCCGACGTGATGGCGTGCATCGAGGCCATGATCTGCTGCAGCGGCAGGCGGATCGAGAGCGCGATCAGGACGCCCGCGGAAACGATGATGCCGAGGAAGATCACCGCGATCGAGAGCACGCGGCGCGAAATGTCCGACAGCGTCCGGTCGAAGGTCTCCTGCGCCTTCTGCTCGCGCTGGCGCATGTTGATCGAGAGATCGTCGATGACGCCGATGGCGTCGGCCTGGCTGGCGTCGATGGTGTTGCGGAGCAGCTCGGTGCGGCTGGCGAGCTGCTCGGTCAACTTGCCCAATCCCTCGCGCAGCGCTTCGGTTCGCTTGTTGAGCCGCGCCAGCGCCAGGCGCTGCAGGTCGTTGTCGGCGAGGTCGATCATGACCGGGATCGTCTTCTCGATCGTCTCGGTGTTGCGGCGGGCCTCTTCGGCGGATGCGCTCGAGAGCGACAGATAATAGGCGTTCGCCGCCACCAGCATCGCGGTGAAAGCCTCGCGGGATTTGCCGAGCGATGGCCAGATCAGCGCGTCGCGATGGCCGGTGGCGCCTTCGATGATGGAGTAGAGACCGGCCATGTCCTTGGCCGGCCCGAGCACCTGCTCCTCATAGGTCTTGGTGATCTTTGCCTGCACGGCGCGCAATTCGCCGAAGCCGTCCAGGAAGCGGCTGGTGACGCGCTCGAGCTGCTCCACCGACCCCGACAGCATCGGATCGGTGGCGGCGCGCGTGGTCAGCGTGCCGAGCACGGCTTCGCGGAGCAGCAGGATCTCGGCGAAAAGCTCCGGGCTCGGCTGGTTGATGTAGCGGTGGATCAGGTTCTGCAGCCGGCTGGTCTCGGTCTCGAGCTTGGCCAGGATCTTGTCGGACTCCCGGACCTGCCGGACATCCTCCCACGCCGAGCGAAGCACGGTGGCGCCGTTCCAGATCAACGCCGCCAGCACCACCACGACCGCCGAGTTCAACAGCGCGATCGACAGGATGCGCCAGCGGATCGGCACCGCCCGCAGCATCTGGACGATCTGCACGCGGCCGCGCGCGGCGAGGCTCGCCTGCCGTCCCACTGCTCCATCCTGTGCGGGTGTTGCCAAGCTTGCTTCACTCCACCTTGCGGATGCGCGCGATCAATGACGCGATCGCGCGGTCGCGCTGCGCTTTGGCATAAAGCCCTGCCATCGCCGCCTCGAACGGCCCGCGATCGAAATCGCTGACGATCTTCACGCCCGCGGCTTCCGCGCGCTGGCGCGAGCGCTCGTCGAGGTCCTTCCACTTCTCGCGCATGAAGGTGCTGGAGCGCTTCGCGGCTTCGCGGAAAAGCGCCTGGTCTTCGACCGACAGGCTCGCCCACGCCTTTTGCGACATCACCAGCACTTCCGGGCTCATCGTATGTTCTGTCAGCGTATAGAAGCCTGCGAACTTGTAGTGATCGGCGGTGATGAAAGACGGCCAGTTGTTCTCGGCGCCGTCGATCAATCCGGTGGCAAGTCCGGTCTTCACCTGACCGTAGGGCAGTTCGATCGGTTCGGCGCCGAGCGCGCGGATCATGTCCGACATCTGCTGCGACTGCTGGACCCGAATCCGCAGGCCCTTGAAGTCGTCGAGCGAACGGATCGGACGAGCGCTGTTGTAGATCGAGCGCGCGCCTGAATCATAGAAGGCCAAGCCGACGAATCCGTAGGCCTCGAATGAGTTAAGGATCTCGTTGCCGATGGGGCCATCCAGCACCTTCTGCAAATGTTCGACCGAGCGGAACAGGAAGGGCATCGCCAGCACGTTGGCCGCGGGCACCATGGTGCCGATCAGCGCCACATTGGTGCGGTTGATGTCGATCGCACCCGCCCGCGTCTGCTCCAGCGTTTCTTTTTCCTCGCCAAGCTGCCGCGAATGAAACACCCGCACGTGATGACGGCCACCGCTTCGCTCTTCCACCAGGCTGCCCATGTAACGCAGCGCCTGGACGGTCGGATAGTCCTCGCTCTGGGTATCGGACGCCCGAAACTCGCGCGCAGCCGCACCCGTTGCGACTGCCGTCAGCAGCAGCGCGATAACAAGCGTCATGGTCCGCGAAAGGCCGGCGCGGCGGTACACAGGCTACAAATCCCCTTGTGATATGGTCTGTGGCAGGAAGAAAAGGTTCAATACTTTTTAGCAGAAGCCTGAAAGATAGCTATCCGACGATCTACGGTTAATCGGCCATTCCGACGCATTGTCGGATTGCAACCGTAACGATGCAGCCTTAATCAGGGGCAAAAGTCATTTTGCTTCTCAAGCGCGAAAGCCTGGATCGGCGCACCGTGACATTGTTTATGAGATTCCTATACCCAGCGGCGCTTGCGACCACTCTCCTCGGATCTCCAGCGCATGCCGCGACCGAGATCATGTGGTGGCACGCGATGTCGGGAGAACTCGGCAAGCAGGTCGAGAAGCTCGCTGCCGATTTCAACGCGTCCCAGTCCGACTACCGGATCGTGCCGAGCTACAAGGGCAACTATACCGAGACGGTCACGGCGGCGATCTTCGCCTTCCGCTCGCGCAGCCAGCCCGCCATCGTCCAGGTCAACGAGATCGCCACCGCCACCATGATGGCGGCTCGCGGCGCGATCTATCCGGTGTTCGAGCTGATGCGCGATCAGTCCGAGCCGTTCCTGCCGTCGAACTATCTGCCGACCGTGACCAGCTATTACGCCGATCTCAGCGGCAATCTGCTGTCGTTTCCGTTCAACGCCTCGACGCTGATCCTCTATTACAACAAGGATCTGTTTCGCGCCGCCGGCCTCGATCCCGAGGTGGCGCCGAAGACCTGGCCCGAGCTCGGTGCGGCGGCAAAGCGGCTGCGCGCGGCGGGTGCTCCGTGCGGATTCACCACGTCGTGGCCGTCCTGGATCAATGTCGAGAATTTCTCCGCCCTCCACAATGTGCCGATCGCGACCAAATCCAACGGCTTCGGCGGGCTTGATGCGGAGCTCATCTTCAACAATCCGCTGATGGTGAAGCACATCGCCCAGCTCGTGGAATGGCAAGCCACCAAGGTGTTCGACTATAGCGGCCGCGGGCAGTCGGCCGAGCCGCGCTTCCAGAAGGGCGAATGCGGCATTTTCATCGGCTCGTCCGGCACCAGCGCCGATATCAAGGCCAACTCGAAATTCGAGGTCGGCTACGGCATGCTGCCCTATTGGCCAGATGTCGCCGGCGCGCCGCAGAACAGCATCATCGGCGGCGCCACGCTATGGGTGCTGCGCGATCGCCCGCGGCCGGAATATGCCGGGGTTGCGAAGTTCTTCGCCTATCTATCGAAGCCCGAGGTGCAGGCCGCCTGGCACCAGGCGACAGGCTATCTGCCGATCACCCGCGCAGCTTATGAGCTCACCCGCTCGCAGGGCTTCTACGACCACAACCCCGGCGCGGCGATCGGGATCGAGCAACTGACGCTGAAGCCGCCGACTGAGAATTCGAAAGGTATCCGGCTCGGCTCCTTCGTGCTGATCCGCGGCGTCATCGAGGAGGAGCTCGAGCAGGCCTTTTCCGGCAAGCAGTCGCCGCAGGCCGCGCTCGATCTGGCCGTCGAACGCGGTAACCGGCTGCTGCGCCAGTTCGAGCGCGCCAATCCGGACAGGTAGAAATTGCCGTTGCCAGGCGTCATTGCGAGGAGCGCAGCGACGAAGCAATCCATGTCGACGCTTGTGGCGCTATGGATTGCTTCGCTTCGCTCGCAATGACGCCTATGGCCCAACTGCCCACCTTCACCGACTACGAAGCCTTTCGCGCCTGGCGTGCTGACCCATCGCGCTGGCTGCCGGTCGCGATGGATATCGCCCGCAGTCACGGAATTGCGTCCACGCCGCCTCACGTCTTCACGACCGGCACCAACCTCGTCGTCGGACTCGGTGATGATCTCATCCTGAAGTTATTCCCACCGCTGCTGCGGGCGCAGTTCGTATCCGAGCGCGGATCGCTCGCGCAGCTTCGCGGACGGCTCAAGATTCCGATTCCGGAGATCGTCGCCGAAGGCGAGCGCGACCGCTGGCCCTATCTCATCATCACGCGCGTGTCGGGTATCCTGGGTGCGGAGGTGTGGCCCTCGCTGCCCGAAGCGGACAAGGAGCGCGTGCTCGCCGAGATCGGCGAGACCATTGCCGATGTTCAGCGCGCGCCGCCGGGCCCGCTGCTTGACATCGAGCCACGCTGGAACGTGTTCATGCGGAGCCAGATGGAAGGTTGTCGTGCCAGGCACGAGCGGCTGGGGCTGGCGCGAAAATTCCTCGACGGGCTCGATGATCTCTTGCGCGACGCCGCCGAGTTGATCCCGATGCACGAACCGCCGGTCATCCTCACCGGCGAATACATCCCGCAAAACTTCATGCTGACGCAGCGGGGCGGCCGCTGGCACCTTTGCGGATTGATCGATTTCGGCGATGTGCTGGCGGGATGGCGCGACTACGATCTGCTCGGCCCCGGCGCATTCATGGCCGCGGGCCGGCCGCGCCGCGTGCTGAGCCTGCTCGAAGGCTTTGGATATTCCCGCAGCGACATCGATTTCACGCTGAAGCGGCGGCTGATGGCATTGATGCTGTTGCACCGCGCAAGCGACCTCAACCGGCACATCTGCATCGAGGGCTGGCAAGCGAAGGCCGACGATCTCCTGCAACTGCAGGAGCTGATATGGGCCACGTAAAAATGACTCGCCTAACAATCGGGCGTTCAAAAATATCCGCCTAATAAATAGGCAAAAACACTGGTTTGTATGCAACGTGGTGTCTGCCAATTGTAGCGTTTGACCCTGCTGCTCTCGATATTCCGAAGTGTTATCAATGCCTTGGGTCTGCGCCAACGCTCCGTTGAGGCTTGGCACAAACCTTGCGAACTCCTTCCACGCCATTTCCCAGGGGCGTTGGAGCATCACTCATGAAACGTCGCGATTTCCTCAGATCCGTGTCCGGATTGGCCGCAAGCGCGATGGTGCCTGCGCCGGCGATCTGGTCGCCCGCCAAGGCCGATGCGCGCTCGGAGACGCTTCTGATCGTCTCCGAGGGCGGCCCGAACAATCTCGATATCCATGGCGTCGGCACCAATGTGCCCGGCTATGAAGTGTCGTGGAATTGCTATGATCGCCTGATCACCCACGAGATGAAGAGCGGCCCGGGCGGCGTACCCTATTACGACCGCGACAAGTTCAAGGGCGAACTTGCCGACGACATGAATGTCGGCGACATGTCCGTCACCTTCAAACTGAAGAAGAACGCCAAATTCCACGACGGCACGCCGGTGACGGCAAAGGACGTCAAATGGTCGCTCGATCGGGCGGTCAGCGTCGGCGGCTTCCCGACCTTCCAGATGAGCGCGGGCTCGCTGACCAAGCCCGAGCAGTTCGTCATCGTCGATGACTCCACGGTGCGGGTCGATTTCGCCACCAAGGACCGGCTCACGATTCCAGATCTTGCCGTGATCGTGCCCTGCGTCGTCAATTCGGAACTGGTCAAGAAGAACGCGTCCGAAAAGGACCCCTGGGGCCTCGAATACACCAAGCAGCAGACCGCCGGCTCCGGCGCCTACAAGGTTACGAAGTGGACCGCCGGCACCGAAGTGATCATGGAGCGCAACGACGCCTGGGTCGGCGGCCCCGTGCCGAAGATCAAGCGCGTGATCTGGCGCATGGTGCCGCAGGCCGGCAATCGTCGCGCGCTGCTCGAGCGCGGCGATGCCGACATCTCCTACGAGCTGCCGTTCAAGGATTTCCAGGAGATGAAGGCGAACGGCAAGCTCGACGTGGTGTCGCTGCCGTTCTCCAACGGCATCCAGTATATCGGCATGAACGTCACCAAGCCGCCGTTCGACAATCTGAAAGTCCGTCAGGCGGTGGCTTACGCTATTCCCTATCAGAAGATCATCGACGCCGTGCTGTTCGGGCTCGCCAATCCGATGTTCGGCGCGAAGGACAAGCCGACCGATGTCGCCTGGCCGCAGCCGCACAAATATGACACCGATATCGAGAAGGCCAAGGCGCTGATGGCGGAGGCCGGCTATCCGAACGGCTTTGAGACCACGATCTCGTTCGACCTCAATTTCGCAGGGGTCAACGAGCCGCTCTGCGTGCTGGTGCAGGAGAGCCTGGCGCAGATCGGCATCAAGACCACCATCAACAAGGTGCCCGGCGCCAACTGGCGCACCGAGCTGACCAAGAAGGAAATGCCGCTCTTCACCAATGTATTCTCGGGCTGGCTCGATTACCCCGAATACTTCTTCTATTGGTGCTATCACGGCAACAATTCGATCTTCAACACGATGAGCTACAAGTCGCCGGAGATGGACAAGTTCATCGACGGCGCGCGCAAAGCTGCCGCGCTCGGCGACACTGCCGCCTACGATGCCGACGTCAAAGGCTTCGTCGATCTCGCCTTCACCGACATCCCGCGCATTCCGCTGTATCAGCCGTTCGTCAACGTGGCGATGCAGAAGAACATCTCCGGCTATCAGTACTGGTTCCATCGCCGCCTAGACTATCGCGCGATGGCGAAGGGGTAGCGAACGAACAGTGGAGGGCGCGCGATGCTGACGATGATTGGCAAGCGGCTGATGTTCGCGATCCCGAGTCTGATCGGGGTCGTCACTGTCACTTTCCTCCTGACGCGCGCGCTGCCGGGCGATCCGGCCGCGTATTTCGCCGGTCCCGCCGCGACCAAGGAGGCGGTCGAGCAGATCCGCAAGAAACTCGGTTTCGACCGGCCGCTGATCGAGCAGTTCTTCCGTTACACCAGCGATCTCGCTCATGGCGATTTCGGCACCTCGCTCACGACCGGCCAGCCGGTCGCGACCGAACTCCGCAATCGCCTGCCGGCGTCCGCTGAATTGACGCTGCTTGGCCTTTTGGTGTCGGTCGCGATCGCGATCCCACTCGGCGTGCTCGCAGCGACGCGCCCTGGTTCCTGGATCGACCATCTCTGTCGCGTCACGACGACGGCAGGCGTCTCGCTTCCGGTGTTCTTCACCGGCCTCGTGTTGGTCTACGTCTTCTATTTCCGGCTTGGCTGGTCGCCGGCGCCGCTGGGGCGGCTCGACGTGTTCTACAGCGCACCGCCGACCGTGACCGGCTTCTATCTGATCGACACGCTGATCGCCCGCGATTTCGAAGCGTTCCGCTCGGCGCTCAGCCAGCTCGTCCTTCCGGCGACGACGCTTGCGATCTTCTCGCTGGCGCCGATCGCGCGCATGACCCGCGCCTCGATGCTGGCGGTGCTCGCCTCCGACTTCGTGCGCACCGCGCGCGCCAGCGGCCTGTCGCCAGGCACCGTGATCGTCACCTACGCGTTCCGCAACGCGATGCTGCCGGTCATCACCACGCTCAGCATGGTGTTCTCGTTCCTGCTCGGCGCCAACGTGCTGGTCGAAAAAGTGTTCGCCTGGCCCGGCATCGGCTCCTACGCGGTGGAAGCGCTGATATCGTCGGACTTCGCGCCGGTGCAGGGCTTCGTGCTGACCATGGCGGTCATGTATGTGCTGCTCAATCTCGTCATCGACATTCTCTACGGCGTCATCGATCCACGCGTACGACTAGAAGGGTAGGGGTGAAGCATGAGCACCGTTGCGCCTGTCGTTGAGCCCGTCGGTCCGGCGCGGACCTCGGGACTATCGGCCGTTTTCGAGCACACGCGTTATGTGCTCGGCGAGAACAAGGTCACCGGATTTGCCTTCGCGCTGCTCATCCTTATCCTGTTCGCCGCGCTGTTCGGCCCCTATGTCGTGCCTTACGATCCGCTCGCCAGCGATACGGCGGCGGCGCTGAAACCGCCGTCGGCGGCGCACTGGTTCGGCACCGATCAATTGGGTCGCGACATCTTCAGCCGCGTCATCGTGGCAACCCGGCTCGACACCTTCATCGCGGTCGCTTCCGTCGTGCTGGTGTTCCTGATGGGCGGGCTCGCCGGCATCGCGGCCGGTTATTTCGGCGGCTGGACCGATCGCATCGTCGGCCGCATCGCCGACACCATCATGGCATTCCCGCTGTTCGTGCTGGCGATGGGCATCGTCGCGGCGCTCGGCAACACCGTGCAAAACATCATCATCGCCACCGCGATCGTGAATTTCCCGCTCTATGCCCGTGTCGCCCGCGCCGAGGCCAATGTCCGCCGCAATGCCGGCTTCGTTCAGGCGGCGCGGCTCTCCGGCAATGGCGAATACCGCATCCTGCTGGTGCATATCCTGCCCAACATCATGCCGATCATGATCGTGCAGATGTCGCTCACCATGGGCTACGCGATCCTGAACGCCGCCGGCCTTTCCTTTATCGGCCTCGGCGTCCGCCCGCCGACCGCCGAATGGGGCATCATGGTCGCCGAAGGCGCCGGCTTCATGGTGTCAGGCGAATGGTGGATCGCGCTGTTCCCCGGCCTCGCTTTGATGATCGCCGTGTTCTGCTTCAACCTGCTCGGCGACGGCCTGCGCGACATCGTCGATCCGCAGCGGAGGACGTAATGGCCGCACTCTTTCAGTTGATCGTCATTGCCGGGCTTGACCCGGCAATCCATCGCGCGAAGCGCAGCGTTGGCCTTCCGATGGATGCGCGGGTCAAGCCCGCGCATGACGAGCTGAGAATGAGGCGCTCGTCATGAGCGCGCAGCCGCTGCTTGACGTCAAGGACCTCACAGTCGAGTTCACCACGCGGCGTGGCATCGTCAAGGCGGTGCAGCACGTCAGTATTTCCGTGGCGAAAGGTGAGACGGTGGGCATCGTCGGCGAATCCGGCTCCGGCAAGTCGGTGACCTCTTACGCCGTGATGCGCATCCTCGATCGCGCGGGAAAAATCGCGGAAGGGTTGGTGATGTTCTCCGGCATCGACGTCAAGGCCGCGACCGAGACGCAGATGCGCGACCTGCGCGGCCGCGAGGTCTCGATGATCTTCCAGAACCCGCGCGCCGCGCTCAATCCGATCCGCAAAGTGGGCGACCAGATCGAGGACGTGCTGCGTCAGCACGTTCAGCAGTCGACGGTGGCCGATCGCGGTGAGAAGGCGATCGCGGCGCTTGAGCAGGTCAAGATTGCCCGGCCACGCGAGCGTTATCACGCCTATCCGTTCGAGCTTTCGGGGGGCATGTGCCAGCGCGTCGTGATCGCGCTTGCGCTGGCCTGCAATCCGCAGCTCCTGATCGCGGACGAGCCAACCACCGGTCTCGACGTCACCACGCAGAAGGCGGTGATGGAGCTGATCGTCGAATTGACGAAGCGTCGTTCGATGTCGACGATCCTGATCACGCATGATCTTGGCCTCGCCGCCGCTTATTGCGACCGCGTGGTGGTGATGGAGAAAGGCCGCGTGGTCGAGACCGCCAGGTCGGCCGATATTTTCGCCAAGCCCGAGCATCCCTATACCAAGAAGCTGATGCGCGCGACGCCGCGGATCGGCGTGTCGCTGCGCGATCTGCTGCCGGAAGAGGATGCGAAGCCCGTCATGGCCGGGCTTGACCCGGCCATCCATCAGTCTTCGAAAAACTCTTCTCCTGAAGGGATGGACCCCCGGGTCAAGCCCGGGGGTGACGAGAAGACAGAGCCGCTCCTCCTCGTCGAAAAGCTCGTCAAGGAATATCCGCGCCAGGGCGCAGGTGCGGTGCTGTCAAAATTGTTCGGCCGCAAGCCGCCGGTGGAGCAGGAGGTGTTCCGCGCCGTCGACGGCATCAGTTTCCATGTCGGCCATGGCGAGAGCGTCGGCCTGGTCGGCGAATCCGGCTGCGGCAAATCGACCACGTCGATGATGGTGATGCGGCTGTTGGACCAGACCTCTGGCCGCATCGCCTTCGATGATGAAGAGATCGGCGAGATCAAGCCGCAATCCTTTGCGCGATTGCCGCTGCGCAGCCGGATCCAGATGGTGTTCCAGGATCCGACCGACAGCCTCAATCCCCGCTTCACCGCTGCGCGCGCGATCGCCGATCCGCTTCTGCAACTCGGCGACATCAGGGGACGGGACGCGTTGCGGGCCCGCTGCGAGGAACTCGCCACGCTGGTCGGTCTTCCCGTCAATCTCCTCGACCGCTTCCCGCATCAACTGTCCGGCGGCCAGAAGGCGCGCGTCGGCATCGCGCGGGCGATTGCACTGCATCCAAAGCTTGTCATTCTCGATGAGCCGACGGCCGCGCTCGATGTCTCGGTGCAGGCGGTGGTGCTGAACCTGTTGCAGGATCTCAAGCAGTCGATGGGGATGAGCTATCTTTTCGTATCACACGATCTCAACGTCGTGCGCCTGTTGTGCGACCGCGTCATCGTGATGCGCAGCGGCAAGATCGTCGAACAGGGGAGTTCCGAAAAGGTCTTGGGCGATCCGCAGGAAGCCTATACAAAGGAGCTGCTGACGGCGATCCCGCATCCGCCGTTGCCTGTTCATTGAGCAGCCTCCGGAAAGAAAACAGGCACGCAGGCTTTCCCGGCACTCGATAAAACAGATGAGGTTGTGATTCGATCCAAGTCATCGGATCGTGGTTGAGTTGAGATCGTCGGGTGGGAGAGTCATGGCTGCCGACAAGCTGGATGACTATATCGACGCCGTGGCAACGGCGATCGGGTTGCCGGTCGAGGACGCCTGGCGGCCGGCGGTTCGCGCCAATCTTGAGGTCTCGCTGAGACTGGCACGGATGGTGGACGAATTCCCGCTGCCTGACGAGACCGAGCCGGCCAGTGTCTACTCGGCCTGATAGCGCAATGACCGATCAATCCTTGTCCGCCGCCGACATAGCGCAGGCCGTCGCCGCGCGAAAGCTCTCCGCGCTGGAAGCAACCGAGGCGGCGCTCGCCCGCATCGCCAAGCACGACTCCGTGCTCAACGCCTTCACCGACATCACCGCCGATCGCGCCCGCGCCAAGGCCAAAGCCCTTGATGCAGCGATTGCGGCCGGCCAGACCGTCGGCCCGCTCGCGGGCGTGCCCTTCGCGGTGAAGAACCTGTTCGACGTGCAGGGCCTCTCCACGCGCGCCGGATCGAAGATCAATCGCGATCTGCCGCCGGCCGCGCGCGATGCGACGCTGATCGAGCGGATGGAAGCAGCCGGCGCCGTGCTGGTCGGCGCGCTCAACATGGGCGAATACGCCTATGACTTCACCGGCGAGAACGTGCATGACGGTCCGTCGCGCAATCCGCACGATCCGACGCGGATGGCGGGCGGCTCCTCGGGCGGCTCCGGCAGTGCGGTCGGCGGCGCCCTGGTGCCGATCGCGCTCGGCTCCGACACCAATGGCTCCATCCGCGTGCCGTCGTCCTTCTGCGGTATCTTCGGTCTGAAGCCGACCTATGGCCGGCTGTCGCGCGCGCGTTCTTTTCCGTTCGTCGCGAGCTTTGATCATCTCGGGCCGCTGGCGCGAAGCGCAGGTGACCTCGCATTATCCTATGACGCGATGCAAGGACTGGATCCTGATGATGCCGCCTGCAGCCCGCGGCCGGTCGAGCCGGTTGTGCCACAGCTTGCGCGAGGCATCCGTGATCTCCGCATCGCCATTGCCGGCGGCTATTTCCAGCAGAACGTCTTTCCGGAGGCAGTTGAAGCCGTCGGCCGCATCGCCAAGGCGCTCAACGCGGCGCGTACGGTCGAAATTCCGGAAGCCGCGCGGGCCCGCTCGGCGGCCTATGTCATCACGACAACGGAAGGCGCTTCGCTGCATCTCGATCGCCTGCGCACGCGGCCGAATGATTTCGATCCCGCGGTGCGCGATCGCCTGATCGCCGGCGCGATGATCCCGGCGCCCTATGTCGACAAGGCGCAAAAGTTCCGCCGCTGGTACCGCGAAAAGGTGCTGGAACTGTTCAAGACGGTCGACGTGATCCTGGCTCCGGCAACGCCCTGCGTGGCGCCGAAGCTTGGGCAGGTGAACTTCACGCTCGATGGCGTCGAACTGCCGGTGCGCGCCAATATCGGCATCCACACCCAGCCGATTTCGTTCATCGGCCTGCCGGTGGTGGCGGTACCGGTTCCGCTTCTGCCGATGCCGATCGGCGTGCAGATCATCGCCGCGCCCTGGCGCGAGGACATCGCGCTGCGGGTTGCGTACGCTTTGGAGCAAATGGGCGCGGCCGCAGCGCCGCTGCCGCGAGGAATCTAGCGAATGGAAATCGATCTGCCCGACGTGCTTGCCGAAGTGAGCGCGCAGTTTGAGCGCTACGAGAAGGCGCTGGTGTCGAACGACGTCGCCGTGCTGGATGAGCTGTTCCGCAACGACAAGCGCACGCTGCGCTACGGCATGGGCGAGAATCTCTATGGCTATGACGCGATCATGGCGTTCCGCGCCGGACGCTCGCCGGCCGGGCTCAACCGCCGGACCGACAAGACCGTGATATCGACCTACGGCCGCGACACCGCGGTCGCTTCGACGCTGTTCTATCGCGACTCCGCACCTGGCAAGGTGGGACGGCAGATGCAGACGTGGATACGCTTCCCCGAAGGCTGGAGAATCGTCGCCGCTCATGTCAGCATCATCGACGAACCGAAGGATCCGAAGACATGAGTCTGGACGATCTTCCGCGTCGCCCTGCTGCCGCCGGACCGGACATGCTGGTGCGGCGCGTCGACCGTCCGTCTCCGCAACAATCCAGGATCACGCGCGCCGAAGAGCTGCGCCTGCAGCTCGCCGATGAGATCGTGCGCGGCGCGCTCGGGCCGGGCTCGCCGCTTGATGAAACCGATATCGCGCGCCGCTTCAATGTCTCGCGCACGCCGGTGCGCGAGGCGCTGCGCCAGCTTGCGGCGAGCGGCCTGGTCGAAGCGCGCGCCCATCGCGGCGCGGTGGTGGCGCGGCCGTCGATCGAACGGCTCACCGGCATGTTCGAGGCGATGGCGGAATTGGAAGCGCTGTGCGCGGGACTCGCTGCGGAGCGGATGACGGCAACCGACCGGCATGCGCTCGAAGCCGTGCATGAGGAATTGCGCGTGCTCAGCTACACCGGAAATCCCGAGCGCTTTCACGAGGTCAACGAGCGCTTCCACAACACGATCTATGCCGGCTCGCACAACGATTATATCGCCGAGATGACACTGGCGACACGGGTCCGGGTGCAGCCGTTCCGCCGCGCCCAGTTCCGCAATCTCGGACGATTGGCAAAATCGCATGTCGAGCACGATCGCGTCGTGGTCGCGATCCTGCGCGGCGACAAGACCGGCGCCGCCGCCGCCATGCGCGCCCACATCACGTTGGTGCGCGGCGAATACGAGATCTACGCGGTGTCAGTGTAGTTTCGCAGGGTATCCATTTGTTTCTGTCATTCCGGGGCGCGCGAAGCGCGAGCCCGGAATCCATTCGTCCACGTCATCCGCGGCCCGATGGATTCCGGGCCTGCGCCTTCGGCGCATCCCGGAATGACGGCTGTTATGTGGTAGGCGTCTCCGCCATGAACGCACGCCAGCCGCCGAAGGCGGAGATGTCGCGGGCGCCGTTGATCGCCGCCGGCTCCACGATAAAGCCCTTCACCTCGCGGCCGTCGGCGAGGCGGATGGTGCCGATCGAGAGCGGCGGCGGGATCGCGGCGACGAACTTGCCGAAGGATGACGGCGAGAGCGCCCAGAGTTCGAGCTCGATCGATGCGCCGCTGCCCGCTTCGACGCGCAGCATCCCGGGTTTCGGCGGCGTGGTGCCGAGCGCATAGAGCTTGTAGTCCGGCGCGGTCGCGGTCTCCTCGAGCAAACGTCCGTCGAGCGCGCGCAACTCGCCGTTCAGCGCCATGCCGGACAGGTGCGCGCCGACCACAGCAATCGGAATGTCTTCGCCGCTTGACGGCGGTAGCGGAGCGAGCAGCGGCTGCGGCAGCGACTTCGCGCCGATCGGCAGCTTTGTATCGGCATGGAAGACGCGGCCGATGCTGGCAAGCAGCGCGTCGCGGCCGGCCGGCGCCAGCAGCGTGATGCCGAACGGCGCGCTGTCTGGCCGCATCGCCGAGGGCAGCGCGAGGCCGCAGAGGTCGAGCAGGTTGACGAAATTGGTATAGGTGCCGAGCCGGCTGTTGAGCTCGATCGGATTGGCCAATACCTGCGCGGTGGAATAGACCGTCGGCGCCGTCGGCAGCACGATCGCCTCCATCGAGGCGAAGGCGCGCTCGGCGGTCCGGCGCAGTGCCTGCAGCCGATAGAGCGCGGCAAAGGTTTCGGCGGCGGTGAGCCGCGCGCCGGCCGCGGTGATCTCGCGCGTGACCGGGTGGATTGACTCCGGCGACGAGGCGAGCAGATCGCGGATCACCAGATAGCGCTCGGCAACCCACGGGCCTTCGTAGAGCAGCCGCGCGGTCTCGTAGAACGGCTCGAGGTCGAATTCGACCAGCGTCGCGCCGAGCGCGGCCCAGCGCTCGATCGCCTCAGCATAAAGCTGCTCCGACTGGCGGTCGCCGAAGAAGATCAACTGCCCTTTGCGGGGGACACCGAGCCGAAGCTTGGCCGGCAACTCCGTCATCTCGCCAAGCGGCCGCTCGCGCGAGAAGGGATCGGCGCCATCAGTGCCGGCCATCACCTTCAGCGCCGTCATGGCGTCGTCGACGGTGAGCGAGAACACCGAGATGCAATCGAGCGTGCGGCAGGCGGGCACCACGCCGGCGGTCGAGATCAATCCGAGGCTTGGCTTCAGTCCCACGATGTTGTTGAGCATCGCCGGCACGCGGCCGCTTCCCGCGGTATCCGTGCCCAGCGCCAGCGGCACCAGTCGGGCGGAGACTGCAACCGCCGATCCCGAGCTCGATCCGCCCGGAATGAGGTCGTCGCGGACCGGATTCCTGGGGATCCCGTAGGGCGAGCGCACGCCGACCAGGCCGGTCGCGAACTGGTCGAGATTGGTCTTGCCGATGATGATGGCGCCGGCCGCGCGCAACCGCGCGATGGCAGTCGCGTCATGCGTCGGCCTATAGGAGAAGGCTGGACAAGCCGCCGTGGTCGACATTCCCGCGGCGTCGATATTGTCCTTCACCGCGACCGGCACGCCATAAAGCGGCAGGCGCGCGGCGTCCTTGCCGGCCAGCGCCTCGGCTTCGGCTTGCGCGTCTTTCTCGGCGCGCAGGGTGATGAAGACGGCGGGATCGCCATGGTCGTGGATGCGCTGAAAACTGCGCGCGACCGTTTCCGCAGGCGTCATGGTGCCGGCGCGGTGCGCAGCAAGGATCTCAGCGACGGTTTCAGTCACGTGGTGCCTCGTCCATTTGGTCGGCCGATCTCCGTCACAATCGACGGCGCCCGGCCTGACAAAACCCAAGCCCACCGAAGCAAGCGATGTGCCATTGTGTACATTTGCAGTATTGGGGTGCTTGCGGAAATCGGGCTGTAATCTCCGTGACTTAAGTCTCTCGCCGAGAACCGGCAGAAGCGCGCAACGACGACCGGTTGCGATGCTCTGCCCAATTTTTGGGCGCAGTACCGCAAGCTTTGCGATCCTCTATCCGCGGCGTGCGGCGACATTGCCTGATCGCGGGATAGTCGCGTAGAGCAGAGCCAGCCCCAGCAAAGAGGGCGTGTGAGGAAGCCCCAATGACCTTAGCCGTCGCCCGCCGCGATGATCCCGAAATGCTGTTTGCCGTGCCCGCGATCGTTGCCGATCGGCGGAACGACGGCAGCATCATCGTGAGATCGACCGTGCCCCTGCGCGAAGGCGCGCGCTGCGTCGGCGACTGGCTGGAGCATTGGGCGCGGCTGGCGCCGAACCGGGTCTTCCTCGCCGAGCGCGCCGATGTCGAGGCGCCCTGGACCACCATCAGGTATGCCGATGCCCTGCGGCAGGTGCGTTCGCTTGCCTCCTGGATCCTTGGGCAGGGTCTCGGCGTCGAACGTCCGGTGATGATCCTCTCTGATAATAGCATCGATCATGCGCTGCTCGGGCTCGCCGCCCAGCATGTCGGCGTGCCCTCGGCGGCGATCTCGCCGGCCTATTCGCTGATGTCGAAAGATTTCGACAAGCTGAAGAGCATGGTCCGGCTGCTCGAGCCCGGCGCGATCTATGTTTCCGCCGCCAGGCCGTTCGCGGCGGCGCTTGCCGCGGTCAAGCCGCTGCATACCGCGAGCATCATCAGCGGCAATGCCGACGACAGCGACGCGGCTACGCCGGAGACCGCGGACGTGGAAAAAGCCTTCGCTGCGGTGACACCGGACACCATTGCAAAATTCCTGTTCACCTCGGGGTCGACGGGCGCGCCGAAGGCCGTGATCAATACCCAGCGGATGCTGACCTCGAGCCAGCAGGCCAAGGCCCAGACCTGGACCTTCCTCGATGCTGACAGCGACGATCTCGTGATCCTGGACTGGCTGCCCTGGAGCCACACCTTCGGCGCCAACCACAATTTCAATCTGGTGCTGCGCAACGGCGGCACGCTTTATATCGACGGCGGCAAGCCAGCGCCCGGCCTGTTCGCGACCTCGCTCGCCAATCTGCGCAGCGTGGTGCCGACGGTCTATTTCAACGTGCCGCGCGGTTTCGACATGCTGATCGCGGCGCTTCAGGGCGATGACGCGTTGCGGCGGAAATTCTTCGGCGAGGTGAAGTTCGCCTTCTATGCTGGCGCGGCGCTGCCGCAAAATCTCTGGGACGCGCTGGAAGAATTGTCCATGAAGACGGTCGGCCGCCGGCTTCCGATGGTGTCGGCCTGGGGCTCGACCGAGACGTCGCCGCTCGCGACCGACTGCCATTTCCTGGCGGAGCGTTCCGGCAATATCGGCGTGCCGGTCCCGGGCACCGAATTGAAGCTCGTCGCCTCCGGCGACAAGCTCGAGGTGCGCGTGCGCGGCCCCAATGTCACGCCGGGCTACTGGAAGGCGCCGGAGCTGACCGCGCAGGCGTTCGACGAGGAGGGCTTTTACCGGATTGGCGATGCCGTGAAGTTTGCCGATCCGGAACAGCCGGAGCGCGGGCTGTTCTTCGACGGCCGCGTTGCCGAGGATTTCAAGCTCAATTCCGGCACCTGGGTCAGCGTCGGCACGCTGCGCGTCGCCGGCATCGCCGCACTGGCGCCGCTCGCGCAGGACATCGTCGTCACCGGTCATGGCGGCGACGAGGTTCGCTTCCTGGTATTCCCCAATATCGCCGCCTGCCGCGCGCGGGCCGGGTTGCCTGACAGCGCCGATGTTTCCGATGTGATCGGCCATGAAATGATCCGCGGCGCGATCGGGCAGGGTCTTGCAAGACTGAAGGCGCAGAGCGGCAACTCCTCCGGCCATGCCACGCGCGCGCTGTTGCTTGCGGAGCCCGCCTCCGTCGACGGCGGCGAGATCACCGACAAGGGCTACATCAACCAGCGCGCGGTGCTGACGCGCCGCGCCGGCGCGGTAGCGGTACTGGACGATGATGCTTCGCGTGAATGGATCGCCTGCGCCGGCTGACACCGGGCCTGGAGTCAGGAGCCGGTCCGGCCGGTGACGGCGCCGAGATTGTTGTGCAGCCGCCGCAACAGATCGATCAACACCTCCCGCTCGTCCTTGCGCAGGCAGGACAACAGCCGACGCTCGCGATCGAGCGCGGCGACGATAACCTTGTCATGGATCGCGCGGCCTCTGGCCGTCAGCGCGATCGAATGGCTGCGGCCGTCATGCGGGTTGGCGCGGATCGCGACCAGCCCGCGCTTTTGCAACAGCGCCAGCGTCCGGCTCACTGGTCCCTTGTCGAAGCCGATGATGTGGCAGATGCGGGAGGCCGGGATGCCCGGCTCGATCGCGAGCTGCGACATGATCCGCCACTCGGTGACGTTGACGCCGAAATGACGCTGGTAGAGCGTGGTGGCGCTGTTCGAGAGCTTGTTGGCAATGAAGGTGACGAAGCCCGGCACGTAGCGATCGAGGTCGAGTGTCGGGCCGGAATTGACAGAAGCAGCTTGCGCAGCTCTCGGCCGGCGCGGCTTCCTGGGGGAGGTTTGAGTGCTCATATTTCAATCATCGCTGCGGGGTCGCTGCCCGCAATAAGGACGTTCCAGCGGTTCTTTTTCGTTAAAGTTATCGCGCCACCTTGCTGCTGCCTTGCGTGATCAGCCGGGCCGCGCGCTGGTCGCGGGCGTGAATCCAGAGCCAGCTCAGCGCGACGCTGAGGCGGTGTCGGATACCGATCAGAAAGTAGATGTGGGCGATGCCCCAGATCCACCAGGCGATGGCGCCGCGCAGCTTGAGCCAGCCGAAATCGATCACGGCGAGCCGCTTGCCGATCTGGGCGAGGCTGCCCTGGTGCTTGTAGCGGAATGGCGGCAGCGTGCGGCCCTCGAGCCGCGCCCTGATCAGCGATGCGACATAACGCCCTTCCTGCTTCGCCGCCGGCGCGATGCCGGGCACCGGCTTGCCGTCGGGGCCGGCGATCGTGATGGTGTCGCCGATCGCAAAGATGTCGGGATGGCCGGGGACGGTGAGGTCGGGATTGACCTGCAGCCGGTAGGCGCGGTCGGCGGGGGCGTTCAGCCATTCGGCGGCCCGCGAGGCGCGCACGCCGGCGGCCCAGATGATGGTCCGCGCCTCCAGCCTCTTGCCGCCATAAACCACGCCGTCGGCATCGCATTCGGTGACCGGCGCGCCCAGCATGACCTCGACGCCGAGCTTTTCCAGCGAGCGCTGCGCATAAGTCGAGAGATCGTCGGGAAAGCCCGCGAGCACCCGCGAGCCCGCCTCGATCAGCACGACGCGGGTCTTGTGGGTGTCGATGTTGCGGAAGTCGGGCGCCAGCGTATCGCGTGCGAGATCGGCGATGGTGCCGGCCATTTCGACGCCGGTCGGTCCGGCGCCGACGATGACGAAGGTGAGTAGCGCCGCGCGCCGCGCCGGATCGGTCTCGCGCTCGGCGCGCTCGAAGGCAACGAGGATGCGGCGCCGCAGCGTGGTGGCATCCTCGAGCGTTTTCAGGCCCGGTGCGAACGGCTCCCATTCGTCGTGGCCGAAATAGTCGTGGCGTGCGCCGGTCGCCAGGATCAGCGTGTCGTAGGGGACGCTGTCGCCATCATCGAGCACGACACGCTTGCCTTCGGTGTCGATGCTGTTGACGTTGGCGAACAGCGTCGTCACCTCGCGGCGGTCGCGCAGGAGGTAGCGGATCGGCCAGGCGATTTCGGAGGTCGCCAGCGAAGCGGTTGCGACCTGGTAGAGCAGCGGCTGGAACAGATGATGGTTGCGGCGATCGATCAAGGTAATCTTCACCGGCGCACCGGCGAGCCCAAAGGTCGCCTCCAGGCCGCCAAATCCGGCGCCGACAATCACCACGTGATGCGGATCTTTCGGCGGCGTCGTCATCGAATATGGCCCCAGGATTCTCGGTGTCTTCCCTCCTATTATGTATTCATCCACCCAGGCGTTCCAAGGCGCTTCTTTCTAATCGCACGATAGCGAAAAACGTATGGCTTAGGCCTTCCGTGGTGCCGTGGCCGTGATCGGCGACTGCGCTGGAAGCATCAGGCCAACCAATGCGCCGGCCAGCGAGAGCGCTGCCGCCGACATCATCGCCGCTGCAAACCCCTTGTTGAAGTGCACAGCGCTGTCGGCCGCGCCCGCAGCGGAAAAGGTCGTGACCATTGCGGCGATGCCGAACATGCCGCCGAGAAAGCGGCCCATGTTGAAGATACCCGACGCCTTGCCAATCTCGGGCACCGCCACTGAGCCAAGGATCGCGTTCTGGGCGGCCGGCATCGACATCGATACTCCGACGCCGGCCAGCACCAGCGGAGCAACGAGGGCGGAATAAGGGAGGCCGGGCGCCGTAACCATGGCGATCCAGCCAAGACCGATCGCTTGCATCAGCAATCCCGCTACCACCAGCGGCCGTTCACCGAATTGGCTGACCATCGCGCCCGCAACCGGTGCCGTCACGAACAATGTTGCTGTCCATGGCAATAGCCGCAGCCCGGTGCCGAACGGGCTGAAGCCGAGCCCGATCTGTAGGAATTGCGGCAGCAGGAACAGCACCCCGTACATAGCGGCGTAGAACAGGAAGCTCGCGCATATGCCCGCGGCGAACGATTTCGACGTGAATAGCCGCATCGGCACCATCGGTGCAGCCGCGCGCGATTCCCACAGCACGAAAGCGACCGAGAACAAAACGCCGGCGATAAGCGTGCCCGCCACCTCGGGGCTCGTCCAACCGATCGCATTGCCGCGCAACAGCGCCCAGACCAGCGCAAATGCGGCAATGGCGACCAGCAGCAAGCCCGGGATGTCAAGCGCTGCGGCCGGACCGAAGCTTTCGCGCAGCCGCGTCAGCGCCAGCGCGATGGCGATCGCACCGATCGGCAGGTTGATCCAGAAGATCCAACGCCATCCGAAACTTTCGGTGATGAAGCCGCCGATCGTGGGCCCAATGATCAGCGCGCAGCCGGTGATGCTGGCGAAGATGCCGAGCGCGCGGGCGCGCTCCTCACGAGCGAACGTGCTGCCGAGTATTGCCATTGCAGGCGGCATGACAAGGGCGGCGCCGGCACCTTGCAGCGCGCGGGCGGCGATCAGTGATACGGGTCCGTTCGACAGAGCGCAGGCGGCGGATGCCAGCACAAAAACGGCGATTCCACTTGCAAACATCCGCCGCCGTCCAAAACGGTCGCCGAGCGCGGCCCCGGTAAGCAGCAGTACCCCGAAGGTGAGATTGAAGGCGTTGACTGTCCACTGCAGCGTCTCGACCGGGCTGCCGAAGTCGGCGCGGATGGTCGCAAATCCGGTCGTGATGACCAGGGCGTCGAGCGCCATCATAAAGGATGCCAGTGAGGTGATGCCGAGCACCCAGCGTTGTTCGGCCCGATTGGTGGGGTCATTCATTGTCTGTCCTCCATGTGTCGCGCTGCCCCGTGGCGGCGTGTTCCGCGGGCAAGACGAGCCGGGAGGGGCAAAGGATGCGGCCGGAAAAATTCTTCCTGGGATCGTATCCTTTGGCCGTCGTCAAACGTCCTTGGGGTGCGCGATAGCCTCCGCATCGCGGCGCGAACCAGGGAGAGGACGATGACGACCAGGCTGATCAGGTACAAAACGAAGCCCGAAATGGCCGATACGAACGCCGAACTGGTTGCGGCGGTGTTTGCGGAACTGAAGGCGGCAAAGCCCGATGGGGTGCGTTATCTAACGCTGCGGCTGGAGGACGACACGTTCATCCATGTCGTGGAGACCGCATCCGACGACGGCTCCAGCCCGTTGCCGCAACTGGCCGCGTTCAAGGCGTTCCAGAGCGGCATTCGCGACCGCTGCGCCGAGCCGCCGCTGGTTCGCAGCGCCAGGGTGGTCGGGAACTACCGTATGCTGGAGCATGATCCGGACCAGATAGGGAATGAGTCCTGAGCAGGGAGGATGGCGCCAGTGTCCGATGCCTCGGCGGCCGGTCTCGACAATCTCCTGGTCGTGCTGCGGCCCCGGCTGCACCGCTATTGCTCCCGCATGGTCGGTTCGGTGATCGACGGCGAGGACGTGTTGCAGGATGCGCTGATCAAGGCGGTGGAAGCGTTTCCTTCCGTCGGCGAGGTTCAAAACCCGCAAGGCTGGCTGTTCAGGATAGCGCACAACGCCGCGCTCGATTTCCTGCGCCGCCGCCATCGGCAGGACGCGCTCCGATCGGCGGAGGAGGTCGATATGATGGCCGACGAGTTCGACGACATCGCCCGCCGCGAGATCGCAGCCGCCAGCCTGCGCACCTTCATGAGCTTGCCGGTGGCGCAGCGCAGCAGCGTGATCCTGATGGACGTGCTCGGCTATTCGCTGGCGGAAGTCTGCGAGATCATGGACCTGAGCCTGGTCGCGGCAAAGGCCACCTTGCATCGTGGCCGGTCCCGGCTGCGCGAGCTCGCGCAAGAAGGCGACGACGCGCCGCGGCCGAAGCTGACGGACGCCGACCGGGCCCGTCTTTCCGCCTATGTCACCCATTTCAACGCCCGCGATTTCGACGCCATCCGCACCATGATCGCCGACGACATCAAGCTTGATCTCGTCAGCAGGACCCGGCTCAATGGCAAGGCCGAAGTTTCGCGCTATTTCGGCAATTATGCCAAGGCCAGCGACTGGCATCTGGTGCCGGGGCTTGTGGAAGGCCGTCCCGCGATTCTGGTGTTCGACCCCACGGCGCCCGCCGCGACGCGGCCGAAATATTTCGTGCTGCTGGACTGGCAGGCCGACAGGGTCGCGAGCATCCGGGATTTCCGCCACACGTCCTACGTCATCGAGGACGCGGAATATCTCGTGTAGTGGAGCGCCGCAAAGGCGGCCGGCAACAGCTGCAAAACTGCGACAATGGTTGCCCGCGCAACCGGCACTATAATTCTTGCCAGCCTCGCATTTTACGAATTATGGTGCAGATCAGGCGTAAGCATGCGCCGAAGGTTCTAAACGCCGCCTTCGGTTCGCGCTTGCTGCCCGGTCAGGATTCCGCGCACAAAACACGTCACCTAAAAAGGGAGTGACGGGGGCACGGACAACGCTGCCGGACGGTTCACCCGCCTGGCGGGTCGGTTGGAATGGTTGAGGAGGAGGGGAGTGAACATGAAAACGTCATTTTGGCTGGCGGGCGTCACCGCGCTGGCGCTGGCGCAGCCCGCATTGGCGGCTGACACCATCAAGATCGGCTTTGTCTCGACTTTCAGCGGTCCGACCGCCGTCATCGGCAACGATATGCGGAACTCGTTCGAGCTGGCGCTCGACCATCTCGGCCGCAAGATGGACGGCAAGCCGGTCGAGGTGATCTACGAGGACGACCAGCAGAAGCCCGATATCGGCAAGCAGAAGACGGAGAAACTGGTGCAGTCCGACAAGGTCGATTTCATCGTCGGCTACATCTGGTCGAACGTGCTGCTGGCTTCGCTGAAGACCGCCGTCGACAGCAAGACCTTCCTGATCTCGGCCAATGCCGGTCCGTCGCAGCTCGCCGGCGAGCTCTGCTCCCCTTACATCTTCTCGACCTCCTGGCAGAACGACCAGACGCCCGCCGCCATGGGCCTCTACATGAACCAAAAGGGCGTGAAATCGGTGTTCCTGATCGGGCCGAACTATGCCGCCGGCAAGGACATGCTCGCGGGCGTCAAGAGCACCTTCAAGGGCGAGGTGGTCGGCGAAGAATATACGGTGTGGCCGAGCCAGCTCGATTTCTCCGCCGAGCTGACCAAGGCGCGCAACTCGAAGGCCGAGTCGATCTTCGTGTTCTATCCGGGCGCGGCCGGCGTGCAGTTCCTCAACCAGTATGTGCAGGCTGGCATCAAGCAGCAGATCCCGCTCTACACCGCCTTCACCATCGACGAATTGTCGTTGCCGCTGCAAAAGGAGAACGCGCTCGGCATTCCCGGGGCCCAGGAATGGGTGAACGATTTGCCGAATGAAGAGAACAAGCGTTTCGTCGCCGATTACCGCAAGAAATACGCGAACCTGCGCCCAACCTATTACGGCGCGCAGGCCTATGACGCCGCCCAGCTCATCAACAGCGCGGTGGTCGCAGTGAAGGGCGACCTGACCAAAAAGGACGCGATGAAGGCGGAGATGGAGAAGGCGAACTTCAAGTCGCTGCGTGGCCCGTTCAAATACGGCAACAACCACATCCCGATCCAGAATTTCTACCTGCAGGACGTGGTCAAGGACGCGGACGGTCAGCTATCGCTGAAGACGGTCGCAACCATCGTCGAGAACGACCAGGACCGCTTTCACGACAAGTGTCCGATGAAGTGAAGGTAAATCACCTCGCCCAGCTTGCCGGGAGAGGTCGGATCGCTCTTGCGATCCGGGTGAGGGGGCCTCTCCGCGAGCGCGGTGTTCGTGGAGGCAGCCCCTCACCCCGGCGCTCTCAGAGCGAGCTTTCGCTCGTCTCGACCCCGCAAGGGCGGGGCGAGGGAGAAGGCGGCGGCGCATGCGCGCTGCCGCTGTTTTGTTTGTGAGGCTGACTTAAGCTCCCGATGTTCCTTCTGATCGAACAACTTCTGAACGGATTGCAGTTCGGCCTGCTCTTGTTCCTGCTGGCGGCCGGGCTCACGCTGGTGTTCGGCATCATGGATTTCGTGAACCTGGCGCATGGTTCGCTCTACATGATGGGCGCCTATTTCGCCGCGACCTTTGTCGGCTGGACCGGCAGCTTCGTGCTTGGCGCGATCCTCGCGCTGGCCGCCACGCTTCTGCTCGGCATCGCCCTCGAATTCGTGGCGCTCAGGCATCTCTATGGCCGCGACCATCTCGACCAGGTGCTGGCGACCTTCGGCCTGATCCTGTTCTTCAATGACATGGTGCGGCTGATCTGGGGGCCGGCCGGCCTCGCGCTGCCGCTGCCGACATGGCTGACCACCCCGGTCCAGCTTCTGCCCGGCGTGTACTACCCGGCCTACCGGCTCTCGATCATCATTGTCGCGCTGCTGGTCGCCGCGCTGCTCTATCTCGTGGTGATGCGCACCCGCATCGGCATGCTGATCCGCGCCGGCGCCTCCAACCGCGAGATGGCCGGTGCGCTCGGCATCAACATCAAGCTGCTGTTCACGCTGGTGTTCGGCCTTGGCGCCGCGCTCGCGGGCCTTGCCGGCTTGATGCAGGCGCCGATCCTGACCGTGCAGATCGGCATGGGCGAGAACATCCTGATCCTCGCCTTCGTCATCATCGTGATCGGCGGCATCGGCTCGATCCGCGGCGCCTTCCTCGCCGCGATCTTCGTCGGCCTGATCGACACGCTCGGCCGCGCCTTCCTGCCGGATCTCCTGCGCAAGGTGCTGAGCGGCGCCGCTGCCTCGACCGCCGCACCCGCTTTGTCTTCGATGCTGATCTATTTGTTGATGGCGATCGTGCTGGTCGTGCGGCCGGAGGGGCTGTTTCCGGCCGCCAAGCGATGAAGTTCAAGCTCAACGCCAGCAACGCCGTTGTGGCGGTGGTTTGCGCCGCGCTTGTCCTGCTGCCGGTCTATTCGGCTGTTACAGGCAACATCTTCATCCTGACGCTGTTCACGCGCATCATCATCTTTGCGCTGGCGGCTTCGAGCCTGAACCTGATGATGGGTTACGGCGGCATGATGAGTTTCGGCCACGCCGCCTATCTCGGCATCGGCGGCTATGCCGTCGGCATCCTGGCCGCCGAAGGCATCGGCTCCGGCTTCATCCAGTGGCCTGTGGCGCTCGCCGTCTCCGCTTTGTTTGCGCTGGTGATCGGCTCGCTCTCCCTGCGCACCCGCGGCGTCTATTTCATCATGATCACGCTCGCCTTCGCGCAGATGGCCTATTACGTCGCCTCCGCGCTGTCGCGCTATGGCGGTGACGACGGCCTGACCATCTACAAGCGCAGCACCTTCGACGGGCTGATCAACCTCTCGGACCGCACGCAGTTCTACTATCTCTGCCTCGCCTGCTTGTTCGGCGGCATCTACCTGATCTGGCGCATCGTCAATTCGCGGTTCGGCCTGGTGGTGCAGGGCGTGCGCTCCAACGAGCAGCGCATGCAGGCGATCGGCTTTCCGGCCTATCGCTACCGGCTGACCTGCTTCGTCATCGCGGGCACGATCTGTGGCCTTGCCGGCGCACTGCTCGCCAACAATACGGATTTCGTCAGCCCGGCCGTGATGTACTGGACCCGCTCCGGCGAACTCATGGTGATGGTGATCCTCGGCGGCATGGGCTGGCTGTTCGGCCCGTTGATCGGCGCGATCGTCTTCCTCGTGCTGGAAGAATTGCTGTCGCAATTCACCGAATATTGGGCGCTGATCATGGGCCCGCTATTGGTCTTGATCGTGCTGTTCGCGCGTGGTGGCATCATGGGCCTGCTCGGGAGGGTGCGTCGTGGCTGATCCCCTGCTTCGCGTCGACAATCTGGTGCGCCGTTTCGGCGGCATCCTCGCCACCGACAATCTGTCGCTCGAGGTGCCGCGCGGCGAGTTGCACGCGATCATCGGCCCCAACGGCGCCGGCAAGACCACGCTGATCAGCCAGTTGACCGGGCAATTGATGCCGAATTCCGGCAGCATCCATTTTGCCGGTCGCGACGTCACGCGGCTGCCGTCCTATCGGCGCAGCCGGCTCGGGCTGGCGCGCTCGTTCCAGATCACCTCGCTGCTCAAGGATTTCACCGCGATCGACAATGTCGCGCTCGCGGCGCAGGCGCATGACGGCCACTCCTTCCGCTTCTGGGGCAATGCGCGCAAGGAGAAGCACCTGCGCGATACCGCGCGTGCGGCGCTGGAACGCGTCGGCCTCGGATCGCGCGCCGATGTCCTGGTCTCCGAGCTCAGCCATGGCGAGCAGCGTGAGCTCGAACTCGCGGTGGCGCTCGCAACCAAGCCGCAGCTCCTACTGCTGGATGAGCCGATGGCAGGCCTCGGCGTCACCGAGTCCGCGCGGATGGTCGGGCTGCTGAAGGAGCTGCGCAAGGAATTCACCATCGTGCTGGTCGAGCACGACATGGAAGCGGTGTTCGCACTCGCCGACCGCATCACGGTCCTGGTCTATGGCCGCGTTATCGCCTGCGATACGCCGGATGCGATCCGCCGGCATGAAGAGGTGAAGCGGGCCTATCTCGGCGAGCAGCATGCGGTGACCCGTCATGGCTGACACGTTACTTGAAATCGAGGGGATCGAGACCTGCTACGGCCTCAGCCAGGTGCTGTTCGGCCTGTCGCTGTCGATCAAGAGCGGCGAGATGGTCGCGCTGATGGGCCGCAACGGCATGGGCAAGACCACCACGATCCGCTCCATCATGGGATTGACCCCGGCGCGATCAGGCGCGATCCGCTTCGCCGGGCAACAGGTGCGTGGCCTGCCCTCCTACAAGATTGCGAAACTCGGCATCGGCCTGGTGCCGGAGGGCCGGCAGATCTTCCCGAACCTGACCGTGCGCGAAAACCTGGTCGCGGCCTCAGGCAATCGTCTGCGCAGCTCGGATCCCTGGACGCTGGAGAAGATCCACGCGCTGTTCCCGCGGCTCGCCGAGCGCGGCAGCAACATGGGCGTCACGCTCTCCGGCGGCGAGCAGCAGATGCTCGCCATCGGCCGCGCACTGATGACCAATCCGAAACTCCTGATCCTGGACGAGGCCACCGAAGGCCTCGCCCCCTTGATCCGCGACGAGATCTGGAGCTGCCTGTCGATGCTGAAAGGACGCGGCCAGTCCGTGCTGGTGATCGACAAGAACGTCGGAAACCTCGCCCGCATCGCCGACCGCCATTACATCATCGAGCGCGGTCGGACCGTGTGGAGCGGCACGTCGGAGCAACTGGTCGCCGAGCCCGATTTGCAGCACCGGTATCTCGGGATTTGAGGTAAGGCTTGGTGCCGCGATCCCGGCTCGAAGAAGGGCTCCGTCGCCTACGCCGCTTGTGCCACCCACTGAAGTCGCTGTCCGCTTCGCACCCAAAGCGACGCAATTGCTGCGCGGCAGTAAATGACGCAAGAGGCCAGAATCGGCACGGAACTCGATGAGATGTTTCGCATGTTATGGCACAACTAACCCTTGCGCGCCGGTTTCGCCGAGCGCACTCTTCCGGAGCGTTTCACAAGAACTTACGGAGGGTGCGACCATGCCAAGGGTCAAGCAGGCTTCGAAGCAGAAACGCGCAACCAAAGCCGCCACCGTGAAGGTGCTAGGTGCCGTCGGACTGGGTCTTTCGCTGGCGGGTAGTGCATCCGCATCCACGATGCCCGCTGCCGGTGTCCCGCAGCCTCACAATACCTCGCCAAATCAGCGCTTCTTTCTCGGCGAGGAGGAAATGGCCGACGTCAGTCTGGCCACGTTCCATCTGTTCGATAGAGAAAACTTTGGTCGCGGCGTGCAGCTGGCGCGCGGCGGCGGCTGCGGCGGTTGCGGGTGCGGTCATGGTGGCGGTGGTTGCGGCGGCGGCCGAGGTTGCGGTGGTGGCGGGTTTGGCGGCGGCCGAGGTTGCGGTGGTGCCGGATTTGTCGGCGGCGGAGGTTGCGGTGGTGGCGGATTTGCTGGCGGTCGAGGTTGCGGTGGTGGCGGGTTTGTTGGCATCCGAGGTTGCGGTGGTGGCGGATTTGTTGGCGGCCGAGGTTGCGGTGGTGCCAGGTTTGTTGGCGTCCGAGGTTGCGGTGGCTTCCGTGGTTGCCTTGGCTTCCGTGGTTGCGGTTGCGGCGGCTGCGGGTTCAGCGTCGGGTTCTATGACGACATCGGGTTCGATGACGACATCGGGTTCGGTGGCTGGGGGTATGGTGGCTGGGGGGTTGGTGGTTGCGCGGGTTGCTGCGCATCCTGGGGGGCGTGCCGCTTGTGCTAAGTCCCACCAGGACTCTGCTAAGCCGCGATCAGCCTCTCGCTGGTTGCGAGTTTAAGGTCGCCTTTGAAGGGTTTCGGACGCCGGCCGCCGAATATGCCGCGCCGTCAATCATGCGACCGGCATCCGAAACCCTTCACAAACCCGGAAGTCGCCACGACGCGACTTCCGGGTTCAAATCGGTCGAGCGCTCGGTCTTAATTGTGTGATAGCGACGCCGGAGATCGCGAGCAGCCCACCGACAATCAACTTTGGAGTCATGCGGTCGCCAAGGAATAACACGCTCGAAATCAAGGCGAACACCGGAAGCAGCAGACCGAAGGGTGCGACGCGGCCCATGGAGCAGCGGGCGATCAGCCAGAACCAAAGGCCAAACCCAACAATTCCTCCGATGAAAATTGTGTAGGCGAGTGCCAGCCAACCACGGTGATCCGCTGTGACAAGGCTCGCCAGTTGTCCATACTCAAGGAGCAGCGACATCAACATGACCTGCGGCACCGTGAGCAGGGACGACCACCCCATCAACGCCAGGGGATCAAAAGGGCCGTAGCGTTTCGTCAAGACGTTGGACACCGCGAATGCGAAGGCTGATCCGACCACAAGCAGCAGCGGACGCGCATTTGCCGACAGGCCAGGCTCCGCTGCCAACACGACCACGCCGACGAATGCAAGCACCACTCCGGCGGACGTGGTGAGAGACGGCCTCTCCGCCAGTAACGGCCAGGCTAACAGCACAGTAAAGGGCGTGGCGAGCTGATATGCGACGGCCGACATGCTTCCCGAGCCGAGCCCAAGGCCAACATAGAAGAGTCCGAAGTTCAGTCCACCAAAGAAAATCGAAATAGCTGCGATCGGGCCGAGCTGTTGCCGCGTGGGCCTCTTGACGAACGGAACCAGCAGCAGCGCGATGGCCAGGAAGCGCAGTGCGAGGAAGAAGAGAGGCGGAAACTCCGTGACGCCCACCTTGATGGCCACGAACTGATAACCCCAGAGCAACGGAACGACCACCGCGCAGACGATCTGGATGGCAGACATGGGCATCTTCCTTTCAAGACCGATCAGTCTAGATATCGCTGCGCCAATAGCGGAGGCGTCCAAGGGGCGATTACCTGACGAAGGGTTGTTTACTTGATGAAGCGGTCGAGAAGAGCGTCAACGGTGGCTTGCGATGTGATCCGAGTCGGTGCCGTTTTGCCGACCACTCGCAGCCCCTCAACGAAACAGACGAGAATTCGGGCGGCACTTGAAGGCTCAACACCATCGGCCAACTTGCCCGCCGCCTTCGCGCGAGAAAGCGCATCCGCCACCCTGGCCTCCATGGCTTTGAAAAAGCTCGCGATGCGACGACCAACTTCAGTATCCTGGCCAGCCAGCTCCATGGCTGCGGCCACCAGCAGGCATCCGCGCCGACCATTGGCACCGCTGGTGCGGTCAACGTAGCCGGCAAGGTAGGCCCGCAGGCCGTCGACCGGCTCTCTGCGGGGGTCGAGTTCGATATCCATCCTTGTCAGAGCATCGGCAATGTAGCGATCAAGCGAGCGCAAGAAGAGCGAGTGCTTGTCACCGAAAGCCGCGTAAAGGCTGCCACGCGAGAGCTTTGTCGCACGAAGAAGGTCAGGGAGCGCCGTGGCGTGATAGCCGCGCGACCAGAACACACCCATCGCGCGTTCGACAGCAGCTTCCATGTCGAAACTTCGGGGGCGGCCACGGGGCAACTGTGCTGGGGTTTGGTGGCTCATTGCCAATATATAGACCAATTGGTCTTTAAATCGCAAGTGGCCGCTTTGGGGGATGACGGCCCTGCGTCATTGCGAGCGAAGCGAAGCAATCCACGTCTCCACGGGCGGCGCTATGGATTGCTTCGCTCCGCTCGCAATGACGACGTGGATGCAACGGGTGCGACAAATCAACCCGACGAGGCTGGGCAAATATTCAATCAGCCTTGAACGGCGCAGAAATGCATTCGCCGTTGCGGGCGATTGCACATAGAAAATTCCATCCTCATTGCCATGCGCGTCGCGCAAAGAAAGGACGTTCTACGAGGACGCGCCCGCGGCGAATACTTGCCCAGCCTCGACGGGCAAATCACCAAAAGTCTGTCCAGCCCTCGCAGGAAAAACATTCCGCTTCCGTCGTCGGGCAAATCAGTGATTTAACTCCGCGCGTCTCACGGCGGATGAGGGGCGGGTCGCGATCGTCACGAACGTTGCGGTGAGATGCGGTGGACGCGGGTGTTGCGATAGACGAACGCAACTATCCGTGGACGGCGAAGTCGTGTGGTTCTGGCGCCCCGACGCTGGCGCTAAGCTCGCGAGCAGCAAGAGCTGCCCGCGGGTGATGGTGGCAAGAAAGCCCGGTCACCAAGGAGAGCACGAAGGAAACCGTAACACCATCGCGCAGGGAAAGCCGGAATGCTTCGGTTGACCTGTGGTCCTACCCCCGTGCTTTTTTGTTGCACGGGACCCACGGGTGCAACCGGCACCCGGCTTTCCCTGCGCCCTCTGATATCGAGGAGGGTGAAACGAGACGCAAAGCTCGGGCGCAAAACGCCGCGAGAATGCGGACTCGCATCCTCACTGCTGTTTGAAATCAAACGTAGGATAGGTAGAGCGCAGCGAAACCCATCATTCGTGCCGCCGTCGCCGAAGCTGATGGGTTTCGCTGCGCTCTGCCCATCCTACGGAATTGCTGTTTGACATTCAAATCAGAACTCTCCGCTCGTCATTGCAAGCGCCAGCGACTTGAGCCCTCATATTGCTGATCGGCCAACCGGGATGAAGCCGCGCATCGAAGGCATGAAGGTCGCCGGTGGCGGCGCTGACGTTGTTGTCACCCCATACGCTTGACCAGCTTCCGTTCGGAGTCAGTCTTGCCAATTGCGTTGGCCACGACTTGCTCTTGGCGTTGGACGCGAGTTCGTTGCTGGCGGCACCCTGGCCGGCGACCGTTGAATCGCCGAGACAGCCGATGATCGCATTGGCGTCTCCGCGCTGCTGCGCCACCGATGCTTTCTGCCAATTGGGGAGGTTGGAGCCGGTAAAATTGTAGAAGCCGGTAGGCAGCGGATTGCCGGGGGGCAGTACCTCGCCAGAGGCCGGCGTCAGTAGACCAGTCCGCCTCGAAAGTTGCATACAGGCCACCAGCGCCGCCGCGCCTGCAATGAACTCGCGTCGCCGCATCAATAGCTTCCCCGCGCAATCGCCAGGGCCTTCAAGAACGCGCGTAGCCTGCCCATTGCCATTCCTGCGTTTGTAGGCACATGAAAGACACTGCTATACTTCTTCCGTAAATCTACGGATGGGGTCTGCCGTAGTTGCGTGCGGCGAATTTGGGGATTTAGCTTTGGCTTGACCGGGCCAGGCTAAAGCATTTGAAACGATGTCTTCAATCGCTTTCTTCAGCGAACTGGATGGTTCCTCGCGCTCCCCTGCGATCGTCGGTTCGGACGCAGCCCGGAGCGCTTAACTGATGCAGCTCGATGTTCCCGCCGGATCAAGCCCCAATCGTGCGAGCCGGTTGCCCGGTGGCGCCGCCATAAGATCGCCGCTTAGGGTTGCCGCGCCGCTATGGCTGTTCCTACTGTCCATGTGCATCATTGTCGCGGTTTGGTGCTGGCTGGCGATGCCGGTCCCATTGGGACACGCGCCCGTCGATCTCGCGAAGAAACTGGATTGTGTTTCCTATGCGCCATTTCGCGGCCACCAGACGCCGTGGAATTCCTCCGCCGTCATCAGCCCGGACCAGATCGCGGAAGATATCGCCGATCTTGCCAAGATCAGCACCTGCATCCGCATCTACTCGGTGGAGAACGGCCTGGACAAGGTGCCCGAGCTCGCGTCAAAGGTCGGGCTGAAGGTGATCCTCGGCGTCTGGATCGGACGCGATCGTCTGAAGAATGCCAGCCTCATTGAAACCGCGGTGTCGCTGGCCAACCAATTTACCGACGTCGTCACCGCAGTCATCGTCGGCAACGAGGTGCTGCTCCGTGGTGAACTGCCCGAGGCGGGCCTTCGCGAGGCCATCCGCTCCGCCAAAGTTCGCGTCAGCGTTCCCGTGAGCTACGCCGACACCTGGGACTTCTGGCTGCGCTACCCGGAACTCGGCCATGACGTCGATTTCGTGACGATCCACGTCCTGCCCTATTGGGAAGACGTTCCGCCCCGCGCCGAGGAAGCGCCCCAGCATGTGCTCGACGCGCGCAACAAGGTCGCGCTGGCATTTCCCGGAAAGGAGATCTTCATCGGCGAGGCCGGCTGGCCGAGCCGAGGACGCATGCGCGACGGTGCGCTGCCATCGCGCATCAATCAGGCGCGCTTCACCTTCGAGCTGCTCGACAAGGCCAGTCGGGAGAACGTTCGTATCAATTTGTTCGAAGCGTATGACGAGCCATGGAAGCGCCAGTGGGAAGGGACGGTGGGCGCTCATTGGGGCTGGCTCGATGGAGAAAGCCGCCGGCTGAAATATTCACCCGGAGCTGCCGTCAGCAACTATCCGTTCTGGAAGCTGCAGCTCGGCGCTGGCCTGGCTTTCAGCATCGCCATGTTCGTCACGGCGTTGTTGGCGCGCCTGCGCTCGGCTGCGCCAACGGCATTGTCGCGGTGGCTTGCGGTGGCGGCATCCGCCACCGTCGGCGGAATCCTGCTCGGTATCAGCGTCGAGAATGCGCTCCACGAAAGCTACGGCCTTGCCGGGTTGATGCGGCAAGGCTCGTTCTTGATCGCAGCAACGGTTCTGCCGCTCCTGTGCATGAACGCCTTGATGTCGGGCCGCGCGCTCCCGGCGATTGCGGAATTGATCGGACCGCGCGAGATGCGAACACGATCCCTGCCGGCACTGCTTCACGGCGCTGTGCTCCTCCTCACGGCCATGGTCGCAGCGGAAAGCGCACTGGGCTTCATGTTCGACCCGCGGTCGCGCGACTTCCCATTTGCCAGCTTGACCATGGCGGCGGTGCCGATCCTGGTGGTGGCGCTACTGAACCGTCGAAAGCCGGAGGTGCGCGCAACATCCGAGTCGGTATTCGCTGGCCTGTTCGCGGCGGCCGCGGTCTTCATCCTGCTGAATGAAGGCATTCAAAACTGGCAGTCGCTATGGACCGCGGCCGCGTTTGTTCTGCTTGGCGCCGCGCTGTGGTCGTCGCGCGGGCGGTGAATTTCTGGAGTATATCGATGTCGCTGGATGGACTTTCACGGCGTCATTTCGCAACGCTCGCCGGAGCGGCAGCGCTCGGATTGTCGGCCGCGCCGGCCTATCCGGCCGATGCCGGCAAGCCGCAGGAGGTCAGAGCCGCCGGTGAAAATTCGCTGGCCGGCTTTCCGGCCGATTTCCGATGGGGCACGGCGACTTCGGCCTATCAGATCGAAGGAGCCGTCAACGAAGACGGCCGCGGGCCGGCGATCTGGGACGGCTTTGCTCACACGCCCGGGACCATCATCGATCACAGCAATGCCGATGTCGCCGATGATCACTATCGCCTGTACCGCGACGACGTCCAGTTGATGAAGGCGCTGGGAGCCACGGCGTATCGTTTCTCGATCGCGTGGCCGCGCGTCTTCCCGGAGGGGGCAGGCACGCCAAATCCGAAGGGCCTCGACTTCTACGACCGGCTGATTGACGAACTCCTGGCGAACGGCATCGAGCCGTTCGCCACGCTCTATCATTGGGATCTGCCCCAGGCATTGCAGGACCGCTTCGGCGGCTGGATGTCGCGCGACACCGCGAAGGCCTTTGCGGATTACGCGGCCTATGTCGCCGAGCGCCTGACCGATCGCGTCAGCCACATCTTCACCATCAACGAATGTTCGAGGCTCGTTCATCTCGGCCACGGCCTTGGGATCGACGCCCCTGGTTTGAAACTGCCGCAAGCCGAGTTGAATCAGGTCCGTCACAACGTTGCGCTCGGACATGGCCTGTCGGTGCAGGCGATCCGCGTGCGTGGGCGGCCGGGGACGAAGGTCGGGCCCGCGGAGAACCTGGTCGTCTGCATACCGGCGATCGACACTCCCGCGCATGTGCGCGCCGCAGAAATCGCGACACGTGAACTCAACGGCGGCTATCTGACCGTGATGCTCGAAGGGCAGTACATCGACGGCTTTCTGGCTCAGGCCGGAAAGGACGCCCCAAAATACACGACCGAAGATCTCCGCATCATCTCGTCGCCGATCGATTTCTTGGGGCTGAACATCTACAAGCCCGACCATTACGTGCTGGCGGCCGACAACGAACGCGGCTTCGCCTTGGCGCCGTTTCCCGCATCGTTCCCGCACATGGATGCGGATTGGCTCCGGTTCGGCCCCGAGGCGATGTACTGGGCGCCGCGTCACGCGGCAAAGCTGTGGGGCGTGCGGTCGATCTATATCACCGAGAACGGGACGTCGTCGTCGGACCAACCTGCAGCGGACGGCAACGTCTACGACCTCGATCGGGTGATGTATCTGCGCAACTATTTGCAGCAGCTCCAGCGCGCGACGTCACAGGGAGTGCCCGTGGCCGGGTACTTCCACTGGAGCCTGATCGATAATTTTGAATGGGCGGATGGCTATCAGAAAAGGTTCGGGCTCTACCACGTCGACTTCAAGACGCAACGCCGTACCCCGAAATTGAGCGCTTCATTCTACCGTGAGGTCATCAAGCAAAACGCCGTGGTCTGATACGCCGGACGGGCGCACATAAATGCTTTGATGTCAGCGGCCCAGATGGTGCCGTCCCATTTGCGCAAGGCTGGCGCGGCAGGCGAAGCGGTAAATGATGTTGAAGAAATATGCCAACATGATCGAACTCCGCTGTTGATCATGGAGGGGTAGGTTGACCCCTTATTCTTTCAGGAGATTTTCGTGGCTTGGCAAAATGGTTTCGTTGCGGCCATAGTGGATTTCGTCGGGCGACAATGCACGAAACCGATTCACGCGCGTGTGAGGAATATCGCCGTCATTTGGTGAGGTCTACTGTCCTTGTTCGCGGCGTCCGTCCCCTCAGAACATCTCGAAATATTCGCGATGCTCCCAGTCGGAGACTTCGGCCTGGAAGCGCTCGATCTCGGCGTTCTTGATATGCACGTAGTAATCGACGAACTCCGCGCCCAGCGCCTGACGGAAGAACGGATCGTCGCTCAGTGCGAACACCGCCTCACGCAGGCTCTTTGGCAATAGCGCCGCCTTGGTTTCGTACGGAGTGTCGGCCGATGGCCCCGGATCGAGCTTGCGGTCGATGCCGTCGAGCCCCGACAGGATCTGCGAGGCCATGTAGAGATAGGGATTGGCGGCCGGCTCCCCGATCCGGTTCTCCAGCCGCGTCGCGGGATCGCCCGCGCCGCCGAGCACGCGGATCATGACGCCGCGATTGTCGCGACCCCAGATCGCGCGATCCGGCGCCAATGAGTAGGAGCGGTAGCGCTTGTAGCCGTTGATGGTCGGCGTCGTGAACACGGTGGAGGCGCGGGCATGCTCCAACAGCCCGGCGAGATAGCAGGACCCGAACGGGCTCAAGGCCTGGTCGGGCTCCCTCGCCATGAGTGCATTCTCGCCGCTTGTGCGCGACACCAGCGACTGATGCAGGTGCCAGCCCGACGCAAACACGTTCGGCAGCTTCGGGCGGCACATGAAGGTCGCGTGATAGCCATGCCGCCGCGCGATCTGTTTCACGGCGGCGCGGAACAGCACCATGGTGTCGGCGGGCTCGATGCCTGCGGTCGGCTGGAACGTGAACTCGCACTGGCTCGGGCCGAACTCGACCTCGACCGAGCGCAGCGGCAGGCCGAGCGCAAGGACGTCGCGGCGGATAATCTCCAGCGCCGGCTCCATCTGGTCGTAGCGCTGCTCGGTCAGATATTGATAGCCGTGCGAGAGCAGGCTCACCGAGGGCGGCCGGCCCGGCTGACCGGAATCCTCCGGCGCCATATGCGCGTCGTCGAGCTTGAAGAGGTGGAATTCGACCTCGAGGCCGGCAACGAAGTCATAGCCGCGCGCGCCGAGCTGCTCGAGCACCCTGCGATAGAGATTGCGCGTCGCGAACGGCACCGGCCGGCCGTCATTGAAATAGATGTCGCAGAGCAGCCAGCCCGTCGTGGGCGCCCATGGCAGTATCCGGAACGTAGTGGGGTCGGCCACCATCAACACGTCGGCGGCGCCTTCCATCTCCTTCATGCCGAAGCCGCCGCCGGCGGTGAATACGGGAAACACCGTCTTGTGCGAAGTGTCCTTCGCCAGCATGGTCGTGGTGATGGAGCAGCAGTTTTCCAGCGCGCGCACCGCTTCGCTTGCGATCAGCGTCTTGCCGCGCAGGATGCCGTGCTGGTCCGGAAACGACAGCCTGACAACTTCGAGGTTCTTCTCTTCGACGATGCGGCGGACGCGCGCCGCCGCCGCCTTCTGCTCATCCGACCACAGGCCGTGACGCTGGACAAAGCTCAACGCGCTGTTCCTTTGCATTGATCGTCATTGCGAGCGCAGCGAAGCAATCCATTGCCTCCGCGCGTGTGGATGGATGGATTGCTTCGCTTCGCTCGCAATGACGGGGAAAGCAGCATCACTCGGCCGCCGAGAGATGCCGCACCTTGCCGGCGATCTCGCTCGGCACCGGCGCGGCCCACGGCGCGCCGCGGCGCCGCTTGACGTCGACTTCCATCCAGTAGAGCTCCCAACCCTGGGTCGGCCCAATGCCGTCCATGGTCGCGGGGCCCTGGATGCTGCGGGACGTCGCCTCGTCCAGGAACAGCATCGGCTTCTCGCCGCCGGACACCTTTTCGATCTCCTGGCGCAGCAGTCGGCGATACTGCACGATCGCCTTGTCGCTTCGGCCGAGATGCTCCTTGGTGCGATCCTGGATCGGGCCCATCGATTCCACCGCCCATTGGTCGTGGACGTTGATGTCGTTGCCCATGCCGGTATAGGTCGCCGTCATCTGCTCGTGCGGATCGAAGCCGTAATCGTTCGACCTGTTCTTGCGCGAGATGTAGTCAGGCAGCTCATAGAGCTCGAGCCGCTGGTCGCGCATCTTCTTCTTGTCGACCGGCGCCGTGTAGCTGGTGAAGATCGCGTACCAGTAGCAGTTCTCGTCATCGACAGGCACATGCCACTGCGTGATCGTCATCTCCGTGCTCATCGGAATGACGAAGCCGTGCGGGAAGAGCTGGTTGGTCACGCGCACATGGGTGCGCTCTTCATCCAGTTCGCGCAGCGCGATCAGCCGCAGGCCATATTCGGTGTGCTCGACATTGATGATGGGCCGGTCATATTCGCGCAGGATCCTGGTCATCGGCATCTCGGATCCCGCGGACGCGCCGCGGAACTGCTTGCCGTATGCGGTCGAGGTGTCCTCGTCCTCGAAGAAGCGGTGCAGGTAGGAGGCGTGCGAGGGATCGATGCCGACTTCGAGCGCCTGCAGCCAGTTGCAGTTCATGTGACCCTTGAAGGCGAAGGTGTGGCTGCCGGGCGCCACGAAGCAGTCGATCTCCGGAAAGGCCGGCGGGGTACCTTCGCCGAGATAAGCCCAGAGGATGCCGCTCTTCTCGACCACGGGATAGGAGCGCTGCCGGATGCCTTTGCAGAGCTGCGAGTTCTTCGGCTCGGCCGGCGTCTCCAGGCATTGACCGGTGACGTCGAACAGCCAGCCGTGGAAGGCGCAGCGCAGCCCGCCATGTTCGAGCCGCCCGAAGGCGAGATCGGCGCCGCGATGCGCGCAGTGGCGGTCGATCAGGCCGTAGCGGCCGTTCTCGTCGCGAAACAGTACGAGGTTCTCGCCAAGCAGCCTGACCGGACGCACCGGCCGCGGCCCCTCGAGTTCGTCCACCAGCGCCGCCGGCTGCCAGTACATCCGCATCAATTTCCCGCACGGATCCTTCGGCCCGGTGCGGGTGATCAGGTCGTTCTGCTCCTGGCTCATCATGGCGGCGTTCCTTCCCGGGTATTTGGATTTGTTCGCCTATTGAACGAATGGGCGAATTATGCCATGGCTCAATACGGCGGCAAGCCCAATTTTTGATCCGCGCCGCCAGGGGCGGGCCTATGCCGAAGCTGAAGCGTGAAGATCGCGAGGAGCGCGCCACCGATTTCGTCGAAAGCCTCGACCGTGGGCTGCGGCTGCTCCAGATCTTCGGCACCATCACCGGCCCTGCGACGCTGAGCGATCTGGCGCGTGCCGCCGACCTGCCGCGCGCCACCGCGCGGCGCATCCTGTTCACGCTGGAGCGCGGCGGGTTCGTCGCAACCGATGGCAAGCTGTTCACGCTCACGGCGCATGTGCTGACGCTCGCAGGATCGTACCTGCGCTCGAACCAGGTGATCGCGGTGCTGCAGCCGGTGCTCGATCGTATCGCGAGCGCGGCGCAGGAGATCAGTTCGCTGGCCTTGCTCGATGGCGACGAGGTGGTGTTCGTCGCGCGCGGCAGCCCGGCGCGGATGTTCTCCAGCGGTCTCGATATCGGCTATCGCCTGCCGGCCTTCTGCACCTCGGTCGGCCGCGCCATGCTCGGCCGGCTCCGCGATGAAGAACTGGCAATGCGGTTGAAGGCGATGCGCCGCGAGGCGCTGACGCCGCAGACGGTGACCGACCCGAAGCGGCTGCTCGCCGCCATCATCGCCGATCGGCAAAAGGGCTATTCACTGGTCGACCGCGAAGCCGAGCCGCATTTCCGCTCGATTTCGGTGCCGGTGCGCCGCTACGACGACACTATTGTTGCCGCCATCAACATGGGCGCCCATGTCGACCGCGTGCCGACGGAAGAGTTGATCGAACGCTTCCTGCCGCTGCTGCGCGAGGGAGCGGAGGATGTGAAAGGCAGGTTGCTCTGAAGCGTGTAGCCCGGGTTGCGCTTCGCTCTTTCCATTCTACGACTGTCGTCCCCGCGAAGGCGGGGACCCATAACCACAGGGAGAGGTTGTGGCGCGAGCAAGCAGTTGCAGCGGAGCATACAACAAAGGCCTGTGGTTATGGGTCCCGGGTCAAGCCCGGGACGACGGGGAGTTGCGTGGTTGGCGTAACTACATCGCCACGCTGCGCAATCCAAAACTGCGCGCCTTGTTCTGTAGCACCGGCGTCACTGCTTCGATCAGCCGCGCGGCTGCGGCATCGACGGAAAGGCCGGCCGTATCGACCACGGCCGTTGCACGGGAATAAAGCGGCTCGCGGCTGAGCAGGATATTGCGCAGCTCGGCCATCGCCGAGCGATCGTCGGCCATCGGCCGCAGATCACCTTGCCGGCGCACTCGCGCCATGTGTTCCTCCGGCTCGGCCTTCAGCCAGATCGTGTAGAACGACGACAGGATCAGGTCGAAGGTCAACGGCTCGGAGACGATGCCGCCGCCGGTGGCGAGCACCATCAGTTCGTTCCGCGCGAGCAATTGCTTCAGCGCGGCCTGCTCCATGCGCCGGAAACCTTCCTGGCCGTAAAGCGCGATGATCTCGGCGACGGAGAGGCCGTTCTCGCGCTCGACCTCCTTGTTGAGCTCGACAAAGCTCCAGCCGATTCGTTTCGCCAGCATCCTGCCGAGCGTGGACTTGCCGGCGCCGCGCAGCCCGATCAGCGCGATGCCAGAGAATGAGGACCGCCGCGGCGTGGATGCGCTGCCGCCGGCGAGGATGTCCTTGGCATGCGCGATCTGCTCCGGCGTTGCCTTGCGCAGGAGGTCGCGGATCACGGCCCAGTCCGGCGCCGGCTCAGCGGAAGGGATCAGGTCTTGCAGATGCGCGCCCATCGCGTGCGACACCCGGCGCAGCAGCACGATCGAGACATTGCCCTTGCCGCTTTCGAGCTGCGCGATATAGCGCTCCGAAATTCCCGAAACCTTGGCGAGCACTTTCCGCGACATGCCGCGCAGCGCGCGCATCGTGCGCACGCGCCGGCCGAGCTGTTCTAGGAAATCGGTTTCAGGATCGCCTTGGTCTGTCATGTCCCCCCGCAAAGGAGTCGCAGGAAGGATAGTGCCGACGAGGATTGACAGCAAGCCGCTCCAGTGGCTTTCTATGAATTATAATTCTTAAAATCTGGGGAGAGACGTCGTGGCGCGCGTAGGCGTACGGAGCAGGGCATGAGCGGCACCTCCTACAACGCGGTGACTTGGCTGTTGGACCGCAATGTCGACGAGGGCCGCGGCGACAAGCTCGTCTTCGACGACACCGTCTCGCAACTCACCTATGGCGAGCTGCAGCGACAGACGCGTCGCCTTGCCAACCTGCTGCGCCGTCTCGGCGTCCACCGCGAGGAGCGGGTGGCGATGATCATGCTCGACACGGTCGATTTTCCGATCGTGTTCTTGGGCGCGATCCGCGCCGGTGTGGTGCCGGTGCCGCTGAATACGCTGCTCACCGCGGATCAATATGCCTATGTGCTCGCCGACTGCCGCGCGCGGGTGCTGTTCATCTCCGAAGCGCTGCTGCCGATGGTGAAGGACATCGTCGGGCGGATGCCTGACCTCGAGCATGTCGTGGTCTCCGGCAAGGATGCGCACGGCCACAAGACGTTTTCCGACGAGCTGGCGCGCGAGGGCGATGACTTCAGAACCGCCGCGACCCATCCGGACGAGCCGGCGTTCTGGCTCTATTCGTCAGGATCGACCGGCATGCCCAAGGGCGTGCGCCACCTGCATTCCAATCTCGCCGCGACCGCCGAGACCTACGCCAGGCAGGTGCTCGGCATCCAGGAGAACGACGTCGGGCTCTCGGCGGCAAAGCTGTTCTTTGCTTACGGCCTCGGCAACGCGCTCACCTTCCCGATGTCGGTCGGCGCCACCACCATCCTCAACTCGGAGCGGCCGACGCCTGCGGTGATGTTCGCGCTGATGAACAAATATCACCCGACCATCTTCTACGGCGTGCCGACGCTGTTCGCGTCGATGCTGCACGATGAAGCGTCGAAGACGATGCCCGCGGGGAAGCGGCTGCGCATCTGCACCTCCGCCGGCGAGGCGCTGCCGGAATCCGTTGGCAATGCCTGGAAGGCGCGTTTCGGCGTCGATATCCTTGACGGCGTCGGCTCGACCGAGCTCTTGCACATCTTCCTGTCGAATGCGCCGGGCGACATCAAGTATGGCTCATCCGGCCGTCCGGTCCCCGGCTACAAGGTGCGCCTCGTCAACGAGTCAGGCGCCGATGTGCCGGATGGTGAAGTCGGCGAACTCCTGGTCGATGCGCCTTCCGCCGGCGAGGGCTACTGGAACCAGCGCAGCAAGAGCCGGCAGACCTTCGAGGGTCACTGGACCCGCACCGGCGACAAATACATCCGCGATGCCGAGGGCCGCTACACCTTCTGCGGCCGCAGCGACGACATGTTCAAGGTCTCCGGCATCTGGGTCTCGCCTTTCGAGGTCGAGAGCGCGCTGATCACCCATCCCGCGGTGCTGGAAGCCGCCGTCGTGCCGGAAGCCGATCCGGAAGGATTGCTCAAGCCGAAGGCCTTTGTGGTGCTGCGCGCGGACGCGAACACCGATGGCCTGCACGAGACGCTGAAGGAGTACGTCAAGCAGAAGATCGGCCCGTGGAAATATCCGCGCTGGATCGAGGTGGTCGAGAGCTTGCCCAAGACCGCGACAGGCAAGATCCAGCGCTTCAAGCTGCGGGAACACTAGTCGTCATGGCCGGGCTTGACCCGGCCATCCACGTCTCGCCACTTGGCAAAAGGACGTGGATGCCCGGGACAAGCCCGGGCATGACGAGAGACACAAGAGGAGCAACATGACTCTTTCTCCGTCCGGCTTCCTTCGCATCAACGGCTCCGATCTCGAATACCGCATGATCGGTCCGGCTCCTGACGCAGCACCAACCATCGTGATGCTGCATGAAGGCCTGGGCTCGGTCGGACTGTGGGGTGACTTTCCGGAGAAGCTGCAGGCAGCGACCGGCGCCGGCGTGTTCGCCTATTCGCGCGCCGGCTATGGCGCCTCGAGCCCGGTGAAGCTGCCGCGGCCGCTCGACTATATGCACGCCGAGGCGCAGGAGGTGCTGCCCAAGCTGTTGGATGCCATTGGCTTCCGCCGCGGGCTTCTGGTCGGGCATTCCGACGGTGCGTCGATCGCGGCGATCTACGCCGGCTCGCACCAGGACCATCGCCTGCAGGGCATCGCATTGATCGCGCCGCATTTCATCGTCGAGGACATCTCGGTGAAGTCGATCGCGGAGATCAAGACGATGTACGAGAGTACGAACTTGAAGGAGAAGCTGGCGCGCTGGCACAAGGATGTCGACAACGCCTTCTACGGCTGGAGCGGCGCCTGGCTCGATTCGAAATTCCGGGACTGGGATATTTCCGAATACCTCGCCTATATCCGCGTGCCCATCGCCATCCTGCAGGGCGAGGGCGATCAGTACGGAACATTGCGCCAGGCCGAGATCGCCAAGGAAGAGTGCTACTGCCCGGTCGATGTCACGGTCGTTCCGGGTGCGGGACATTCGCCGCATCGCGAGGCGCCGGAGGCAACGCTCAACGCAATCGCGGATTTCGCCGAGGCGGCGTTGCGGACTGACCAGCCGCAAGCGGCCTAGGCCATTGGCCGAGTGCCGGAACATGAAGCAAAGTGCATGTTCTCGCGTTTTTGACTAGACCAATTCCAAAACATGCATTATTGTGCATATCCAGATAACCAATAACGTACAAGGGTGGCTCATGGCCGGTGAGGATCGCGTGCTCGCGAACGGCGCGAAATACATCGATTTTCAGACCGACCCGTCCCGTTACCGGCATTGGAAACTCGATGTCGACGGCGAGGTCGCAACCCTGACCATGGACGTCGACGAGAATGCCGGCCTGTTCGAAGGCTACCAGCTCAAGCTCAATTCCTACGACCTCGGCGTTGACATCGAACTCGCCGACGCCGTGCAGCGGCTGCGCTTCGAGCATCCCGATGTGAAGGTCGTGGTGATGCGCTCGGGCAAGAACCGCGTGTTCTGCGCCGGCGCCAACATCCGCATGCTCGCGGGCTCGACGCACGCGCACAAGGTCAATTTCTGCAAATTCACCAACGAGACCCGCAACGGGATCGAGGACTCCTCGGAGAATTCCGGCCAGCGCTTCATCACCGTCGTCAACGGCACCGCGGCCGGCGGCGGCTACGAGCTTGCGCTGGCGACCGACCACATCATCCTCGCCGACGACGGCGCGGCCGCCGTGGCGCTGCCGGAAGTGCCGCTGCTCGCGGTGCTGCCGGGCACCGGCGGGCTGACGCGTGTCGTCGACAAGCGCAAGGTGCGCCGCGACCATGCCGACTTCTTCTGCACCATCGAGGAAGGCATCAAGGGCAAGCGCGCCGTGCAGTGGCGCCTCGTCGACGAGATCGCGCCGAACAGCAAGCTGGAAGGCAAGCTCGCCGACCGCGTCAAGGAATTCGCCGCCAAGTCGACGCGCAACGGCAGCGGCAAGGGCATTGCGCTCTCGCCCCTCAACCGCGTGATCGACGAGAACAGCATCCGCTACGGCTTCGTCAGCGTCGACATCGATCGGCCTGCACGCATCGCCACGATCTCGATCCAGGCGCCGGAGGCCGCGCCGCCGTCCGATATCGACGGTCTGATCGCGCAAGGAGCGGCGTTCTGGCCGCTGCAGGTCGCGCGCGAGCTCGATGACGCGATCCTGCATCTGCGCATCAACGAGCTCGGGATCGCGATGCTGGTATTCAAGAGCCACGGCGATCCCGCTCATGTCGTCGCCTATGACGATTTCCTCGAGGCCAACAAGTCCCATTGGCTGGTCAACGAGATCAGGCACATTTGGAAGCGCGTGCTGAAGCGCATCGACGTCACCTCGCGCACGCTGGTGGCGCTGGTCGAGCCCGGCTCCTGTTTCGTCGGCACGCTCGCCGAACTCGTGTTCGCGGCCGATCGCTCCTACATGCTGATCGGCTCGCGCGAGGGCGACAACCGCCCGCCGCCCGCGATCCAGCTCACCGCGATGAATTTTGGCCCCTATCCGATGAGCCACGGGCTCACCCGTCTGCAATCACGCTTCCAGGCCGATCCATCCGATCTTGAGCGCGCGCGCGGCGCGATCGGCAAGGCGCTCGATGCGGAAGAGGCCGAAGAATTCGGCCTCGTCACCTTTGCGCTCGACGACATCGACTGGGACGACGAGGTGCGCGTGTTCCTGGAGGAGCGCACCAGCTTCTCCCCCGACGGCCTCACTGGCATGGAAGCGAACCTGCGCTTCGTCGGCCCCGAGACCATGGAATCGAAAATCTTTGCGCGCTTGACCGCGTGGCAGAACTGGATCTTCCAGCGCCCCAACGCGGTCGGCGAAGAGGGCGCGCTGCGCCGCTACGGCACTGGCCAGAAGGCGCAGTTCGATATGACGAGGGTTTAAAGATTTGCTGCGTCATGGCCGGGCTTGTCCCGGCCATCCACGTCTTCCTTCGTCGAGGGAGGGAAGTGCGTGGATGCCCGGGACAAGCCCGGGCATGACGGAAAGAATATGCCCCAAGGAGGCTGCCATGAACGTCAACATCATGAACGTCGACTACTCGACCAAGATTCCCAACAACGTGAACCTGTCGGCGGATCGCCAGGTCTTGAAGGCGCTGGAGGGCTGGCATCCCGGCTACATGGACTGGTGGAGCGACATGGGGCCGGAAGGCTTCCAGCAGTCGCTGGTCTATCTGCGCACCGCCTATTCGGTCGATCCGCGTGGCTGGGCCAAGTTCGACTACGTCAAGATGCCCGAATATCGCTGGGGCATCCTGCTGGCGCCGCAGGAAGAGAACCGCGTGGTGCCGTTCGGCGCCCATTATGGCGAGCCGGCCTGGCAGGAAGTGCCAGGCGAGCACCGCGCCATGCTGCGGCGGCTGATCGTGATCCAGGGCGATACCGAGCCGGCTTCCGTCGAGCAGCAGCGCCACCTCGGCAAGACCGCGCCCTCGCTCTACGACATGCGCAACCTGTTCCAGGTCAATGTCGAGGAGGGCCGCCATCTCTGGGCGATGGTCTATCTGCTGCAGAAATATTTCGGCCGTGACGGCCGCGAGGAGGCAGACGATCTGTTGCGCCGCCGCTCCGGCGACACGGACTCACCGCGCATGCTCGGCGCCTTCAACGAGAAGACACCGGACTGGCTGTCCTTTTTCATGTTCACCTATTTCACCGATCGCGACGGCAAGATGCAGCTCCACTCGCTGGCGCAATCCGGCTTCGACCCCCTGTCGCGCACCTGCCGCTTCATGCTGACGGAAGAGGCGCACCACATGTTCGTCGGCGAGACCGGCATCAGCCGCGTCGTGCAGCGGACCTGCGAGGCGATGCGGGAGGCCGGCATCGAGGACCCGACCGATATCGCGAAGGTGCGGGCGCTCGGGGTGATCGACCTGCCGACCATCCAGAAGAAATTGAACCTGCACTATTCATTGTCGCTCGATTTGTTCGGCTCCGAAGTCTCGACCAACGCTGCCAACGCCTTCAACGCCGGTATCAAGGGCCGTTACAAGGAGACGACGATCGAGGACGATCACCAGCTCCAGAACTCGACCTATCCGGTGCTGAAGCTGATCGACGGCGAGCTCAAGCTGGTCGACGAACCGGCGCTGACCGCGCTCAACATGCGCCTGCGCGACGACTACACCCAGGACTGCGTCAAGGGCATGCTGCGCTGGAACAAGGTGATCTCGACATCAGGCTACGACTTCAAGCTCGCGGTGCCGCACGTCGCCTTCCACCGCGCCATCGGCGAGTTCAAGGATGTCGAGGCGACGCCCGAGGGCATCCTGATCGACGATGCCACCTGGAACAAACGCAAGAACGAATGGTTGCCGACCATCGAAGATGGCGAGTTCGTGGCTTCGCTGATGAAGCCCGTCACCGAGATCGGGAAATTCGCCTCCTGGATCTCACCACCGAAGGTAGGTATCGACAACAAGCCCGGCGATTTCGAGTATGTGAAGATCGAGTCATAAACCGGGCATTCGGGGAGAAGACGGCATGGACCCCGACCATGACCTTGAAGGGATGGACCGCGACCAACTGGTCGCGGAGGTGAAACGCTTGCGGGCAGGTATCCGCGCGCACCGGGACAGCACCGGTCACGATTTGTGCTGGCATCATCCCGACATGTGGGGGCTGCTTCCCGAGCGGGTTGCGCCGGAGGTCGCCGTCCCGCCATGGCCGAAATTCTTGCGAGGCTGCCTCCGATACCGGGAGGCGCTCGATCGCGAACTGCCCAACGCGCCGCGCGCCGACCACGAATACGAGTGACGCTGCCGCGAGCTCGAACGCGATCTTAGCCTCAGCTATCCCACCCGCTGCCCTTGATCCCGGCATTCGCATAGACGATGCCGCCGTCCACCGTGATGGTGGCGCCGACCACATAGTCGCCGGCGCGGGAGGCGAGATAGATCGCAGCGCCCGCCATGTCCTCGTCGGTGCCGATCCGGCCAGACGGCACCTTCGTCGCCACCTCATCGGCATTGTCGCGCGCCGCGCGGTTCAAGTCCGATTTGAACGGCCCCGGCGCGATCGCGGTGACCACGACGTGGTCCTTGATCAGCTTCACCGCCATCCGCCGCGTCAGGTGGATCAAGCCGGCCTTGCTTGCGGCATAGGAATAGGTCTCCAGCGGGTTGACGAAGATGCCGTCGATCGAGGCGATGTTGATCACCTTCGCCGGCCGCTCGGCGCTTGCGGCCGCGCGCAGCGGCGCGGCCAGCGCCTTGGTCAGGAAGAACGGCGCCTTGACGTTGAGGTTCATCACCTTGTCCCAGCCGCTTTCCGGAAACTCGTCGAAGTCCGCGCCCCATGCCGCGCCGGCATTGTTGACGAGGATGTCGAGCCTCGGCTCACGCGTCTTGATCTCCGCAGCCAGCATCTCGATGCCGGCGAGACTGGAGATGTCGATCGGCAGCGCGATGCACTCGCCGCCATATTCGGCCGAAAGCTCCTTTGCGGTCTCTTCGCACGGTCCGGCTTTCCGCGCGGTGATGTAGACCTTTGCCGCGCCTTGCGCGAGGAAGCCCGCGGCGATCATCCTGCCGATGCCGCGCGATCCGCCCGTCACCAGCGCAACGCGGCCCTTGAGTGAAAACAGATCCTTGAACATGCGTTCCTCCAAACTGCGTTGCCGAAAGTTGTGAGAGGAGCATCGAGACGAGTCAAGGAAGTACCCGCAACGCGGAGCAGCTCGCGTGCTTTGTTCGCTCGCCAATCATCACAACTTCAAGGCTGCAAGTTGATGCGCCCTCGCCCCTTGTGGGAGAGGGCGGCTCCGGCGCTACGGCAAATTCGCTTGGGTGAGGGGTTCTCTCCACGAACACCTGCGCCCGTGGAGACAACCCCTCATCCGGCGTGGACTGCGTCCACGCCACCTTCTCCCACAAGGGGAGAAGGGAAGGGCGCCGTAGCGAGGGTAGAAAAGCTACGCCGCGTCGATGCGGCGGAAGCCGTTCCAGACGGCGGTGGCGGCGCCGGAGGTGAGGACGGGGATGATGCGCGCGTCCTGGTAGTTGCCGTTCAGCGAGACGCGCTGCAGGGCGGTCAGGTAGTCGGCGCTTTCCGGGAAGATCATGCCCGGCCGCGTCGTCACCGCGGTCTTGAAGCCCGCGGCGCTGGCAAGCGCGAATTCGCGTTGGCCGGCCGCGATCTTGTCGCCATAGGGATAGGCGAAATGCAGCACCGGCCGCGCCAGCGCCGCTTCGATCCGCTCCCGGCTGGCGGTCATCTCGAACGCCGCCACGTCCTCGGACTGCCGGGCGAGGTTGCAATGGGTGATGGTGTGCGCGCCGATTGTCACCAGCGGATCGTTGGCGAATTCCTTCAGTTCGCTCCAGGACATGCAGAACTTGCGCGCGATCGTCGTCTCGTCGACATCATGGCGCGCGCAGAGCGCCGAAACCTCGTGCTGGACATCCTGCTCGCCCGGCAAGCTCCGCAACCAGTCGTGCAACTGCTCGAAGGCGGTGTGTTTCGCCTCCGGCGTCGAAGTATCGATCGGCGTCATCGCTCCGCCGACCGGCGCCTCGATCGCGGCCGCCTTGGCGACCACCTGCTCCAGCGCGATCCACCACAGCCGGCCGGTCCCTTCCGCGAAATCGCTGGCGGCGTAGACAATGAACGGCGCGTCGAACTCGCGCATGACGGGCAGTGCATGGTCGCGGTTGTCGCGATAGCCGTCGTCGAAGGTGAAGCAGGCAAAGCGCCGCGCGAAATCGCGCTCGGTCATCCGCCGGTGCATCTCGTCCATGGTGACGATGTCGATGTCCAGCGAGCGCAGATGCTCCAGCATCGCGCGCAGGAACTCCGGTTCAACCTCGAGATGGTGGTTCGGCTGGAACTCATCGTTGCGGCGTGGCCGGACATGGTGCAGCATGAAAACCGCGCCGACGCCTGCGAAGATTGGTCGCAGCAGGAAATGGGCTCCGGAGAAATACAGCGCTTCGAGTCCGGCGCGGATAACGGTTTTTCTGAGCTGTTTTTTCATCCGGGACATCGGCCGGCCGGTTGCATTACGGAGCGAAATTAGCGAACCACCGCTGAACAAACGGTTAGCCGGCCCGGTTATACGCGGCTCTTTGCCAGACGCGGTATTTCGGGTTTGACAGTCAGCCAAGGGTTTGTTTTCTCTCTGGTTCCGGAGCCAGGACCCCGAATGCACGAACTTTTCAAGTGGAGTCGCAAGTGGTGGCCGGGCGTGATTCCGCTGGTCATCTGTTGGGGTATCGCGGCCTGGACCACGACCGCAACCGTGGAGGCTGATCTCGCCGCGCGATCAAACGCCGCGCTCAAGGACACCATCCTTGACAAGCGCAGGATCGCGGTCGCCGGGCGGGACGTGACGTTTGCCGCCGAGGCGTTCTCGGAGGAGGGCCGTCAGAGCGCGGTGGCCTCCGTCGAGGCAGTGCCCGGCGTGCGCCTCGTCAATAACGAGACGCGACTCGTTCCCGAAGCAAAGCCATTCGTCTGGTCGGCCGAGCGCGACGTCGTCCGGGTGACGCTCACCGGCAGTGCGCCGTTACCGTCGAGCAAGGGCAAGCTGCTCGAAGCGGCCCGCAATACGCTTGGCAGCGTCGAAGTCGCCGACCAGATGTCGCTCGCGCGCGGCGCGCCGCCGCGCTTCGACAGTGCGGCGCTGCTGCTGCTCGACCAGATCGGCAAGTTGAAGGATGGCAAGATCACGTTGACCGACACCAAGGTCAACCTGTCCGGCATGGCGCGCGAGCTCGGCGGGCGCGAGGCGATCGCGGCCGCGCTACGGAATCTGCCGGAGGGCTATTCGGTCGCAGCCAATGACATCAAGGCGCCGCCCTACATCTTCCAGGCCTACAAGGATCCGGTGGCGGTGACGCTGACGCTCACCGGCAATGTGCCCGACAACAACGCTCATGCCGCGCTCGTCGCGGCCGCCGGGCGCAAGTTCTTCTCAGAGAAGGTCGTCGACAACCTCAAGGCCAGCCTGGGCGCTCCTTCCGGCTTTACGAACGCCGTGGTGCCCGCGCTCGGCGCCTTGTCGCGGCTGTCGACCGGCACGCTCGTGGTGACCGATCGCGAAGTGAAGCTGTCGGGCGATGCGTTCTATGACGCCGCCGCCAACCAGATCCGCGCCGGGCTCGGCCGGGATTTTCCGCAAGGCTGGCAGTACAAGGCCGATATTTCGGTGAAGCCGGCGGCCTCCCCGGTGGATGCGACCGTGTGCCAGCAGCTCTTCACCGAGCTGCTGTCGAAGGCGAGGATCCGCTTTGAATCGGGCAAGGCCGATATCTCCGCGGATTCCGTGGGCCTGCTCGACCGCCTCACCGAGACCGCGCTGCGCTGTCCGAATGCCACGATCGAGATCGCCGGTCACACCGACAGCGACGGCGACGAGAGCGCCAACCAGGCGCTCTCGGAACGGCGCGCCGAGGCGGTGATGGACTATCTGGTCAAAGCGGGCCTGCCGCCAACCCGCTTCCAGGCGGTCGGCTACGGCGCTACGCAGCCGCTTGCCGGCAACGACAGCGAAGAAGGCAAGGCGCAGAACCGCCGCATCGATTTCGTGGTGAAGTGATGGCCTATCTGGCGACATTCTTCTGGGGTTGGCTGCTCGCGGCGCTGTTGATCGGCCTTGCGATGGGCTGGATATCGGTGGTGCAGCACGGGGAAGGCGTGTCACGAAAGCTGGCGCGATGGCTGGCGCTGCTCGCGGCGATCCTGATCGCCCTTGCGCTCGGCCACATCGTTCCCGGCCGGTTCGGCTATTGGCTCGACCTGTTCCTGATCATGTTCGCGCTCTACCTCGCCGGATGCCTGGTGGGATCGTGGCTGCGTGATTGGGTGGTGTCGCGCAGCCAGCCGGCCCGATGAGGTGGTCGGGTGAGGCGGCAAGTTGCGGCCGCCAAGCGCGTTTTCGTGCTCCCGATGGCTGCTGCCGGGACGTTCGGTCGCATCGGTGCCGGGCTGGCCATGGCCCGCGCCTACGTGTCAACTCCTTGTAGGATCGGAGAGAATGCAGCAAAACTGTGCACCTGCTGTCATGAACTCCCCCTAATGTGTTGAAGATGCGCGTTTTATCGTCGCCAGACGAATTCCACTTCGACCCGAAACGCGCTACGACAGGCGGGAGGGAACAGCGGAGCGTCGGCGGGGTTCGCCCGATAGCCGTCGTCGCAGGATCGCAATTCGAGGTCTAGATGCTGGAAGCAATCCGCAGGGCGATCGCGTTTCTGCGCCAGAAGCAGGTCCTGCACAAATTGGGCGTTGCGATTAGCATCACGGTCATCGCGATCGCGTGCTACGTGCTCTATCACATGCTGCGCGGCATCGACACCAACGAGGTGCTCGAGGCTATCAAGAGTACCGAGCCGCGCCAGATCGCCCTGGCGGCGCTGTTCGTGGCGGCCGGCTATTTCACGCTGACCTTCTACGACCTGTTCGCGGTGCGCGCGATCGGCCACAGCCACGTTCCCTACCGCATCAATGCGCTCGCCGCCTTCACCTCCTATTCGATCGGGCACAATGTCGGCGCCAGCGTCTTCACCGGCGGGGCGGTACGCTACCGCATCTATTCGGCCTGGGGGCTGAACGCGATCGACGTCGCCAAGATCTGCTTCCTGGCCGGGTTGACCTTCTGGCTCGGCAATGCCGCCGTGCTCGGCATCGGGATTGCCTATCATCCGGAAGCCGCCGCTGCGATCGATCAGCTTCCACCCTGGCTCAATCGGGTCGCAGCATTCACCATCATCGTCGCGCTGGTGGCCTATGTGGTCTGGGTCTGGACCCAGCCGCGGGTGGTCGGGCGCGGGCCCTGGACGGTGACGCTGCCGGGCGGCCCGCTGACGCTCTTGCAGATCTGCATCGGCATCATCGACCTCGGCTTCTGCGCCTTGGCGATGTACGTGCTGGTGCCGGACGAGCCCAATCTCGGCTTTGTCGTGGTGGCCGTCATCTTCGTCTCGGCGACGCTACTGGGCTTTGCCAGCCACTCGCCCGGCGGCCTTGGCGTGTTCGACGCCGCCATGCTGGTCGGCCTCTGGCAGATGGACCGCGAGGACCTGCTTGGCGGGATGCTTTTGTTCCGGATGCTCTACTATATTTCACCTTTTGTCATATCTGTAATCTTGCTGACGTTTCGGGAGCTTATCCTTGGAGCGCGAATCAAGCGCCTGCGCCATTTGGGAGCTGGCTCCGACGCCAAACCGCGGCATGAGGCCGTTTATGTCCGCGAGCGCGGAGACACCAGCGCCTGACGCCGCCGCCTGAACAGGAAGAAGCCGGCTCAATGGCCCTTCATGAATCCTCTTCCTCCTTTTTCTCGCCGTGGCCCGACCGGCTGCGGCACTCGGCTATTGTCCTGCTTGCGGCGGGGCTGGCGCTCAGCGTGCTGGTCGCGCTCGATGAGCTCTCGCTGATCCGCGCCTTTGCGGTGTTCCTCTGCATCGCCGCCGCGGCGCTGGTGCCCTGGCGCCTGCATGACGTGGCGGCCTCCCGCGAGGATACCCGCAGCGTCAACCCGGTCGAGAACGGGGCGGTTGCCGCCGTCGTCGCGGGCATGCCGGACCCGGCCGTGCTGCTCGACCGTGCCGGCCGCGTGATCCACCTCAATGCCGCGGCGGCCCAGTTGGCGCCGGCGCTGCGCAAGAACGAGCTGGCCCAATTCGCGCTGCGCTCGCCGGAGATCATCACCGCGCTGCGCGAGGCGATTGCCACCACCGAGCCGCGGCGCGCCACCTATCTCGACCATGTCCCGGTCGATCGCTGGATGGAATTGGTGATCACGCCGGTGCCGGTGCCGACCCTGTTCGGCGGCACCGACAAATGCATGCTGATGACCTTCCACGATCTGACGCCGCTGCGCCGGGTCGAGGAAATGCGCGCCGACTTCGTCGCCAATGCCAGCCACGAATTGCGGACGCCGCTCGCGGCGCTGTCGGGCTTCATCGACACCCTGCAGGGGCCGGCCAGGGACGATCCGCGGGCGCGGGAGCGCTTCCTCGGCATCATGCATACCCAGGCCACGCGGATGGCGCGGCTGATCGACGATCTGTTGTCGCTGTCACGGGTCGAGCTCTCGGCCCATGTCCGCCCCGACACCTGCGTCGACCTGATCCCGATCATCCGCCAGGTCGCCGACGGCCTGGAGCCGCTGGCGCGCGAGCGGCAGGTCGTGATCGAGATCCAGCTTCCCGAGACGCCGGTCATGATCGCGGGCGACCGCGAGGAGCTGTTGCGGCTGTTCGAGAACCTGATCGAGAACGCCCTGAAATACGGTGCCTCCGGCGGCCGGGTGATCGTCTCGCTGAAGGAGGCCGCCTCCGGCGAGGGCGCCCGGGAGATCCGGGTCCTGGTGCGGGATTTCGGTCCCGGCATCGCCCCGGAACACCTGCCGCGGCTGACCGAGCGCTTCTATCGGGTCGACGTCGGCGACAGCCGCCTCCAGGGCGGAACCGGGCTTGGATTATCCTTGGTGAAACATATTCTTAACCGTCATCGCGGCCGTCTTTTGATCGAAAGCGTGCCGAAAAACGGCGCCACTTTTACCGCCTGTTTTCCCCAGGTGAAGACCCCTGCGGCGGCATAAAATCAAGCAATTTCAATTGCTTGAATGTGTCATCCAACTGTCATCCAACCTTCGTAAAACGAGCATCGACCGCTCCTAAACGGACCGGCGTGAGCGCGATCGGGCGCATCCGGCGCTTCGCTCACAGGATTGGAGACCACCCCATGAATTTCTTTAGGACAATCGTCGCTGCCGGCTTGGTGGCCGTTTCGACGTCGGCCTTTGCGGCCGATATCACTGGCGCGGGCGCGACCTTTCCGTTCCCGATCTATTCCAAATGGGCGGACGCCTATAAGAAGGAAACGGGCAACGGGCTGAATTATCAGTCGATCGGCTCCGGCGCCGGCATCAAGCAGATCCAGGCCAAGACCGTGACCTTCGGTGCCACCGATGCGCCGCTGAAGGCCGAGCAGCTCGAGAAGGACGGACTCGTCCAGTGGCCGATGGTGATGGGCGCGATCGTGCCGGTCGTGAACCTCGAAGGCATCAAGCCGGGCGAACTGGTGCTGTCGGGCGAGGTGCTCGGCAACATCTATCTCGGCAAGATCACCAAGTGGGACGATGCGGCGATCGCCAAGCTCAATCCGAAGCTGAAGCTGCCCTCTGACGCCATCACCGTGGTCCGCCGTTCCGACGGTTCGGGCACCACCTTCAACTTCACCGACTTCCTCTCCAAGTCGAATGCCGACTGGAAGTCCAAGGTTGGTTCGGGCACCGCGGTCGAGTGGCCGGTTGGCGTTGGCGCCAAGGGCAACGAGGGTGTTGCCGGCAACATCAGCCAGACCAAGAACGCCATCGGCTATGTCGAATACGCCTACGCCAAGCAGAACAAGCTGACCTATGCGGCGATGGTCAACAAGGCCGGCAAGACCGTGCAGCCGACCATTGCTGCGTTCCAGGCCGCTGCTTCCAACGCGGACTGGGCCAAGGCTCCGGGCTACTACGTGATCCTGACCGACCAGCCGGGCGATGCGTCCTGGCCGATCACCGCGGCGACCTTCATCCTGATGCACAAGGAGCCGACGGATAAGGCGGCCTCGGCCGAAGCCATCAAGTTCTTCAAGTGGTCGTTCGAGAAGGGTGGCAAGGCCGCCGAAGAGCTCGACTACATCCCGATGCCGGAGCCGGTCGTCAAGCTGATCGAGAAGACCTGGTCGTCGGACATCAAGAGCTGAGGCTCGCATAGCGAGCGTCGCGCCCTGTCCTCTGCGGGCGCGACAAAGTCGAGAAACCGGAATCCATCGCTTCGCAACCGAAGCTGTGGATTCCGGGTCTACGCCCGACGGGGTGCATCCTGCGACGATGCGGGAAAACGTTCAGAACGGGTCGCGCAGTAAGTTGCGATCGAGTAAACACAGGGGATTGGCGTGGCAGACATGGCCGTTCAAAGCGACGTAATGGCAGCCTCCGGACCTTACGATCGTGCCAGGGCCCTCAGCGCCTTCAAACTCGGTGACATCACCTTCTACTGGATCACTCGCGCCTGCGCGATTTCGGTGCTCCTGATCCTAGGCGGTATCATCCTTTCGCTGATCGCCGGCGCCTGGCCGGCAATGAAGGAATACGGCTTCTCGTTCCTGTGGACCCAGCGCTGGGCGCCTTCGGCAGACCCGCCGGTGCTCGGCGCGCTCGGGCCGATCTACGGCACGCTGATCACCTCTGTCATCGCGATGATGATTGCCATTCCAGTTGGCATCGGCATTGCGATCTTCCTCACCGAGCTCTGCCCACAATGGCTGCGCCGCCCGATCGGCATCGCGATCGAACTGCTCGCCGGCATCCCCTCGATCATTTACGGCATGTGGGGCTTCTTCGTGCTAGGCCCGTTCCTCGCCAATACGTTCCAGCCGTTCATGATCCGCCTGTTCGACGGCGTGCCGGTGCTGGGCGCGATATTCGCAGGCCCGCCATCCTATCTCAGCCTGTTCAACGCCGCGCTGATCCTCGCGATCATGGTGCTGCCCTTCATCACGGCGATCTCGGTCGACGTGTTCAAGACGGTGCCGCCGGTCCTCAAGGAGGCGGCCTACGGGGTCGGCTGCACCACCTGGGAAGTCGTCCGCAACGTCGTGATCCCCTATACCCGCGTCGGCGTGATCGGCGGCATCATGCTGGCGCTCGGCCGCGCCCTCGGCGAGACCATGGCCGTGACCTTCATCATCGGCAATTCGTTCCGCATCTCCTCCTCGATCTTCGCGCCGGGCACCACGATCTCCGCGGCGATCGCCAGCGAATTCGCCGAGAGTGACGGACTGCACCAGTCGGGCCTGATCCTGCTCGGCCTCTTGCTGTTCGTGCTGACATTCATTGTTCTTGCCTGCGCGCGACTGATGCTGATGCGTCTGGAAAGGAAGGCGGGGAACTGACATGAACCCGATTTACAAAGCACGTCGCCGCAACGACATCATCATCCGCGGGCTTTGCATCGCCGCTGCCGCGTTTGGGGTGACCTGGCTGGCGCTGATCCTGTTCACGCTGTTCTACAACGGTCTCGCCGGCCTCAGCCTCGACGTCTTCACCAAGAACACCCCGCCGCCCGGCTCCACCGATGGCGGCCTGTTGAACGCGATCGTCGGCTCGGTGATCATGACCGTGATCGGTGTCGGCATCGGCGCGCCGCTCGGCCTGTTCGCGGGCACCTATCTGGCCGAATACGGCAAGCATGATCGGCTCACCTCGGTGATCCGCTTCATCAACGACATCCTCTTGAGCGCGCCGTCGATCATCATCGGCCTGTTCATCTATGGCGCGGTTGTCGTGCCGATGGGCGGCTTCTCCGCGCTGGCCGGCTGCCTGGCGCTGGCGGTGATCGTCATCCCGGTCGTGCTCCGCACCACGGAGGACATGCTGCTGCTCGTCCCCAACCCGCTGCGCGAAGCGGCCTCCGCGCTTGGCCTTCCGCGCTCGCTGGTGATCAAGCGGATCGCCTATCGCGCGGCGCGCTCCGGCCTGATCACGGGCGTGCTGCTGGCGACCGCCCGTGTCGCCGGTGAGACCGCCCCGCTGTTGTTCACCGCGCTGTCCAATCAGTTCTTCAGCCTGAACCTGACCAAGACGATGGCGAACCTGCCGGTGACCATCAACAACTTCGTGCAGAGCCCCTACGCCTATTGGAAGGAACTCGCCTGGAGCGGGGCCTTGCTTATCACCTTGACCGTGCTCGCGCTCAACATCGGCGCGCGCATCCTCGGCGCCGAAAGGAGCGCAAAATGACCGATCTGTCCGTATCGACGACCAGCCCGAGCGCGGCCATTCCCCAGAAGTCGCTGCCGGAAGCGGCGCCAAAGGTGACTGCACGCAGCCTCAACTTCTATTACGGTGAGCACCATGCGTTGAAGAACATCAACCTGACGCTCGGCACCAACCGCGTCACCGCCTTTATCGGCCCGTCCGGCTGCGGCAAGTCGACCCTGCTCCGGATCTTCAACCGGATGTACGACCTGTATCCCGGCCAGCGCGCCACCGGCCAGTTGATGCTGGACCAGACCAACATCCTCGACCCCAAGCTCGACCTCAACCTGCTGCGGGCGCGGATCGGAATGGTGTTCCAGAAGCCGACGCCGTTCCCGATGACGATCTATGAGAACATCGCCTTCGGCATCCGCCTTTACGAGAAGATTTCGAAATCTGAAATGGACGGCCGCGTCGAGAAAGCGCTGCGCGGCGGTGCGCTGTGGAACGAGGTCAAGGACAAGCTCAACGCCTCCGGCCTGAGCCTCTCCGGCGGCCAGCAGCAGCGCCTCTGCATCGCCCGCACGGTTGCGGTGCGGCCCGAAGTTATCCTGTTCGACGAGCCCTGCTCGGCGCTCGATCCGATCTCGACCGCCAAGGTCGAGGAGTTGATCCAGGAATTGTCGGAGGACTACACGATCGCGATCGTCACGCATAACATGCAGCAGGCGGCGCGCGTCTCCGACAAGACTGCGTTCATGTATCTGGGCGAACTGATCGAGTTCGACGACACCAGCAAGATCTTCACCTCGCCGAGCGATCGACGCACCCAGGACTACATCACCGGCCGGTTTGGTTGAGGAGGGACATCATGGCTTCTGAACATACCGCCAAGGCATTCGACAGCGATCTTCAGGAACTGACCCGTCTGGTCGCAGAGATGGGCGGGCTGGTCGAACGGATGATCACCGAATCCGTCGATGCGCTGATCCGCCGCGACGTCGCGCTCGGCAAGCGTGTCGTCGCTTCCGACATCGAGATCGACAGCCTGCAGCGCGTGATCGAGGAGCGCGCCGTGCTGACGATCGCCCGCCGCCAGCCGATGGCTGTCGACTTGCGCGAGATCGTCGGCGCGATGCGGGTGGCGACCGACCTCGAGCGGATCGGCGACCTCGCCAAGAACATGGGCAAGCGCGTCGCCGCGCTGGAGAACGACTTCCAGCCGCTGAAGTTGATCCGCGGCCTGGAGCACATGACCGACCTCGTGCTGTCGCAGGTCAAGTCCGTGCTCGACGCCTATGCCGCGCACGATCTGCCGGCGGCGATGAACGTCTGGAAGAGCGACGAGGAGGTGGACGCGATCTGCACCTCGCTGTTCCGCGAGCTCCTCACCTACATGATGGAAGATCCGCGCAACATCTCGTTCTGCATCCACCTGATGTTCTGCGCCAAGAATATCGAGCGGATCGGCGACCACGCCACCAACATCGCGGAAACGGTCTTCTACATGATCGAGGGTCAGCAGATCACCGACAAGCGGCCGAAGGGGGATATGACGACGTTCGCCACGACCGTTCCGGGCAACTAGAGCAACATCCGGAAAGTCGACGCCGGCTTTCCGCCAAGATCCTGCTCAAACATCAAAGGAAGAGTGGGATGACGATTCAAGCAGAGAGTCATCCCGCTATAGGAGAAGCCAAGCCGATGAGCGCACGCATTCTGGTGGTCGAAGACGAAGAAGCGCTGACGACGCTGTTGCGCTACAATCTCGATGCAGAAGGCTATGATGTCGAAACGGTCGCCCGTGGAGACGATGCGGACACAAGGCTCAAGGAACGTATTCCCGACCTTGTCGTGCTCGACTGGATGCTGCCGGGACTCTCCGGCATCGAGCTGTGCCGCCGTCTGCGGGCGCGGCCGGAGACCAAGCAGCTCCCGATCATCATGCTGACCGCGCGCGGCGAGGAAAGCGAGCGCGTGAGGGGGCTGGCGACCGGTGCCGACGACTACATCGTCAAGCCGTTCTCGGTGCCTGAACTGCTCGCGCGGGTGAAGGGCCTGTTGCGCCGGGCAAGCCCGGAGCGGCTCGCCACCGTGCTCACCTATGGCGACATCGAACTCGACCGCGAGAAGCGCCGCGTCGCGCGCTCGGGCCGCCCGATCGATCTCGGCCCGACCGAATATCGCCTGCTGGAGTTCTTCCTGGAGCATCCCGGCCGCGTGTTCAGCCGCGAGCAGCTGCTCGACAGCGTTTGGGGCCGCGACATCTATATCGACGAGCGCACCGTCGACGTTCACATCGGCCGCCTGCGCAAATTGCTCAATCCCGGCCGCGAGCAGGACCCGATCCGCACCGTCCGCGGTGCGGGCTACGCGCTCGATGATCGCTTCGCGAAGGCCGAGCAGTCGTAAACCGGCGACCTCAATCCGCAGCCCGGGTGCAGCGAAGCGTAACCCGGGGAAATTTGGACCTGCCGATACAGCGTTCCCGGGTTGCGCTGCGCTCCACCCAGGCTACGATCTGTCGTCGGTTTACTTGCCTTGTGACGGCTTGACCGTCGGACGGCGGCGGTCAGCCGCCGGCTGGTAGGCGATGCGGGAGTGGTGCGCGCAATAGGGCAGGCCGGGAAGCGCCTTGCCGCCGCAGAAGAAGAATTCCGGGCTCGAGGGATCGCCGACCGGCCAGTGGCAGGTGGCCTCGTTCAATTCGAGCAGCGACAGCCGCTGGCTCATCGGTACCACATTGTCGTAGGCGATAGGGTCCGCTTCCACCTCCACCTCGAAGGCGTGGGCGAGCGCGGTGTTGCCGCGGGAGACCGGACGCGCCACGCGCATCATCGGCTGTGCGGGACGCGCCTTGCGCTGCCGCGGCGCGGCTGCAGCAGGACTCTTGGCGCGGCCCGAGAGGCCGAGCCGGTGCACCTTGCCGATCACCGCATTGCGGGTCACGTTGCCCAGTTCCGCAGCGATCTGGCTGGCCGAAAGGCCACCTTCCCAGAGCTTTTTCAACTGCTCGACGCGTTCGTCGGACCAGGTCAATACCGTCATCGCATCTTTCCCTTCGCGTTGCGCCGGCCGATCCTGGGACAGCGCTGCGATGCCTAATCTCAAAAATCCCTGCGGGCAGAATCCCTTAAGGCTCGCCGGGCACGAAAACCGCACCCGAACGTGTACGCCGCACACAAAGGACTCTAAGGGATCAAAACTGCCGCACGAGATGTCGTACCCGACAGGCTAGACGCTACAATATGGCGTGACTCTGGCGCAAGAGTCCGCGCCTATGCGTCCACATGTTCCGACATTTAGGGATTGCAATCGGGCTTTTCCACCACACCGGAAAACTGCGGATTACCGGCACTTTGCAGCGCAGCCTGGCGGCTTCGTGGCGATTGACAGCACCCGCCGCGCGCATAGAATGCCTTCACGTGCCGCCCTGCAAAGGCGGCACGTTTTGTTTTCGCTGGATGAGCTCCAGCCGCGTGTCTGCATCGCTGCACGCCGCCGGGGCTTGTCTGAAAGGCTTGTCTGAACCCTTCAGTGATCGCCATGACCGACCGCGCCACGTCGCATCTGCTTCCCGTTTTTGCCAGGGCCGATCTCGGCTTCGAACGCGGCGAAGGCTGTTGGCTGATCTCGACCAAAGGCGAGCGTTATCTCGACTTCACCTCCGGCGTCGCGGTGAACGCGCTCGGCCATGCCCATCCGCATCTGGTGAAGGCGCTGCAGGAACAGGCGACGAAGCTCTGGCACATGTCGAACCTGTTCAAGAGCCCGGACGGCGAGAAGCTTGCCGCGCGGCTGTGCGAGCAGAGTTTTGCGGACTTCGTGTTCTTCTGCAATTCCGGCGCGGAAGCGATGGAGGGCGTGATCAAGGTCGTGCGTCACTATCACTTCTCGAAGGGGCATCCGGAGCGCTACCGCATCATCACCTTCGAAGGCGCCTTCCATGGCCGCACGCTCGCGACACTCGCAGCGACCGGCGCTGCTAAATATCTCGAGGGCTTCGGTCCGCCGATGGACGGCTTCGACCAGGTGCCGCATGGCGATATCGAAGCGGTGAAACGCGCGATCGGTCCAGAGACCGCGGGCATTCTGATCGAGCCGGTGCAGGGCGAGGGCGGCGTGCGCTCCGCGCCGCCGGCTTTCTTCAAGGCGCTGCGCCAGCTTTGCGACGAGCATGGCCTATTGCTCGCGTTCGACGAGGTGCAGACCGGCATGGGCCGCACCGGCGATCTCTTCGCCTACAAGCGTATCGGGGTCACCCCTGACGTGATGTCGCTGGCCAAGGCGCTCGGCGGCGGCTTTCCGATCGGCGCCTTCCTTGCGACCGCGGAAGCCGCCTCCGGCATGACGGCGGGTTCGCATGGCTCGACCTTCGGCGGCAATCCGCTCGCGGTCGCGGCCGCCGGCGCCGTGCTCGATGTGATGCTGAAGCCCGGCTTCTTCGATCACGTGCAGAAGATGTCGCTCCTGCTCAAGCAGAAGCTCGCCTCCGCGGTTGACCGCTATCCGTCCATTCTCGCCGACGTGCGCGGCGAGGGGCTTCTGATCGGCGTCAAGGCCGTGGTGCCCTCGGGCGACCTCGTCAACGCCCTGCGCGAGCAGAAGCTGCTCACAGTCGGCGCCGGCGATAATGTGGTGCGCTTCCTCGCGCCGCTGATCGTCAGCGAGGCCGAGATCGAGCACGCCATCGGTTGTCTGGAGCGCGCCTGCACCGCGCTCTCAAGCGGACCTTCGAAGAAGGCAGCGGGATGATGAGCAAGGCGCCCCGTCACTTCCTCGACATCAACGAAATGTCGCTCAACGAGCTGCGCGCCATGCTGGCCGCCGGCGCCGCCATGAAGGCGAGACTGAAGGCGCATGAGCGGGCCACGAAGCCGCTCGAAGGCAAGACGCTGGCGATGATCTTCGAGCGTCCTTCGACCCGCACGCGAGTGTCGTTCGACGTCGGCATGCGCCAGCTTGGCGGTGAATCGATCATGCTCACCGGCGCCGAGATGCAGCTCGGCCGTGGCGAGACCATCGCCGACACTGCGCGCGTGCTGTCGCGCTATGTCGATGCGATCATGATCCGCATCCTCAACCACGATGCGCTCTTGGAGCTCGCCGCGCATGCCACCGTCCCCGTGATCAACGGGCTGACGCGCCGCTCGCATCCCTGCCAGGTGATGGCCGACCTGATGACGTTCGAGGAGCGTCGCGGTTCGATCGAGGGCAAGACCGTGGCCTGGACCGGTGACGACAACAACGTGCTGGCGTCATGGGCGCATGCCGCCGAGCGTTTCAAGTTCGCCCTCAATATCGCGACGCCGCCGCAGCTCGCGCCGAACAAGGCGATGCGCGACTGGATCAAGGCGACCCAGGCGCCGATCGTGCTCGGCAACGACCCCGAGGAGGCCGTGCGCGGCGCCGACTGCGTCGTCACCGACACCTGGGTGTCGATGGGCGACAAGGACGGCGAGCACCGGCACAATCTGCTCCGGCCCTATCAGGTCAATGCCAAGCTGATGTCGCTGGCCAAGCCCGATGCTTTGTTCATGCATTGCCTGCCGGCGCATCGCGGCGAGGAAGTCACCGACGAGGTGATCGACGGTCCGCAATCGGTGGTGTTCGACGAGGCCGAGAACCGCCTGCATGCGCAAAAGGGCATTCTGGCCTGGTGTTTTGACGCGGTCGCGTAAGCGCGCCGCCAAGATAGCTGTCGTCCCGGCCAAGCGAAGCGCGAGCCGGGATCCATAACCACCGATGTGAGTTGTTGCATCAAGCTGCGGCCCCAGCTTTTCACAATGCTCACATCGGTGGTTATGGATCCCTGCTTTCGCAGGGATGACGGCTAACAACGATAGATGTGAACCCCTTTCGTTTCGCCTCTCAAGACCCCAGATAGAGCGCCATGGTTTCACAATCCCCCGACATCAAGATCACGGAAACACCGACCCGGGCGCCATCGGCCGTGCCGGTCGACGACGCGGTGCTGCCATTCGAGGTCGATGCACTCGATCTGCGTGGGCGGCTGACGCGGCTCGGTCCCGCCCTCGACGACATCCTGCACAAGCATGATTATCCGCCTGCGGTCGGCAAATTGCTCGGCGAGGCGATCGTGCTGACGACGCTGCTCGGTTCATCCCTGAAGTTCGACGGCCGTTTCATCCTGCAGACCCGGACCGACGGCCCGGTCTCGTTCCTGATCGTCGATTTCAAGGCGCCCGATCGGCTGCGCGCCTATGCGCGCTACGATGCGACAAGATTGCAGGACGGGCTCGACTCCGGCGCGCTGCTCGGCAAGGGCCATCTCGCGATGACCATCGACCAGGGGCCGGACATGAGCCGCTATCAGGGCCTGGTCGCGCTCCATGGCGGCAGCCTCGAGGACGCAGCTCATGAGTATTTCCTGCGCTCGGAGCAGATCCCGACGCGCGTGCGCCTTGCAGTCGGCGAGGAATGGCGCGGCGGCGACGGCGGCAAGGTTCGCTGGCGCGCCGGCGGCATGCTGCTGCAGTTCCTGCCGAAGGCGCCGGAGCGCGCGCGGCAGGCCGATCTGCACCCCGGCGATGCGCCCGAAGGAACGGCCGCCCATGAGGTTCCGGAAGACGATGCCTGGGTCGAGGGGCAGTCGCTGATCGGAACGGTCGAGGACGTCGAACTGCTCGATCCGGATCTGTCGGGCGAGCGGCTATTGTACCGCCTGTTCCACGAGCGCGGCGTGCGCGTGTTCACGCCTCTGCCGCTGCGCGCGCAATGCTCCTGCTCGCGCGAGGCGGTGTCCTCGATGCTGAAAAGCTTTACGGCGAAGGACCGCGCCGACATGGTGAAGGACGGCAAGGTCGTCGTCACCTGCGAGTTCTGCTCGTCGGTGTACGAATTCACGCCGGAAGAGGCCGGGGTGGAGTAGGGCGCTCGCACGTGGAATCGTAGGGTGGGCAAAGCGAAGCGTGCCCACCATTTCGAGCGGAGTGTTGATGGTGGGCACGGCGCAAGAGCGCCTTTGCCCACCCTACGATTGTCGTTGAAGGGATGGATCACCGGGTCAAGCCCGGCGATGACGAGCGCGAGCGCTCGTCAATTCAACACCCTCTTCCCGTCCGGGCTGTCCAGCGAAAATGTCGGCACGTCGATCTCGAACCGTTCGCCGCTTTCGCTCACCATCTGGTAGCGCCCGCTCATGAAGCCGGATTCAGTCGGCAGCGGCACGCCCGAAGTGTATTCGAAGCGCTCGCCCGGCGCGAGCACCGGCTGCTCGCCGACCACGCCCTCGCCGCGCACTTCCTGCTGGCGGCCGGTGGCGTCGGTGATGAGCCAGTATCGGGTGCGCAGTTGCACCGTCTCGGTGCCGGAATTGGTGATGACGATGGTGTAGGACCAGAAATATTGCCGGTTTTCAGTCGACGAACGTTCCGGCAGGAAGTTCGGCTCGACGGTGACTTCGATGTCGCGGGTGACGGCGCGGTACACTTTTCCAGTCTCCTCAACTCGCATCATAGCCAATAAGTCCGTCGGAACCAATCGTCGCACTTGGTGACGAAGTTGGGCGGTTTCTGTTTTTCATCCCCGTTTGACCATAGTTCCGCTCTAAAGGCGCGAGCATCCGCGTCAATCCCGTATCTTGTCCGCAAGTGGCGGGCGGATATTATCCTTTTGAGTCGGGGCAGCGCAAAACTTCGCACGGTCATGGTGCCCGATGACGTCGATTGCCGATCCAATTTCCGGAACGCAGCTTGCCGACGCCAAGGACGCGAGCGCAGCGGTCGCCGCCGCGCCCGCGATCACGATGCCCGCGACCTCCGAGCGCGAATTGCGGCTGGATTTGTTCCGCGGGCTCGCGCTGTGGCTGATCTTCATCGACCATTTGCCGACGAACATTCTGACCTGGCTCACGATCCGCAATTACGGCTTCTCCGACGCGACCGAGATTTTCATCTTCATCTCCGGCTACACCGCGGCCTTCGTCTATGGCCGTGCGATGCTTCAGGCCGGCTTCGTGGTGGCGACCGCGCGCATCCTGCGCCGCGTCTGGCAGATTTATGTCGCCCACGTGTTCCTGTTCACGATCTTTCTTGCGGAAATCTCCTACGTCGCCACCCGCTTCGAGAACCCGCTCTACACCGAAGAGATGGGGATCATGGATTTCCTCAAGCAGCCCGATGTCACCATCGTGCAGGCGCTGCTGTTGCGCTTCCGTCCCGTCAACATGGACGTGCTGCCGCTCTACATCGTGCTGATGCTGTTCCTGCCCTTGATCCTGTGGCTGATGAAATGGCGCACCGACGTGACGCTGGCGCTCTCGGCCGGCCTCTACGTCCTGACCTGGCATTTCGACCTCTATCTCAGCGCCTATCCGAACGGCGTCTGGGCGTTCAATCCGTTCGCCTGGCAATTATTGTTCGTGTTCGGCGCCTGGTGCGCGCTCGGCGGCGCAAGAAGGATGTCGCGCATCCTGGCCTCCCCGATCACGCTCTGGATCTGCATTGTCTATCTGTTCGCGGCGTTCCTGGTCACGCTGTCCTGGTATCTGCCGCAGCTCGGCCACATCGTGCCGCGCCGCATCGAGCAGTGGATGTATCCGATCAACAAGACCGATCTGGACGTGTTGCGCTTTGCCCATTTCCTGGCGCTCGCGGCCATCACCGTCCGCGTCCTGCCCCGGGATTGGCCGGGCCTGAAATCGCCCTGGCTGCGACCTTTGATCCTCTGCGGCCAGCACTCCCTTGAGATATTCTGCCTTGGTGTGTTCCTGGCATTTGCCGGGCATTTCATCTTGGCCGAGGTGTCCGGCGGCGCCGGAATGCACTTCCTGGTCAGCGTCACCGGGATTGTCATCATGTGCGCCATGGCGTGGGTGATTTCGTGGTACAAACACTCCGCCGACAAAGGTGCCGCGCGATACAAGAGCGCCGGCGGCAATGCCGACCTGGCGGGAGGGGCGGTATGAAGTCCGGCTTATGGACTATGCTAGGCCTGACATTGCTGGCCGTTTATCTGTCGGCGGCCCCGGCACGCGCCGGCGATCCCGAGCAGATCTGCGACGTGCCGGCCAATCTGCTGGCCACCGAAAGCTCGTTGCGCAAGGTCGCCGAGGCGGTGCGAAGCGGCCAACCCCTGAACGTGCTGGTGGTCGGCAGCCGCTCCTCCACGATTCCTTCTTCCGAGGCCAGCGCCTACCCGGCAAAGTTGCAGGCGGCGCTGAAGGAAAGCCTGCCCAGCACGACCGTTAACCTGTCCGTAGAACTGCAGGGCGCCAAAACCACGGGGGATACAGCCGACACCCTTGTTAAGCTGGTGGAAGCAAAAAGGCCTACTTTGGTGATCTGGCAGACGGGAACCGTCGATGCCATCCGAGCTACCGATCCCGACGACTTTCGCAGCGCTCTGGATGCGGGAATTGGTGCATTGCAACAGGCGGGAACCGACGTGGTTCTGGTCAATCTTCAGTACAGCCCCCGCACCGAAAGCATGATTTCCGGATCACCATACCTAGATAATATGCGGGTGTCGGCGCACGAACATGATGTCCCGCTGTTTGATCGTTTCGCCATCATGCATCACTGGAACGATGCTGGTGATTTCGACCTGTTCAGCTCCGCCCACGGCGTGGAATTGGCCAAGCGGGTGCATGCCTGTCTCGGCCGTGCGCTGTCGAAATTCGTGATCGACGCGGCCCACCTCGGACCGGCGCAGCAGAACTAAAGGGAACCAGCGTTAATGAGGACCTACCGCCCTTTTTGCCGAAGCACATGGCTGGTGGCGGCCGCCGCCGTCACGGCGTCCATGCTTGTGACCTCGCCGCTGCACGCGCAAGTTGCGCAAGGTGACCAGCATGCCGCGCTGACTGACGGCGCGAAATCCCACCCCCCATCCGACAAATCGGGACCATCCACGCCGGCCATTTCGTCCGGTGCTGCGGCCGCCGCCGAGGCTGATGCCCAGAAGGGCATCGCCGGCAAGGCGATCGACAAGGTGAAGGAGGTCGCGAAGTCGGCCAGCGACATCTTCCGTCGCGTGCCCTGCCTGCCGCCGAAGGGCGTCTCGAAAACGATGGGCTCGCTGCCCCATGTCGCGAGCAAGCTTGCCGCGGGCCAGCCGGTCACCATCATCGCGTTCGGCTCGTCCTCGACCCAGGGCTATGGTTCTTCGGCGCCGGAATTCACCTATCCAAACCGGCTCGCGGCGCAATTGCACCGGCAGTATCCCGGCGCCGACATCCGCGTCGTCAACCGCGGCCGGGGCGGCGAGGACGCGCCGGAGATGATGCAGCGGCTGCAGACCGAGGTGATCGACGCCCACCCGGACCTCGTGATCTGGCAAGTCGGCACCAATGCCGTGCTGCGCAATCTCGACCCCGGCGAGACCGAAAAAATGGTCGAGGATGGCGTGACGCGCATCCAGTCGGCTGGCGCCGACGTCGTGCTGGTCGATCCCCAATATTCGCCGCGCGTCACCGAGCGTGCCGCTAGCGCCAACAAGATGATCCGGCTGCTCAACCGCATCGCCGAGCTCCGCCATGTCAGCATCTTCCCGCGTTTTGAAGTGATGCGCGACTGGCATGAGAAACAGTCGATCCCGATCGACAGCTTCGTGATCGCCGACGGCCTGCACATGAACGATTGGGGCTATGCCTGCTTCGCCCAGTTGCTCGGCGACGACATCATCAAGTCGGTCGGTCAGATCAAGCTCGGCGTCAACGTGCCGGCGGATGTGCGGACGTATCGGCCGATGTAAGGCTGAAAGCGAATGGAGAGTGGCGAATAGGGCTGACCCTACTCGCCACGCGCCATTCGCCTGAATCACACCGTCTCCAGCGCCTGGGCAAAATCCTCGATCAAATCGTCGGCGTGCTCGAGGCCGGCGGAGAAACGAATAAAACCTTCGCTGATGCCGAGCTCGGCGCGCGCGTCCGGCCCCAGGCGCTGATGCGTCGTGGTGGCGGGGTGGGTGACGAGGCTCTTGGCGTCGCCGAGATTGTTGGAGATGCGCGAGATCTTGAGCCCGTTGAGGCAGCGGAATGCGCCGGCCTTGCCGCCCTTCACCTCGAACCCGATCAGGGTCGATCCCGACCGCATCTGCTTCTTCACGGTGGCTGCCTGCGGATGATCGGCGCGGCCCGGATAGATGAGCCGCGTGATCTTCGGATGGCTTGCGAGCGCATCCGCGATCTTCGCTGCCGTCTCGGTCTGCGCCCGGACGCGCACCGCCAAGGTCTCCAGCCCCTTCAGCAGTATCCACGCATTGAACGGCGACATCGACGGCCCGGTCTGGCGCAGGAAGTTATGGATATGCTCGGTGATGAACGCCTCGGAGGAGAGGATGATGCCGCCGAGGCACCGTCCCTGGCCGTCGATATGCTTGGTCGCGGAATAGACCACGACGTCGGCGCCGAGCGACAGCGGGCTCTGCCAGATCGGAGTGGCGAACACATTGTCGACGATCAGCCGTGCGCCGCCCTGATGCGCGATCTCGGCAATCGCGCCGATGTCGAGCACGTCGAGCGTCGGATTGGTCGGGCTCTCGAGGAAGCAGGTCTTCGTGTTCGGCCGGATCGCCTTTTTCCACTGGTCGAGGTCGAGCCCGTCGACCAGCGTCGACTGGATGCCGTAGCGCGGCAAGAGGTCCTCCACGACGTAGCGGCATGAGCCGAACATCGCTTTCGAGGCCACCACGTGATCGCCGGCCTTCAGCGGCGCGAGGATCGCAGTCGTCACCGCCGCCATGCCGGTCGCGGTCGCGCGCGCAGCTTCCGCGCCCTCGAGCTCGATCATGCGGCGCTCGAACATCGAGACGTCGGGGTTGGAGAAGCGCGAATAGAGGAAGCCGGGATCCTCGCCCTTGAATCGCGCCTCGCATTCCTCGGCCGTGGCGTAGACGAACCCTTGGGTCAGGAATATTGCTTCGGACGTCTCGCCAAATTGTGAGCGTAGCGTTCCGGAATGAACCAGCCGGGTTTCGGGGCGGTAGCGTGTAGCTGCAGACATTAGGACCTCCAACGTGACCATTTTCGTCCTTGGGAAAATGGTCACAAAAAAACCGGCCTGAAGGGCCGGGATCGCTGAGGTCCCCGGCCTGTTTAGCGACTTATTTAACGTGGCTGCAAGCCGGCCGGCTCAAATCACCACGGGATAAGTCATGCTGATATTCGTTCCCGCCCTTTCCGTCAAGGCGGGCATCGGCTAACCGATAAAATCCATTTTTTGGGCCTTTTATGGCTCTAAGCCGTCTTGAGGGACCGCGTCTGTGTCGTTCGTACTGCAAGACGATGCCAATGGGATCCTGCCCGACCGCATGATCGCGGCGATGGCGGACGCGGGCCTGATCCTGCCGGTCTATCCCTTTGTGGAGAGCCAGATCCAGCCCGCGAGCCTCGATCTTCGCCTCGGCGACATCGCCTATCGCGTGCGCGCGAGCTTTCTGCCCGGTCCCGACGCCACCGTTGCCGAGCGCATCGACGAGCTCAAGTTGCACGAGATCGATCTCGCCGACGACGCGGTGCTGGAGACCAATTGCGTCTACATCGTGCCGCTGCTCGAGAGCCTCGCGCTGCCGCCGGAGATCGTCGCAGCTGCGAACCCGAAGAGTTCGACCGGGCGGCTCGATGTCTTCACCCGCGTGATCGCCGACGGCACGCGCCGTTTCGACATGATCGGTGCCGGCTATCACGGCCCGCTCTATGCCGAGATCAGCCCCAAGACGTTTCCGATCCTGGTGCGCGAGGGCTCGCGGCTGTCCCAGGTGCGCTTCCGCACCGGCGATGCCATCCTCAGCGCCAACGAGCTCGATGCGCTGCATGACGCCGAACGCCTGGTCGATATCGACGATGCCGATCTCACCAATGGCGTCGCGGTTTCGGTTGATCTCTCGGGCGAGAATTCCGGCGGCTTCGTCGGCTATCGCGCCAAGCGCCACACCGGCGTGGTCGATGTCGATCGCCGCGGTGGTTATCCGGTCGATGATTTCTGGGAGCCGATCCGCGCGCGCCCCGACGGCAGCCTGATCCTCGATCCCGGCGAGTTCTATATCCTCGCCTCGAAGGAAGCCGTGCAGGTGCCGCCGGACTATGCCGCCGAGATGGTGCCGTTCGATCCCTTGGTCGGTGAATTCCGCGTGCACTATGCCGGCTTCTTCGATCCCGGCTTCGGCTATGCCGGCGCCGGCGGGCAGGGCGCCCGCGCCGTGCTGGAAGTGCGCTCGCGCGAGGTGCCGTTCATCCTCGAGCACGGCCAGATCGTCGGCCGCCTGGTCTATGAGAAGATGCTGGCCCGGCCCGATGCGATGTACGGCCAGCGCATCGGCTCGAACTACCAGGCCCAGGGCCTGAAGCTCTCGAAGCATTTCAGGGTGTGATCGCGAAATCTCCTGTTGCTCATTTGGTACGGTTAGCCTGAATCACAGATTACATTCCTTGTGACCACCATAACGACACAAAGACGTCGTGGCCTATCTCAGGGGGCGACGGCTTGATGGGTGGTCGGTGGACTACACTGTAACCTGTTTCGGGGTCATTGCGGCTTGGCTCGCCTTCAATGGACTTGTTGCCATTGCACTGACCTATTGCTCTCCGGGTGAGCGCCTTTGGCGCCGTCAGCCATCAGAACCTGTCGACCGCGGTCGTAGCCGCCACCCTTCGGAAGGGGAAACGACAATCTTGATCGTGTTCGAGGCCGCGTAGCGCTCGCTTGGTCTCACATGACGCGGGGTTGTGGCCTCGACGCATCGACAGTGCCGGAAATGTTCCCCTGCGGTCGAATCCTTTTGACTGATCAGGGACGAGATCATCCCCTAAAGGCATGTTTGATGCAGTAATTTCATGTCTGATTATATTGAGCGTCGGTATTCTCATAGCCCACGCTATCGACGCACTTCGACCCTAGCGGCCGGATGTCGTCGCCGGACATTTGAGGTATGCTCGGCACATGCAGGATCGCGACACCCTGTTCGACGCCTTGCGCCGCTCGGCCGACCCGGTCGTGGTCGATGCCGTCGATAATCTCGTCCAGAACGGCCGTGACGAGGAACTCGCGCGGCTCAATGCCGTGGCCTTCGCTGCCGGCAGCGGCCTGGACGAGGAAAAGGTCATCGCGGCCCTTCTGCACGCATCGCGGCTTGGGCTGTTCGAGATGTCCTGGAACATTCTATGTCCGAGCTGCGGCGGCATCCTCGGCGCCAACGCCACGTTGCGGAGCGTGCAGAAGGAGGACTACCATTGCGCGTTCTGCGGGGTGGCGAGCGAGCCGGTGCTGGACGAAACGGTGGAGGTCAGCTTCACGGTCAGCCCACGGATTCGCCGCATCGCCGCCCACTCTCCGGACGAACTCGGCTTCTGGGACTATCACCGGCAGGTCTTTTTCGGGACGGGGGTCGTCTCCCCCAGGCCGGACGCGTTCGCCGAGCTCGCCAGTAAGGCTGTGTTGGAGACGATCGAGCTGCACGCCGGCGAACGGATGATTCTGGCTCTGCAACTTCCGGCGCAGCCCGTGATCGTCTTCGACCCGGTGACCCATAGTGCCCATTTGATCGAGACCTCAGGCGAACCGACGGCGGAACGCCGCGAGCTCTCGATGATCTTCATGAACGCCCCTACCGGCCTCAGCCGCATCACCCTGTCTCCGGGTCCATTGCGTCTTCTGCTGGATAACCGAACGGAGCGCCGGATTCTGGTCGGCGTCTATGTGACGGGCCCGGAGCTGGAGCGGCTGATCGGCGGCCGGCGCCCATTCCTTACCGCCAAGCGATTGCTGACGAACCAGACATTCCGCGACCTCTATCGGACCGAGACCCTCGACGTCGAGCAGCGGCTCAAGATCATGAGCCTGACGTTCCTGTTCACGGACCTGAAGGGGTCGACCGACCTGTACGATCGGGTCGGCGATCTCGTCGCCTATGATCTGGTGCGCTCGCACTTCCAGATCCTGAACGAAATCGTGGCGTCTGAATCCGGCGCCGTGGTCAAGACCATCGGTGACGCCGTAATGGCGACCTTCCCGGTGCCGCACCGCGCCGTCTCCGCCGCCCTCAAGATGCGCGATTCGATGCGAGCGCTGAATGTCCGGCGGGGCGCGGAGGAACTGATCCTGAAGATCGGGATTCACGAGGGGCCCTGCCTTGCCGTGAACCTGAACGACCGGCAGGATTACTTCGGCCAGACGGTGAACATCGCATCGCGGGTGCAGGCTTTGGCCACAGGCGACAGCATCTTCGCCACCCAGGCGGTGGTGCAGGATCCGGAATCGGCCCGACTCATTTCGTCGCGCGGGGTGGATCCCCAACCTCAGGTGATGACGCTCCGCGGTGTCGGCGAGCGCATGCCCATCTTCGCGATAAGCTGACCAGAGCACTTTAGCCCGGTTGGCCGCCAGCGGCGACATGGCCCTTTCCGTTGCGGCCGGGGACCGACGTCGGACGGGCTTCACAGATTAAAAGCCTGCCGGCTTGCCTTTCTGGTTCGGCGAAACACAGTTCTGGCAGATATTCAGTTTGCGCCTGAGCTGATCGTCATCAGCCCGCTGGCGCGCTGCTTCTTCCTCCCAGTTCGTGGATTTTGACGCCGAGCCTTGCGCCGTTTCGTCCTTCCGCTTGCGGGTCGTCCGTTGCTGCGGAAGAGAAGGGATGGCTTCCGTTGGAGGCTGATAGAAGCCGTCTATATCGGTGGGGCCCAACGAGCCCTGCTGGGCATAGCAGCGGTTGCCAGATTGGCAGAATACCGCGGCCAACAGTAGGCCAGCATAGATGAGCTTCATAGACTCCCCTCCGGCACAATAAGGACCACCGGGCCGTGGCGGCAGCGATGCTCTTATAGCAGCAGTTTCTCAAGTCCCGTCGATGCGCGCGATAGATTATGGCCGGCATCGGACCGGGCCCCGGCGACCCGCGCGGCCTTGGGCCCGGGGAGTCGCGCAAAATCTGTCTTGGAAACGACCGTCAAGGAATTTGGCGAACTCCGTCAGCCCTGGCGAGAGCCCGCCGCGATCACATTGGCGGGCCGCTCCAGTCGAAGCGACAAGTTGAAATTTGAGGATTGGCCAAGCTTTGCACGGCCGACCATTCCTCGTTCAACCGCCTTTCGACAAACCCACGCTCAAGATCCGTAAGATTGGTCCCCAGCAGCCGTCGGTATCGGCTGATGTTGCTGTCATGGGCCCGCAGACGGGCGACTCTCTCGTCGGTCATCGAGCATCCATATGCAAAAGAAATCAATTTTGAGGCTACCAAAATACCGTCGTTGCTTGACGCCTTTATGAAGCTTTCAATCAGCTCGCTCTGAGCGTTCGGCAATTCACAAAACTCCGCCGCCGGGCTCGAAATGCAGTCTCCCGGCGGCGTTTGCCTCAATTGGTGCCCTTGCAAGTACGATCAGGGCCCGTTGCAGTCACCCGCTGGCGATGCGGGGTGGCCGCTCACGCGTTGGCGCCGCCGTCGATGGTAAGCTCGGTGCCGTTGATCGAGCGCCCCTCCGGCCCAGCGACGAATGCGACCAGCGCTGCGACGTCCTCTGCCTTGCCGTAGCGGGGGATCGCCATCCGGGCCCGCTGGGCGGCCGCCTGCTCGCCTTCGGCGGGATTCATGTCGGTGTCGGTCGAGCCCGGATGCACGATGTTGACCGTGATGCCGCGGCCGCCGAGATCGCGCGCCAGGCCCTTTGTCCACGCGATCAGCGCGGATTTGCTCATCGAGTAGAGACTCATGCCGGGACCGGGCACCTGGGTCGCCAGATTGCTGCCGATCGAGATGATGCGGCCGCCTTCGCCCATGTGCGCTGCCGCCGCCTGAGATCCGACCACCACAGCGCGGACGTTGACCGCGAGTGTCGCATCGATGTCTTCGAGGCTGAGTTCGTCGATCGGTCCGCCCCTGAAGATGCCGGCATTGTTGACGAGGATATCGAGACCGCCGAGCGCCTCGGCGGCTTGATCCACGGCCGCCTTGACCGCAGCGGCGTTGGCGCTGTCGGCCTTGATCGCAAATCCGCGCCGGCCCAAACGCTCGATCTCGGCGACTACCGCCTGCGCCTTGTCGGCCGAACGTTCATAGGTGATCGCAACGTTCGCGCCATCGGCGGCGAGCCGCCTTGCGATCGCGGCGCCAATCCCGCGGCTCGCGCCCGTCACCAACGCCCGCTTTCCCTGCAATGCGCTCATGTTCCATCTCCATTTCTGTGTTGACCGATACAGAAATAGGCTGGTTGTGCCGGGCGGTCAAGCTGATTATGTAGCGAACAACACAGAAATTGGGTGGACGGATGGTCGAACGAGGTCGCCCCAGGGGCTTCGACAAGGATGCGGCGCTCGCGCGCGCCATGGAGGTGTTTTGGGTCAAGGGCTATGAAGGGGCGTCGATGACCGATCTCACCACGGCGATGGGGATTGCTTCGCCAAGCCTCTATGCGGCCTTCGGCTGCAAGGAAGAACTGTTCCGGCACGCGCTGCAATTGTATAGCGCCACCGAGGGGCCTGAGATCTGGGATGGCATCGCCCGCGCGCCGACTGCTTTTGAGGCGGTGGAAAGCTATCTCATGCAGACGGCGAGGGCGTTCACGCGACGGAACCGGCCGACGGGGTGCCTGGTGGTGCTATCGGCGCTGCATGCGACCGAGCAGTCCGAAACGGTGCGGCGCGAGCTGATGGCGATGCGCACGAAAAACGTCGAGGATCTGCGGCAGCGCCTGCAGGAGGGCGTGGTATCAGGCGAGATATCGGCAAGCGCCGATCTCGCGGCGATCGCCCGATACTACGTCACCGTGCAACAGGGCATGTCGATCCAGGCGCGCGACGGCGCGACGCGGCGAGAGCTTGAACGCGTTGCGCGTGCGGCGCTCGCAGCATGGAAGCCCTTGACCAGCGCGCCTGGCTAATTCGCCGGCAATCGTCCCCGTCTTCTTTCGGGGTGCGACCTACTTTGCGAGCAGCTCGGTCAGGTCGGTCGAGCTCGAACAGCGCAGCTCATCGATTTGCCGGGCCAGCAGCAACGCGCTCGCCCTCAGCGCTTCCAGCTTCGAGGCCTCGGGATGTTGTCTTTCGAGTTCGGTGATACGGTCATTGAAGCCGGTCAGCTCATTCTGGAGCCGCGCGATCTCTGCCGTGGCGTCGGTGGACACCACCGGCGCAGATAGTCTGGTCGCCCGCATAACCATCTCCCCAAGTATGGTCGATGCTTCGTGAACCGAATTCGTGGCGAGACCGAGAAGCCATTTGGGCGAGGATGCGACGGCCGCGGGCAATGTTTGCGTTCGCGTGCAGCAAAGCCACAGTGGGAACCTTGGCCAGAGCGTTTTCGAGCGAAGTGGACACCGGTTCGCGTAAAGAAAACGCGTCAAAACAGGAATCCAGAGCTTCGGTTCTGATTCAATCAGAACCGAAGCTCTGATCGATCCGATCGCTATTTCGCCGCCGAATGCGTCGCCGGCGTCACGCGCCAGATCGTGTTGCCGACGTCGTCGGCGACGAGGAGCGCGCCGTCCTTGGCAATGCGGACGCCGACGGGACGGCCCTGGGCCTCGCCCTTGTCGTTGAGGAAGCCGGTCAGGATATCCCGCGGCGGCCCTGCGGGCTTGCCATTCGCGAACGGCACGAAGATCACCTTATAGCCGGAGCGTGGCTTGCGATTCCACGAGCCGTGCTGGCCGATGAAGGCGCCGCCGGCCATGTCCTGCGGAAAAAGATTCCCAGTGTTAAATGTGAGCCCGAGCGAGGCGGTATGCGCGCCGAGCGCATAGTCCGGCACGATCGCCTTTGCAACCAGGTCCGGCCGCTGCGGATCGACGCGGCTGTCGACATGCTGGCCGAAATAGCTGTAGGGCCAGCCGTAGAAGCCGCCATCCTTCACCGAGGTCATGTAGTCGGGCACCAGATCGTTACCGAGCTCGTCGCGCTCGTTGACGGTGACCCAGAGCTCGCCGGTCTGCGGATTCCATGATGGGCCGTTCGGGTTGCGCAGACCGGAGGCGAACACACGCCACTCGCCGCTCTGGCGATCGACTTCGAGCACGGCGGCGCGATTGGCCTCGGCCTCCAAGCCGTTCTCGCCGACATTGCTGTTGGAGCCGACGGTCGCATAGAGCTTGCTGCCGTCGGGGCTCGCGGTCAGGTCCTTGGTCCAGTGATGATTGATGGTGCCAGCGGGCAGCTCGGTGAGCTTCACGCCGGCCGCGTCTATCTTGGTATCTCCCTCGTGATACGGGAAGCGCATGATCGCATCGGAGTCGGCGACGTAGAAATCATTGCCGACCAGCACCATGCCGAAGGGCGAATTCAGGTCTTTCAGGAAAATGCTGCGGGTTTCGGCGACACCGTCCCCGTCGGCGTCGCGCAGCAGCGTGATGCGGTTGGCGCTCGGCACGCCGGCGCCGGCCCATTTCTGCGCCTGCTTGTAGATAAAGCCCTTGATGCCCTTGCCGTCGTCCGGCTTCGGCGGTGCGTTGCTTTCGGCCACCAGCACATCGCCATTCGGCAATACGTAGACCGTGCGCGGATGATCGAGCCCGGTCGCGAAGGCGTTGACGGCCATTCCGTTGGCGGCCATCGGTTTGGTGCCGGCGGGCCACGGATTCGGCGTGGCGATATCGACGGTCGGGATCAGCGAATGTTCGGGCGGCGGCAGCGCCGGCGCGGCCCCGTAGCTCTGTGCGACGGTCTTGGTGTCCTCCGGGTCATTGCAGGCGGAAAGCGACAGCGCCAACGCGCCGATCGAGATTGCCACGAGCAGATTCCTGCGCATGGGTGGGCTCCCTAAAGATGGTGCAGGGACAATCCGTTGCGCGGTCGAATGTTCTTATCGTTCGGCGTGAATTTCGTGTGGTGGGAAAGGCTACCCACCTACAATCGTGCAGGGGGCCCCTGCGCCGGGCGCACGTGGGATTGATCGCGGCCGTGGTAGGGAAGCACCCGCGCCGCGGCATTCAGACCGCGGGCGTCGGAGTGGAAATGCCCGATATTGCGGTTGCCGAAATACCTGTCGACGAGGAAGAGCGCCCGCTGCCACCGCCGGTGACCGCCCCGGCGCGCAACCGCCTGCTCGACGGGCCGATCCTGCGCACGCTGTTGTGGCTCGCCTGGCCCAACGTGATCGCGCTTTCGGCCGGCACCTGCGTGGTGATCGCCGAGACCTCCTATATCGGCCGGCTCGGCGTCGAATCGCTGGCCGCGATGGCGCTGGTGTTTCCCTGCGTGATCCTGACCATGACCATGTCGGGCGGCGCCATGGGCGGCGGCGTGGCCTCCGCGATCGCGCGGGCGCTCGGCGCCGGCGAGGTCGAGCGTGCCTCGACGCTCGCGGCGCATGCGCTTCTGATCGGCATCAGCTTCGGGCTGGTCTTCATGCTGGGCATGCTGATCTTCGGGCCGCATCTTCTGGAATTGCTCGGCGGCCGCGGCAACGTGCTGGCGCAGGCGATTGCTTACAGCCAGATCTTCTTCGGCGGCGCCGTGCTGCCGTGGCTGATGAACACCATGGCGGGCGTGCTCCGCGGCACCGGCAACATGAAGCTGCCCTCGACCATGATCCTGTCGTCCGCGGTGTGGCAGATCATCCTGGGCGGCACGCTGGGCCTTGGCCTCGGCCCCATCCCGCAATTCGGCATGCGCGGCGTCGCGGCGGGTTCGCTGATCGCCTATTCAATCAGCATTGCCGTGATGGGCTGGTACCTGTTCTCCGGCCGCGGCCGCGTCGTGCCGAAGCTCAGGGGATTGCGCATCCAGTGGGCGATGTTCATCGACATCCTGAAGGTCGGCGCCATCTCCTGCTTCTCGCCGTTGCAGTCGGTTTTGACCATCAGCATCTTCACCCACATGCTGGCGAATTTCGGCACCGCGATCCTGGCCGGTTACGGCATCGGCGCGCGGCTCGAATTCATGCTGACGTCGCTCGCGTTCGCGACCGGCATCGCCTCAGTGCCAATGATTGGCATGGCGGTCGGCGCCGACCGTATTGCGCGGGCGCGGCGGATCGCCTGGACCGCGGGCACGGTGTCGTTCGTCTCGGTCGGTGCGATCGGCACCTTCCTCGCCATCTTCCCCGACCTCTGGGTCAACCTCTTCACGGGTGATCCCGCCGTGCGCCTGGCCAGCCATCAATATCTGTCGACGGCGGCGCCGATGTACGCTTTCATCGGGTTGGCGATGTCGATGTTTTTCTCCTCGCAAGGCGCGGCGAAGGTGCTGGGCCCGGTGCTGGCGCAGACCGCGCGTCTGCTGTTCATCGCCGCCGGCGGCTGGTGGCTCTCGACGCATGAGGCGACCGCGCAGAACTTCTTCATGCTCGCAGCCGCCTCGATGGTCGTGCTCGGCGTGCTCTCATGCTTAAGCGTGGTGCTGACACGCTGGGGGCCGAAGCGCGCGCCGATTGCGAAGGTAAGTCCCGCGCTGTCCTGACACGGGTTCATCACGGCGCCTCTCGCCCGAGCTTGTTCTGCATCGCACTGACGCCGAGATCCATCTGGGAGGAGATGTAGGGCGCGATCTCGTTCGGCAGCACATCGGCGATCCATGTCACGCGGCTGCGGGAGCCGCCGTCGGCGAACACCTGGATGGATGCGCTGTGCTGCTTCAGCCGCTCGCTGACGACGGCATAGACCAGCCGTCGCCGCGCGTCGTCGCAGTCGACGAACAGTTCACGCGCGACCGTGCCGTTGGAGAAGGTGACGATGCGGGCATCGCCGTCGAGCTTGCTGTCGAGCACGAAGCCCGGCACCAGGCGCGTATGCAGCGCGCCGAAATCGCGTAAGGCATCCCAGACCTGGTCGGGATGCGCGTCGATGATGAATTCCTTGTGGATGGAAGCCATGGGTGAATTCCTCTTGCATGTGGAGTTCGTCATTGCGAGGAGCGAAGCGACGAAGCAATCCAAGCCTCCGCAAGTGGCACCATGGATTGCTTCGCTCCGCTCGCAATGACGGCGGAGATGGCGGTTGCTTACGCACACACCGCCTCGACATTGTTGCCGTCGGGGTCGATCAGGAACGCCGCGTAATAGGTCGGGCTGTAATCCTTGCGATGGCCGGCTGCGCCGTTGTCGTGGCCGCCGGCTTTCAATCCTTCGCTGTGGAATGTCTTGATCGCCTCGTGGTTCGGCGCGCGGAATGCGACATGGGCGCCGCCATTGCTCTTGCCCTTGTGCAGATGCAGCCACAGCGCCGGCTCGCCCTTCGGGCCGAAGCCGGCGCCACTGTCATCGCGCGAGCACAGGACATAGCCGAGCGGGGCAAGCGCCGCGGTATAGAAACGCACGCTGGCGTCGAGATCGCCGACGCGCAGTCCGATATGGTCATACATGATCGTTCTCCAGTGCTTTAAGCGCGCCTGATGACGCGCTGGACTGGAGGAGGCTAGCTAGTGCAGCGCCAGCCGTTCTTGGAAAATCTTGCGGTCGCCGCGCGATGCTTTTCGGAACGCATGCGGCGAGACGCCGGCGGCGCGGCGGAACGTGCGCACGAAATTGGAGAGATCGCCGAAACCGACGTCGTAGGCGATATCGGTGATCGGGCTGTCGTCGTCGGCCAGCCGCCGCGCCGCGTGGCGCAGCCGCGAGCGCACGAGATATTGATGCGGCGTCACGCCGAGGACGTCCGAGAACAGCCTGAGGAAATGGAACGCGCTGATGCCGGCCTGATCCGCCGCATCATCCAGCCCGATTTCTTGCTGCGAATGCGCGTCGATCCACAGTGCGGCCTCGACCGCGCGGCGCCGATCGCGCAAGGCGGCTGTCACCGGCTTCGCCGCGCGCCCCGACACCACCTCGACGAAGCGGTTGGCCAAGAGATGGCCGGCCTCGTCAAGGCCGATGTCGCTGTTGCCATCTGCTGCCGTTTGCGCGAGCTCGCCGAGCACCATCAATTCCGGCAGCGGCGGCACCGATCCGATCTGCCAGACGGCGCGGCTGTCGCCGATCGCCTGCACCAGCTCCGGATGCAGGTAGAACGACAGGCATTCGTCGCCGCCGACATGGTCATGGGTGCAGGTATATTCGTCGCCCGGATGGCCGACCAGGATCGCGCCGGTCACCAGCTCATGGAAACGGCCGCGGCAATGGCAGCCGAAGCTGCCCTTGCGGACATAGGAAATCGAATGCGCATCATATTGTTCGGCAAACGGTTTCTCGCCGGGCACCGCGGTGCAGCGGAACTCGTTCACGGCAATGCGCTCACGCTGCAACAGCGGCCTTCGGATCATGCCTGAAGACTTAGCGATGCGCCCGCCGCGGCGCAACGCCCCAAGCAGCCCACTCGGAATCTGGACGTTTTCCGTTAAGGAGAACGCCAGAGGCGGCTTGGCGAAAGCCCCAGTCTCGGCTAATCAGGTGCGCAAAGCGAGATCCGCGGGCGTAGTTCAATGGTAGAACGGCAGCTTCCCAAGCTGCATACGAGGGTTCGATTCCCTTCGCCCGCTCCAATCCCTCGCGTCACCCGACATCGAATTTGACGCCCTGCGCCAACGGCAGTTCGCGCGAATAGTTGATGGTGTTGGTGGCCCGCCGCATGTAGCCGCGCCAGGCGTCGGATCCGGATTCGCGGCCGCCGCCGGTTTCCTTCTCGCCGCCGAACGCGCCGCCGATTTCGGCGCCCGACGGGCCGATATTGACGTTGGCGATGCCGCAATCCGAGCCGACCGCGGACAAGAAGGTCTCGGCCTCGCGGATGTCGGTTGTGAAGATCGACGATGCGAGCCCCTGCGGCACCGCATTGTGGCTGGCGATCGCCTCGGCAAGATCGCGGTAGCGCATCACGTACAGGATTGGCGCGAACGTCTCGCGCGGCACCGGGCCGGTTTGGGCCGGCATCTCGACCAGGGCAGGCGCAACGTAATAGGCGGCTTGTGATTGATGATCCACGCGGGTGCCGCCATGCACCTCGCCGCCGAGCGAGGTTGCTTCCTCCAGCGCGCGGCCCATCGCCTCGAAGGCGGCTGCATCGATCAGCGGGCCGACCAAAGTGCGCGACTCGCGCGGGTCGCCGATGGTGACGGAACGGTAGACGCGGCTGAGCCTCGAGACGAAATCATCGGCGATGCTTTCGTGCACGAACAGGCGGCGCAGCGAGGTGCATCGCTGGCCGGCGGTGCCCATCGCGGAGAACGCGATGCTGCGCAGAGCGAGGTCCTGATCGGCGGAGGGCGTGACGATCGCGGCGTTGTTGCCGCCGAGCTCGAGAATGGCCCGGCCAAAGCGCGCGGCGACGCGCGGGCCGACCTGCTTGCCCATGCGCGTCGATCCGGTGGCCGACAGAATGGCGACGTCGGGGTGATCGACCAGGACTTCGCCGATCGTGCGGTCGCCCTGCACCAGTTCGGCGAGACCCTGCGGCGCATCGCCGAAACGCGCGAGCGCACGCTCAATGATCGCCTGCACCGCGCAGGCGGTCAGCGGCGTTTTCTCCGAAGGCTTCCACACCACGGCGTTGCCGCACACCAGCGCAAGCGCTGCATTCCAGCACCACACGGCAACCGGAAAGTTGAACGCCGTGATGATGCCGCACACGCCGGCCGGATGCCAGGTCTCCATCATCCGATGACCGGGGCGTTCGGACGCGATCGTCAATCCATAAAGCTGGCGCGATAGCCCGACGGCGAAGTCGCAGATGTCGATCATCTCCTGCACCTCTCCGAGTCCCTCGGAGAGGATCTTGCCGGCCTCGATCGTCACCAGCCGCCCGAGCAGGTCTTTCGAACCGCGCAATTCCTCGCCGAGCAGGCGCACCAGTTCGCCGCGGCGCGGGGCTGGAACGGTTCGCCATGCCAGGAACGCACTCCGCGCGCGAGCAATCGCCGCGCGCATGTCATCATCGCTTCCAGGCTTGAGACGCCCGATAACCTGACCGTCGATCGGCGAGCGGGCGATCAAGCTGCCGTCGGCGACGAAGGTCGGAAGAGCCCGCAGCTTCGTCAAGAGATCGATGGCTTCGTTCGCGACGGGGGAGCTTGGCGTGGAGGTGCTCATGGCGGATGTCCTCGGATCAGCGGTCGCGCATATGCTCTAGCAAGTCCCGCAAGCGCTCGTCGGCGTCAAGTCCATCCGCCGCCACGCGAAGAAACTTCGCGCGGCGGCATTGCGTGCTGCCAGTGCCGAGGTGTTACGGCCGTGCTTCCAGGATCAGGTTGAACGGCGTTTCGGTGGCGCGCCGGAACCGGGTGAAGCCGGCTTCGCGGGCGATCTCGCGCAACCTGGCCTCGCCAGCCTGCGCGCCCAAGGCGAGCCCGACCTCCTGGTCCAGGGAGGCCGGCGTGCAGACCATGGTCGAGGCCGCATAGTAGACCCGCCCGATCGGATTGAGATTGTCCTCCAGCCGGTCGTTGGCGAAGGGCTCGACCAGCATGCAGGTGCCGTCCTTGGCCATGGTGCTGCGGGTATGCTTGAGCGCACCGACCGGGTCGCCCATGTCGTGCAGGCAGTCGAAGAAGCACACGAGATCGTAGCTGTTGGCAGGAAAAGTCTTCGCGGTGTGGGTCTCGAAGTGCATGCGATCGGACAGTCCCGCCTCCCGCGCCAGCTCGCGCGCGACCTGGACCGAGCCCTCGTGATAGTCGAACCCGAAGAATGTGGATTTCGGAAACGCTTCCGCCATCAGCCGGGTCGATATGCCATGGCCGCAGCCGACATCGGCGACCTTCGCGCCCCGCTTCAATTTGTCGACGACGCCCTCGAGCGAAGGCAGCCATTCCTGCACCAAATGATGCTTGTAGCCGGTGCGAAAGAAGCGCGCCGTTCCGCAGAACAGGCATTCGCTGCGCTTGTTCCAGCCGACGCCCTTGCCGGTCTTGAAGGCGTCGGAAATCTTCTGCTCGTCGAGGAATGTCGCCGCTACGACGTTGCCGACCGCGCCCAGGAAAACCGGGCTTTCGTCGTCGGCCAGCGCCATGGCCTGTTCCGGCAGCATCGAGAACTTTCCGGATTTGGTGTCGTATTCGACGTAGCCCGAGGCGGCTTGCGCCGACAGCCACTCGCGCACATAGCGCTCCGCGGTGCCTGTCGCTTCCGCCAGCTCTGCGGAGTTCATCGGTCCCTTCTCGGCCAACGCCTTGTAGAGGCCGAGCCTGTCACCGATCAGCATCAGCGACGCGTTCATCGCGGCGCCGATGTCACCAATCATCTTGCCCATGAAAGAGTTCAGGCGGTCAGTATCAACTTCCATGATATGCCTCCGTTGAAATTGCTTTTCACCGAAACTGTCACATCGACGCTGCGCAAAGCGACCCTTGCGAGATGCAAAACCGCTTCATCGCAGCGCGCGATAATGGTGTGGGAGGTGAGGCGTTACTTCTCACGACAGCGAGATCGCCGTCACAAGCGCGCGAGCGGTAACGCAAACTTGCTCCGCTCTATTCTTTCTTCTCGGCAGTGCATGGCAGCGAGGCTGACGGATGTTGCGTCGGCAACACCGCCATGCACCGCATCATATCACGCGCCCTGCGGCACCTGGTCGAGGAAGCCGGTGATGCTCTTGATGCGGCCGTCCTTCAGCACCGCGAAGTCCGTGCCCTTGATCGGGCCGTCGGCGCCTTGGGGACCAAGGCCCCAGCAAAAGCGGAGATGATCGCCGAAACCGTTGGGTTCGCCGATCAGTTTGAATTTGAAGGCCGGAAATTTTTCCTGGACGCCCGATATCAGCGCATCGACGCCTTCATGGCCGTCGCCGCTCATCAGCGGATCGACATAGCGTGCGTCCGTGGTCCAGTTCTCGGCCAGTATCTCGCGGCGCCGGCTCGGCGTGCGCTCGTTCCACAGTTCAATATAGCGGCTTGCGATGGTTTTGTGGTCGGTCATCTTGCTCTCCTTCGCGTGTCGCCGAATGGATCGGCTGCTGCGGACTATCGGATGTTGGCGTGAGCTAATCGATTACCTCCGAGGTCATCGCCGGCCGCTTGGAAATCTGCGGTGGTGCGCGAAACCGGATCACGTGCCAGCCGTTGGTTTCGCGCTAGAGCAATTCGAACAAAACTCTTCAGGTTCTAGATTCTCTGGATCCAATGATCGCCGACCTTCTCATAGGATCGCTTCACCGCCGCCCAGGCGGTCCGGTGTGCGATCTCCTCTTGCCTGATGTCGCCCGCATGCGCGGCAAAGGAATGGTTGAAGGCTTCGCGATAGATGTCCTGGGCATGCGGAGGCAAATGGCTGCGAACCGGAAATGGCAGATCCGCATTCGAGGGATAGGGCATGGACAACTCCCCTGCTAACCCGCTCTGGCCAGCGCTAATATGCTGGTCCTATATTGTCCACGCTTGATCGAGGTCAAACCTTCCGCTGATGCCTGTCCGACCATGGCGCCGGCGAGCAAAGGGGGTGAGCTTGAGTGAAAAGAGCAGACCACCGCAAGAGAAGCCGAGCGCCGACACGGATTGGGCGGTGCAGACGCTGCTATGGCCAATGGCAGCCACGCGATTGGCGCTGGAAGCCTATCTGCATTGGTTCGCTGGTCGCGAGCCCACGCCGTCCGAGCCGGAGAACGAAACGCCGCCCCCCTGGTCCACGCCGAACGTGATCGCGCTGCAGCTCGCCTCGATGCGGCTGCGGGATTTTTCACGCAAGGCGACGGGCCAGCCGCTTCTGATCTGTGCCCCCTTTTCGTTGCACGAGGCCTTGGTCGCCGATTTCGCGCCCGGCCATAGCCTGGTGCAGGCCCTGCAACAGGGCGGCATGGATCGCATCTATGTCACCGACTGGTGCTCGGCGACATCAGAGATGCGCTATCTTTCGATCGACAGCTATCTCGCCGACCTCAACGTGGCCGTCGATGACATCGGCGCACCGGTCGATCTCATCGGCTTGTGCCAGGGCGGGTGGCTGTCGCTGGTCTATGCCGCCCGTTTTCCGCACAAGGTGCGGCGGCTCGTGCTCGCCGGTGCGCCGGTCGATGTCTCCGTGCCCTCAGATCTGTCGCGGATGGTGGCAAGTGTGCCCGAGGCAGCGTTCGACGAGCTGGTGCACCAGGGAGAGGGCATCATAAGCGGCAAGCATACGCTTCGCTTCTGGAGCATGCCGCTCACCCCCCAGGACGTCGAAGCGACCTTGCAGAGGGATGTCGGCGATGGATCCGAACAGGGGGCGGCACTGCTGGCACGCTTCGAGCGCTGGGATCGCAAGCTGCTGGATTTGCCGGGAACCTTTTATATCGAGGCGACCAACTGGATCTTCCGCGAGAACCGGATCGCCCAGGGACAATTCATCGCGCTTGGCCACAAGATCGATCTCGCCGATGTGACGGTTCCGGTCTTCCTGCTGGCAGCAGAGAAGGACATTGTCGTGCCGCTCGAGCAGGCACTCGCCACGGCGCGCCTGCTCGGCACGCCGCCGCAATGGCTGGAGCAGTCCTCCGAGCCGTGCGGTCACCTCGGTCTTTTCATGGGGCGCGAGAGCTTGAGCCGTTCGTGGCGCCGGATCATCCGCTGGCTCCAGGCCGGTGGTGACGATGTTGCGGAACCAAGGCCCAGGATCAGGGCGTGAAACGAAAGCTTTCGGCGGGGAGCCGGGCTATCTCAACTCGGCTAGTGCGAGCGGACGCATCGCATCGGGCGCGGCAATATGCTGGACAATGGGCTGCCGGCGCGAAGCTTCGGTCCGGTCGCTGCTTCGGCCATGAACCGCCAGCAGCATGATCGCGAGTGCGGCAGCAGCACCAAGCGCAATGATCTTGCGATGGGTGCCACGATCCGCGCTGATCAATGAATGGTTCATGGCACACCTCGGTCGATTCTATCCTCGTCAGGCGTTCAGCCGGTTTAGCGCAGCCCGGTTCCGCAATTCGATCCGGCGCGAGGTCGCCAGCGTGATGGCGCCGGATTGTTCCAACTGGGTGAAGGTGCGCGACACGGTCTCGATGGTGAGGCCGAGGTAATCGGCAATGTCCTGGCGCGACATCGCAAGTTCGACCGAATTCGTGCTGGCGGTGCGGCGGGCGATATCGAGCAGGAATCCCGCGACCCGCTCCTCGGCCGTCTTGATCAGGAGCAGCATGTGATTGCGGAAGCGCTGCAGTTCGCGCGTGGTGGCATCCCAAAGCTGCTGCGACAGATCCTTCTCGCGCTCGGCACGCAGCATCACCGCGCTGCGCTTGACGATCAGGACCTGCGCCCCGTTCACGGCCTCGGCGGAAGACGAGTGCGTTTCGCCCGCCTCAAAGCCGAAGATGTCGCCCGGCAGATAGAAGCCGCCGATCTGACGCCGGCCGTCTTCCAGCACCTTGTAGGTGCGAACGGTGCCAGAGACTACCTGATAGAGATATTCGGCTTCGTCACCTTCGCCGTAGATCTCGGCATTGCGCGCATATTGAAAGCGCGTGCCCATCAGCGCAAGCGGTCCCTGCATGGCCGGGCTTCCGAGACGGTGCGGCGTGCTCGCGGCCTGGATGACGGGGCGGGAAGCGTCGGTGTGCATGGCGGGCTCCTTCAAATCATCTGATGGAGCCAGAATGCCCGCCTGCACCGCGCCTGAAAATTCGGAGCCCTTCCCTAAGGAAGATTACGGACCCTAAGGAATGTTACGGAGGGCTGGGACCCAGACAATCGTCATTGCGAGCGTAGCGAAGCAATCCATGGCTCCACGTGCGGAACGATGGATTGCTTCGCTGCGCTCGCAATGACGGACGATACGCGACGGCGGAGGCCCGCCAGCCAGCTCAATGCGACATCAGGGTCGGTACCGTCATGCACTGGAGCATTTCGCGGGTGACGCCGCCGAGCAGCCGTTCCTGCAGCCGCGAATGCCCGTAACCGCCCATCACCAGCAGATCGAGGCTCTCGTCGGCCGCAACGGACAGGATGGCCGGCTGGATTTCGGAGTGCGCGGCCGGGAAGGCCATGATCTTGGCCGGCAGTCCAAGCCGCGCCAGATGTTCGACGAGGCGCTGCGGGCTTGCTTCGTCGGGAATCGCCCCCGGATTGCCGATGGAAATGATCGTGAGCGCGTCGGCGTGCCGCAGCAGCGGCATGGCATCCCGCAGCGCACGGCCGGCAAGGCGGCTTCCGTCCCAGCAAATTCCGATGCGCCGCGCCGCAAATGCGCCGCGGAAGGTATAGGGCATGAACAAGACCGGGCCGCCTGACTGGAACAGGACTTCCTGCGGAACATCGTTGTCGAATGTATCGCGGTCGGGTTCCGGCTGCAGGACGACGGTGAGATCATGAAGCCGGGCGCTGGCGCCGGCGATCGCGATTGCCTCGCCTGGTGTCGCGCTCATGGTGCGGCAGGTATACGAAATCCCTGCGTGCTTCGCCTCGACCTCGAAAACGAGCATCGCGGCCTCTGCGCGCTCCAGCGCGTGCTGCCGGGTCTCCTCGACGATCATGGCGACCGCAGCGCCGCCGGCCGCGGCGATCGGAACATCGGCGGTCTCGTAGGCGACGGACAGCGCGTCGAGGTGGGCGCCGTACATCATGGTCAGCAGCACGGCGCCGTCAATCACCGGCCGCGCCGGACGTTCGGAAGGGATAAGCACCAATAGGTTCTTGAACATCGTCATTCTCCCCCACAATTGGTGGCAATCGGCCCGAATTGGACGCAGCCATAAGAGCACAACGGCCGATCCAGGTATTGATCCAGGTCAGAGGGCGCCGTCGTCATTTTGACGCACATCAAGGTCCGGCTGGCTCGCCGGTGCACGCTGGAGCTTAGGTTCTGATTGAACCAGAGCCGAAGCTCTAGATTTTTGCTTTGACGCGTTTTCTTCACGCGAACCGGTGCCCACCCCTCGGATCAAGTCCGAGAGCATGCTTCGCTCGAAAACGCTCTCGCGACCCGAGCCTGTTTGGAGAGAAACAATGCTGGCAACGGATGTCATGCGAACCTGCTTCGCCACCATAAAGCCGAACGCGCCGCTGCTCGATGCCGTCCACCTGCTCCTGGAAACCACCCAGCGTGGCTTGCCTGTGATCGACGATGATGGATCTTTGGTCGGCATCATCTCCGAAGGTGATTTCCTGCATCGCCAGGAGCTGGGCGTGACTGGCCCCGCAGGGTTCTTGCTCGAATTGATGCTCGGAAGAGCGGAGGGTCATCTGATGCGTGAGCGGACGCACGCGTTGCGCGTCGATGCCGTCATGACGCGGGATCCCGTGCGCGTGGATGAGACCGCGACGGTAGACGATGTCGTCACGCGAATGGACGCGCACCAGATATCGCAGGTGCTGGTGGTCCGCGACGGCAAACCCATCGGAATCGTTGGCCGGACGCAGTTGCTCATTGCGCTCGAACGTTGTTTGAGCCCGCAACACTGACGAAGGGGCGGCGGGCTATTCGCAGCGTTTTCGGCCTGGGTTGCGTTGATAAACCCACGCAGCGACCGATTCCCAAAACCGCCGTGCAGTGGTACTCGGACCTCATCGCCGCGAGCCAGCCGGCAGGCACGGACGGGAACCGGCAAGCGGCTGCGGCGAAAGATGGGCGCGTGCTGATCGGAACTCGACAGGAACGGAGTCAATGACCGGGACCAGCCAAGCATTGCTCGCCGATATCGGCGGCACCAATGCGCGTTTCGCGCTCGTCAGGGGTGGTCAGATCGGCCCCATCGAACATGTCAAGGTCGCCGACTATCCGACCTCGGCGGAGGCGATCGCTGCCTTCCTCGCCCGCCACGCGACGGGCGGCGTTGCCACTGCGGCGATTTTCGGCATCGCGGGCCCGATCGAGAACAACCGCGTGGTGCTGACCAACAGCCCGTGGATGTTCGATGCGGCCAGCCTACGCCAGCAATTCGCCTTCACGGCTGTGCATCTGCTCAATGATTTCGAGGCGCTGGCCTGGTCGCTGCCGGCGCTGGGGGCTTCCGACGTGGTGTCGCTCGGCGGCCGAACTCCGGTCGCCGGCGCTCCCATGCTCGTGGTCGGGCCGGGGACCGGCTTTGGCGCGTCCTGCCTGGTTCCGGCGAGCAAGCCGCCCGTGGCAGTTGTCACCGAAGCCGGCCATGCCACCTTGCCGGCAACGTCGGAACGGGAGGAGCGGGTGATCGATCACCTGCGCGGGCGCTTCGGTCACGTCTCGATCGAACGTGTGCTATCGGGGTCCGGCCTCGCCAATCTCTATGATGCCTTGAACGCCATCGACGGCGCCGGCGCGCCCGCGCGCGATGCGGCCTCGATCACGCAGGCCGCGCTTGACGGGAGCTGCGCGACGAGCCGGGCGGCGCTTGACATGTTCTGCGCGATGCTCGGCATGGTCTGCGGCAATCTGGCGCTGACCTTCGGCGCCCGCGGCGGCGTCTATATCGCCGGCGGCATCGTGCCTCGTTTCGTCGATCATCTGGCGGGATCGGGTTTTGGCACATGCTTCACCAGCAAGGGCCGGTTCGATGCCTATCTGCGGGAGATTCCGGTCCATGTCATCACCAGGCCCGATGTGACTTTTGTCGGGCTCAAGGCGTTCTTCGAGACCAACGTCGCCGCCGCATAGGTCGCTTCGACGATAGAAGTCGCTCGATCACGCTCGACGAAATGCACGATGCCGGCCGCGCGTCACGGCCGGCATCGCCATTCTCGAGTAAGGCGCGCTTACTTCGCCGCGGTCACCATGATCTCGACACTGTATTGCGGTGCCGCCAGCTTGGCCTCGACGGTGGCGCGCGCCGGTGTGTTGCCTGCCGACACCCAGCGGTCCCACACGGCGTTCATCTCGGGAAACGTCTTCATGTCGGTGATGTAGATCGTCGTCGTCAGCAATTTCGATTTGTCGGTGCCGGCCTTTGCCAGATGGCCGTCGATGATCGAGAGGATCTCCTCGGTCTGTTTCGTCACGCTTTCACCGGCCGTCTTGTTGGCGACGATGCCGGCCAGATACACCGTGTCGCCATGCACGACGACCTGGCTCATCCGCGGCCCGGTTTCAAAACGCTGAATGGTCATATTGTTCTCCCGTTGATTGGCGGGTGACTACCTAGCGCAGTCGCTTAACACTGGCGAGTCGCGATTTATCCCACCGCCTTCGCCGCGGCGCGTCCCGCGTTTCGTCCGGAGAACAGGCAGCCGCCGAGGAAAGTCCCCTCCAGCGAGCGATAGCCGTGCATGCCGCCGCCGCCGAATCCTGCGGCTTCGCCGACGGCGTAGAGTCCCCGGGTGATCTCGCCGTCGTGGCCGAACACACGTGAATCGAGATCGGTCTCGAATCCGCCGAGTGTCTTGCGGGTGAGGATGTTGAGCTTCACCGCGATCAGCGGTCCATGCGCGGGATCGAGGATGCGATGCGGCGCGGCGGTGCGGATCAGGCGGTCGCCGATATATTTGCGCGCATTGTGCAGGTTCATCACCTGCGCGTCCTTCACGTAAGGATTCGTGATCTCGCGGTCACGCGCCTCGATCTGCGTCCGGATGTGATCGAGCTTCAACAGGTTGTCGCCGGAAAGCTGGTTCATCGCAGCGATGAGATCCTCGAGCCTGTCGCGCACGATGAAGTCGACGCCGTGTTTTTTGAACGCTTCCACCGGCGCCGGCGCGCCTTTGTTGGTCGCGCGCTTGATCGTCATGCGCCAGCTCTTGCCGGTGAGATCGGGGTTCTGCTCGGAGCCCGAGAGCGCGAACTCCTTCTTGATGATGCTCTGGGTCAGGATGAACCAGGAATAATCATAGCCGGTGCCCATGATATATTGCAGTTGCCCGAGCGTGTCGGAGCCCGGAAACAGCGGCGCCGGCAATCGCCGTCCGGTCGCATCGAACCACATCGATGACGGCCCGGGCAGGATGCGGATGCCGTGCTTCGGCCAGATTGGATTCCAGTTCTGGATGCCCTCGACGTAGTGCCACATCCGGTCGCGGTTGATCAGCCGCGCGCCGCTCGCCTCGGTGATGCCGATCATGCGGCCGTCGACATGTGCGGGCACGCCGGAGATCATGTGCTGCGGCGGTTCGCCCAATCGCTTCGGCCAGTTCTGCCGCACCAGGTCATGATTGCCGCCGATGCCGCCGGACGCCACGATCACGGCTGGCGCGCGCAGCGAGAATTCGCTGACCACATTGCGCGAGGTGCTCTTGCCGCGCTCCACATTGGTCGGCTCGAGGATCGCGCCGGTGACGCCGTCGATCGCACCGTTCGTCACCGACAGCGCATCGACGCGATGGCGGAACTTGAAGATCAGCCTGCCGCTCTTTTCGGCCTCGCGTGCGCGGCGCGCGAACGGCTCGACGATGCCCGGCCCGGTGCCCCAGGTGACGTGGAAGCGCGGCACCGAATTGCCGTGGCCCATCGCGTCATAGCCGCCGCGCTCGGCCCAGCCGACGATCGGAAACAGGCGATGGCCCATCGCGCGCAGCCAGTCGCGCTTCTCACCCGCGGCGAAAGCGACGTAGGCTTCCGCCCAGCGCCGCGGCCAATGGTCTTCGTCGCGATCGAAGCCCGCGGTTCCCATCCAGTCCTGCAGCGCGAGCGCGTGAGAGTCCTTGATGCCGAGCCGGCGCTGCTCCGGCGAATCGACCAGGAACAATCCTCCGAATGACCAGAACGCTTGGCCCCCGAGCGATTGTTCACCTTCCTGCTCGACCACGATGACGCGTTTTCCGGCATCTGTAATCTCTGTGGCGGCAACAAGGCCTGCCAGACCCGCGCCCACCACAATGACGTCTACATCCTCAGCCATGTCTTTCTTCCCCCGAGTTCCCTTTGAATGAGACCTGCACGTTCGCGCGCGGTCAACGGCAAAGGGAGCTTGGCGGCCGTTCCGCGAGGACACGGTAAGGTTGTTTCAGTTTGGGACCTCTCATCCGCAAACTGCAGCGTGTGCGCAACACTCGATTTGAATTTGTTTTGATCGAGCTGTGACGGCTGGACAAAAATCCAGACCCGCAACACGCTGGCCAAAGTCTTGCATCACTAAGATCAACGGATTCGATATTCGACTGGGGCAGGCCATGAAGTTGATGACGGGGTTGCTCGCGGCGGTTCTCCTGCTGGCGGGTATGGGGGCTTCGCATGCGGTGGTGCGGATCGCCGACGATCGTGGCGGCAGGATCGGTACTTACGTCGACAGATATCAAGGCCTTCGCAGTTCCGGCGAAACCGTCATCATCGACGGCCTCTGCGCATCGGCCTGCACCATCGTGCTGGGTGCGGTTCCGCATAATCGGATCTGCGTCACCTCGCATGCCAATCTCGGTTTCCACGCTGCATGGGATTTCGGCGCCAACGGCCGCGCCATCACCAATCCCGAAGCGACCCAGATGCTGTACTCGATGTACCCGACCTCGATCCGCCGCTGGATCGCCTCCCGCGGCGGCCTCACCCCGAGGATGATCTTCCTGCGCGGCAAGGCCCTGCAGGCCATGTTCCGGCCCTGCTACCTCGACGCCCAGGCCTCCGCCAACCGGGCGCGCTAGAGGCGCGGTCGCCCTCTGCCGTCATGGGCGGGCTTGACCCGGCCATCCACGTTCTTGACGTCAAGGAAGACGTGGATGCCCGGGTCGAGCCCGGGCATGACGAGCGGCGACAGTTCGGTATTTCCCTCCACATGATGTGACGGCGCGCCGCAGCATTGCGCTTGCCGGGCGGCGGAACCGGGCTTATTTCAAGCACATGGTTCAGCCGGTTTCCGCCTCTCATGGAATGACCGCGCCGGCCTCGGCACAGGGCAAGGCGGCGTCCGCCATCGCCTGGGGTGCCGCGGGGCTGGGCGCGGTCGTCGTGCTGGGCGCGGGCGCGCTCTGGTTCCATTACGGCACGGCGGTGTTCTTCGAGACCATCGCGGCCGGCGTCTCGGCCTGTTTCTGATCCAATAAGAGGAATTTTTTCATGGATCGGACCACCCGCCCGCTCGTGATCGTGGCTGCCTTCGCCGGCAGCCTGGCGATTGGGCTATTGCTGTTGTTCTGGACCATGGGCGGCCTGCGCAGCATGACCACCCCGTCGGCGATCGGCGGCCCGTTCCAGCTCACCGACCAAGCCGGCCAGACCATCACCGACAAGAGCCTGAAGGGCAAGCCGACCCTGATCTTCTTCGGCTTCACCCATTGCCCCGACGTCTGCCCGACCTCGCTGTTCGAGATTTCCGAAGTGCTGCGGGCGATGGGCACGGACGCCGACAAGGTGAACGCCTATTTCGTCTCGGTTGATCCGGAGCGCGACACCGCGGCGGCGATGAAGGACTATCTCTCCAGCTTCGACCCGCATCTGAAGGGCCTCACCGGCAACCCCGATGCCATCGCCAAGGTGCTGTCGGCCTATCGCGTCTACGCCAAGAAGGTCCCGCTCAAGGACGGCGACTACACAATGGACCACACCGCGCTGATCTATCTGATGGACCGCGACGGCAAGTTCGTCTCCCCGTTCAACCTCAAACGCAGCCCGGAAGAAGCTGCGGCCGACCTCAAGCGCTATCTCTGAGCTAAAGCCTCGCATCATGCCCCGGATGGTCTATAAGGCCGTCCAATTCCGCAACATTGCCCGGCCGAATGCCTCATCAGACCGCCCCGCTCGACATCTCCCGTTCTATCCGCGCCATGGCCGGATGGCTGGTCGTGGCGGCGTTGGCTGTTTTTAGCGGCGCGGCGAATGCACAAACCCCACAGCCGCAAACGCCGCCGAAGCCGCCCGTCGAGGCGGCGCCGCAGGCGGTGCCCGGTTTCTGGGATCCGCGGCGGCGGCCGGAACGGCCGGATCTGTCGCGCATCACCGTGATCCGGTTCCTGACCGAAACCGATTATCCGCCGTTCAACTTCACCGGCCCCGACGGCAATCCCGCCGGTTTCAATGTCGACCTGGCGCGCGCGATCTGCGAGGAGATCAAGGTCACCTGCACCATCCAGATGCGCCGCTTCGAGACTCTGGTGGATGCGCTCGCCACCAACAGGGGCGATGCCATCATCGCCTCGATGGCGGTGACGCCGCAATTGCGCACAAGGGTCGATTTCTCCGATCCCTATTACCGCGCGCCGGCCCGCTTCGTGTCGCGGCGCAACGCCGTGCTGCCGGAGGTGCGGCCGGAATATCTCGAAGGCAAGAAGGTCGGCGTCATCGGCGGCACCGCGCACGAAGCCTATCTGAAGGCGATGTTCACCGACGCCGAGCTGCACCCCTATCCCAACGACGATGCGCTCCGGCAGGCGCTTCGCCGCGGCGAAGTCGATTTCATCTTCGGCGACGCGATCGCGCTCGCGTTCTGGATCAACGGCACCGATTCGGCCGAATGCTGCGCCTTCTCCGGCGGCCCCTTCGTCGAGAGCCGCTTCTTCGGCGAGGGCATCGGCATTGCCGTGCGCAAGGGCAACGACCTGCTCCGCCAGGCGTTAAACTGGGCGCTGTTCCGGCTCTGGGAAAAAGGCCGCTACACCGATCTGTGGCTGCGCTATTTTTCCGTCAGCCCGTTCTAGGAATCAGCTGGCGCCATCCATCGTCATTGCGAGCGGAGCGAAGCAATCCATTTTCCCGCTTGCTGAAGCATGGATTGCTTCGTCGCTGTCGCTCCTCGCAATGACGGCTGGATATTGGCTTCATTTTGCATTTTGCCGCGAAGGCCGTTAGTTTCCGCGGCCTTGGGAGACCCCTGATGTCCGTGACTGACCTTGCCGCAAGCCCGAGCGACCTGCGTGCGCTCGCCGAACAATCCAACGCCTGGCCGTTCGAGCAGGCGAAAGCGATTGTCGCGCGGCTGAAAAAAAATCCGAAGGATGAGGTGCTGTTCGAGACCGGCTATGGCCCGTCCGGCCTGCCCCATATCGGCACCTTCGGCGAGGTCGCGCGCACCACCATGGTGCGCCACGCCTTCCGCGTGCTCACGGAGGACAAGATCAAGACGCGCCTGCTGGCCTTCTCCGACGACATGGATGGCCTGCGCAAGGTGCCGGACAATGTCCCGAACAAGGAGCTGCTGGAGCAGCACCTCGGCATGCCGCTGACGAAGGTGCCTGATCCCTTCGGCACGCATCCGAGCTTCGGCGAGCACAACAATGCGCGGCTGCGGGCCTTCCTCGATCAGTTCGGCTTCGACTACGAATTCGCCAGCTCGACCGACTACTACACCTCGGGCCGCTTCGACGCCGCGCTGCTGCGGATGCTGGAGCGGATCGAGAAGGTGATGGCGATCATGCTGCCCTCGCTCCGCGAGGAGCGCGCCGCGAGCTATTCGCCGTTCCTCCCGATCTGCCCGCGCACCGGGCTTGTGCTTTACGTGCCGGTCACCGCACATGACGCCAAGGCCGGCACCATCTCTTATGAAGACCCCGAGACGAAGGAGAGCGTCACGGTGCCCGTCACCGGCGGCCGCTGCAAATTGCAGTGGAAGCCGGACTGGGCGATGCGCTGGTATGCGCTCGGCGTCGACTATGAGATGGCCGGCAAGGACCTGATCGATTCGGTGAAGCTGTCGGGCAAGATCTGCGCGGCGCTCGGCGGCACGCCGCCGGAAGGCTTCAACTACGAGCTCTTCCTCGACGACAAAGGCCAGAAGATCTCGAAGTCGAAGGGCAACGGGCTCACAATCGACGAATGGCTGCGCTATGCCTCGCCGGAATCGCTGTCGCTGTTCATGTATCGCGAGCCGAAGGCGGCCAAGCGGCTCTATTTCGACGTGATCCCGCGCAATGTCGACGAATACCAGCAGTTCGTCGACGCCTTCCCGCGCCAGGAAGGGCGGCAGCAATTGCAAAATCCGGTCTGGCACATCCACTCCGGCCATCCGCCGAAGGTGGACATGCCCGTCACCTTCCAGCTTCTGCTGACGCTGGTGTCGTCGTCGAATGCGGAGAATGCCGAGACCTTGTGGGGCTTCATCGGCCGCTATCGCCCGGGCGTGACGCCGCAGACGCATCCGAAGCTGGATGCGATGGTCGGCTATGCCATCAACTACTACCGCGACTTCGTCGCGCCCTCGAAGCAGTTCCGCGAGCCGACCGAGAGCGAGCGGGCGGCGCTGCAGGATTTGCGTGATGCGCTCTCCAACATGCCGCCGGACTCGACCGCGGAGGACATCCAGAACGTGGTCTACGAGATCGGCCGCCGCGAGCCGTTCCTCGATCCCGTGAAGAAGGGCAAGGACGGCCGCCCCGGCGTCTCGCTCGACTGGTTCAACATGCTCTACCAGGTGCTGCTCGGCCAGGAGAAAGGCCCGCGCTTCGGCTCCTTCGTCGCGGTCTACGGCCTCCAGAACGCCGTCAACATGATCGACGGCGCACTGGCAAGGTCGTCGTAGCTTTCTCAATCCATCATGCGCGGGCTTGACCCGCGCATCCATCGTGCTTCGCAAGATTCTTTTGGCCGATGGATTGGCGGGTCAAGCGCGGCAATGATCGTCCCGTAGGGTGGGCAAAGCGAAGCGTGCCCACCATCAAGCGTGGCGCAAGGAATGGTGGGCACGCTTCGCTTTGCCCACCCTACCGCTTCGCATCCCGCAACCCATCACTCGTCGCACGCAATAGCGTCAGCAACAGACCGTTGAGCGGCGTCGCCACGCCATGTCGTTCGCCGGCCGCGACGATCGCGCCGGTGAGCGCGTCGGCTTCGAACGGTCGGCCGGCGAAGCGATCGAAATACATCGAGGTGCCGGCGTCGGGCGGATAGGTGAGCAGCGTCGCCAGCATTCGCTGGGCCTCATCTGCCTCGAGGCGAGCGCCATCGGCGCGCCCGACGGCAACAGCCTCTTCGAGGATGGCAAGACACAGCGCCTTGACGTCATCGCGCCGGAACACCGCCTGCCGCAGCAGGGTCAGCGCGGTGATCGGATTGGCGACCGCGTTGATCAGGAGCTTTCGCCAGGCGAGTGTGGCGAAGTCGTTGCTGCGCAGCACCCGCATGCCGGTTTCTTCGAGCAGGGCTTCGAACGCGCGTCCATCGGCATCGTCCGCGACCGTGAACTCATAGTCGCCGGCACGTCGAAAGCGAACGCGGTCCGGCGCCAATCGCTCGCCATTGTAATAGACGAGCGTGGGAATAATGGTTGCGTGTCCGGCCAATGGTGCCAGCCGGTCCTTGTGTCCGATGCCGTTCTGCAGGACCGCGATCCGGGTGCCGGCGCCGCAGATTCTTGCAAGCCACGGCGCGCTTGACGGCGTGTCCTGCGCCTTGGTGCAGAACAGCACCCAGTCCACCGGCGTCGTCTGCTCCGGATCGGTCAATGCGCGAAGCGGAACATCGATTGCGCCTTCCGCACGCTCGACCACGAGACGATCGAGCGGCCGCCTGACACAGGCGACCACATCGTGCCGGTCCGCCGCGCGCAACAGGCCGGCGATGATACCGCCGATGCTTCCGAGGCCGACGACGGCAATGGTTTTGCGATCCGGGTTTCCTTCAGTGCCAGCAGTCATCCGAAACAGGTCTCCTCATCCTTAACTGTAGGGCGAACATTGCCGGCTTTGCCAACGCAAACTGCGTCTTGCCGCGTTGTTCTATCGAAAACATGCTGCCAACTGCCGCCAATGCGCCGCGCCCGCCTCGCGAAATTGGGATGGTTGGTGCACGGTAATTGCAATCGGGGCGGCGGCAATTTGAGCTAGACTGCGCCAATAACAAGCCGCCAGCACAGGCGCGCAAGGGAGGATCAACATGCAATTCAGGGTTTCGCCGGACACGCTTACCGATCAAGGCGCCGCAGAGTGGCAGGCGCGCGTCGATCTCGCCGCCGCGCACCGGCTCGCCTTCATCCAGGGTTTCAGCGAGGGCATCTTCAACCATCTGACCTTCGTGGTGCCCGGCCGCAGCGACCGCTACTATCAGATTCCGTTCGGCATGCATTGGTCGGAGGTGACCGCTTCCTCTTTCATGGAAGTCGGCATCGACGATGCCGAGGTCAAGCGCGGCGAGGGCGAGGTCGAGCGCTCCTGCTATTGCATCCACGCCCCGATCCACAAGGCGCTGCCGCAGGCCAAAGCGGTGTTTCACACCCACATGCCGTTTGCCAGCGCGCTGACCCGGCTCGAGGATCCCCGCATCAAGGAGATCGGCCAGACCGAAGTCGGCATGGCCGGCAAGATCGCCTATGACGACGAATACACCGGCCCGGCGCTCGATCCGGCCGAAGGCGCGCGGCTCGCCAGGGTGATCGGCGACAAGACCATTCTATTCATGGCCAACCACGGCATCTCGACCGTCGGCGAGACCGTCGCGGCGGCCTATGACCGGCTCTACTACATCGAGCGCGCCGCGCAGGTGCAGATCTATGCGATGTGGACCGGACAGCCGCTGAAGAAGCTGCCTGCTCCCGTGGTCGAAAAGACCATGCGCGATATCGGCGGCACCAGCCTCTACAAGGGCCCAAGCCCGGCGCAGCGGCACTTCGATGCGCTCAAGCGCATGCTGGACCGCAAGGAGCCGGACTACGCGACGTAAGGTGAGGTTTGCGCGACTGCATCCAAGCCGTCATTGCGAGCGAAGCGAAGCAATCCATCTCACCGCTTGTGGAGATGTGGATTGCTTCGTCGCTTCGCTCCTCGCAATGACGGCGTCGTCCGGGGCTTGCGCGCCGCGGCGAAGCCGCTTGGTGTAGCCGGGACCCCAACCACAGTAATGTGCTCCGCTGCAACCGCTTATTCGCGCCACAACAGCTCCCTGTGGTTATGGGTCCCCGCCTCGCGGGGACGACGAGAATGCCGAGTCTACGCGCGATGCTTCTGCAGCCGACGTTTACGATCGCACGGCCGGCGGCGCCTGCAGCGTCGGCGCCGCAGCCGCGAGAATCTCCGCACGATCACCGGTCCGCGGCGGATAGATCCGCACGTGATTGATGGTCTGCTTGGTCAATTTCGCGGCAGCCCCGCTGGTACGCACCTGGCGATCCCACCCTTCCGTGTACAAAGCCCCCCACGCGCCGAGATCGAGCACGGTGACATACCAATCAATATGAAGCGGTAGCATCGGCTGCCCGAACAGGTCGGCCACGACGTTATGGCCTGCGAAGCGGCCCATCGGCCGGGCGAACTGGCAGGACATCACGGAGGCGTGGACGCCGTCCACGAAACTGCAGGCCACATCGCCGGCGGCAAAGACATTTGTTGCACCGGTCACGCGCATGAATTGATCGACGATGACGCGACCATACCGGTCGCGTTCAACATCCAGCGCCTCAGCCAGCGGACTTGCGCGCATGCCCGCGCACCACACGACTGTCCGTGTCGGAATGATCTCCCCCGAACTGAGCGCGATCGCGTTCGGCTCGATAGCGGTAACCCTCACGCCCAGTCGCGTTTCGACGCCGAGGGCCAAGAGCGCCTCATTGATGACAGGGCGGGCATTATCCCCGATCGTGACGCCAACCGCGGGATTGGGGTCGATGAGAACGATGCGTTGCCCGTCGGTCACGCCGGCTCGATCGAGCTTGCCCGGCATCTCGGTTGCGACCTCAATTCCGGTGAAACCGGCGCCGACCACGACCACCGTGGAGCGCGCTTCCGATGGCGCCTCGGCGCCGAGCGCTGCGAGATGTGCGTCGAGCCGGACGGCAGCCGCATAGGAGTCCACGTCGAAGCCGTTCGCCGCGAGGCCGGCAATCGCCGGGCGCGCCAGTTCGCTGCCAAGCGCCAGCACCAGCCGATCGTAAGTCAAAACCTCCGGGCCGTCGCTCGCTGCGACGGTCACCTGCTGTTTGACCGCATCGATCGCTTGCACCTCGGCAAGTCTGTGAGCGACGCCGATAGGGTCCAGCACCTCGCCAAGCGGGATCGCCGCCTCGCTCAGGTCGACTTCGTAATTGCGGACTCGAATGTTGTGATAGGGATTGCGATCGATGACGAGAATCTCGACCTCGGCCGCCCGGCCGATCTCGTCGCGCATGCGCGCAGCCCCGATGGCAGCCCAGAGGCCGGCGAATCCCGCACCAAGGACAATAATGCGCGCCACAACAACCTCCTGTGATTATGGGTCCCTTGCGTTCGCAGGGACGACACCAGAGAGTTACTGCCTCACCCACACGATCCGCGCGATCCAGGCGACGTCCTCGGCCGCGAGCGTGCGATCTGCTTCCGCCGGATTGAGCGACTGCAATTCGAGCGTCTTCGCCGTGCGGCGTTTGCACTCCTTCACCAGTATCTCGCCGTCCTTGGTCCGCACCACCACGCGATCGCCGCGGCGGATCGGAGTTGACGGCGACACCAGGATGATATCGCCCTCGCGGAAAACCGGCCGCAGCGTGTCGCCGAAGATTTCGAGCGCGAAGGCGTGCTCGTCGGGGACGGTCGGTAGCGCCACTTCGTCCCAGCCTTTGCCGGTCGGAAAGCCGCTGTCGTCGAAAGCATCGCTTGCCGACGCTTCGGCAAGGCCGATCAGCGGCACTGACGGGCCGCCGCGGCCGCCGCCGTCGCCGATCAACTGCACGAAGGTGTCTATGGACACGTTGGTCGCGGCGAGCGCCTTCGCAACCGATTCGGTCGAGGGCCAACGCTCGCGGCCGTCGGCGGTGATGCGCTTGGACTTGTTGAAGGTCGTGGGATCCAGCCCGGCGCGCCGGGCAAGCCCGGACGGTGACAATCCGGCGCGCTCCGCCAGCCGGTCCAGTGCGGCCCAGACCTGGCCGTGGGTCAGCAGGCGCGATTGCTTGGGCGGTCTGACCATCGGAATTCCGCCGTTCTGATTTAGGAATTATTGCCGGAACCTGCGGCTTTCCGCAAATGTCCCCAATCGGCCCTGCTGTGGCGCTTGAGTTGCGCCACGGGCGTCGATACGGTCCATCGCTGGCCCGGCCAGCTTCGGGAAAAACCCCAACAGACTCAAGCGTGAAGCATGGGACACCGGATAGGTGCGCACGATCTATAAAATCAGCCCTGCCTCAGCTTGGCGCGAGGCCGAGCGGGCCGGAGTGTATCGGGGTAGTGCCGACGATCTGCGCGACGGTTTCATCCACTTCTCCACCGCATCCCAGGTCGCCGGGACCGCGCGGAAGCATTTTTCCGGCCAAACCGGCCTGTTTCTAATCGCGGTCGATGCCGATGCGCTGGGTGACGCCTTGCGCTGGGAGCCTTCCCGTCACGATGAATTGTTTCCGCATCTCTATGGCGAGCTCGATCTCGGCGCGGTCACTGCGGTCTACGACCTGCCGGCGCGCGCCGACGGCACGCATGCGATCCCGGAGACGTTGCCGTGATCCGCGCCTTCGATGCCGTCTCGCTGCCGCTGCTGCGCTGGCTCGATCCGGAGGACGCCCACCGGCTGGCGATCCAGGGGCTGCGCTTCCTGCCGCCGATCCGCCAGCGGCCGGATGATCCGAAGCTCGCGGTGCGCGCGTTCGGACTGAATTTTCCCAATCCGGTCGGCATGGCCGCGGGCTTCGACAAGAACGCGGAGGCGCCTGATGCGCTGCTCAAGCTCGGCTTCGGCTTTGTCGAGATCGGCTCGGTGACGCCGCTGCCGCAGTCCGGCAATGCCAGGCCGAGGCTGTTTCGGCTTGAGCGGGATGAAGCTGTCATCAACCGCATGGGCTTCAACAACGACGGCGCGGCGGCGGTGCTGCGGCGGCTCGCCGGCCGCGCCCATCTTTCCGGCATCGTCGGCGTCAATGTCGGCGCCAACAAGGATTCGCCGGATCGTACCGCCGACTATGTGAAGCTGATCGAGACTTTTGCGCCGGTCGCGAGCTACTTCACCGTCAACGTGTCCTCGCCGAACACGCCGGGCCTGCGCAATCTGCAGCAATCGGCCGCGCTCGATGATCTCCTGGCACGGGTCATCGAGATCCGGGAGCGGGTGCGGAAGAATGCCGGCGATTCGCCGGTGCTTTTGAAGATCGCGCCGGACTTAAGCCTCGCCGAGCTCGACGACGTCGTCCACATCGCGCGCTCGCGCCGCGTCGACGGCATGATCGTCGCCAACACGACGCTGGCGCGGCCCTCTACCTTGCGCGAGCAGGCCCGTGCCAAAGAGCAGGGCGGTCTCTCCGGCCGGCCGCTGTTCCGCCTGTCGACGCGGATGGTGGCGGAGACCTATGTGCGCGCTGAGGGTGCGTTTCCCCTGATCGGCGTCGGCGGCATCGATTCCGGCGGCGCCGCGCTGACCAAGATCCGCGCCGGCGCCAGCCTGATCCAGCTCTATTCCGCGCTCGTCTATAAGGGCCTCGGCCTCGTCGATGATATCAAGCGCGATCTCTCCTCGACGCTCCTGCGCACCGGCCGCGACTCGCTGTCCGAAATCGTCGGCGCCGATGCCGCCACCATCACGGCCGAGGACTGGCCGGTCCGGTGAGCCATGTCCGGCCTGCACCGTCATTGCGAGGAGCGATAGCGACGAAGCAATCCATGCCGCCGCGCGGGAGAGATGGATTGCTTCGCTTCGCTCGCAATGACGGCGTAGTCGGTTCGTACTATGGCGTCGCGAACGATGCCCTGAACAGCGCCGGATAGCGCAGCGCTTCCAATCCGCCGCGCGCGGCATAGTGCACCAGCAGTGCGGTCCACAGCCCGGCATTGCCGAAGGGGCGCAAGAGAAACCAGGCGGTGAGGAAGATCACGAGCGACAGCACCATCAGATTGCGCATGTCGCGCGCCCAGGTCGCGCCGATATAGACGCCGTCATAGGCGAAGGCGAACACCGCCAGCAGCGGCGACAGGATCACGAACAGCAGGAACGCGCGCGCGGCCTGCCGCACCTCCGTGTTCGCGGTCATGATATCGATCAGAACAGGCCCGAACAGCGCGAATGCCGCCATCACTGCGAGCGCAAACGCAAAGCCCCAGACGATGACCAGCCGCACTGCGCCGGCAAACGCATAGCGGTCGCGCGCGCCATAGGCGCGGCCGCAGAGCTGCTCGGCGGCATTGGCGAGGCCGTCGAGGAAGAAGGCGCTGACCAAAAGGAAATTGTTCAGCACCGCATTCGCCGCCAGCGTGACGTCGCCGGCGCGGGCGCCTTGCGCGGTGAAGAACAGGAACGCCGTGATCAGTGCCGCGGTGCGGATCATGATGTCGCGGTTGACCGCGAGCATCCGCATCAGTTTTTCGCGCGCAAACAGCGTGCCCGGCAGGATGTCGAGCTTTCCTCCCGTCAGATGCCGCGCAATGAGGATGCCGAGCAACAGGCCGGCCGTTTCCGCGATCACAGCGGCGATCGCCGCGCCGGCGATGCCGAGATTGAACACCAGCACCAGCAGTATGGTCGCCGCCATGTTGACGACGTTGATCGCGATCTGCGTCGACAGCGCCAATGTCGCCCGCGCCTGGCCGATCAGCCAGCCGAGCACGACGTAATTGGCGAGCGCGAGCGGCGCCGACCAGATGCGGATCAGGAAATAGGTCTTCGCCGCCGCCGTCACGCCTTCGCTGCCGCCCATCGCGCTGAGCAGGATCGCGGCCAGCGGCCCCTGCAGCACGATCAGCGCGGCGCCGATCACCGCCGCGACGATGAAGCCGCGCACCAGGATCGCACGCAATTCCTGCGTCTCGCCGGCGCCGAGCGACTGCGCGGTGAAGGCAACCGTGCTCATGCGCAGGAACGCGAACAGCCAGAACATGCAGTCGAACAGCACGGAGGCCATCGCGACCCCGCCGAGCAGCGCCGCATCGTCCAGCCGTCCGATCGCCGTGGTGGAGACGATCCCGATCAGCGGCGTCGTCAGGTTCGCGATCATCGCGGGACCTGCGATGGCGAATACCTGCCGGCTCGTGACCTCCGCGGATGGGTTTGGTGCGTGCATCTTCTAGAACACCACCACCATGCCGTCGCTGGCGGCGGTGTAGGGCAGCTCGTCCACGCGGCCGAGCATGTCGTCGCTCATGTGGGTCAGCACCAGCCGCTTGGCGCCGATCTCGGGCAGATGCGCTTCCAATGTCGTCAGGCTGAGATGGTTCTTGACGATCTTGTCGTAGGTATTAGCTTCCGCGATGAACAGGTCGGCGTTGCGCGCCGCCGGGATCAGCGTCTCCGTCCATTCGGTGTCGGCGCTGTAGGCAATGACGCGGCCTTCGGTCTCGATCCGGTAGGCCAGGAACGGTCCGCCGGATTCGCCATGCACGACCGGATAGGGCGTCACCGTCACCGCGCCGAAGCTGCGGCTTTGCTCGGGCACCAGCGGCACGACGGAGAGCTCGAAACGCTGCTTGGTCTTGGACGAATGCTCGAACAGCGTTTCCATCACCTGTGGCAGCCGCGTCTCGATGCCCTCAGGCCCCGCGATCACGAGCGGCCGGCTGCGCCGCGAGAACTGTGCATCGAGCAGGAAGAACGGCAGGCCGGCGAAATGGTCGCCGTGGAAATGCGTGATCAGGATCAGATCGATCTCATCGCGCACGATGTCGAGCCGCTTCATGGCCGGTAGCGAGGATGCGCCGCAATCGATCAGGAAATTGACGCTGTCGCCGGTGACGTGGAAGCAGGTGTTGTACCTGCCGCCGGAGCCGAAGGCGTCGCCGCAGCCGATAAATCGCAGTTGCATCGCCCCGGCCCGCGCCAGCTAGCGGCCGCGCGGCGTGCCGAACAGCCGCGACAACAGCCAGACCGGGATCACGATCACGGCGCCAAGCAGGAAGTAGCGCCACAGCCAGTTGATGGTGTCGAAGCCGAGGTCCCACAGCCGCCGGAACAGCAGTTGGATGCTGTGGATGATATTCCAGGGATCGAATCCGACCGCGGCGAGCACGACGCCGACCAGGATCGACAAGAGGATCAGCCGGAAGGCGACCGACAGCGGCGAGCCGCCGAGAAAGCGGTACAAACCGTCATTCTGGCTGGCCGGCAAGTCACGGACGTCGTCGGGCATTGCTGTCTCCTCGCGGGTGTGCATCCGCATTATAGGCAAGGCGATGCACATGGGGAACCCGCGCCGCGCCGTCAATGCTTATCATCCACGGGCGGAACCTTAATTTGCCGTCACACTCTTCAGCATCCGCTCCAGCGTCTCCAGCCGGTCGGCCTCGCGCGGCGGCTTGTCCCAGCGCAATCGGTTGATGCGCGGAAACCGCATCGCAACGCCCGATTTGTGCCGCGGCGAGCGCTGCAGACCCTCAAAGGCCACTTCGAGCACCAGGCCCTGGTCCGGCTCGTGCACGACATGGCGGACGGGGCCGAATTTCTCGGTGGTGTTGCGACGAACGAAGCGGTCGATCTGCAAGAGTTCCTCATCGGTGAAGCCGAAATAGGCCTTGCCGACCGGCACCAATTCGTCGCCAGCACCGCCATTGGTCCAGACGCCGAACGTATAGTCGGAATAATAGGACGAGCGCTTGCCGTGGCCGCGCTGCGCATACATCAAGACAGCGTCGATGATGTGCGGATCGCGCTTCCACTTCCACCATTGCCCCTTCGGACGGCCCGGCAGATAGGGCGCATCGCGGCGCTTGAGCATCACGCCCTCGACCGCTTCCGCATCCAGTCCCGCGCCGGCGCCGGCCGGATCGGCCCGCGCCGCGGTCAGCGCGGGCCAATCGGTGAAGGGGACGGTCGGCGACAGGTCGATGCGCGTATCGGCGAGCTTCCTGATGAAGGCTTCCAGATGCGTGCGGCGCTCCTCGAACGGCAGTTCGCGCAAATCGTTCTCGTCGTCGCCGAGCAGGTCATAGGCACGCAGATGGATCGGATAATCCCTCATCAGTTTCGGCGAGACGACCTTTCGGTTCAGCCGCTGCTGCAGCACGTTGAAGGTCTGCACCCGCCCCTCGCGCAGCACCAATAGCTCGCCGTCGATCGCGCCGGGCAGATGCAGCGACGGCAGCAAATCCGGAAAGCTCTTGGTGATGTCCTCGCCGCTGCGCGAATAGAGCCGCACCTGCAAGTGCCCGCGCTCGTCGCGGCCCGAGACGGCCTGCACGCGGATGCCGTCCCATTTCCATTCGGCGATGAAATCCGCCGGATCGAGACTGGCGAAATCCGCATCCTCGATCGCATGCGCCAGCATCACCGGGCGGAATGGCGCCGGGTCGCGGTTGACAGGCTTTTCGGCCCGGCCCTCCAGCCAGGCGAACAGATCGAGATAGGGCGGCGCCAGCCCCGGCCACATCAATTCGATCTCATGCGGATCTTTCTCGCCAAGCGCCGCGGCCGCGGTTTTCGCGAGCCGCGCCGAAATCCCGATCCGCATCGCGCCGGTGACGAGCTTTAGCAGCGCCCAGCGCCCGGTCTCGTCGAGCTCGTCCAGCCAGCGCGCGAGCTGCGCCGGCAACTCGGTCTTGCCAAGCGTGCGCAGCGTCGTGACGACCTCGGTCAGCGTCGGCGGCGGCGCATTGTTGTGGCCGGCGAGCGCGACCTTCGGCCACATCAGCGCCACGGTCTCGGAGAGATCGCCGACATAATCATACGAATATCCGAACAGCACCGGATCGGTGCGCTCCATGATCAGGTCGCGGATCAGGCCCGGCTTGGCGTGCTTGAACGACAGCGCGCCGGTGAGTGCCGCCAGCGCGTAGCCGCGATCGGGGTCCTCGGTGTCGCGCAAATAAGCCGTCAGCAGTTTCAGCTTGTTGTTGCGGCCGGGCTCATAGGCGAGACGGTCCAATAGTTCGGCGAAACGGTTCATGCCCCGCCTTCCTCGCCGTCGAGCACGACTTCGGTCTCCTCTTCATCGCCATAGCCGACGAGATCGAGCGGCCGCGCGGCAAGTCCCTTGCTCTTGCACCAATGCACCAGCGCGTCTTCCTGACCGTGCGTCACCCACACCTCGCCGGCGCCGGTCGCGCCGATCGTCGCGGTCAGCCCGTCCCAGTCAGCATGGTCAGAGATCACCAATGGCAGCTCGACGCCGCGCTGCCGCGCGCGGGCGCGCACCCGCATCCAGCCGGAGGCAAACGCGGTGACGGGATCGGGAAAGCGCCGTGTCCAGATGTCGGAGGTCGCCGTCGGCGGCGCCAGCGTGATGGTGCCGGCCAGCTCGGCCTTCTTCATGCCGCGCACCGGGCGCAGCTCGCCGAGCGCAATCCCGCGGCTCTCGTAGTAGCGCGTGATCTTCTCCATCGCGCCATGCAGATAGATCGCCGCGTCATAGCCGGCCTCGCGCAATAGCGCGATCACGCGCTGCGCCTTGCCGAGCGAATAGGCGCCGACCAGATGCGCGCGCTCCGGAAACAGCGCCACCGATGCCAAGAGCTTCTTCACCTCATCGGCCGCATCGCCATGCCGGAACACCGGCAGGCCGAAGGTCGCCTCCGTGATGAAGACGTCGCAGGCCACGAGCTCGAACGGCGCGCAGGTCGGGTCCCGCGCATCCTTGTAGTCGCCGGACGCGACGATGCAGAGATCCTTGCAGGAGACCGCGATCTGCGCGGAGCCCAGCACGTGCCCTGCGGGATGGAATTTCACCTTGATGTCGCCGAGCCTGACCTCCTCGCCGTAACGAACCGCCTGCGTGGAGCCGGCGAAATTGTCGCCATAGCGCAGCCGCATCATGTCGAGCGTCTCTTGCGTCGCCAGCACCGCGCCATGGCCGGCTCGCGCATGGTCGGAATGGCCATGGGTGATGACCGCGCGCTCCACAGGGCGGACCGGATCGATATGAAAGCCACCCGGTTTGCAGCAGAGACCGGCAGCAACTGGCAGCAGGATGTCTTGCGGACGCATGCCGCAGTATATAAGCCGGCTTAACCCGATGTTTAGCCGTCATGCGCGGGCTTGACCCGCGCATCCATCTCTCTAAAGATTCCATCTTTCTATTGATGGATTGCCGGGTCGAGCCCGGCAATGACGGAACTGGTTCCCCAAGCGATGTCCGGACGTCTCTTCCTGTCCTCCGGCGATCTCGTTGCCGACCGCCGCTATGAATTCGCGCGCGATTTGCAGTTGCGGGGTGATCTCGCCGCCGCCGCCGACCTGCTCGAGCAGGCGATCGAGCTCGCACCGCGCTTCGTCTCCGCCTGGTTCGTGCTCGGCGAGATCCGCCAGGAGCTCGGCGAACGCGAGGCGGCGATCACAGCCTTCCGTCGCGCCCGCGACGCCGACCCACAGGATCATCACGGCGCCAGCCTGCATTTGATGCAGCTCGGCGCGGAAGGATTGTCCGACATGCCGAAGGCCTATGTGCAGGCGCTGTTCGATCAATACGCGCCGCGCTTCGACGAGGCTTTGAAGCGCGATCTCGGCTATCGCGGCCCCTCGCTGTTGTTCAAGGCGGTGCTCTCGGCGCGCGCCGCCGCGAACAAGCCGGCCTTTTTCGAGCGCGGCATCGATCTCGGCTGCGGCACCGGGCTCGGTGCTGCCGCCTTTGCCAAGAACGTCGATCGCTTCATCGGCATCGACCTCTCGCCGGGCATGATCGAGCAGGCGCGCGCCACCGGCCTCTATGCCGAGCTCGAGGTCCAGGACATGCTAAACGGGCTGCGCGCCAGGGATGACGCCAGCGCCGATTTCATCCTCGCGGCCGACGCCATGGTCTATGTCTGCGACCTCGCGCCTGTTCTGGCGGAGGCTGGACGCGTGCTCGCACCCGGTGGCGCCGTCGCCTTCACCGTCGAGACGCACGATGGCGACGGCGTCGTGATCGGCGAGGGGCTGCGTTATGCGCACGGCGCGCCCTACATCGGCGCCGTGATCGAGGCCGCAGGCCTGAACTTATCGGCGCTGCAGCCCGCCTCCACGCGCAACGAAGGCAAGGTGCCCGTCCCCGGCCTGGTGGTGATTGCCACGAAGACGTAACGGCCGTAGCCCGGGGGGCGCTCTTGACCGCAGCAATAACCGGCCGTCATTCCGGGGCGCGCACAGCGCGAGCCCGGAATCCATCACGCACCGGGTGACGGCGGACAAATGGATTCCGGGCTCGATGCTGCGCATCGCCCCGGAATGACGGCAGTGAGCGTGGCGAAGCCGGAGTGAATTAACTCCGGTCGCCAATCGAAACCTTCACCGGCTGCGGCATCAGCAAAACTTGAGTCTAGACGCTACCCTTTCCGTCGCGCGGAACTGTTCGAGCGGCATTGCGTCGCAAAGGCAAAAGTTCGGTATTGCCGAGCCAAGCGGAATGTTGATCATTGTTGTCGTCTAGGGAGAGACAACAACAATGAAGAAGCAAACCAGGCGCGAGTTCTGCGCCACCGCCATCAGTGCGTTCGCCGCATCAAGCCTGTCCGCGCCCTATCTCTGGGCCGCCGAGAAGAAATATGATCCGGGCGCCAGCGACACCGAGATCAAGCTCGGCCAGACCGTGCCGCATTCCGGCCCCGGCTCGCTGTATGGCGTGCTCGGTCGCGTCGGCGAGGCCTATTTCCAGATGCTGAACGAGAAGGGCGGCATCAATGGACGCAAGGTCAAGTTCCTCACCATGGACGATGCCTACAGCGCGCCGAAATGCGTAGAGGCAACGCGGCGCCTGGTGGAGCAGGAGGAAGTGCTGGCGCTGTACGGCTCGCTCGGTACCGCGCCGCAGACCGCCGTGCACAAATATCTCAATTCCAAAGGCGTGCCGCAGTTGCTGCTCAACACCGGCGCGTCGAAATGGAATGATCCGAAGAATTTCAAATGGACCATGGCCGGCCTGCCACTCTACCCGACCGAGGCTCGCATTCTGGCCAAACACGTCGTCAGCGTGAAGCCGGACGCGAAAGTCGGCATCCTCTACCAGAACGATGATTTCGGCCGCGACTTCTTAGGGCCCTTCAAGAAAGTGCTGGCGGATGCCGGTGGCAAGGCGCAGGTCATCATGGAGCAGACCTACGATCTCACCGATCCGACCGTCGATTCCCAGCTCATCAATCTCTCGAAATCCGGCGCCGATGTCTTCTACAACATCACGACAGGCAAGGCGACGTCGCAGTCGATCCGCAAGGTCGCCGAGCTCGGCTGGAAGCCGCTGCATCTGCTCTCGGCGGGCTCGACTGGCCGCTCGATCCTGAACGCCGCGGGGCTTGAGAACGCAACCGGCATCGTCGCGATCCGCTACGCCAAGGAAGTCGGCGTGCCCCGCTTCGAGAAGGATCCGGACGTGCTCGCCTTCGAGGAGCTGCGGAAGAAATATCTGCCCAATGTCGATCCCGACAACACGATCGCCTTCGCCGGCTACGGCCAGGTCGCGACCATGGCCGAAATCCTGCGCCGCTGCGGCGACGACCTCACCCGCGCCAATGTGCTGAAGCACGCCACCACGCTCGCCGGCTTCCACTCGCCCTATTTCCTCGACGGTATCAATTACAGCTACACGCCCGAAGACTACACGCCGATGAAGACGCTCTACATCTCCATCTTCAACGGCAAGGACTGGGACATCTCCGACAAGCCCGTGACGGAGTAGCGGTGCCTCGTCTCCCTCTCCCCGCCCTTGCGGGGAGAGGGTTGGGGTGAGGGGCTCTCTCCGCGCAGGCGGTGAGAGACGTGTGCACGGAGAGAGCCCCTCACCCGGATTGCTTCGCAATCCGACCTCTCCCCGCGGAAGGGCTGGGCGAGGTGAGGAGAGCGCCCCTCGACGAAGCGTCCTCGAAGGCATAGCTCTATTTTGTGCCACCCCTGACCCAGCCCGCGGCCCCGACCGAGGCCGAATCCCTCCTGCCTCTCCGCTTCCAGCAATGGTTCGCGGCCCGCGGCTGGTCGCCGCGCGAGCATCAGCTCGCGCTGTTGGCGAAGGCGCGCGAGAATCGCTCGGCACTGCTGATCGCGCCGACCGGTGCCGGCAAGACGCTGGCCGGATTTCTGCCGACATTGGTGGAACTAAGCGACCCTGCTCACCTCCCCCTGAAAGGGGGAAGTCGACACCCGAAGGGTGGCGGGTGGGGGTCAGCCACAGGCACCGAGCAAGTGGCGGACCCCCACCCCAACCCTCCCCCTTTCAGGGGGAGGGAGAATGGCCAGCTCGCTAGCGGAGAGGGAGCGATCTCGCATGCCGCACGCTCGAACCCCTCGCGCTCCAACCTGATCTCCACCGGCCGCAGCGTGAAGCGCGCCGGCGGCCTTCACACCCTCTACATCTCCCCGCTGAAAGCGCTAGCGGTCGACATCGCGCGCAACCTTGAGGCGCCCGTCGTCGAGATGGGGCTGCCGATCAAGATCGAGACCCGCACCGGCGATACGCCGGTGTCGCGGCGCCAGCGGCAGCGGCGTTATCCGCCGGACATCCTGCTCACCACGCCCGAGCAGCTCGCGCTGTTATTGTCGTCCGACGACGCGCCGTTCCTGTTCTCCTCGCTGAAGCGCATCGTGCTCGACGAACTGCACGCGCTGGTGACCTCCAAGCGCGGCGACCTGTTGTCGCTTGGTCTCGCGCGGCTGTGGCGGCTCGCACCGGAGATGCGCGCGATCGGCCTGTCGGCGACGGTCGCCGAGCCGGAGCAGCTCGCGCGCTTCCTGGTGCCGCAGCAACCGGCCGCGCAGATCGCCGCCGATGTCGTCACCGCCGGCGGCGCGGCGCCGCCGATCGTCGAGATGCTGGATACGCGCGAGCGTCTGCCGTGGGCCGGCCACACCGCGCGCCATGCGCTCGGCGAGATCTATGAATTGATCAAGCAGAACAAGACCGCGCTGGTGTTCGTCAACACGCGCAGCCAGGCCGAGATGCTGTTCCAGGATCTCTGGCGCATGAACGACGATGGGCTTGCGATCGCGCTGCATCACGGCTCGCTCGATGTCGCGCAGCGCCGCAAGGTCGAGGATGCGATGGCGGCCGGCCGGCTGCGCGGCGTGGTCTGCACCTCCTCGCTCGATCTCGGTGTCGACTGGGGCGATGTCGACCTCGTCATCAATATCGGTGCGCCCAAGGGCTCGTCGCGATTGATGCAGCGTATCGGCCGCGCCAATCACCGTTTCGACGAAGCCTCGCGCGCCGTGCTGGTACCGGCGAATCGCTTCGAGGTGTTGGAATGCCGCGTCGCGATCGACGCGATCGCCGAGAACGCGCAGGACACGCCGCCGCTTCGGTCAGGTGCGCTCGACGTGCTGGCGCAGCATGTGCTTGGCTGCGCCTGCGGCGAGCCGTTCTTTTCCGATGAGCTGTATGACGAAGTGCGGACGGCGGCGGCCTATGCCGCGCTGGCGCGCGCCGATTTCGACGACATCGTCGATTTCGTCGCCACCGGCGGCTATGCGCTGAAGACCTATGAGCGCTTCGCGCGCATCAAGCAGGACAAGCAGGGCCGCTGGCGCGTCGCCAATCCCCGCGTGCGGCAGAGCTATCGCCTCAATGTCGGTACCATCGTCGAGGACACCATGCTGAAGGTGCGGCTGGTGCGCTCGCGCGCCGGCGGCTCCGGCTCGACCGGTGCAATCGCGCGCGGCGGCAAGATGCTAGGCGAGATCGAGGAAGTCTTCATCGAGGGCCTCGTGCCCGGCGACACTTTCGTGTTCGGCGGCGAGGTGGTGCGCTACGAGGCACTGGTCGAGGACCAGGTCTATGTCTCCCGCGCCAACGACAAGGATGCAAAAGTGCCGTCCTATATGGGCGGCAAATTCCCGCTCTCCACCTACCTCGCCGAGCGCGTCCGCAAACTGCTCGACGATCGCCGGGCGTGGAATGCGCTGCCGGACCAGGTCCATGAATGGCTGTCGCTGCAGAAGGATTTCTCCCGCGTGCCCGCGGTCCGCGAGCTCCTGGTCGAAACCTTTCCACGCGGCAACAAGCATTATTTGGTCTGCTATCCCTTCGAGGGCCGGCTCGCGCACCAGACGCTCGGCATGCTCCTGACGCGACGGATGGAGCGCGCCCGCACCCGGCCGCTCGGCTTCATCGCCAATGAATATGCGCTGGCGATCTGGGGGCTCGGCGACCTCTCTTTTATGATCCGGCACGGCCAGCTCGATCTCAACGCGCTGTTCAATCCCGACATGCTCGGCGACGATCTCGAAGCATGGCTCGCCGAATCGGCGTTGATGAAGCGCACCTTCCGCAATTGCGCCATCATCTCAGGGCTAATCGCGCGTCGCCATACCGGTGAGGAGAAATCGCGACGTCAGGTGCTGTTCTCGACCGACCTTGTCTATGATGTGCTGCGCAAGCATCAGGGCGATCATGTCCTGTTGCGCGCGGCCCGTGCCGATGCCGCAACCGGCCTGCTCGATCTGCGCCGGCTCGGCGATATGCTCGCGCGGATCCAGGGGCGAATCACGCACCGGGAACTGGAGCACGTCTCACCGCTCGCGGTTCCAGTGATGCTGGAAATCGGCCGCGAGTCAGTTTATGGCGAAGCATCCGACGAGCTCTTGGCGGAAGCCGCCGACGAACTCGTGAAAGAGGCGATGTCATGAGACATCGTAGCAAAGTAGATGAAGTTTTGGAGCTCAGATCTCTCCACGTCGTCATGCCCGGCCTTGTGCCGGGCATCCACGCACTTCTTGCTGCGGCGAGCACGTGGATGGCCGGGACAAGCCCGGCCATGACGGAGCAAGTTGCCCTAGCTGCGGACCCCCCAAGTAGTTTGGAGGTTGCCGGCGTGTCATTCGCCGCCGATCTCTCCGGCGCTTTGTTCTGGGAAGAGCAGCGCCTGCTCGTCGTCTCCGACCTGCACCTGGAAAAAGGTTCGAGCTTCGCCACGCGCGGCGTGCTGCTGCCGCCTTACGACACCGCGGCGACCCTCGGTCGTTTGGCCGCCGTGATCGCCCGTCATGACCCGCGCATGGTGATCGCGCTCGGCGACAGCTTTCATGATCGGCGTGCGCACGAGCGGATGAGCGCGCAGGATCGCGACGCCATCACCGCGCTGCAGGCCCGGCGCGACTGGATCTGGATTTCGGGTAATCACGATCCGGCCCTGCCGTCCGATCTCGGCGGCATGGTTGCCACTGAAGTCGCGATCGGCCGCATCAGATTCCGCCATGAGCCGACCGGCGCCATCGGCGAGATCGCCGGCCATCTGCATCCCAAGGCCCGCATCTCGACCCGCGGCCGCGCGGTCGAACGCCGCTGCTTCGCCAGCGACGGCGAGCGCGCCGTGATGCCCGCCTTCGGCGCCTACGCCGGTGGCCTCAGCATCCGCGACGCCGCCTTCGCAAAACTCTTCGGCACGGTCGCCTTCACCGCCCACCTCATCGGCGACACCAAGCTCCACACCATCGCCGCCTCCCGCTGTTATTGATTGCTGCCACAAGCGCCCCCCTTATCCCGAGAAGCCGCGCAAGCGGCGTCCCGAGGGATGGGCCACGAACTCCTCACTCTCCGTCATTCCGGGGCGCGACGAAGTCGCGAGCCCGGAATCCATTCGTCCACTTGCGCTGGCGGAGAAATGGATTCCGGGCTCACGCTACGCGTGCCCCGGAATGACGGAGAAAAATTCGCCAGCGATTTCAACCTGATTTGCGCTGTCCAGCCCTCGCACAAAAAACATTCCGCTTCCGCCGTCGGGCAAATCAGTGATTTAACTCCGCGCGTCTCAGCGCGGATGAGGGGCGGGTCGCGATCGTCACGAACGTTGCGGTGAGATGCGGTGGACGCGATGCGTGCGACTGACGAGCGCAGGTAACGCGGACGGCGAAGTCGTGTGGTCCTGGCGCCCCGACGCTGGCGCTAAGTCCTTGCGGGATGGAAACATCCCTAAGGGCGACGGTGGCAAGAAAGCCCGGTCACCGGGGAGAGCGCGAAGGAAACCGTAACACCATCGCGCAGGGAAAGCCGGAATGCTTCGGTTGAACCTGTGGTCCTACCCCCGTGCTTTTTGTTGCACGGGACCCATGGGTGCAACCAGCACCCGGCTTTCCCTGCGCCCTCTGCTATCGAAGAGGGTGGAAAGTGACGCATAGCTCGGGCGTAACTCGCCGCGAGAACGCGAACTCACATCCTCACGCTGTTTGAAATTTGAATCGTGATCTCTCCTCTCGGAATCGTAGAATCGTAGGATGGGTAGAGCGCAGCGAAACCCATCATTCGTGCGGCTTACTCCGTCGCGATGGGTTTCGCTTCGCTCTACCCATCCTACGGCGCACGCCCTACGGCTCCTACGCCGCTTTCGCCTGCACTGTGTCGCAGAATTCCGCGAGCCTGTCGGCAAGCCGCAGGGTGGCGGGGCTGGCGGCGGGGGAGGCGAGCAGGGCGAGTTCGGTCCTGTCGATCGGCGCAAAACCGTCCTTTGCCGTGAGCACGCGGTGATCGGCCTGGATCGCGATCTCCGACAGGATGCTCAGGCCCATGCCGGCGGCGACCGCGGCCTGGATGCCGGAGAGGCTCGAGGACGTATAGGCCATATGCCAGGGGCGGCCCGCGCTCTCCAGCGCATGGATCGCGCCGGCCCGGTAGAGACAGCCGGCGGGAAATCCGATCAGCGGCACCGAGCCGCTGCGGGTGTCGCGCGGATGCGTCTTGCTGGTGACCCAGTGCACCCGTTCCGGCCAGGCCGCGATCGCGCCCTTCTCGCCGGCGGTGCGCTTGAGCAGCGCCAGATCGAGCTCGCCGCGATTGAGATCGCGCTGCAGGTGCATGCTCTGGTCGGCGCGCACGTCGAGCCGCAGCATCGGATGCGAACGCGAGAACGCGCCGAGCAGCTTTGCCAGCCGATAGGCGGCGAAATCCTCGGGGATGCCGAGCCGGATCGCACCCTGATAGGTCGGCCGCGTCACGACATCGCGCGCCTCTTCGGCAAGCGCGAGCAGCCGCCGCGCGTAGGACAGCAGCCGTTCGCCGGCTTCGGTCGGGGTGACATCCTTGCCGTTGCGGATCAGCAGCGGCTGGCCGACATCCTCCTCCAGCCGCTTGATCTGCTGGCTGACGGTGGATTGGGTGCGGTGGACCCGCTCGCCGGCGCGGGTGAAGCCGCCGGCATCGACCACCGAGACGAAACTGCGCAGCAGTTCCAAATCGAACATGGCAGCACCTATTCAAAAATCCACTGGCTGCCAGTCTATCATTTAATTTCCAAATGGGAAGGCGAGGGCCTAGATGGAAGGGCCAAGGAGAATTCTCATGTCGCTCGCCCCTTCGATCGCGGCTCCCCGACAGGGCTTCAACCCGCTGCCGCTATTGATTGCCTTGTTCTGCCTGCTCTGGAGCTACGCCTTCATCGCCGGCAAGATCGGCGTCACCGATTGTCCGCCGCTGATCCTGCTCACGGCGCGATTTTCGCTCGCGGGCATCCTGATCCTCGGCTTTCTGGCGCTGCGCCGCGAGCGCTGGCAGCTTTCCTGGCGCGATGTCGCTGTTTATTCGGTGCTCGGCGTTGCCAACAACGCGCTCTATCTCGGGCTTGGCTATACCGGATTGAAGACGGTCTCGGCCGGCATCGGCGGATTGATCGTCTCGGCCAATCCGGTGTTCACGGCGGTGCTGGCGGCGCTGTTCCTCGGCGAAGTCCTGACCTGGCGCAAGGTCGCGGGCCTCATGCTCGGCGTTGCCGGTGTCGCCTTCATCGTCTGGCATCGGCTCTCCGTCGGCACCGAGCATATGGAAGGCATCGTGTTCACGCTGGCCTCGCTCGCCTCCATTGTCACCGGCACCATCCTGTTCAAGCTGCTGTCTCCCAAGGGCAGCCTGTGGGTCGGCAATGGCATCCAGAATCTCGCAGGCGGGCTTGTGCTGTTGCCATTCGCGTTCACGCTCTCCAGCGTCTCCGACATCGTGCCGAGCGCGCGGCTATTGGGCGCGTTCGCCTTCCTGGTATTCGGCGGATCGATCCTGGCCTACGCGCTATGGTTTCACCTGCTCAAAGTGTGTGGCGCTACTGCCGCGAGCGCCTATCACTTCCTGATGCCGCCGCTCGGCATGCTGTTCGCCTTCCTCGTGCTCGGCGAGCATGTCGAGTCCCGCGATCTGCTCGGCATCATCCCGGTCGCGCTGGGCATCTATCTCGTGACCCGTCCCACCGCCGCGCCGGCATCGCGTGCCTGACGACATGTCTTGCCTGTGCCATACCGACAAGCCAGATACAGTGCCGGGAACCGAACCACCTCCGGTTCGTTGTCGCGGCGACTGGACCGGGTATGACGCAACACAAGGTATCGACAGGCAATCACCTAAAGCCCGGCAATAAGCCGGCCCCGAATGCCAAGCCGCGCCAGCCCTTCGAGCTCAAGCGCTTCCTGAAATCGCTCGGCCCCGGACTGATCACCGGCGCCTCCGACGATGACCCGTCCGGGATCGGCACCTACAGCCAGGCCGGCGCGCAGTTCGGCTACGGGATCGGCTGGACCATGCTGTTCACCTTTCCGCTGATGGTGGCGATCCAGGAGATTTCGGCGCGTGTCGGCCGTGTTACCGGTCAGGGCATTTCTGGCAATGTGTGCCGGCACTATCCGCTGTGGCTGCTCAACATCGTGGTCACGCTCTTGTTCATCGCCAACACGATCAACATCGCGGCCGATCTCGGCGCCATGGCGGATGCGACAACGCTGCTGGTCGGCGGGCATCCCATCCTTTACGTGCTGTTTTTTGGGGTGGCCTCGGTGGCCGCTCAGATCATCCTCGATTACAAGCGCTATGTCGCGGTGCTGAAATGGCTGACGCTCAGCCTGTTCGCCTATGTTGCGGCCCTTGCCTTCGCCCGCATCTCCTGGGGCGAGGCGCTCGCCGGCATATTGATTCCGAGGCTCGCCTGGAACGACAACTATTTCACCACCATCGTCGCGATCTTCGGCACCACCATCTCGCCCTATCTGTTCTTCTGGCAGGCCTCGCAGGAAGCCGAAGACCAGCGCGTCGATGCCAAAAAGCAGCCATTGATCGAAAAGCACTATGGAGCGCGGAAGGAGTTTTCGCGGATCCGCGCCGACACCGTTGTCGGCATGGCGTTCTCGAACCTGATCGCGCTCTCGATCATCGTCACGGTCGCCGCGACCTTGCATAAGGCGGGGAAGACCGACATCGAGAGCTCGGCGCAGGCCGCAGAGGCGCTGCGTCCGATCGCGGGCCCGTTCGCGGAAGCGATCTTCGCGCTCGGCATCGTCGGCACCGGACTGCTCGCCATTCCCGTGCTCGCAGGCTCAGCCGCCTATGCTGTCGGTGAGGGACGTCGCTGGCCGGTGGGCCTGGCGCGCAAGCCGAAGGAGGCCATCGCATTCTATGCCGTGCTGGCGCTGGCGGCCGGTTTTGGCATCGCGCTGAATTTCACGCCGATCAACCCGATCTCGGCGCTGTACTGGAGCGCGGTCATCAACGGCGTGCTCGCCGTTCCCGTGATGGAGCTGCTGATGGTGATGGCGCGCCGCCATGACGTGATGGACCGGTACATCATCACCGGTCCGCTCTATTGGCTCGGGTGGCTGTCGACCGTGGCGATGCTGCTGAGCGTGGTTGCGATGGGCGTCGGACTGTTCGCGTCGTGACGTCAATCGCGCCGGAACACGATCGAGGCCATCCAGCCGGTCATGAGCGCCATGGCGGCGGTGACGAGGCCGTAGGCAAGGCCGTTCTGCCGCGCGGTATTGGCGACGAACTGCTCGAAACCGACCTTGACGATCTCGAACGCGGTATTGGCCTTGGTCACCAGCGCACCATCGGTGAACAATTTGATCTCAACATTATAAGTGCCGATCGGCACCTCCGCCGGCAGCGGAATCGTGGTGCGGAACAGGGTCGGAGTCAGGAAGGTGACTGCCGAGGTCTCCTCGCGGTACAGCCCGTGCTCGGTGCGCAACCGCACGAAGGCGCTGCGGAAGACGTCGTCGGGGACGACGTCGGCATAGTCGCCGCTGACGCGCTGCATCAGCAGCACGTTGTTGAGCCCGAGCTGCTGACGCCGTTGCACCTCCGGCGAAGCGATCTGGTCGAAGGGGCGATTGGAGAACAGCGCGAGATAGGTCGGCACCTGCAGGAACTGACGATAGTCGCTGTTGATCCAGATGCCGAATCTGCGCTCCTTGCGCCGCGTCACCATGTCGGCGCGCGGTCCGACCACGGTCACCACGAGGTCGTAATTGGTGCGGCCGGGTGGGGTGTCGGCATCCCTCTCGACCGAGCCGAACAGCACCAGTTCCTCGCCGGCATAATTCGGCGTCACCGTGACGCGGTGGTTGGAGACCGAGACGATCAGCCGTTCCGCGCAGGCCGGGCTGGTGGCGAGGATCGCACCGAGCAGGCCGGCGAGAACGAGGAGTGCGCGGGCGGTCATGGCGCTGCCCCGCCGGATTCGCGGATGGTGAAGAGATCGGCGGGGCGGATCACGAGTTCGACCGCAAAGCGGATGCCGACCGCAAGCACCAGGAGCCCGAGCAACAGCCGCAGATGCTCGCCGCGGATCTTCTGGCCGGCGCGGGCGCCGAACTGCGCTCCGGTGACGCCGCCGACCATCAGGATCAGGGCCAACACCGCATCGACCAGGTGGTTGGTGACCGCGTGCAGCAGGGTCGCAAAGATCATCGTCACCAGCGTCAGCACCATCGAGGTGCCGATCACGGTCGAGGTCGGAACCCGCAAGAGGTAGATCATCAGCGGCACCAGGATGAAGCCGCCGCCGATGCCCATGACGGCGCCGATGAAGCCGATCACGAGGCCGACGAAGATGACGGGAATGATGGAGAGATAGATCTTGGAGCGCTTGAAGCGCATCTTCAGCGGTAGGCCGTGGATCCAGCCATGGCTGCCCGGGCGGCGCAGCGTGGCGGCGCCGCCGCGGCGGGTGCGCAGCATCGCGCGCAGTCCCTCATAGGCCATCGCCGTGCCGACCGCGGTGAGCAGCACGACGTAGGACAGCCCGATCATCAGGTCGAGCTGACCGAGCGAGCGCAGATAGGTGAAGGTCCACACCCCGAGCGCGGTGCCGATCGTGCCGCCGCTTAACAGGATCAGCGCCAGCGCCGGATCGATGGCGCGGCGGCGCCAATAGGAGAGCGCGCCGGAGAAGGAGGAGGCCGCGATGTGGCTGGCGACCGAGGCAACCGCCACCGCCGGCGCGATGCCGATGAAGATCAGCAGCGGCGTCATCAGGAAGCCGCCGCCGATACCGAACATGCCGGAGACGAAACCGACCGCCGCGCCCATCGCCAGCACGAGGAAGATATTGACGGGAATATCGGCGATCGGGAGGTAGAGCTGCACGCGCGGTCGCTTCTTATAATGCCGCGGGGCTGGCGCATGGCCAGCCCACGGCGCGGTTTTCTGATCGAGCTTGCGGGCAGCGGAATCCGGCGCGGAAGCGGACGCGGATCGGTTGCCGCCCCCTTGAATAACCGAAATCGCCGCGACGAGGGACTATAGAATCCGCCGATGCGGGGTTTTTTGTCGCGCCCGCGCCTTACGGCCGGCCGATGGGATCGGTGACCAGGTTCATCGCTTCGGCTTCCTTGGTGCCGAGCCAGCGGATGTCCCTGGTTTGTGACATCGCCTCGACGATTGTGGAGGATACGCCCATCCTGGTCATGTAGTGCAGCACGGCACCGGTGACGCGCTGGGTGTCGGCGACGGGGTCGGCAACCGGCGCCGTGGTGACGAACCGGTGGACGCCCAGCATCGAGCCCTCGAGGCCGTAGCGGGTGGTGCCACCGGCATAGACGAGGACGCAGGCGCTGGCGCAATAGGCCGGGCGGACCTGTCCCGAAGCATCGGCAACGCCGACGGTGGTCGTCAGCCCGCGGGAACGGATCATTTCGCCGATGATGAGCGCCTGATTGAGGTCGCCGCCCGGAGATGACAGAAGGACAACGTCGCCGGGCGCCAGATGGGCCTCATCCAGCCTGTCGCGGAACCAGTTTGCGGCGGCTGGGCCGATCTCTCCCTTGATGGCCAAAGCGGGCCGCGAGCCGATAGGCCCGCCGAGATCGGTCTTGCCGATCAGTTTCGAACTCAGGCTCGGCGAGAAATACTGGTCTCTCCAATAGGCCCAGGCGTCGGGCCGCGACAAGTCCCGATAGGCGCGGATGCCGACGCCGGAGATCAGGAGGGCGAATATGACAATCGACCACATCGACCACCGCCAGGCGGGCCGCTGAGGCGGCCGCGCTTTGGGCTGATCGACCGACTGGCGTGGTGGTGCTACGCGGGGGCCGGTCGGCGAGCTTCGGTAGCGACCTTCGTGGTCTTGGGCTGACAAACTGGTTCTCTCGGCGCTGGCAGCTACCCCCGCGGGGGCGCGGCCTTTCTACACAGCTTCAGCGCTGAGATACATATGGCGACGCAGCACCGCGGCGTCGTGCATCTGTCATAATTTTAATGCGCGATCGAGGCCGTGCGCTTCGGCGACGCTGCCCGGGCCGCGGGCTTGGCCGCATTGGGCGGCACCGTCGCCGCGTCCCAACCGCCGGGCGGGGTCGCTGCGTTGACGGCGTCGTCGGGCTGCGGCTCGGCGGTGAAGGTCTGGATCGCGAGCTTGGCCGCTGCGAGCGATTGCGCGTCGAGGCGCTTGGCAACATCGTCGCGTTTGCGGCTCGCGTCGGCGTCGCCCTGGGCTGCGGCCAGGCTGAACCATTTGAAGGACTCGGCCAGGTTCTGCTCGACGCCGATGCCGCGTGCATAAAGGATGCCGAGATTGAACTGGCTGTCGGCGACACCGCGATCGGCGGCCTTGCGGAACCACTGTGCCGCGCCCTTGTAGTCGGCGCCCTTGCCGCCGCCATCGGCATCGAGCACCGCGAGGTTGTGCATCGCCTTGGCGTTGCCGCGCTCGGCGGCCTGCACGTAGTAACGCCGCGCGGTGTCGACATCCTTCTTCACGCTGAGTCCCTTCTCATAGAAGGTTCCGAGCCGGAAGACCGCGGGGATCACGCCGGCCTGCGCGGCGCGCTCGTACCACTTTGCGGCCTCGTCATAGTTGATCGGAACGCCCTTGCCTTCGGCGAAGCGCACGCCAACCTCGTAGGCGGCGGCCGGATCGCCCCTCAGCGCGGCGGCGCGCAGCACCGGGCCGCCGATGCCGTCAGGCAGCCGCTCGCTCGGTGGCACCTGCACCATCGTGAGCCTGCCGCCGATCGGCGCGGCGGACGGCACGCGGATCGAGCCGGTGATGTCGTTGTTCGCGACGGGCGATGGCGAAGGCACGGGCGCCGGCGGGATCGTCACCTGCGAGCCGTCGAGCATGTTCGGCGCGGTGCTGTTGTTGGATTGCCGGCCGAGCGGGGTTGGCGAGGTCATCAAGGGCGCCGCGGGTGCCGGCGCTGGCGCGGGTGCGACGGCCGCACTGTCGGCCGGCGGCAGTGCGAAGGCGGGAGCGTCGCTCGACCTCTCCATCGACATCTGCGACGAGGCGCCGCTGTCGAGCAGGATCATCGCCACCTTGAAGGCGCCGAGCACGATGACCACCACACTCGCGCCGACCAGCAGCGAGCGGATCTTTGACGTGATGGTCGAGGGCTCCTTGCCCTCGGATTTGCCCTGAGCCTTGTCGACCGGCTTGGCCTTGGCTGCGGCCTTGGCCCCGCCGCGCCCGCCCTTCTCATTGGCAGCCTGGGCGGCCGCGGCCTGGGCGGCGCGGCGTGCGGCGGCAATGAAGCTCGACGTAGAGACCGGCTCTTTCTTGTCTGTCGAAATCTCGCTGATCGCGCTCTCCGACGCGGCGATCCGCTCGGTGGGCGTCGACACCCGTCCGGTCGGGCGCGTGCCCGGCTCGAGCGGATGATCCGGCGGCAGGTCCGGCTCGAGCGCGGTGCGGACCGCGGCGTGTGGCTCCAAGATCTCGCTGATGGCGCGCGGCGGCAACGGCGGCGGAACGGGTACAGCCTCCGGCGGAGTAGCCGCATGGAAGTCGCGCGGCGCCGCGGCGAAGTGCTCCTGCGCCGTGAAGCGCTGCTGCATCGCCGGATTCGGCAATTCGGGCTGCGGCGCCATTGGCTGCGGCATCGAGGCGCGCGGCTCGGCCGACGCCGCTGACGGGGCCGGCGCGGAGCGAACGTCGCGCAGATCGTTCTCGATCAGCGCAAGGCGATCGACCACGTGGCCGAGGGTATTGTGCACCGTCTCGAGCGAATCCTGGGTGCGGCGGTCGGTTTCCGACTGGCTGTAGCGGATATCGGACAATTCGCGCTTGACCATGTCGACGAGGCTAGGGTCGAGCGGCTGCGGCGCCGGTGCGCCTGCGTTGCGGCTCGCCTCGGCCAGTGACACCAGATTGGCGTGCTGGCGTTCGAGATGGCGCAGGATGTCCTGCAGCCCTTCTTCGATGCGGCCAAAATTGCCGGACTGAGGATTGGGAGAGGCTTCGAGGCGCTCGAGCAGGTAGGAGACACGCTGTTCGAGATGGGCGAATGCCGAGGCGCTGTCATTGCCGACCTGCATGCGGTCGATGCGCTCCGACAGCGCACGCAGGGCGTCTTCGAGATGTTGCGAGTGTTCGGTCGGTGCCGGGCGTTCGCGGCTTTCCAGGGTCGCGGCCAGGGCGGCGATCCGCTGTTCGAGGACCGCAAAGGCATCGCCGTGATTGCCGGCGCGCGCGAGCTCGTCGACCTTGGCCGACAGCGTCTGCACATCCTCGGCGAGCCGCGCCAGTGCGTCGTTGGAGGCGATGTTGGAGACGATCGCGCGGAGCGCGGCGATTGCGCTCTCGAGCTGATGCACCGTCGAGGGATCGTCGTTGGCGCGCAGGATCAGATCGAGCTTGGCGCCGAGATTGCGGATCGCCTCGTCATAGCCCGCGAGCTGCTCGGCGGGCGTAAGCGAGCGCAGCACCTCGCGGATCTCGGACAGCGCACGCTCGATGCCGGAGAGCGCCTGGCCGTCGGCACCGTTCTGCCGGTTGTCGTCGATGCGCCGCGACAGCAAGCGGATCTCGCCTTCGAGCGATTCGATCGCGCGGCGCGGCATCGCCTCGGTGAGCGCGGCGCGGATTTCCGCAAGCTCGCTCCGGAACGCGGCGATCGATTGCTCGATATGATCGGGCCGTTGCAGTGCCTCGATCTGGCTCGTGATCTTGATCAGATAACGCTCCAGCGAGGAGAAGTCCGGGCCGGCCGGTGCCGGCGCGGCAGGTGCCGGTGCAACCGGAGGAGCATGCGCGGCCATTGGCGGAACGCTTGGGCCCGTCGGCTGAGCTGCACCCGCTGGCTGAGCGTGGCGCGGCGGCATCTGCCGCGGCGGCGGACCATCGAGTTCGTTCTGGCGCGCGGTGATCTCCGCGATTGCGGAATCGAAGGAGGCGGGACTTAGCGGCGGCGAAGGACGGTAGACCTTTGCGGCGGCACGCTCGACGGCTTCCGCCTGGCGCTGCCGCTCCGGCATCGGGGGCTGCTGCGCCGCAGCCATCTGGGGCTGGCGCGCCGCGGCGGGGTTTGAGATCTGCGACAGCCGAGCATCGAGCCGCGAGATCGCGTCGTTGAGCTGGCGCGCGACGTTGGACTGGCCGCGCGCAGCGTCGTTGCGCGGGGCATCATTGCGCGGCGCGGGCCGCGCGATTCGATCGATCTGCTGGGTGATCGCATCCAACCGCTGATGAATGTCGGCGACGTCCCGGCTTGCCTGGCTCGGCATCGCGGGCCGCGCCTGGTCATTGCGGAGATCCGGCGGCGCCGGCTCGCCCACGGTGGAATTGAGCCAGTCGTTCAGCGACATGCCGGCCCGGCGAGCCGCGGCCTCGGCTCTCTCGCGGACGGATGGATCAATGCCGTCAACACTCCACGATACGCGCGAATTCATGATTCCGTCCGGTCCCGACTAAGGCGTCCACACCCACGCCTGCAGCCTCCCCGTACGTCCCGATTGACCAGACAATCGAATTCCGCGCGAGGCGTCTGCCTTAGCCGTCGACTTTTTCGCGTTAGGGTAAAGAACGGGTTAAGGAACGGCGCTGCGGGGCTCTAAAGTTACCTCTGCGCGGAACTCGCGTCGCGATGCCCGTCGTCCCGGGACGACGAAGGAGGCGGTTCGGCCTTACGCCTTGTCGTCGCCTTGGCCCGCTTTGAGCGGCTGAACCGTCGTCCGATTGGCCAGGGCGGAGAGGGCATCGATGGCCTCCTCACACCACTCCGCCACGACCTGCTCATGGCGAAGGCCGATACGAAGCCCGAGCAGCTTGCCCATATCGGCCGGCGAGGCCACGCCTTGCGGGAACCGCTTGTTGAGCAGGCGCTCATAGCGCTCGTAGCGGTCGCGGTGGTGTTCCAATCGCGCCATCAGGTCGGTGCGCAGCGGTTCGATATCGACGCTGTCGAGCGCGTAGAGCCGCACCAGGAGATCGTCCTTGATCGATGCCGGGACGCTCGGCCGCGCGGCCCAGTGCCGCAGCGCAGCCTTGCCTTCAGGCGTTAGCGTGTAGACGAGCTTGTTGGGCTTGCCCGATTGGACGACTTCGCGGGCCTGGACATGGCCGCGGTCGCGCAGCTTGGAAAGCTCGCGATAGATCTGCTGGTGGTCGGCCTTCCAGAAGAAGCCGATGGAAGCATCGAACGTCTTGGCGAGCTCGTAACCCGTCATCGGACGTTCGGTCAGGCATGCGAGGATCGCGTCACCCAGCGCCACTGGTCGCCACTCCTTTTCTACCTCCTCGACCATCCTTGACTTTATGCACATAGGCGCATATGCGTCAATGTGCATATCGACGGTCAGGACCTAACGGGCTCCCCAATATCGGGCCATTGCACGTTCCGCCAAGAGGAGACGTCTTTGACAATGACCGGCCTCGACAAGTGGTACGCCTACATCAAGTCCCATGGTCGCGCAGCTCTCTGGGACCTGCTTCACCCCGACGCCGTATTTGAAAGCCCCGTCGTACACACGCCGCAGCGCGGACGTGACATCACCTTCAAATATCTGTCGAGCGCAGAAAAGGTGCTGGGCGGCCCGGGCTTCACGTATCGCGGCGAATGGCGCAGCGACAACGGCGCGGTGCTCGAATTCGAGAACGAGGTCGAGGGCATCAAGATCAACGGCGTCGATATCATCACCTTCGATGCGGAGGGACGGATCACGCATTTCAAGGTGATGGTGCGCCCGCTGAAGGCGATCAACCTGCTGCACCGGCTGATGGGAGAAGAGTTGATGCGGCAGGCCGGCGAGGCCAGCGCCGCCAAGTCGCAGCCTAAGTCGCCATCCTGATCCCGATATTCGCTTTCCCGGAACGCCGAAAGGTCTAAGGTCTGTTTCGGGAACCTTTAGTGGTCGCAGCGTCGCGAGGGTTTTGCCTGCGGCGCCAACTTCAAAAACTGCCTGCCGGAGCACACCATGCCGATCTACAAAGCCCCAGTCGAAGATGTGAGTTTCCTGCTCAACGATGTCTTCCAGATCGACCGCTACGACAACCTGCCAGGTTTCACCGATGCATCGGCCGACGTGCGCGAGGCGATCCTGGGCGAGGCGGCGAAGCTTTCCGAAGAAGTGTTGCAGCCGCTCAACCGCGTCGGCGACCTCGAAGGCTGCAAGCGCCATGACGACGGCTCGGTGACGACGCCGAAAGGCTTCAAGGAAGCTTACAGGCAGGTGGCTGAAGGCGGCTGGCTCGGACTCTCGGCGCCGACGGAATATGGCGGGCAGGGCCTGCCGGTGACGTTGAGCCAGGCGGTCAACGAATTCCAGATCTCGGCCAACATGGCGTTCTCCATGTATGGCGGCCTCACCATGGGCGCGACCGCGGCGTTGTTGGTGCACGGCACGGACGAGCAGAAGAAGACCTATGTTCCGAAGATGGTGGCGGGCGAATGGACCGGCACCATGAACCTCACCGAGCCGCATTGCGGCACCGACCTCGGCCTGCTGCGCACCAAGGCCGTGCGCCAGGCCGACGGCAGCTTCAAGATCACGGGCACCAAGATCTTCATCTCGGCCGGCGAGCACGACCTTACCGACAACATCATCCACCTCGTGCTCGCGCGCATCGAAGGCGCGCCCGCCGGCATCAAGGGCGTCTCGCTGTTCGTCGTGCCGAAATTCATGGTCAATGCCGATGGCTCGCTCGGGGCACGCAACGGCGTCACCTGCGGCTCGATCGAGCACAAGATGGGCATTCACGGCAATTCCACCTGCGTGATGAATTACGACAATGCCACCGGCTGGCTGATCGGCCAGGAGAACAAGGGCATGCAGGGCATGTTCGTGATGATGAACGAGGCCCGGCTCGGCGTCGCCGTGCAGGGGCTCGCGCAGTCCGAGGTCGCTTACCAGAACGCGGTGGCTTATGCGCGCGAGCGCCTGCAGGGCCGCTCGCTGACCGGCGCGAAGGAGCCGGAGAAGCCGGCCGACCCGATCATCGTGCATCCTGATGTCCGCCGCACGCTGCTGACCATCCGCGCCTTCAACGAGGCGGCGCGCGCCATGGTGATCTGGACCGCGCTGAAGAGCGACGTCGCCCACCGCTCCAACGAACCCAAGGATCGCCAGGAGGCCGACGACCACATGGGCCTGATGACGCCGGTGCTGAAAGGCGTGCTCACCGACACCGGCTTTGCCAACACGGTGCTGGCGCAGCAGATGTATGGCGGCCACGGCTATATCGCCGAGCAGGGCATGGAGCAGTTCGTGCGCGATGCACGCATCTCCATGATCTATGAGGGCGCCAATGGCATCCAGGCGCTCGATCTCGTCGGCCGCAAGCTGCCGCGTGACGGCGGCCGCGCGGTGATGGCGTTCTTCGGCGAAGTCGGCGCTTACGCCAAGGAGCACGGCGCGGACGAGGCCATGAAGCCGTTCGTGACCCCGCTCTCGGCCGCGCTCGGCCATCTGCAGCAGGCGACCGGCTGGCTGATGCAGAATGCGATGACCAAGCCCGACAATGCCGGCGCCGCTGCGACCGACTACATGAAATTGTTCGGCCTGGTTGCGCTCGGCTACATGTGGGCGCGGATGGCGAAGGTGACGCAGGACAAGATCGCCGCCGGCGGCGCAACGTCTTACCTCTCGACCAAGCTCGTGACCGGCCGCTTCTTCATGGAGAAGCTGTTGCCGGAGACGGCCGTGCATCTCGCGCGCATCCAGAGCGGCAGCGGTACCACGATGGAATTGGCGGCCGAAGCATTCTGAAGAATCTTCGGCAGCTGGCTCGCGGCTTCGGCCGGTTCGGCTATATATTATGATCCTCATCTAAGGAGGGCGTCATGCCTGAGGCATATATCTACGATCACGTTCGCACCCCGCGCGGCCGCGGCAAGCCTGACGGCGCGCTGCACGAAGTCACCGCGCTGGCGCTCGCCACGGTGCCGCTAAAGGCGCTGAAGGAGCGCAACAACATTGCCGAGGACGTCGTCGACGACGTCGTGCTCGGCATCGTCGATCCCGTCGGCGAGGCCGGCTCCGACATGGCCCGCTTCGCGGCGCTGAAGTCCGGCCTCGGCGAGAAGGTGCCGGGTGTGCAGATCAGCCGCTTCTGCGCTTCGGGCCTTGATGCTGTGAACTTTGCCGCGGCCCAGATCATGAGCGGGCAGCATGAGCTCGTGATCGGCGGCGGCGCGGAATCCATGAGCCGTGTCGGCATCGGCGCGTCCGGCGGCGCCTGGCCGATGGACCCCTCGATGGCGGTGCCGGCCTATTTCATGCCGCAGGGCATCTCGGCCGACCTGATTGCGACCAAATACGGCTTCTCCCGTGACGACGTCGATGCCTACGCGGTGCAGAGCCAGCAGCGCGCGGCGAAGTCCTGGGACGAAGGCCGGTTCGACAAATCGGTCGTGCCGGTGAAGGACGTCAACGGCCTCACCATCCTCGCCAAGGACGAGCATATGCGGCCCACGACGACGATGCAGTCGCTGGCGCAGCTCCAACCGTCCTTCGCGGCCATGGCCGCGATGGCGGGTTTCGATGCGGTGGCGGTGCAGTCGCATCCGGAGATCGAGAAGGTCAATTATGTGCACCACGCCGGCAATTCCTCGGGGATTGTCGACGGCGCCGGCGCGGTGCTGCTCGGCAGCAAGGAAGCGGGCGCGAAGCTCGGCCGGAAGCCGCGGGCCAAGATCCGGGCCTTTGCCAATATCGGCTCGGAGCCCGCGATGATGCTGACCGGGCCGGTCGACGTCACCGAAAAGCTGTTCGCGCGTTCCGGCATGAAGAAGTCGGACATCGATCTGTTTGAGCTCAACGAAGCCTTCGCCTCGGTGGTGCTGCGCTACATCCAGGCGTTCGACATCGACAACGCCAAGATCAACGTCAATGGCGGCGCGATCGCGCTCGGCCATCCGCTTGGCGCGACCGGCGCAATGATTTTGGGCACCGTGCTCGACGAGCTCGAGCGCACCGACAAGTCGACCGCGCTGGTGACGCTTTGCATCGGCGGCGGCATGGGCACCGCGACGATCATCGAGCGGGTTTAAGGCGACATCGTTGTAGGGTGGGCAAAGCGAAGCGTGCCCACCATCGAATTCTCAGCAAGTGATGGTGGGCACGGCGCAAGTGCGCCTTTGCCCACCCTACGATCCGAGCGTTAGGACAACCACCGCCAGCGCCTTACCGGCAGCCGGCATCGAGGGAGCACCACATGGCCTTCAAGAATTTCAAATTCGAAACCGATGCCGACGGCATCGCGCTCGTCACCTGGGATATTCCGGGACGTTCGATGAACGTGCTGGACGAGACCTCGGTCCTCGAGCTCGAGGAGATCGTCAAGCAGACCACGGCCGATGCCGCGATCAAGGGCGTCGTCATTACATCCAGCAAGGACGCATTCTGCGCCGGCGCGGACCTGTCGATGCTCGAGGGCATGAGCCGGACCTATGCGCAGCTGTTGCAGGAGAAGGGCGAGGTCGCGGCCAACCAGGTGCTGTTCGAGCAGAGCCGCCGTTTCTCGCAGGTGTTCCGCTCGATCGAGACCTCGGGCAAGCCGTGGGTCGCGGCGATCAACGGGCTCGCGCTCGGCGGTGGCTTCGAGATCACGCTGTCCTGCCACTATCGCGTCGCCGCGGAAAATCCGAAGACCCGGCTCGGCCTGCCCGAGATCAAGGTCGGCCTGTTCCCGGGCGCCGGCGGCACCCAGCGCGTGCCGCGCATCGTGGCGCCGCAGGATGCGATGCAGCTCCTGTTGAAGGGTGAGGCGATCAACCTCGCAAGGGCCAAGCAGCTCAACCTGATCCACGCGATCGTGCCGCCTGCCGACCTGATCAAGGCCGCCAAGGACTGGATCAAGGGCGGCGGCAAGGCGGTCGCGCCGTGGGACGAGAAGGGCTTCAAGCTGCCCGGCGGCCCTGTCTTCTCGAAGATGGGCATGCAGATGTTCCCGGCGGGCAATGCGATCTACCGCCGCGAGACCTACGACAATTATCCGGCGGCGCGCGCCATCATGAGCTGCGTCTACGAAGGCCTGCAGTTGCCGATCGACGCCGCGCTGCGCGTCGAGTCCCGCTACTTCACGCAAGTGCTGCGCTCCAAGGAAGCGGCGGCAATGATCCGCTCGCTGTTCCTGTCGATGCAGGAACTGAACAAGGGCGCCCGCCGCCCCGCCGGCGTGCCGCCGACCAAGGTCAAGAAGCTCGCCGTGATCGGCGCCGGCTTTATGGGCGCCAGCGTCGGCTACGTCTCAGCCAAGGCCGGGATCGACGTAGTGCTTGTTGATCGCGATCAGGAGAGCGCCGACAAGGGCAAGGCGCACGCCAAGAGCGTGATCGACGGTCTCGTCGCCAAGGGCCGGGCGAAGGAGGCCGAGCGCGATGCGCTGCTGTCGCGCATCACCGCGACCGCCGACTACAACGTTTTGAAGGACTGCGACCTCGTCATCGAGGCGGTGTTCGAGGACCGCAAGGTCAAGGCGGACACCTATGCCAAGGCGCAGCCGCTCTTGAAGGGCGACGCGATCTTCGCGTCCAACACCTCGACGCTGCCGATCAATTCCCTGGCCGAGGAATTCAAGGACCAGGGCAAGTTCATCGGCATCCAGTTCTTCTCGCCGGTCGAGAAGATGATGCTGGTCGAGATCATCCTCGGCAAGAACACCGGCGACGTCGCGCTCGCCACCGCGCTGGACTATGTCCGCACCATCGGCAAGACGCCGATCGTGGTCAATGACTCCCGCGGCTTCTTCGCCAACCGCTGCGTGATGCGCTACATCGCGGAAGGCAACGAGATGTTCCTCGAAGGCGTGCCGCCGGCGATGATCGAGAACACCGCCAAGATGGCCGGCATGCCGGTCGGGCCGCTGTCGCTGTCGGACGAGGTTGCGCTGGACCTCGGCCTGAAGATCATGAAAGCGACCGAGGCCGATCTCGGCCCCAACGCCATCAACCAGGATCACAAGAAGCTGATGGTTGAAATGGTCGAGAAGCAGGGCCGCTTCGGCCGCAAGAATGCCAAGGGTTTCTACGACTACCCGGAGAAGGGCAAGGGCCAGAAGAGCCTGTGGTCCGGGCTTGCCGGGCTGCAGCCGAAGCACCTCGATCCGGATACGCTTGATGTCGAGGAGTTGAAGCAGCGCTTCCTGGTGGTGCAGGCGGTCGAAGCCGCCCGCACCGTCGAGGATCACGTCATCACCGACGTGCGCGAGGCCGATGTCGGCTCGATCCTGGGGTTCGGCTTCGCACCGTTCACCGGCGGCACGCTGTCCTATATCGACTTCATGGGCACAAAGAAATTCGTCGAGCTCTGCCACAAATTCGAGGCCAAGTACGGCTCCCGCTTCACCCCGCCGAAGCTCCTGGTCGAGATGGCCGCCAAGGGCGAGACCTTCTACGGCCGCTTCCCGCCGAAGAAGCCGGTGGCGCAGGCGGCCGAGTGACTCGTCGTCCCGCGCAAGCGGAAGCGCGACCCGGGACCCATAACCACCGGACTGCGTTGTTGGGCAGGCTGGGGGCCCATCAAGCGCAACAATGACGCCCTGGGGTTATGGGTCCCGGCTTTCGCCGGGACGACAGCTTACGCCTTCAGCAGCCCTTCCTTGGTGAGCGCTTCCTGCACCTTGGGCCGGGCGGCGATGCGGGCCTTGTAGGCGGTGAGGTTGGGCAGGCCCGACAGGTCGAACTTCATCCGGTCGGCCCAGGCCAGCATCGTGAACAGATAGCCGTCGGCGACGGTGAACTGGCTGCCGAGGAGGTAGTCGCGCCCGGCAAGCTGGCCGTCGATATATTTCAGCTTGCCCATCAGGCGGTCCTTGAAGAACGCCTTGGTGTCGTCGGACAGGACCGGCGCGAACAGCGGGCTGAAATTCTTGTGCAGCTCGGTGGTAATGAAATTGAGCCACTCGAGCAGCTTGTAGCGCTCGGCGCTGCCATGGGCCGGCGCCAGGTTCTTGGCCGCGGCACGGTCGGCGATGATCTGCACGATCACGGGCCCCTCGGTGACCAGTTCGCCGGAATCGAGCGCCAGTGCCGGCACCTGGCCCTTGGGGTTCACTTTCAGGAAATCGTCGCCATTTTCCAGCTTCTTGGCGCGCACATCGACCTTGACCAGCTCGTAGGGCAGGCCGGCTTCCAGGAGCGCGATATGGGGCGAAAGCGAGCAGGCGCCGGGCGAATAGTATAATTTCATCGGAGATCTCCTCTCGAATTCTTGTAGGCCTTTTTGTTGTTGGCCTTGGGCGTCGGACCGACTAAATGCACCTGCATGAACAGTCAAGATTGATGCAGGTGCATTCAGTACGGTAGACTTTGTACCGACGATGACGGACCAGACCATGAAACGCAAACCATCGACCGAGGCGACCGCCGCCTGGATCCGCCTGATGCGGGTGCAGAGCCGGGTGCTCGACGCCGTCGAGCAAGACCTGAAGAAGGCCGGCTTTCCGCCGCTCGCCTGGTACGATGCCCTGCTCGAGTTGTCGCGCGCGCCGTCGGGGGAGTTGCGGCCGGTGGAATTGGAGCGGCAGATGCTGCTGCCGCAATATTCGACGTCGCGGCTGATCGATCGCTTGGTGGACGAGGGGCTGGCGGCGAGGCGCGAATGCAAGGTCGACAAGCGCGGCCAATTCGTCGAGATTACCGAGGCGGGACGTGAATTGCAGAAGCGGATGTGGGGCGCCTATTCGGCGGCGATCGAGAAGCATGTCGGGTCGAAACTGTCTGACGTCGACGCGGTCAAGCTCTGCGCGCTTCTGGACCGGCTGGGATGTTCCTGCAGCGACGCCAAGTCGCCTGCGATAAGAGACGGCGTGACTGCCCGATGATATCATTGTTGCCACCAGCATCCGCGGGCCGCCTGGTTCGTGGATGCCCCTGCCACCGCGCGCATTCGATCGAAGCGCTTCAGTATCGGAATTCGTATGGCGCGTGACCAGATCGATATGACGCCACTCCAATCGCGCGACGAACTGGTCGCGTGGATCGAGGCGGGCGTGAAGGATCCTGCCGATTTCCGGATCGGGACCGAGCATGAGAAGACGCCGTTCACGCTGCAGGGCCATCAGCCCGTGCCGTACGAAGGGGCGCGCGGCATCGGCGCCTTGCTCGACGGCATGAAGCTCCTGCTCGGCTGGGAGCCGATCGTGGAGAACGGCAACATCATCGGCCTCTACGACGTCACCGGGGGCGGCGCGATCTCGCTCGAGCCGGGCGGCCAATTCGAATTGTCGGGCGCGCCGGTCGAGACCGTGCATCAGACCCAGAGCGAATTGATGGCGCATCTGGCGCAGGTGCGCGAGATCGCAACGCCGCTCGGTATCGGCTTTCTCGGCCTCGGCATGACGCCGTCCTGGTCTCGGGCAGAGATCCCGGTGATGCCCAAGGGCCGCTACAAGATCATGACCGGCTACATGCCGAAGGTCGGCAAATACGGCATCGACATGATGTACCGCACCTGCACGGTGCAGACCAATCTCGACTTCTCCTCTGAAGCGGACATGGTGAAGAAGCTGCGCGTATCGCTTGCCTTGCAGCCGATCGCGACCGCGCTGTTCGCCAACTCGCCGTTCACGGAAGGCAAGCCGAACGGCTTCCTGTCGTTCCGGTCCGAGATCTGGCGCGACACCGACAATGCGCGCTCGGGCATGCTGCCATGGGCGTTCGAGGACGGCATGGGGTTCGAGCGCTGGGTCGATTATGCCCTCGACGTGCCGATGTATTTCGTCAAGCGCGGCGACGACTATCTTGACGTCTCCGGCACCTCGTTCCGCGATTTCTTCGAGGGCAAGAATCCTGCATTGCCCGGCGAGCGTCCAACCCTGTCGGACTGGGCCAATCATCTCTCGACGATCTTTCCGGAGGTGCGGCTCAAGCGCTATCTGGAAATGCGCGGCGCCGATGGCGCGCCATGGGGGCGGCTGCCGGCATTGCCGGCATTCTGGGTCGGGCTGCTCTATGACAACGACACGCTGGATGCGGCCTGGGATCTGGTGCGGAACTGGACCGCGCGGGAGCGGCAGGCGCTGCGCGACGACGTGCCGCGCTTCGGCTTCAAGGCGCGGATCAAGGACCGCTATCTGTTCGAGATCGCTAAAGAGTGTCTCAAACTGTCACATGCCGGTTTGCGGCGGCGTAACCGCATCGACCAGATCGGCCGCGACGAGAGCCGCTATCTCAAGCCGCTGGAGCGGATCATCGATTGTGGCCGGACGCCGGCGGAAGAGCTGCTGGACAAGTTCAACGGCGCCTGGAACGGCTCCGTCGAGCCGGCCTATGATGAATGCGCGTTCTAACCCTATCCGCTTGTTTTGATGCATGTTCTTTGCCTGCGTGGCGTTCACGCCACACGCAGGCCGGCAGTCACAGCAACTGGTGTGCCAGCTTGCCGCATTTTTGAGCCGTTCATCCAGCGTACAGGTTGGCGGCGCTCAAATGACCACCCGCGGTGAGCGCGGGGGACAGTCGAAAGCGTTGGATATGAGAATTGGCCGCCTCTTCTGGGCGAGTGTGGTGACGTTCGCCTTGTTGGCGGCCGTAGCGACGTCGCGGCCGGCGCAGGCGCAGGTCAACTTCGATCGCCCCGGCGGAGATTACCTCAGTTCGCCCGTTGCCTCGGGCGACCCGGCCGATTGCGCGCTGTTGTGCGAGCGCGATCGCCGCTGCCGGGCCTGGAGCTTCAACTATCCGACCGACATCACCACTGGCGCGGTGTGCTGGCTCAAGAACAGCGTGCCGCAGCGCGCGCAGAATAATTGCTGCGTCGCCGGCGTGCGCGGCGCCGGCGTCGTCGAGCCGCGCAACGGCACGGTCGAGACCTCGATCGATCGTTTCGGCGGCGACTACAAGAGCTTCGACCTGAAAGCAGGCGAGGGCGACGAGATCTGCAAGGCCGCCTGCGCCGCCGACAACAAGTGTCGCGCCTGGACCTTTGCGCGCCCCGGCTATGCCGGCCGCGAGCCGCACTGCTTCCTGAAGAAGGACATTAAGCCGCCGCGACGCAAGGCCGGATTCACCTCGGGCGTGGTGCGGTAATTCTTGTCAATGGTTTGCCGGCAATACCCTGATCTCCGGCCACAGCGCCTTCCACCTCGCCGCCTTCTTCTCGTAATTCGCCGCCGAAAAATTCGCTCCCGGGTTCGGCCGCACGATCATGTTGGCGGCGTCATCGAATCCGTGCGGCGCATAGACCTCATAGCCTTCCGCCGTGCGGCGGATTCCGATCTGGGTGTTCTTGGTAAGAAACCGGTCGATGCCATCGGTCGAGCGTGTCAATGGCGGGTAGGGCAGGCCGTGCTTTTCGGGATACCAGAGATGGACGCGCGCCTGGTTGCGCACTTCGACGGCGACGCCGAGGTGCCGAACCGCATCATGCACGCGTTTGATGATCCGGTCCTCGGCTTGCCAGGATGTATCGAGATCGAAATAGAAAATGTCGTAGTCGCTGATGCCGTAGTCGACCGCACGATGCGTCCTGACGTTCCAGACCGTCTGCGCCAGGCACCCCGCCACGAGCCACGCGTCGGGCAGTGCCAGCCGCAGCAGCTCATCGGCGATGGCGGCATTGGCGGGATTGCGCAGCGCCGTCGCGAGGAATTCGTCTCGATTCATGAGGCTCCGTAGGATGGGTAGTCCCGTAGGGTGGGCAACGCGACGCGTGCCCACCACCAGCACTCTGCTCGGGATGGTGGGCACGCGTCGCTTTGCCCTACCCTACGAATTAACATCGTGAGCTTTCACCGCAGCCTTCGATGCCAGCGTGCGCCAGTGGCGGCGCAACAGCGGCTCGACGATGCTGCGGCTCGCCTTCGACAGTCGGATCAGCACGATCGGATAGTCGCGATAATGATCGGTGAAGTAGAATATCTTCGGCCGGCTCTCGATGAGCATGTCACGCTCGTCCTGCGGCACGGCAGGCATGACCAGGCTGTCGCCGTCTTCCTTCAGGCGCACGAGCATCTTGTTGCGCACTTTCAATGCCGGCGTGCCGTAGGAGGTGCCGTCCTCGACCTCCGGCCACGCCAGCGCGATTTTCCTGACGTCGTCGAAGGTCATTTCTCCGTCACTCTCTCGGTCGTCATGCCCGGGCTTCTCCCGGGCATCCACGCCTCAACGGTCGGACAGCAAGAAAGTCGTGGATGGCCGGGTCAAGCCCGGCCATGACGGAAGCAGGTTTCAGTGCACCGAGGTAAAGAACCGCGCGAACCGAAAGCCTGACGGCCAGGTCCAGACCGGCTGGCTGCGCATGCCCATGTCCCATGAGCCGACCACTGCGTCGGCGCGGCCGATCAGATTGTTGACCGGCAGCAGTCCGACGCCGCCGTCGCGCACGGAGACACGGCTGTCGGCGGAATTGTCCCTGTTGTCGCCAAGCACGAACAGTTCTCCCGGCGGCACGGTGACCTCAGGCGTGTTGTCGAGGCGGCCATTGTCGCGCATCTTGAAGATCGCGTGGCTGACGCCGTTCGGCAGCGTCTCGATATAGCGATAGGCGGTCTCGGTGTGGCCGCGGTCGTCCTCGGCTTCGCCGATGCCGTCGGGCTTCAACGTCGCGGGATGGTCGTTGATGAAGAGCTGGCCCTGCCGCATCTGGATGCGATCGCCGGGCAGGCCGACCACGCGCTTGACCCACGCCTGAGAGCGGTCGCCGGGCCAGCGGAACACCACGACGTCGCCGCGCTGCGGCGGCTCGCCGAACAGCCGGCCGCTCGACTCCGGCAGCGTGATCTGGATCGGCAGCGAGGCTGTCCCGTAACCGTAAGGGTATTTCGACGCGACCAGCGCATCGCCGATCAGAAGCGTCGGCTCCATCGAGCCTGACGGCACGTAGAACGGCTCGGCGATCGCGCCCTTGGCGAGGAACACGACAGCGACGATCGCCGCGAGTTGCGCTGCTTGCGAACGCCAGCTTGTCGGCTTGCTGACCGCCACTTCGTTGTTGCTCACTCGCCGGTTCCTCCTACGGTGATCCGCTCCATGCGCAGCGTCGGCTGGCCGACCCCCACGGGCACGCCCTGGCCGTTCTTGCCGCAAGTGCCGATGCCGGTGTCGAGCGCGAGATCGTTGCCGATCATGGTGATGCGGTTGAGGTCGGTCGGGCCGTTGCCGATCAGCATCGCGCCCTTCAGCGGCGCTCCCAGCTTGCCGTTCTCGATCTTGTAGGCCTCGGTGCACTGGAACACATATTTGCCCGAGGTGATGTCGACCTGACCGCCGCCGAAATTGGCGGCATAGATGCCGTTCTTCACCGAGGCGAGGATCTCCGCGGGATCGCTGTTGCCAGCCAGCATGTAGGTATTGGTCATGCGCGGCATCGGCACGTGGGCATAGCTCTGTCGCCGGCCATTGCCGGTCGGCTTCATGTTCATGAGCCGCGCGTTCTGGCGGTCCTGCATGTAGCCGACCAGAACGCCGTCCTCGATCAGCACGGTGCGGTTGGTCGGCGTGCCCTCGTCGTCGATCGAGAGCGAGCCGCGGCGCGAGGCCATGGTGCCGTCGTCGACCACGGTGACGCCCTTGGCGGCGACCTGCTGGCCCATCAGGCCCGCGAAGGCCGAAGTCTTCTTGCGGTTGAAATCGCCCTCGAGCCCGTGGCCGACGGCTTCATGCAGCATCACGCCGGGCCAGCCGGCGCCCAGCACCACGTCCATCTCGCCGGCCGGCGCCGGCACCGATTCCAGGTTGACCAGCGCCTCGCGCAGCGCGCCGTCGGCGGCGTCGCGCCAGGCTTTGGTCTCGATGAAACGGGCGTAACCCTCGCGGCCGCCATAACCCTTGCTGCCGCTCTCCTGCCGGTCGCCCTGACCCGCAACGACGGAAATGTTGACCCGCACCAGCGGCCGGATGTCGCGATAGCTCTCGCCGTCCGGCCGGACGATTTCCACCACCTGCCAGGTCGCAGTCAGGCTGGCCGAAACCTGCCGCACCCGCGGGTCCTTGTCGCGGATATAGGCGTCGATCTCACCGAGCAGCTTGACCTTGGCCTCGAAGCCGGGCGCATCCAGCGGGTTCTCGTCGCCGTAAAGCTTCACATTCGTGTGCGCGGGCGCCGCGGCGAAGCTGCCGGAATAGCCACCGCGCACCGCATGCACCGCATCGGCGGCGCGAATCAGCGCCGGCAGCGAGACGTCGGAGGAATGCGCGTACCCGACCGCGTCGTCCTTCACCGCGCGCAGGCCGAACCCCTGGCTGGTGTCATAGGTCGCCTGCTTCAAGCGCCCGTTGTCGAACACCAGGGCCTCGGTCTGTCCGAATTCCAGGAACAATTCGCCGTCGTCCGCCCCCTGGAGCCCGCGCGCGACCTCGCGGCGCACGGCATCGCGGTCGAGATTGGCGCGGTCGAGCAGGGAGGTTGTGGCGGGACTGGTCATGACGACTCCGAATTCAACGCAATTACATCCCGTTCATGTTTGGCTTGGCCGGGACATCATCGTTCAAGATAGGCGCTGTTGCAGCAATTCGGGAGAGGTCGCCTCACGGCAACTTGTCATACCCCTCTGCCAGCCCGTTCAAGCTGAGCGGAAAGCCGATGCCCTCTTCGGGGGTCTCGAAGATGATGAACGTCGCGGTCTTGGCGCCCCTGAGCTGGCCGAGCAGCTTGTCGTCCATCACAACTTCGGCGACGCAGCCGTTGGGCAGGCAGCGGACGAAACCGGCGCGGCCGACGTCCTGGTTGTCGAGCTTCAACCCGAGCCCGGAGGGAAGCAGGACGCCGAGCGGCGCGACCACGCGCATCAGGCGGCTTTTCTGGTCGGCGGTCTTCAGCACGATCACGGTGAGGCCGGCATTGGAACGGTCCTCGGCGACCACGCTCTGAATCAGCGCGCATTGCTCGCTCTGGGCGCCCGGCGGGGTGTCGCAGCGGATCTGCCAATCGCCATGGACCGAGCGGACCGCCCCCTGGGCGTGGGCCGCTTGCAGCAGGCCCAACATGAACACGAGCGCCAGCAGGCCGCCCAGCCAGTTGGCGGCACTCCAGCTACGTCCGCTGTGATGTTTCAAAGCGCCCATCCGGGTCGATCCTTTGATGGCCGGCCATGCCGGCTTGGTTTCCCCGGCCAAGGTCGGGTGCATTGCCCGGCTGCCGGCGGCACGCAAACGACTGATACCGCAATGACGGCGCCTTGAAGGCGATCCCCAAGCAAATCTCGCGCCGCGGTGGGGACGCTTCGCGCGAATCAGGTTCCTGCGGAGCGCCCAGCCTGTGGGTACATCCAGCAATCGCCCTGTCAAGCGGCGTTGCCCGCGGAAGTGGCGCTATCGCCTGATTTATCGAGAAAATGTCACATCACGGGAATAGCCGATCGCGCATGGCCTGGGGCCCTACTACTGCATTGCGAGCGCCTGCGAATTATGGTTTGAGAGGCTAGATTTCGACGCGTTCTAACGATCTGGCCCCTGTACTTTCCGAAAGTGCGTCCGGCAGGCCGTTTGTGAGGGCGGATCGTGCTGCATCCACGCCGTGTGGCGGGGGTGCTAAGGGGATAAATCATAGGGAGCGCGAGCGGCATGAGGATGTCGATGGGCCTGATGGGCCGGCGGTTGCTGGGGGGTGCGGTAGCGGGCATGGCGCTCGCGGCCGGCGGGACGGCATTCGCCGAATTGGGGCAGCCGGCGCCCTGGGAAGTCACCCTGCAGCAGGCGGCCTCCCCGGTGATGGAGAACATCGTCTGGTTTCATAACTTCCTGCTGGTGGTCATCACTGTGATCACGCTGTTCGTGCTGGCGCTGCTCGTCATGGTGGTGATGAAGTTCAACGCGCGCGCGAATCCGGTCCCCTCCAGGACCACCCACAACACGCTGATCGAGGTGGCCTGGACGCTGGTTCCGGTGCTGATCTTGGTCGGCATTGCGGTGCCGTCGTTCCGCCTCCTGTTCCTGCAGCTCGACGTGCCGAAGTCCGACCTGACCATCAAGGTCACCGGCAAGCAGTGGTATTGGTCCTACGCCTACCCGGATAACGGCAAGTTCGAGTTCGACTCGCTGCTTGCCCAGGACAAGCAGCCGCGGCTGCTCGGCGTCGACAATGAGATGGTGGTGCCGGTCAACAAGGTGATCCGGATCCAGACCACCGGCGCGGACGTTATCCACTCGTTTGCGGTGCCGGCCTTCGGCATCAAGATCGACTCGATCCCGGGCCGTCTCAACGAGACCTGGTTCAAGGCCACCAAGACCGGCATGTATTACGGCCAGTGCTCCGAGCTGTGCGGCAAGGATCATGCGTTCATGCCGATCGCGGTGCGGGTCGTGGAGGATCAGGAATTCGCGAGTTGGGTGGACGCCGCGAAGAAGAAATTTGCCAGCAGCCCGGCGAATTCATACGCCTCGATTGGTCAGGCGTCGCGGTAAGGCTGCAAGCCCGGGGGCGGGCGCGCATCGGAAGAATAAGGGCGATGGGACCGCAAAGGTCCAAAAGGGAATTGGCTTAAGGATCTAGGACATGGCAACAGGCGCAGCGACACACGATCACGCCCATGATGGTCACGGCCATCCGACCGGATGGCGCCGCTATCTCTACTCCACGAACCATAAGGACATCGGCACGATGTACCTTATCTTCGCGGTCATTGCGGGCATCATCGGGGCTGCGATGTCGATCGCGATCCGCGCCGAGCTGATGTATCCGGGCGTGCAGATCTTCCACGAGTCCCATACCTACAACGTGTTCGTGACCTCGCACGGCCTGATCATGATCTTCTTCATGGTCATGCCGGCGATGATCGGCGGGTTCGGCAACTGGTTCGTGCCGCTGATGATCGGCGCGCCCGACATGGCGTTCCCGCGCATGAACAACATCTCGTTCTGGCTGTTGCCGGCCTCTTTCGCGCTGCTCCTGATCTCGACCTTCGTCGAGGGCGAGCCGGGCGCCAACGGCGTCGGCGCCGGCTGGACCATGTACGCGCCGCTGTCGACCTCGGGCCATCCGGGGCCGGCGGTCGACTTTGCGATCCTGTCGCTGCACCTCGCCGGTGCCTCCTCGATCCTGGGCGCGATCAACTTCATCACCACGATCTTCAACATGCGCGCACCGGGCATGACGCTGCACAAGATGCCGCTGTTCGTGTGGTCGATCCTGGTGACGGTGTTCCTGCTCTTGCTGTCGCTGCCGGTGCTCGCCGGCGCCATCACCATGCTGCTCACCGACCGTAACTTCGGCACCGCCTTCTTCGCGCCCGATGCCGGCGGCGACCCGGTGCTGTTCCAGCACCTGTTCTGGTTCTTCGGCCATCCTGAAGTGTACATCCTGATCCTGCCGGCCTTCGGCATGATCAGCCAGATCGTCTCGACTTTCTCGCGCAAACCGGTGTTCGGCTATCTCGGCATGGCCTACGCGATGGTCGCGATCGGCGGCATCGGCTTCGTGGTGTGGGCGCACCACATGTACACGGTCGGCATGTCGTCTGCGACGCAGGCCTACTTCGTCGCCGCCACCATGGTGATCGCGGTCCCGACTGGCGTGAAGATCTTCTCCTGGATCGCCACGATGTGGGGCGGCTCGATCGAGTTCAAGGTGCCGATGATCTGGGCGATCGGCTTTATCTTCCTGTTCACGGTCGGCGGTGTCACCGGCGTCGTGCTGGCGAATGCCGGCGTCGACCGCGTGCTGCAGGACACCTACTACGTGGTGGCCCACTTCCACTACGTGCTGTCGCTGGGCGCCGTGTTCGGCATCTTCGCTGGCTGGTACTACTGGTTCCCGAAGATGTTCGGCTACATGTACAGCGAGACCATCGGCAAGCTGCACTTCTGGTTCACCTTCATCGGCGTGAACCTGGTGTTCTTCCCGCAGCACTTCCTCGGTCTGTCGGGCATGCCGCGCCGCTATGTCGACTATCCGGACGCGTTCGCCGGCTGGAACCTGGTCTCCTCGGTCGGCTCCTACATCTCCGGCTTCGGCGTGCTGATCTTCATCTACGGCGTGATCGACGCCTTCGTCCGCAAGGAGCAGGCGGCCGCCAACCCGTGGGGCGCCGGCGCCACCACGCTGGAATGGACGCTGTCCTCGCCGCCGCCCTTCCACCAGTTCGAAGTGCTGCCGCGCGTGCAGTAAAGGAAACAGTGATGCGCCCTTAGGGGCGCGTCACGCTCTCTGCTTGATTTTAGGGGAACGAGACCATCGTGTCGGTTGTCGATCACAATGCCATCGAGTTGCCGCGGATCTCCGAGGCCGAGGTCGGCGACTACATCGCGCTTCTGAAGCCGCGGGTGATGTCGCTCGTGATCTTCACCGCGCTGGTCGGCCTGATGATCGCGCCTGGTCACGTCCATCCGGTGCTGGCCTTCACCTCGATCCTCTGCATCGCGGTCGGCGCCGGCGCCTCCGGCGCGCTGAACATGGCCTATGAAGGCGATATCGACGCGTTGATGACGCGCACTGCCAACCGGCCGATCCCACGCGGCCGCATCACAAGTGGAGAAGCCACCGCCTTCGGCCTGACGCTGGCGTTCTTCTCGGTGATGACGCTCGGCATCCTCGTCAACTGGGTCGCGGGCGCGCTGCTGGCCTTCACGATCTTCTTCTATGTCGTGATCTACACGATCTGGCTGAAGCGCTGGACTGCGCAGAACATCGTGATCGGCGGCGCCGCTGGCGCGCTGCCGCCGGTGGTGGCCTGGGCGGCGGCAACCGGCTCGTTGTCGATCGAGCCCGTGCTGTTGTTCCTGATCATCTTCTTCTGGACCCCGCCGCATTTCTGGGCCCTGGCGCTGTTCCGCAGCGACGACTACGCCCGCGCCGGCGTGCCGATGCTGCCCGTGGTCGCCGGTCCCGACGCGACCCGGCTGCAGATCCTGCTTTACACGATCGTGCTTGTCGCGATCGCGGTGGCGCCGTGGCCGCTCGGCTATTTCGATGCGGTCTATGGCGTGGCCTCGCTCCTGCTCGGGTCGGGCATGCTGTGGCTCGCGGTCGAGGTCTATCGCCGCCGTGAGGGCAAGGAAGCCAATCGCGCCTGCCGCAAATTGTTTGCGTTCTCCATTTTCTATTTGTTCGCGCTGTTTGCGACCTTGCTGATCGAGGTTGCCTTCCGCACCGTTGCATCATGGGTCGGGTAGGGAGCGCATGAACACGCAATGGATGACAAACGCGAGCAAGAAGGAATTGTCCTTACCGAGGCGCAGCTCAGGAGCCGCCGCCAGCGCTCGATCGCCATTGCGCTCGCGCTCGGTGTCCTGGTCGTGCTGTTCTTCGCGGTCACCCTGGTCAAGGGCCCGGCCGTCCTGGTGCGGCCGATCTGAGATGTGATCGAGATGGCGCAAGAGACGACCACGCCCAAGCAGTCCGGCACGAGCCAAAAGGCGTCCCGCCGCACGCTGACGCGTGACGCGGTGGTTGCCTCGATCTGCGGCTTCGTCGTCGTGCTGATGGTCGGCGCGTCCTATGCGGCGGTGCCCTTTTACAACTGGTTCTGCCGCGCCACCGGCTTCAACGGCACCACCCAGGTTGCGACCTCTGCGCCGGCGGAGGGGCCGCTCGCTCGCAAAATCGAGGTTCGCTTCGATGCCAATGTCGCGCCGGGCCTGCCCTGGAAGTTCGAGCCTGAGCAGAACGAGATCGAAGTCAGGATCGGCGAGGTCGTCACCGTCTTCTACACGGTGACCAACCAGTCGGCGCGGGCGACGACGGCCCAGGCGGCTTACAATGTCGCGCCGCTGACGGTCGGGGCCTATTTCCAGAAGATCAACTGCTTCTGCTTCACCGAGCAGACCCTGGCGCCGGGCGAGAAGCGGGAGATGCCTGTCGTGTTCTATGTCGATCCGGCGCTGGTCGCCGACCGCGAGAACGACAGCCTGAAATCGATCACCCTGTCCTACACTTTCTATTCCGTGCGCGATCCGGTCCCGAAGCCAGTGGCCTCCGGCGAGCAGGACAAGCGCAAGGGCAATCTTTGAATTTCTGAGACGAATACGTGCCTGACGGCACGCGAACGGAGAGACTGCAATGGCTGAGGCGCACGTCAAGCATCACGATTACCATCTCGTCGATCCGAGCCCCTGGCCGGTGGTCGGCTCGATCTCGGCCTTCATCATGTGCTTCGGCGCCATCGGCTGGATGCATCACATGTTCACGGGCGCGCCGATCGTGTTCGGCATCGGCGTGATCGGCGTGCTCTACACCATGGCGAGCTGGTGGGGCGATGTGATCCGCGAGGCCCAGTACAAGGGCGACCACACCCGCGTGGTGCAGCTCCATCACCGCTACGGCATGATCCTGTTCATCGCCTCCGAGGTGATGTTCTTCGTCGCCTGGTTCTGGGCGTTCTTCAACGCCGCGCTGTTCCCGGCCGATCCGGTCCATGCCGCCCGCGACGCGATTTTCGGTTGCGGCGCCGGCACCGCCGCCGGCGCCTGCGCCGTGCCGGGCACCTGGCCGCCGCACGGCATCGAGACCTTCGATCCCTGGCACCTGCCGCTGCTCAACACGCTCTTGCTGCTCACCTCCGGCACCACGGTGACCTGGGCCCACCATGCGCTCTTGGAAAACGATCGCCAGGGCCTCAAATACGGCCTGATCCTCACCGTGCTGCTCGGCGCGGCCTTCACCTGCGTGCAGGCCTATGAGTACGCCCACGCGACGTTCTCGTTCGGCGGCAATGTCTACGGCTCCGTGTTCTTCATGGCGACCGGCTTCCATGGCGCCCACGTGATCATCGGCACCATCTTCCTCCTGGTCTGCCTATTCCGCGCCTATGCCGGCCACTTCACGCCGAAGCAGCACCTCGGCTTCGAGTTCGCCGCCTGGTACTGGCACTTCGTCGACGTGGTCTGGCTGTTCCTGTTCATCTGCATCTACGTGTGGGGCCGCGGCGCCGAAACCATGGCGCACGCCGCGCACTAACCCGCCGTGACGTGCTACAAGGGGCGGCCAGATGGCCGCCCTTTTGCTTTCGCGAGTAGAGATCGAACGACTTAATGCCAGCCGACACTCCCCCGACGGTCACCGAGAGCGCCCTCCGCGGCATCGCCTGCCGCTGTCCGCGCTGCGGCAAGGGCAAGCTCTATGCGGGCTTCCTCACGCTGGCTCCGCGCTGCGAGAGTTGCGGGCTGGATTATGCCTTCATCGATTCCGGCGATGGGCCGGCGATCTTCATCATCATGCTGGCCGGCGCGATCGTCGTTGCCTGTGCGCTGATTGTGGAGGTCAAGTACCAGCCGCCGTTCTGGGTGCATGCGGTGCTCTGGCTGCCGCTCATCGTCGTCGTCACGTTGCTGCCGCTGCGTTCGATGAAATCGCTTTTGATCGCACTCCAGTTCCACCACAAGGCGGCGGAGGGCCGGCTGATCAAGCGCGAGCAGAAATGACCGCAGCATCCACGCAACGGCGCGGCGCCGCTGGCTTCGGCATTTTCACGTTGATCCTGGTGGTGGTGTTCACGGGCCTCGGGATCTGGCAGTTGCAGCGCCGGGTCGAGAAGCATGCGCTGATCGCGGCCCTCAACGAGCGCCTGGCAGCGGCGCCCGAAGCGCTGCCGCAGCCTTCGCAATGGGCCGCGCTACGTCCGGTGAGCGACGAATTCCGCCGCGTCACTTTCACTGCGACCTATGCGAAGCTGCCGGATGCGATGGTATTCAGTTCTGGCTCCGCGGTCCGTGACGACATTTCCGGTCCCGGCACCTGGGCGTTTCTCCCGGCGCGCCTGCCTGACGGCGAGATCGTCGTGATCAATGCCGGCTTTGTGCAGAACACGATGCAGGATCGTGCGCAAGAGGATCGCGCGGTCGCGCCGCTGATCACGGGCGAACCGGTCAAGCTGAGCGGCTATCTCCGCTTTCCCGAGGGGGGCGGCTCGCTGACGCCGAAGGAAAATCCGGCAAAACGCCTGTGGTTCGTCCGCAATCATCTCGCGATGGCGAGCGCGCTCGGCTGGGGCGAGGGCGGCAAGGCTGTCGCGCCCTTCTACATCGATCTCGAGTCGCCCGTGCCCGACAGCGGCATTCCCAAGCCGGGACCGCTGAAGGTCAATCTCAAGGACGACCACATGCAATACGCCATCACCTGGTTCACGCTCGCCGTGGCGGTGTTGATCGTCTTCGCATTGTGGTTTCGCGGCCAACGTCGCGCGTAGATCATGCCGCGCCGAGCGCGGCGATCAGCCAAGCGCGCTGTCGCCGACCGGCAGGAGGCAGCGCACGATGGTCCGTCCGTCCTCGCGCACCAGCTCGAGCGTGCCGCTCAGGGCGCGGGCCCGTTCCTGCATCCCGGTCAGCCCGCGGCCGAAGACAGAGTCCTTGGAAAGGCCGATGCCGTCGTCCGATACCTCCACGATCAGCTCCGCCGCCTTCATCGAAGCCTCCACGGTGACCGAGCGGGCTCGGGCATGGCGCAGCACGTTGGTGATGCTCTCCTGGATCACGCGATAGACGGTCTGCGAGAGCAGACCCTCGATCGCATTCAGCCTGCCGTCGATATGCGAGACGAGCTTGAGCCCGGGCGCTTGCGCGCGCGCATATTGCAGTAAGGTCTCGATGCTTTTTTCCAGCCCCAAGTCCTGGATGTAGAGCGGCCGCAGCCGGTCGAGGATGCGGCGGTTGGCCTGCTGCAGCGCTTCGACCGATTGCAGGATGCCGTCGACGGAGGCCGCAAGTTGCAGGTTGCCATGCGGGAGAGCTTCGAGCAGCGCAACCGCTTTGGCGCGAATGCCGAACAACAGCGGTCCGAGCTCGTCGTGCAGTTCGCGCGCCATATCGCGCCGCTCGTCGTCCTGCAGCGAGACGATCCGGCGCAGCAAACCTCGATTGTCCTGGCTCAGTAAGCTCAGCGTGCGGGCAAGTTCGTTGGCTTCCTCGGCGCTTCGGCGGATCTCCGGCGGGCCCGACGGGGGGATGAGCTGCTTATAATCACCCCCGCGCATGCGGGTGAGGCCTTCGCCGAGATCCTGCAGGGGACGCAGCACGGCGCCGGAGGTGAAATAAGCGATAGCGCCGGTGAGCAGCGTCAGCGCAACCACGGAGAATGCGATCGCAACAAAGCCGATCCATTTCTCGAAAATATCGGCCGACAGGTCGGGCGAGAAAATGATCTCACCGACCTGCTTGCCTTCGATCCGGACGGGGAACGATGCGCCCACCTCCGGTATCGTGAGCAGGTCCACGAACCATCGCGGCACCCGTCCGATCGGGGTTTGCACCTCGACCCGCGGCGGCGGGTGGCTTGCACCGTCGGGTTGGAAGCGGATGGCTTCGGAGGTGCCGAGCGCCTGCGCAAAGGCATCCAGCGTCGCTTGCGGATTGGCCGAGGTCCGAAGCGCGCTGTTGAGCGCGTCGGCAACCATCCTGGCCGAACGTGCGGCCGGTGCGCTCTCGTCCGACAGTTGCTCCGGCACGAAAAGCTGCAGCGAAACCGCTCCGATCAGGAGCGCCGCCACGAACATGATACCGAGCGGAAGGAAGAACCGCGTTCGGAGCGAACATTTTTTCCACATTTGGATAATTCTAATTCGCTCCGGTGGTTTTTTCTTTTCACCGGTTCCCGGGGACCTATGTTCTGGATACAGAATGCAAGTGATGCAAGATACGCCGAAACCGGCCACAAGAATATTGATTGTCGATGACCACCCGGTAGTCTTGTCCGGGTGCCGGTCGCTGTTCGCTTCCGACAGCTCGGTGAAGATCGAGGAAGCCACCGACGCCAAGTCGGGACACCGCGCCTATGTCAGCAAGAAGCCTGATGTTACCGTCATCGACATCAACCTCCCGGATGTTTCCGGGTTCGAGTTGATGCGCCGGATCCGCAAGGAGGATCCAGAGGCCAGGATCATCATGTTCAGCATGAACGACGATCCGGCCTTCGTCGTCCGCGCGGTGGAAGCAGGCGCCCAGGGCTATGTTTCAAAGACCGACGATCCCAGGGTGTTCGTGAAAGCCGTCCGCAAGGTCGCGGCAGGGGACAATTACATATCGCCGCACCTTGCCGAAGCCGTGACCTTTTCGGGCGCCGCCATCAAGGCCAATCCGGCCTCGCTGATGTCGCCGCGCGAACTGGAAATCCTGCGGCTGCTTGGCCGGGGCGACAAGATCGGCGAGGTCGCCGCGGCGCTCAACATCTCCTACAAGACCGTCGCCAACACCACTTCGCTTCTGAAGCAGAAGCTGGGCGCCAAGAGCCATTCCGACCTGATCCGTATCGCCGTCGAAATGGCGTTGGGCTGATCCTCACCGCCTGCGGAACTGGTCGCGCCCGAAGGCGCGACCGTTCCCATCGCTTGCATTCGCTTCTGCCGGGGCAATTCGGGAACAGCAGGGCGATACAGGCGATTCCTAGAGCTTCTGATCCAATGTGCCGGAGCGTCGGCCGCGCCGCTGATCCCTGCTGCGCTGGCCTCAATGGCGGACATAAACGGGAAGAAACGGCAATGGTTCCGACGCGCCAGAGATCGGCGAGCGATCGAGTCTTGCCGGTCGTGCACCACGGGACTGTAGAAAGGTGCGAGAAAGAAAGAACCGCACCGCGCCAGCGATGGACTAGCGCATCCCAGCGCGCTTGACGGCGCACCTCCGTCTAGCCTGCCGTGCTTTGCGGCAGCGCCGCACAAGAAGCGCTTTCCCCTTGGCACGAAAACCCTTTATGGTGGCGCTTCGGGTCCGCGCAGCGAGAACTCGATAAATTCCATGATATCAAGGGCTTAAGGTAAAGGCTTGAGCCTTTGGAGGGCGGTTTGACGCGGTATGTTTCGACCCGGGGAGAGGCCCCGGTTCTTGGTTTCTGTGATGTGATGCTGACCGGGCTTGCCCGCGACGGCGGCCTGTACGTGCCCGAAAGCTGGCCGGTCCTGTCGCGCGAAACCATCGCCGGCTTCTTCGGACGGCCCTATTGGGAAGTCGCGGTCGACGTCATCAGGCCGTTCGCGGGCGGCGAGATTTCCGATCCCGATCTCGGTCGCATGGCGAACGAAGCCTACGCGACGTTCCGCCATCCCGCCGTCGTGCCGCTCGACCAGATCGGCCCGAATCAATTCCTGCTGGAGCTGTTCCACGGCCCGACGCTGGCGTTCAAGGACGTCGCGATGCAGTTGATCTCGCGGCTGATGGATCACGTGCTGGCGAAACGTTCACAGCGCACCACGATCGTGGTCGCGACATCAGGCGATACCGGCGGCGCCGCGGTCGAGGCCTTTGCCAATCTCGAAAATGTCGACCTCGTCGTGTTGTTCCCGCAAGGGCGCATCTCCGAGGTGCAGCGGCGGATGATGACGACGACCGGCGCCGCCAACATCCATGCGCTGGCGATCGAAGGCACCTTCGACGATTGCCAGGCGATCGTGAAGGGGCTGTTCAACCATCACGACTTCCGCGATGCGGTGTCGCTGTCGGGCGTGAACTCGATCAACTGGGCGCGGGTCGTGGCGCAGGTGGTTTACTATTTCACCTCGGCGGTCGCGCTCGGCGCGCCGGAGCGGACGGTGGACTTCACCGTGCCGACCGGGAATTTCGGCGACATCTTTGCGGGCTATGTCGCCAAGCGCATGGGCTTGCCGATCCGATCCTTGCGGATCGCGGCCAACGTCAACGACATCCTGCCGCGCACGCTGAAGACGGGCATCTACGAGGTCCGCGAGGTTCACGCCACGACCTCGCCGTCGATGGACATCCAGGTGTCCTCGAATTTCGAGCGGCTGTTGTTCGAGGCAAGCCGGCGCGACGCTGACAGTGTGCGGCGGCTGATGGATTCGCTGAAGCAGTCCGGCCGCTTCGTGTTGCCGGCTGCGATGTTAGCTGCGATCCGCGAGGAGTTCGACGCAGGCAAGGCGGACGAGACCGAGACTGCGGCCGCGATCCGTGCCGCCTGGCGCGAGGCCGGGGATCTGGTCGATCCCCACACCGCGGTGGCGCTGGCGGTTGCCGACCGCGATAGCGCCGATTCGAGGATTCCAAATATCGTGCTGTCGACCGCGCATGCGGCCAAGTTCCCCGATGCGGTCGAGGCCGCCTGCGGGGTGCGACCGCAATTGCCGGCCTGGCTCGACGGATTGATGACCAAACCCGAACACCTCAAGGTGATGAAAAGCGATCAGGCGGAAGTCGAAAAGTTCGTATTGTCGGTGAGCCGCGCCGCCAAGCAGGGAGTAACCGGATGAGCGTTGAGATCACCAAGCTGCCGTCCGGATTGACCGTGGTCACCGACACCATGCCGCATCTGGAGACGGCCGCGCTCGGCGTGTGGGCCGGCGTCGGCGGACGCGACGAGAAGCCGAACGAGCACGGGATCTCCCATTTGCTCGAACACATGGCGTTCAAGGGCACGACGCGCCGCTCCTCCCGCGAGATCGTCGAGGAGATCGAGGCCGTGGGCGGCGATCTCAACGCCGGCACCTCGACCGAGACGACGGCCTATTACGCGCGCGTGATGAAGGCGGACGTGCCGCTGGCGCTCGACGTGCTCGCCGACATCCTCGCCAATCCCTCTTTCGTGCCGGATGAGCTTGAGCGCGAGAAGAGCGTCATCGTGCAGGAGATCGGTGCGGCGCAGGATACGCCCGACGACGTCGTGTTCGAGCACCTGAACGAGCTCTGCTACCCCGACCAGCCGATGGGCCGCTCCCTGCTCGGCACCGCCAAGACGCTGAAGGGGTTCGACCGCGACATGCTGCGCAGCTACCTCGCAACGCATTACCGCGGGCCCGATATGGTGATCTCCGCTGCCGGCGCGGTGGACCACAAGCGGATCGTCGAAGAGGCAACGCAGAAGTTCGCAAATTTCGACGCGGCGCCCGCGCCGAAGCCGCAGGCGGCGATGTTCGGCAAGGGCGGTTCCCGCGTCGTGCACCGCGACCTCGAACAGGCGCATCTGACGCTGGCGCTGGAAGGCGTGCCGCAGACCGACCTGTCGCTGTTCTCGCTGCAGGTGTTCACCAACACGCTCGGCGGCGGGATGTCGTCGCGGCTGTTCCAGGAGGTGCGGGAGAAGCGAGGACTGTGCTACTCGATCTACACCTTCCATGCCCCCTATAGCGACACCGGCTTCTTCGGCCTCTACACCGGCACCGACCCGTCGGATGCGCCGGAAATGATGGAGGTGATCGTGGACGTGATGAACGAGGCCGTGGAGACTCTGACCGAGGCCGAGATCGCGCGCGCCAAGGCGCAGATGAAGGCGGGGCTGCTGATGGCGCTGGAGAGCTGTTCCTCCCGCGCCGAGCAACTGGCACGCCATGTGCTAGCCTATGGCAGGCCGCTGACGGTGGACGAACTGGTCAGCCGGATCGATTCGGTGAGTGTCGAATCGACCCGCAATGCCGCCCGTGCGCTGCTCGCGCGCAGCCGGCCGGCGGTGGTGGCGCTCGGCAGCGGTAGAGGTCTGGACACCGCGGTGGCTTTTGCGGAAGGATTAACCCAGTCGAAGGCGAAGACGCTCCTGCACTAGGGCATGATCCGGAAAAGTGGTCTCCGGTTTTCCGAAGAGATCATGCCCAAACGGAAGGGCATGATCCGGAAAAGTGGAGACCGGTTTTCCGAAAAGATCATGCCCTAAAAGATAGACCGGCAGCCCGCTAGCGGGCAGGGGAGTTCAAGGGCATGGCCCTGTTTCGTTTGCCATCCAGCGGACCGGCTGCACTGATGCCGCGCGGTCATGGCCTGCTGCTACGCGCGCCGCAAATGGCTGACTTTCCGCAATGGGCGCAGCTACGCGAATCGAGCCGCGCCTATCTCACGCCTTGGGAGCCGATCTGGCCGTCCGATGATTTGACCCGTTCCGGCTTCCGCCGCCGCCTGCGCCGCTACGCCGAGGATATCGCCGCCGACCGCTCCTATCCCTTCATCATCTTCCGCGAAGTGGACGGCGTGATGGTCGGCGGCATCACGCTCGCCAATGTCCGCCGCGGCATCGTGCAGGCCGGCACCATCGGCTATTGGGTCGGCGAGCCCTATGCGCATCGCGGCTACATGACCACGGCGCTGCGGGTGCTGTTGCCTTCGCTGTTCGGCGAGCTCAATCTGCACCGGATCGAGGCCGCCTGCATCCCCTCCAACGCGCCCTCGATCCGCGTGCTGGAGAAATGCGGCTTCACCCGCGAGGGCCTGGCGCGGCGCTATCTCTGCATCAACGGCATCTGGCAGGATCACCTGCTGTTTGGCCTCTTGCATGAGGATTTCCGGGGCTAGCCCTCGGGTTCCTGGCGCCTCGGTCGCGCCTTTGTTAGCGCCTTGGGTTCGCCGCCATTGCGCTGCTATAACGCCGCGGGAAATGGGATGGCAGGGATTCTCATGGCAAGACATCGTGTGATCAGGGCCGCGATCGCCTCTGTGGTGGCGACTGCGCTTGGTTGCGGCACCCTGGCCGCGCCGGCGGCGGCACAGTCATTGACCGATCGCTTCAAGAGCCTGTTCGGCGGCGGCAAGTCCGAGGAGCAGCCGGCTGAGAAGCCGCCGGCGCCCGCCGGGAGCCAGAGCAACGAATCGGACGTCCTCTGTCCGCCGGTGGCGATCCGTTCCGGTGCCTCGACTTACGCGGTGGGGGCGCCCGGCAAGGAACCGGTCGGCAGCGACCTCAGGTTCCAGGCGACGATCACCCGCACCGCCCGCGAATGCGCGCTCAATGGCGGCGACATCACGGCGCGGATCGGCATCCAGGGCCGGATCATCGTCGGTCCTGCCGGCGCCCCGCCGACCGTTCAGGTGCCGCTGCGCGTCGCCGTGGTGCAGGGCGGCGTCTCGGAAAAGACGATCGCGACCAAGGCCTATCAGACCACAGTGACGATGGGCGAAAGCGGCAGCGAGCCCTTTACGCTGGTGGCTGAGGATCTGACCTTTCCGGCGCCGTCAGCCGACGTTGCCGAGAACTACATCTTCTACATCGGCTTCGACCCGCAGGCCCTGAAGCCCGAGCCAAAGCCGAAGGCGGCGCGGAAGAAGTAGCGGAAGGTTGCGCGGCCGGCACGCGGAGCCCGTATACCCCGCGAAGGCGGCGTATCCAGTACACGACAGCGTTCGTAGCTTGGTCGAGACGCCGCGGAGTACTGGATCGCCCGCCGGAGCCTGTCATCGGGCGGCCCTTCGGCCGACCCGGTGGCGGGCGATGACGAGAGCGCGGCACAACAAACGAGCAAGACAACAAAAAAAGCCGGCGCGATCATCTCGCGCCGGCTTTTTGATTGGCGTTGAAGCCGCTCAGTTCAGCTTGGAACGAACCTCGGCGATCCCCTTGGCGAGGAGGTCGTCGGCAATGGGGCCCTTGACCGACTGCGACAGGATGGTGGACGCCGCCGTCACCGCGGCATCCGCCGCAGCAGCACGGACATCCGCCAGAGCCTGGGCTTCGGCGAGCGCGATCTTGTTCTCGGCGGTCTTGGTCCGCCGCGCGACAAAATCTTCCATCTTCGTCTTGGTTTCAGCCGCGATGCGTTCGGCGTCCGCCTTGGCGCTCGCGACGATTTCCTCCGCCTCGCGCTCGGCAGTCGTGCGCTTGGCCTTGTATTCGGCGAGCAGCTTTGCGGCCTCTTCCTTCAGACGGCGAGCGTCATCGAGTTCGGCCTTGATGCGTTCGCTGCGGTTGTCCAGCGCCTTCAGCACCGTGCGATGGATGCCAAGATAGGCAAACACCACCATCAGGATGACGAAGGCGATCGCAACCCAGGTTTCCGGCTCGGTCAACATCAGGCTTGTCCCTTCAGCGAGGCGTCGACAGCGCTGTTCACCGCAGCGCCATCCGGCGCCGCGCCGGTCAGCCGCTGCACGATCGCGGTCGCCGCATCCGCCGCAATGCCGCGGACATTGCTCATCGCCGTCGCCCGTGTCGCCGCGATGGTTTTCTCGGCGTCGTGGAGCTTGGCCGTAAGCTTGTCCTCCAGCACCTTGCGTTCGGCTTCGGAGGCCGCGTTCAGCTTCTCGCGGGTCTCGTTGCTGATGGCCTGAGCGCGGGAGCGCGCGGCCGCCAGGTCGTTCTCATAGGCCTTCAGCGCAGCGGCGGACTCATCCTTGAGCTTCTGCGCGTCCGCCAAATCGCCCTCGATCATGTTCTGGCGCGCTTCGATCACGCCGCCGACACGCGGCAGAGCGAAACGCGACACGATAATGTAGAGCGCGACAAAGGCGATCGCCAGCGACACCAGTTGCGAGGCGAAGGTGGACGAATCGAACGGAGGGAAACCTCCGCCGTGGCCGCCATCGGCTTCGGTGTGGGCGCCGGCCTTCTGGCCTGATTTTTCGCCATGACTCTCAGCCATGGAGTTCTCCTGTAGCTGTCACGGACGCCGCCCGCAGGCGGCGCAAGAGTGTACCGCTCAGAGCGGAACGAACAGCAAGAGCAGCGCGATCAGCAGCGAGAAGATGCCGAGCGCTTCGGTCACGGCGAAGCCGAAGATCAGGTTGCCGAACTGGCCCTGGGCGGCGGACGGATTGCGCACCGCGGCGGCAAGGTAGTTGCCGAAGATGACGCCCACGCCGACGCCCGCACCGCCCATGCCGATGCACGCGATGCCCGCGCCGATAAGTTTAGCTGCTGCCGGTTCCATAGTTTGCTCCTTGGAGAGAAAGACAGATGTGGGTGGAAATTCCCCGGACCGCTCAGTGTCCCGGATGAATGGCGTCGTTGAGGTAGATGCAGGTCAGGATCGCAAACACATAGGCTTGCAGGAAAGCGACCAGCAATTCGAGGGCGGTCAATGCGACCGTGAGGGCGAGCGGCATCACGCCGCCGAGCCAACCGACGGCGCCGAGCGAGACGCCGAGCATCGCGACGAAACCCGCGAACACCTTCAGCGCGATATGGCCGGCCAGCATGTTGGCGAACAGACGCACGCTGTGCGAGACCGGCCGCAGGAAGAACGACAGGATCTCGATGAACATGACCAGCGGCAGGATGTAGATCGGCACGCCGGACGGCACGAAAATCTTGAAGAACTTCAGCCCGTTCTTGTAGACGCCGTAGATCAGGACGGTGAAGAACACCAGCAGCGCGAGCGCGGCGGTGACGATCAGGTGGCTCGAAATCGTGAACGTGTAGGGGATGATGCCCACGAGGTTCGAGACGCAGATGAACATGAACAACGAGAAGATCAGCGGGAAGAACTTCATGCCTTCCGCGCCGGCGGTGCTGCGGATGGTGCTGGCGACGAACTCGTAAGAGATTTCGGCGACCGACTGCAGGCGCCCCGGAACCAGTTGCCGGCCGCTCGCCAGCATCAGCACCGAGATCAACGCCACCGCCACGAACATGTAGAGCGTCGAATTGGTGAAGGCGATCGTGTGATTGCCGATATGGCCGATCGTGAAGAGGGGCTCGATATTGAACTGGTGGATCGGATCGATTTTCATCCGCGCGGCTCTTGGTCCCCCGGCTTATCCGCCGGCAATCGAATTACAGATGTCGTGACTTCCGCCAGAACTCAGCGCTTGCCTGAGGCCACGCCTGCAGACCTCACCACGTTGACCACGCCGGCCGTGAAGCCGAGCAGCAGGAACACGATGAGACCGAACGGCGATGTCGACAGTAGACGGTCGAATCCCCAGCCAATCGCCGCCCCGACGACAACGCCCGCGACCAATTCCGAGGAAAGGCGGAAGCCGAGCGCCATCGCCGAAGCTCTGGCGGCACCGTCTCCGCTTTCAGTTCCGGATTGATCAGTCCTGATTTTGCGGCTGTCGCGAATTTCGGACAACCGATGATCCAGACTTCCGAGCCTTGCGGAAAGCGCAGCTTCGTCGGACGACGACTGGTCGCGATTTCCACTTGCGTTGTCGTTTTTGTTTTCCGCCATGCGGCAGACACTAAACGATGCTGCGGTTGATGGAAATTGCGCCGCCACCCTCAAAAGCCGCGCGGACCATACTTACCGTGTCCGATCAAGTCAAGATTGCGTAACAACCAGTTAGCGCATTGATTCGATTGCACTTCTTTGGAGATATTCCAGATGTCTGCGACCTGTCATCGCAACGCAACAGCCGACATTCAGGCCGCGGCGGTCTTGCACCGGTCGGGACGCTCTGTTGGGATGGGCGCATCGTCGCACCAATCCCGCTCGGAGCCGCCATGTCGCGCCAGGTCGACTACTACTTCTCGTTTCAATCTCCCTGGGCCTATATCGGCGACCGGCCGTTCCGCGATCTCGTCACTGGCTTTGATCTCAAGGTGAACTACAAGCCGGTGGTGCTGGTCGACCTGTTCTCGGAGACCGGCGGCTTGCCGCTGCTCAAGCGCCATCCGGTGCGGCAACGTTATCGGATAGTGGAATTGCAGCGCTGGCGGGACCGGCGCGGATTGCAGTTTCATCTGAGGCCCGCGCACTGGCCGTTCAATGCCCGCCTTGCCGACGGCGCGGTTATCGCTGCGATTGAGCTGGGGCTCGATCCCGATGCTTTCCTGAAGCGCGGTTTTGTCGCGGTCTGGGAGGATCAGCTCGATCTCGCCGATCCCGCGACGGTGGCGCGGCTCGCCGACGAAGCGGGCCTGCCCGGCAGCAAGCTGGTGGAACGTTCCACCTCGGAGGCGATCAGCGCCACCTATGAGCAGAACCGTCAGGATGCGATAACGGCCGATGTATTCGGCTCGCCCGCCTATGTGCTCGATGGCGAGGTGTTTTGGGGGCAGGACCGGTTGGATTTGCTCGCCGATGCATTGAAGTCGGGCAGGCCGCCCTATACGTCGGATATATAGGGGCGCGGCATTCTTTTCTGAGTCGGGAGCACGCCGATGCGCCACGCGACGTCTTCATCAAGAGTCCCCGCCGTCCTCGCGGTCGTAGTGTTGAGCCTGAGCGGCGCAGCCTTTGCTCAATCCCGGCCGGATACCGAGAACGGCCGCTACGCGTTGTCGACCACCGCCGATGGCGTGCTGCGGCTCGACACGCGGAATGGCACGGTCTCAACCTGCAACAATAATTCGGGTACGGGCTGGGCCTGCTATGCCGTGCCCGACGAGCGCGCCGCGATGGACGCGGAAATCGGCCGGCTGCAGGCCGAGAACGAGACGCTCAAGGCCGAGCTCGCGCAGCGCGATCAGGCCGCCACCGGCAAGACCGACGAGGCGCTGCCGAAATCGGATTCGCTGAAGAAAAGCGAACCGAAGGTCACCGAGGGCGGGCGCAGGATCGAAATCCCGTTGCCGAGCGATCAGGATATGGATCGCGTGATGTCCTTCCTCGAACGCGCCTGGCGCCGCCTGGTCGAGATGGCCAACCGTGTGCAGCGCGACACGTCGGGCAAGATTTAGTTCCTTTGTAGGATGGGTAGAGCGAAGCGAAACCCATCATCGCTCCACAATGACCAAGGTTGATGGGTTTCGCTTCGCTCTACCCATCCTACGTACTCCTACGACGGCTTTGTTCATGACCTCTCTCTCGCGCAGCGCTCCATCAACCGTCAGTGCCACCACCGTCGTGTCATCGCTACTGACCGTACACACGTCGGGCGTCGGCTTCACCGACCTCACCTCGGAAGTCGCAAAATTCCTGCGCGAGGCGCGCGGGGCGGAGGGGCAAGTGACGCTGTTCATCCGCCACACCTCGGCATCGCTCACCATCCAGGAGAATGCCGATCCGACCGTGCTCGAGGATCTCCTCACCGTGCTGCGCCGCCTGGCGCCGGAGAATGGCGGATGGCGCCATGACACCGAAGGTCCCGACGACATGCCGGCGCATATCAAGACCATGCTGACGTCGACCTCACTCCAGATTCCGGTGCTGGATGGCGAACTCGCGCTCGGCACCTGGCAGGCGATCTACCTGATCGAGCATCGCGCCAGACCGCACCGGCGCGAGGTCGTGCTGCAGTTCATCGGCAGCATCAAGTAGAGGCGACGCGGTCTGGCTGGTTCACCTCTCCCGCTTGCGGGAGAGGTCGGCGCGTCAGCGCCGGGTGAGGGTTCTCTCCCCACCGGCAGTCCCAATGCGGAGGCACCCCCACCCCAGCCCTCCCCCGCAAGCGGGAGAGGGAGCGCAGCATCGATCGGGGATGCAATTCGATCCAAACAAAATCGGCCGCGGATCGCTCCGCGGCCGATCGAGCAGGCGCTGGAAAGTGCGCTTCGTCTCAGGTCTTGCTGATATCGACGTCCTTGGTCTCCGGCAGGAACAGGAAGCCGACCACCGCGGTGATCGCCGCGAAGATGATCGGATACCAGAGGCCGGCATAGATGTCGCCGGTGGAGGCCACGATCGCGAACGCGGTTGCGGGCAGCAGGCCGCCGAACCAACCGTTGCCGATGTGATAGGGCAGCGACATCGAGGTGTAGCGGATGCGCGTCGGGAACAGTTCGACCAGCATGGCGGCGATCGGGCCGTAGACCATGGTGACGAAGATCACCAGGATGAACAACAACCCGATCACGGCCGCGACCTGCGGACGGAAGATGTCGAACGGATTCGACATCTTCACGATGCCGGCGTCACCCGTCTTCGGATAGCCCGCCGCCTGGATCGCCGCCAGCACCGCCGGATTGGAAGTCTTGGCGTCGGCATAAGGCACTTCCTTGCCATTGACCACGACCTTGACGCCGGAGCCGGCCGGGCCTGGTGTCGTCGCGTACTTCACCGACGACTGCGCGAGGTAGGCACGGGCAGTGTCGCACGGCGCGGTGAAGACGCGGGTGCCGACTGGGTTGAACAGGTCGCCGCAGCCCGCGGGATCGGCCACCACTTCGACCTTGGTGGATTCGATCGCCTTCTCCAGCGCCGGGTTGGCGTTGGTGGTGATCATCTTGAAGATCGGGATGAAAGTCAGCGCTGCGATCGCGCAGCCGGCGAGGATGATCGGCTTGCGGCCGATCCTGTCGGACAGCCAGCCGAACACAATGAAGAAGCCGGTGCCGAGCAGGAGCGACCAGGCGATCAGAAGGTTCGAGGTGTAGCCGTCGACCTTCAGGATCGATTGCAGGAAGAACAGTGCGTAGAACTGGCCGGTGTACCAGACGACGCCCTGTCCCATCACGGCGCCGAACAAGGCGAGCAGCACGATCTTGGCATTGGACCAGTTGGCGAAGGCTTCCGTCAGCGGCGCCTTGGAGCTCTTGCCCTCGTCCTTCATGCGCTGGAACACCGGCGATTCGTTCAACCGCAGCCGGATCCAGACGGAGATGCCGAGCAGCAACACCGACACCAGGAACGGAATGCGCCAGCCCCATTCCGCAAAGGCCTGTTCGCCGGTCATTGTGCGCGTGAACAGGATCACCAGGAGCGACAGGAACAGGCCGAGCGTGGCGGTGGTCTGGATGAAGGAGGTGTAGTAGCCGCGCTTGCCCTGCGGGGAGTGCTCGGCGACATAGGTTGCTGCACCGCCATATTCGCCGCCGAGCGCAAGGCCCTGCAGCAGGCGCAACGCGATCAGGATGATCGGTGCGGCGATGCCGATGGTGGCGGCGTTGGGCAACAGGCCGACGATGAACGTCGACAGGCCCATGATCAGGATGGTCACTAGGAATGTGTATTTGCGGCCGACGATGTCACCGACGCGGCCGAACACGATGGCGCCGAACGGACGCACCAGGAAGCCGGCGGCGAAGGCAAGCAGGGCGAAGATGTCGCGGGTCGCCGGCGGATAGGCGGAGAAGAACTGCGCGCCGATGATGCTGGCCAGCGATCCGTAAAGGTAGAAATCGTACCACTCGAACACAGTGCCGAGCGAGGACGCAAGGATGACGAAACGTTCATCCTTCGTCATCCCGGCGCGGCGCGCCGAACTTGCAGTCATTGTGGACATCTGGATCATTCCCCCCAAATTATTGCTGCTAAACTCGCCTGCCGCGTTCGGCCGGATGAGCTACGGGCTTGGAAAGAGGGTAACATCGCGGCAAAAGCCGCCCCAATACGACTTTCGGCTCTCTTCACGACCTTTCGTGCCGCGAGGAGCACACCGGCCGTGCGGTCTCCGATCCGGACTTCGGCCGGCGTGTTGCGACGCACAAGCGCGCATTAACTGCTTCGACAGACGGTAGAATTACGGCTTGCACGCAGCCTTCGCTCGGAGGACAAGGGAAAAAAGGGGGCGGCGACCCGCTCAAGAGATACCGATGACTGCTGCTGTCCAGACTCATCTTGTCATCGCCGATGACCATCCGCTGTTCCGTGATGCGCTGCGGCAGGCAGTCGCGAGCGTCGTCAGTTCGGCTGCCATCACCGAAGCAGGTTCGTTCGACGAGCTCACCGCCTTGCTCGAGAAGGACGCCGACGTTGACCTGATTCTGCTCGATCTGACCATGCCGGGGATCAGCGGCTTCTCCGGCCTGATCTATCTGCGCGCGCAATATCCGGCGATTCCGGTGGTGATCGTATCAGCCAGCGATGATGCCACCACGATCCGCCGCTCGCTCGACTTCGGCGCGTCAGGTTTCATCCCGAAGCGCTTCGGCGTCGATACGCTGCGCGATGCCATCATGAAGGTGATGGACGGCGACGTCTGGGTTCCCGCCGACACCGATCTGTCATCCGCCGGCGATCCCGAGATGGCGCGGCTGCGCGACCGGCTGGTGACGCTGACGCCGCAACAGGTGCGCGTCCTGATGATGCTGTCGGAGGGTTTGCTCAACAAGCAGATCGCCTACGAGCTCGGCGTCTCCGAGGCCACCATCAAGGCGCATGTATCCGCGATCCTGCAAAAACTCGGGGTCGAAAGCCGCACCCAGGCCGTGATCGCCGCCGCCAAGATCGCCGGCGGCCAATGGCGCCAGGGCACGCCGCAGGTGTGATCAGCCACCGCTGAATTGAAGGGTGGGCAAAGCGAAGCGTGCCCACCACCACGGGCGGGATCCTTGATGGTGGGCACGCTTCGCTTTGACCACCCTACGCGTCTGCCCGGCGGCATCGATGGAGAGCCTGTTGGCCCAAAACATCTACGACGATCCTGTCTTTTTTGCCGGTTACACCACTTTGCCGCGGTCCGTCCGCGGGCTTGACGGCGCGCCAGAATGGCCGGCGGTCCGCGCGCAACTCCCCGATCTGGCCGGCAAGCGCGTCCTCGATCTCGGCTGCGGCTTCGGCTGGTTTGCGAGATGGGCCCGCGCGCAGGGAGCTGCACATGTGCTTGGGCTCGATCTCTCCGAGAACATGATCGGTCGCGCGAGGCTGAATACCCACGATGCCGGCATTGAGTACAGGATCGCCGATCTCGAACGGGTCGAGTTTCCGCCGTCCTCGGTCGACCTCGCCTATAGCTCGCTGGCCCTACACTACATCGAGGATTTCGAGAGGCTCGTGCGCAGCGTCTATCACGCGCTGCGGCCGGGCGGGCGTTTCGTCTTCACCATAGAGCATCCAATCTATATGGCTTCGAGAAAGCCGGGCTGGCGCACTGATCAGGAGGGGCGCAAGACGTGGCCAGTCGATGCATACGCGCTTGAGGGGCCACGCAAGACGAACTGGTTTGCGGATGGCGTGATCAAGTATCATCGCAGGATCGGAACGACACTGAATATGCTGATCGGCGTCGGATTTGAGATCCGGCACGTCGAGGAATTTGCTCCGACACCCGATCAGATTGCCGCAATGCGCGATCTTGCCGAGGAGCTGGAGCGGCCGATGATGTTGATCGTCGCAGCCCAGCGGTAGGCCCGCTGAGATCTACTCCGCCGCCACCATCTGCTGCGTGCGCCATTGCCCCAGCAGCGCCCGCAATGACGCCGGCTTCACCGGCTTGTTGAGCACCGCGATGTTCTCCTCGCGTGCGGCGGCGCGGACATTGGGGCTGCGGTCGGCGGTGATGAGGATCGCGGGCAGGCCCTCGCCGAAGCGGCGGCGGATGTCGCGGATCGCGGCGACGCCGTTGCCGCGGTCGAGATGATAGTCGACCAGGAGGCCGGTGACGCGCCCGCCCGCGGCCTCGATCGCGCCGATCGCGCTTTCGGGATCGGCGACCGCGATCACCTCGGCGCCCCAGGCCGTCAAGAGCGTCCTCATGCCATCGAGGATCGCCAGGTCGTTCTCGATGCAGACAATCAGTGCGCCTCTGATCGGGGTCTTGGCGAGCGGCGTTGCGCTGGTCACGGGCCCTGTATGATTGATCACCTTCGCGATCGGCACGGTCACGGAGAACATCGAGCCGCCACCGGCATTGCCATCGAGCGCGATGCCGTGGTTGAGCACGCGCGCCAGCCGCTCGACGATCGACAGCCCCAATCCCAGGCCGCGCGCGATCCGCGCGCCCTGTTCGAGACGATGGAACTCCTTGAAGATCTCGCGGCGCTTGAGCACGGGAATGCCGACGCCGGTGTCGTAGACGCAGATCTTGAGCGACTGTCCGCGACGGCGGCAACCTACCAGCACGCGGCCGCGCGGCGTATATTTGATCGCATTGGAGATGAAGTTCTGCAATAGCCGCCTGAGCAGCGAACGGTCGGACTCGACTGCCAGCGAAGACGGCACGAAGGCCAGCTCCAGCCCCTTGGCGCGCGCGATCGGCGCAAACTCGATTTCCAGCGAGCGCATGAGATCGCCGATCTTGAAGCGGCTGATCGATGGCGTCATGGCGCCGGCATCGAGCCGCGAAATGTCGAGCAGCGCGCCGAGAATCTCCTCGATCGCTTCCAGGGAGTCGTCGATGTTCTCGACCAGGCGGGAATCCTCGCCGCCCTGCTGGCGCTCCACCATGCTCGTGACGTAAAGCCGCGCCGCGTTCAAGGGCTGCAGGATGTCGTGACTGGCGGCGGCGAGAAATCGCGTCTTGGAAATATTGGCATCTTCGGCGGCGCTCTTGGCCAGCGCCAGCTCGGAATTGAGGCGGGTGAGTTCCTCGGTGCGGTCGCGCACGCGCTTTTCCAGCGTCGCATTGGCGCGCTCCAGCGCCTCGGCCGCCTCGAAGCTCGGCGTCACGTCGGAGAAGGTGATGACGAAGCCGGCGCCGGGCATCCGGTTGGTGCGGACCTCGATCACCATGTGGCGGTCGGGCAGCCGCTCCAGGTAAGGCTCGCCCTCGGTGGTGTAGGCGGCGAGCCGCTTCTCCAGCATGATCTGCGCGTCGCCCGAGCCTGACGGATTGACCGCGCCCATGAACTCGAGGATTTCCGACAAGGGGATGCCGAGTTGAACCAGATGCGCCGGCAGTGCCAGGATCTCGGCGAATTGCCGGTTCGAGCAGATCAGTTGCAGATTGGCGTCGAACACCGCGATGCCCTGGCGCACATGGTTGAGCGCGGTTTGCAGGATCTCGCGGTTGAAATGCAGCGCCGCATGGGAATCGTCGAGCAGCTTGAGCGCAGCCTTCGCCGAAACCGTGCGCTTGCGGAGCAACAGCGACATCACGAGCCGCGAGGAGGCGGCGCCGATCGAGGATGCGATCAGGCGCTCGGCATGCTGCAGCAATTCGAGGCCGGCGGGCGCCGATGCGTTGAGCGCGCCGCCACGCTCGGCCGCAAACGCCTCGAAGGCGTGGCCGGCGCGCTCGGGCCCGAGATATTGCGCCACCGTGCTCTGGATGTCCTGCACCGTCACCGTGCTGCGCCAGCGCCGGAAACTCGGTGCGATCGGCGTGAAGGTGTGGGGCACGAACAGGTCGGCCTGCAGCCGTTCGATCGAGGTCGGCTCGCGCGCCAGCGAGAACACGAGGTAGGTGAAGATGTTCAGCGACAGGCTCCACAGCACACCATGCAGCAGCGGCGGCAGGTCGGTGCCGAGCAGCGCCTGTGGCCGCAGCGCCTCGATGCCGAAGGGGCCGTGCTGCAGCAGCATCAGCCCCGTGGTGCTGCTCTCCAGGAAGCTCGGCAGGAACAGCGTGTAGATCCACACGGCAAAGCCGACCACCATGCCGGCCATAGCACCGCGCGCGGTCGCCCGCCGCCACAACAGCCCACCGAAGAAGGCGGGCGCAAGCTGGGTGATCGCCGCGAACGACAACAGTCCGATCGCGGCGAGCTGAGTGTTGCCGAGCGCGCGATAATAGAAATAGGCCATCACCATGATGCCGAAAATCGCAAAGCGGCGCACGCTCAGCAGGAAGTCGCTGAAATCCTTCTGCCCGGCGAGCGCTTCGCGGCTTCGCTGCAGCACCATCGGCAGCACGATGTCGTTGGAGACCATGATCGACAGCGCCACGCATTCCACGATCACCATCGCGGTGCCCGCCGACAGCCCGCCGATGAAGACGGCGACGCTGAGCAGCGATGCGTTGGCCTCCATCGGCAGCGCCAGCACATACATGTCGCTGTCGACGGCGCCGAACGGGAAGGTCACGAGCCCCGCGATCGCGATCGGGATCACGAACAGGTTGATCGCGACGAGATAAAGCGGGAACAGCCAGCGCGCGCGCCCGACCTCCTCCTGGCCTGAATTCTCGACCACGCTGACATGGAACTGGCGCGGCAAAAGCATGATTGCGCAGAACGACAATAGCGTCATGGTCAGGAAATTGCCGACCGACGGCACATATTCGATCGCCCGCACCGCTTCCGGCGTCTTCATCGCGCGCTCGATCAGTTCGGTCGGTGAGAACATCCAGAAGGTGACGAAGATGCCCGCGGCGAGGAACGCCACCAGCTTGACGATGGATTCGGTCGCGACCGCCAGCATCAGGCCGTGCTGATGTTCGGTGGCATCAGCCTGCCGGGTGCCGAACAGCACCGCGAATACGGCCATCGCGAGCATCACCACCAGCGCGATGTCGCCGAGGATGGGGACCGAGGAAAACGCCCTGTCCTCGCTCAGGATCGTTTCCAGCGAGGAGGCGATCGCCTTGAGCTGGAGCGCGATATAGGGCACCGAGCCGATGATCGCGATCAAAGCCACGGTGGCGGCCACCGCCTGGCTCTTGCCGTAGCGCGCGGCGATGAAGTCGGCGATCGACGTGATGTTCTGCGACTTGGCAAGCCCGATCACGCGGCGGAGCAGCGGCGTACACAAGCCGATCATGAGGACCGGCCCGACATAGATCGCCAGGAAGTCGACGCTGGTGCGGGTCGCAAATCCGACCGAGCCGAAGAAGGTCCAGGAGGTGCAGTAGATCGCGAGCGACAGCGGGTAGATCACCATGCCCGCGCGACCGCGCTTCGTCGGCAGCGAACGATCGCCGCGGCTGGCGACAAAGAACAGGAACCCGATATAGCCGAACGCGGCGGCGATGACGCCCCAGTCGTGCAGCATCGCTGCTGATCTCCCTTCCCGGCCTCAGAGCGGGCCGTGACGGGAGAGAGTATAGCGGGATCAGGCGGATGGCGCACCGTGCGCCGCCGTTCCGATCCCGGATGTCGCGTCGTTAGGGTTATTCTGCCGCCATCGACCGCTTGCGGAGCGGCAGCCCAAGCCGCTCCCAGACCTGCAGCAGCGCCTCGGCGAGGCCGTCCATCAGGCCGTCGTCGTGGTAGGGCGACGGGGTGATCCGCAGCCGCTCGGTGCCCTTGGGGACGGTCGGGTAGTTGATCGGCTGGATATAGATGCCGTGCTCCTCGAGCAGGATGTCGGTCGCGCGCTTGCACTTTTCGGGGTCGCCGACGAAAAGCGGCACGATATGGGTGTCGCTCGACATCACGGGCAGGCCGGCCGCGTTCAGGATCGCCTTGAGGCGGGCGGCGCGTTCCTGGTGGCGTTCGCGCTCCCAATTCGAGGTCTTGAGGTGGCGGATCGCAGCGGTCGCGGCCGAGCAGATCGCCGGCGGCAGGGCGGTCGTGAAGATGAAACCGGGCGCATAGGAACGCACGGCATCGATGATCTCGGCTTTGGCGGCGATATAGCCGCCGAGGCAGCCGAACGCCTTCGCCAGCGTGCCTTCGAGCACATCGATACGGTGCATGACGCCGTCGCGCTCGGCGATGCCGCCGCCACGCGGCCCGTACATGCCGACCGCATGGACCTCATCGACATAGGTCATGGCGCCATAGCGCTCGGCGAGGTCGCAGATCTGCTCGAGTGGCGCGACGTCACCGTCCATTGAATAGAGGCTTTCGCAGGCGATCAGCTTCGGCCGGTCGGGACCGGCCTCGCGCAACAGCTCTTCCAGATGCGCGAGGTCGCTGTGGCGGAAAACTTTCCGCTCGCAGCCGCCCTGGCGGATGCCTTCGATCATCGAATTGTGATTCAGCGCGTCCGACAGGATCAGGCAATTCGGGATCAGCTTTGCGATCGTCGCGATGCCGGTCTGGTTCGAGACATAGCCGGAGGTGAACAGGAGCGCGGCTTCCTTGCCGTGGAGGTCGGCGAGTTCGGCTTCGAGCTGCACCAGGGGATGATGGGTGCCGGCGATATTGCGGGTGCCGCCGGCGCCGGTGCCGACGCGGGTCGCGGTCTCGACCATGGCGCCGACGACCTTGGGATGCTGGCCCATGCCGAGATAGTCGTTGGAGCACCAGATCACGACATTGCGCTGGCCCTTCGGCGAGTGCCAGATCGCGTGCGGGAAGCGGCCCGCAATCCGCTCGAGGTCGGCAAATACGCGGTAGCGCCGCTCGTCATGGAGGCGGTTGAGGGCGGCGCTGAAAAACTGGCTGTAATCCATCGGCAAACCTGGAGCAGGACCCGGCCGGGGCGGCCAACTCTTCTTAGAGCTTTTCAATCTCTAATGTCTATCCGCTATCCCACGTTCGGGCATGCGCCAGACATTGGACAGATTGTCCATGGAAGCGCGGCAAATATTGATGTGGATCAACGACCTAGACCTGTCGCCGGAATGCGGGCCGATAGCTCCTCGGGCCGCATCGTTGCGCGATCGCACGATGCCCGTAATTGTCCGGATCAGCCGAACCGGAGTGTATAGCGTCAGGTGGTGCGGAAACGCAGCACGCCGTCGATTGCCTCGGCCGTCAGCCGGCCCTCGACCAGCATGTAGTTGACGTGGGCGATCAGTTCGCCGGCGGCGAATCCCATCTGGTGCGCGTCCAGCACGTGCTTGTGGAATACGACCGGCACCAGCTCCTTGGAGGTCTTGGCGGTCTCCCGGCAGGCCTCGGCGATCAGCCCGCAGCGCTCCTCGTGATGATCGGCGAGCTGCTTGATCCGTGTCTTCAGGCCGTAGAACGGCACGCCATGGCCGGGCAGCACCAGCGCGTCGTAGGGCAGCGTGGTGGTCAGGCTCGCCAGCGAGGCCAGATATTCGCCGAGCGAATTCTGTTCCGGCTCGACGGCCCAGACACTGACATTGGGCGAGATCTTGCTCAACACCTGGTCGGCGGAGAGGAACAGCTTGTCGGCGGCGCAATACAGCATCACCTGGTCGAGCGCATGTCCACCGCCGGTGATGACCTTGAAGCGCCGCGTGCCGATCACGACCTCGTCGCCATGGGTCAGCCGGCGATAGGACGCCGGCAGCACCGAGACCCGCTTCAGATAATCCTGGCCGCGGCCGAGCAGCTTGTCGGTCAGATCCTCGTCCATGCCGTGACGGCGGAAGAACAGACGTTGCGCGGTCAATCGCTCGGCGGTGCCGCGGTTCTGATGATAGACCGACTGCAGGTATTCGACCTGTGACATGTATAGCGGGCAGCCGAACCGCTCGATGATCCATCCGGCGAGCCCGACATGATCGGGATGCGAATGGGTCACGATCAGGCGCGTGATGGTCATGCCCTTGAGTGGGCCTTCGAACAGCGTGGTCCAGGCTGCGATCGATTCCTCGTTGCCGAAGCCGGAATCGATCATGGTCCAGCCGTCGCCATCGGCGAGCAGATAGATGTTCACGTGGTTGAGGCGGAACGGCAGTTTCAGCCGCGCCCAGAGCACGCCCGGCATCACTTCCACGACCTGGTCCGGGCCGGGGTGATTTTCGAGGGGGTATCGCAGTGCCTCAGCCGAGGACTGCACGCTGTCTGTTTTCGAATGCATCGTCTATCGGCTTAGCGGTACCGGCCGCCCGGCGCTAGCTCAAAAAAGCAGATGCCGGTTCGGATAATGGGCATGGATTGGCCGTGGGAACGTCATTCCGGGGCGATGCGTAAGCATCGAACCCGGAATCCATTTCTCCAGCAGGATTTGTCGCCCGATGGATTCCGGGTTCGCCTCTTCGAGGCGCCCCGGAATGACGGTGTTTCTACGCCGCGCGGATATTCGACAGGAACGCGTCGATTTCGGCGCGCAGCACCTCGGCCTCCCGGCGCAGTTCGCTGGAAGCGCTCAGCACGTCGCCGGCGGCCGTGCCGGCTTCCGCCGAAGCGCTGCTGACGCCGACGATATTGCTCGAGACTTCGCTGGTGCCGCCGGCTGCGTGCTGGATGTTGCGGGCGATCTCGCGCGTCGCCGCGCCCTGTTCCTCGACCGCGGCGGCGATCGCGGTGGTGACGTCATTGATCTCGCCGATCGTCGTGCTGATATTGCGGATCGCGGAAACCGCCGTCGTCGTCACTTCCTGCATGCTGACGATCTGCTGGCGGATCTCGTCGGTCGCTTTCGCGGTCTGGTTGGCAAGGCTCTTCACCTCGGAGGCGACCACGGCAAAGCCGCGGCCGGCTTCGCCGGCGCGTGCCGCCTCGATGGTGGCGTTGAGCGCGAGCAGGTTGGTCTGCGAGGCGATGGTCTGGATCAGGTCGACCACCACGCTGATGCGGCCGGCTTTCTCGGCGAGACCCTGCATGGTGACGTCGGTCTGGCCGGCTTCGTCCACCGCTTTGCGCGCGATCTCGGCCGAGGTCACGACCTGCCGCCCGATCTCGGCGATCGAGGAAGAGAGCTCCTCGGTGCCCGCGGATACCGTCTGCACGTTGACTGAGGTTTCCTCCGCTGCGGAAGCGACCGTGTTTGCCAGCGCGCTGGACTGGTCGGCGGTCGCCGACATGCTCTGCGCCGTGGACTGCATCGAATTGGCCGCGTTCTGCAGGCTGTCGAGCGCGCTGCGGACGGTGGACTCGAATTCGACGATATGGGCTTCCATGCGCGAAGCACGCTCCGCCTTGGCGATGCGGTCCTTGTCCTGCTCGGCCGAGAGCGCGCGGCCTTCGATCATGCTTTCGCGGAACACCTTCAGCGCGCCAGCCATCGCGGCGATCTCGTCGTCCTGGCGGCTCTGAGGGATCTCGGTGTCGAGATCGCCGGCCGACAGCCGCTGCATCGAGTCCTGCAGGCCCTTGAGCCGCTTGAGAATGCTGCGGCCGACATAGAGCCAGACGAACAGGATCGAGCCGATCAGGGTGCCGATGCCGAGCGCGAGCATCACCATGGTCGCAAACGAAATCTCCCGTTGCGCCTGGCTGGTGGACGCGTCGGTCGCCTTCCGCACGCCGTCGACGAGCTGCTGCACGCTGATGCCGAGGCCGATATTGAGCTTGCGGGTCTCCTCCAGGATGGTCTCGCCGAAATCGGTGGCGTCCAATTCCTTCTGGCGGACCTTGAACACGCCGGTCTTGCCCTGGCCGAGCGTCTGCAGCTTTGTGGCGGCGTCGGCTAGCGTCTTTGTGCTCGAATTCTTAGGCAGCATCTCCAGATTGGAAATCGTCTGCGAGAGCACCCGCTTGAAATCCTTCTCGATCGCTTCCAGCGTGTCGCTGTTGGTCGCCGACAGCGCTGCGGCCATGTTGGAGGCCAACAGGTTGCCGCTGGCGATCACATCGCCGAGCTGCTCTACGACGCGTGCGGCGCTGCTCGCGTCGTCGGACGACGGCTCGGCCGCGCCGAGGATGGCATGGAGCTGGCTCTGCGCGTCCATCATCGCCGGCGCCGAGGCCGCGACGAACTCGGCCTGCGCCTTGCGCAGCGTTTCATACAGCTTGTCGTGCAACGCCGCCGTCTCGAGCCGCTCGCGCGCGGCCGAGCCGAGGCTCTCGATCACGTCGTCGATGTTCTTGACCGTCTCGGTCAACGCCTTCCCGATCGCCTTGTCGGCACCGAGCTTGATGATCTCGTCGAGCTTCTGCAGCGCCTGCGTCTGCGTTTCCTTCATCTTGGCAGAGCGCTCGTTCAGCGCCTCCTCGGTGCGGGCGGCGAGCAGCGCTGGACCCTGGCTTGCGAGGCTCGCGCTTTGTGCCGACAATTGCAGGCTCGCAGCGAGCCGCGGGATGTCGCGGCCGGAAAGGTCGCCCATGGTCTTGCCGAGCTGTTCGAACACCATGGCGGCGCCCGCGCTGATCACGATCGCCATGGCGGCGATGACGGCGAATGCCGCAAACAGGCTGCCCCTGACGCTCCATCGCGGGCGCCGGATGCCTTTAAGTTTCATTTTACCGAAGCGGAATCGTAACGCCATTTGCCTGCCCCGCAGTCACTGTCCTTGAGCTTGAATCCTCGCGCGGCAGTATCGCGATGGCGGGTTAACAAAATCGGGAACCAGAATGCGCGGCGGTGCAATTTTTGCGCGCATGGCGGCGTTGAAGTAGCTTTCTACCGCACGCCGGAATTGATCGCGCGGTGCTTGCCGGACGCCAGTACCTACAACCTCTCGAGAATCAAAAAGGCCGGCGAGATGCCGGCCTTTTGTCTCTTGTTCAGATTCTTGGATCGCGGTCAGTAGCCGGTTGCCACCGGCCCGCCGAAATTGCCGAAATTGAAGCGGTAGTTGATGCCGGCCTTCACGGTGTGCTCGTCATTGTGGAAGCTGCCGAACGGCACCAGCGGGGCCGGCGCAACGAAGCGGCTGTCGCCGAAATCGTAGAATTGATACTCGGCCTTGGCCGACCAGTTTGGCGCGAACATGTATTCGATGCCGCCGCCGACGGTAAAGCCGTTGCGGTGCCTGTCGCTCAGCGCGAATCCGACCGGGATGCCGCCGAACCTCAGCGTCTCGTTGTTGTCGGAATAGGCATAGCCGCCCTTCGCGTAGACCAGGCCCGGGCCCCAGGTCCAGCCGACGCGGCCGGTGATCGAGCCGATCCCGCGCTGGTCGTTATTGTAGACGAAGCCGCCGGGGAACGCCGCGCTGACCTGATCGCCTCCGAGCCAGGAATACTGACCTTCGACGCCGACCAGGAAGTTCGGATGGAATTGCCAGTCGCCGCCCACCTGGACGCCGCCGAGGAAGCGGGTTTTGTGGTCGCTGAGCGCGAAGCCGTTAAAGGTGTCGCTGCTGGTGAAGGCGCCGCCGATATGGCCGCCGACATAGAAGCCGGTCCAGTTGTAAATCGGCGCGGCGTAAACCGGCGCCGGGGCTTTGCTGTAATAGGGGCGGGCGCCGAGGTCGGCGCCGAATGCCGGCGCGGCTGCGGCGAACGCCGTGAGGGCAACGGTTGCGAGCAGGATCTTCTTCATTTCTAGTCCTCGGAGATTCAAAATGAGACGCTGCGCGCAGCGCCCCCTGGCGCGAATAAAGACCGCATTTGAATAAAATGATGTCAGCGGGGGGCGATCGCGGTCGATAATCCAACATATTGGCCGGTAATTGTTTTTTGTGCTTAACGGCAGCTTAAGGAAGGGTGAAGGAAGGCTTAACCTGCACCTCGCGCGCAGCCTTTGCGGAAATCTTTCCTAACGAGGCAAGACTTGCTTAACCAAGACTTGCTTAACCAAGCCTGCGCCTGATGTCCTCGCGCATCTGTTCGCGGAACTGAGCTTTGCGCGCCGGCCGTTCCTTCTCCGGGACGTCATGGCGGTCGAACACGTTGAACTTCTCGAGGATCGGATAGTGCTCGCTGGCCATCGCCAGCACGCGCAGGAGATCGGCGACTTGCGCGCTCGGTCCCGTCACCTCCCAGCGGCGGACGGTGTTGGCGCCCTCGGGCCCTTTCAGTCCGCACAGCTTCGCCATCTCGGCCACCGTGAGTGGCCGGCCGATGGCCTCGCCCAGATGCTCGCGAAGCTTTTTCAGCTCTGGGCCGGTCATCGATACCTCATTGGGACCGGAACAGATCCGGAAAAGTGGGCGCCAGCTTTCGAAGCGTCTGCGGGAATATCATGCTCACACAAAAGATAGAGCGGAATGACGGTTCATCACGCTTTAGTGGCGCTGCATTCGGATGGTTTGTGAACCAGATCACATAGCGCATCGCGGAAGCAAGTTATACCGCACGCCGATTCCTGATGAGGAGGAGATCATGCGCAGCTTGATTGAAAGCCTCACACCCGACGCTTGCCGAATCGACTGGAAATGGATCGGCGCCATGTTCGCGTTTTATATGGCAGTGGTGGTGATTGCGGCCGGCCTCTTGATGACCCATCGATCCACGAAAGGCTCGGCTTACGAGCTGTCGCTGGCTGCGGTCGCTTGCGTGTCTTGCGCGCTTGCCGCCGATTGATCGGCTGGATCATGATCCGGCCATACGGATATCGGCTCGTGTCCTCGTTTTCTATTTGAACGTGATATTTTTCGAAAAACTACTTTTCCGGATCACGGCTAAGCTTCCGAATGATGCTCGATCACATCGGGCGGCGTGGCCACCATCAATAATCGCGCCGGTCCAAGCCCGGCATTGCGGCCCATATGCGGTCGGTCGCCGAACAGATGGACGCAATCGCCCTGGTCGAGCACGAAGCGTTCCTCGCCGATCTGAAATTCGATCCTGCCCTCGAGCACGTAGAGGATTTCCTCGCCCTCGTGGGACAGCAGCTTGATGTCGAGGTCCGAGGTGACCGGAAAATCAAGCACGAAGGCGCTGAGCTTGGGGTCTGCGAGGTCGCCCGAGAGCCAGTGATAGTCATAGCCGTTGGCGGAGTGCGGCGGAGAGGTCTCGCGCTGGCGCCGGCGCGAGATCGTATAGTATTTGGGCGCCTGGACGTCGCCGGAATCCTCGAACAGGTCACGGAGCGGCATGTTCAGCCGGGTCGCGATCAGGATCACATTGGCGATCGACATCGCCGCCTCGCCGCGCTCCACCCGCGAGAGATAGGCCGCCGAGAGGCCGGTATCGTTGCCGAGCGCCTGCAGCGTGAGCTTCCGATCCGTGCGCGCTTTGCGAATTCGCGCTCCAAATTGCCGGGCGATCAGCCGCGCCTGATCCATGGCCCCTCCCGAAAGCTATCGTGATGGCTTACCGGGACCTGCTCTAGAGGTGATTTGCATCGGGCGCAAGATCAGCGGCAAAAATGGCGCAAGCTATGGCTTGCGCCATATCATAATGTGCAAGTCACTTCTTGATCAGCGGGCACGCGCTCGCTTCCAAGGGTGGAAACACCTTGTCAGCGGGCAAGCTGGTTAGGATCTTGTAGTAGTCCCACGGCTCCTTGGATTCCTGGGGCTGCTTCACCTGCATCAGGTACATGTCGTGCATGAGCAGCCCGTCCTCGCGGACCCTGCCATTGTGGGTGAAGATGTCATTCACCGGCAGCTCCTTCATCTTCGCCATCACCGCGGTTGCTTCATCGGTACCGGTCGCTTCGATTGCGCGAAGATAATGGCGCACCGCCGAATAGACGCCGGCCTGCGTCATCGTCGGCATGGCTTTGTGCAGCTTGAAGAACTTTTCGGACCAGGCGCGGGTTTCCGGATTGCGGTCCCAGTAGAAGGCCGAGACGAAGCGCAGGCCTTGGGTGCTGGCGAGGCCCATTGCGTGGATGTCGGTGATGAAGACGATCGGCGCCACGAAGGTCTTGCTCTTGTTAATGCCGAATTCCGCCGCCTGCTTGATTGCGTTGGCCATGTCGGCGCCGGCGCTTGCCAGCGCCACCACCTTGGCCTTCGAGGATTGCGCTTGCAGCAGATAAGAGCTGAGGTCGGCGGTATTGAGCGGGTGGCGCACTTCGCCTTCGACGGTGCCGCCGCCTTCGGTCACCGCCTTGCGGATATCGTTGGCGAACGCATGGCCGAATGCGTAGTCGACCGTCAGCAGAAACCAGCTCTTGTCGCCGGCGTCGGTCATCGTCCTGGCGAGGCTGTAGCCGTTGGAATAGCTGGTGTAGACCCATTGCGCCGAGGTGGCGGTGCAGGCCTTGCCGGTGAAGTCGGAAGAGGCCGCCATGATGATGGCGATCATGTCCTTGTCCTTCGCCAGGGCCTGCACGGCAAAGCCCACCGACGAGTTCGAGAAATCGGCGACCATGTCGACACCATCCCGGTCGAACCATTCGCGCGCCTTTGCCGCGCCGATGTCGGCCTTGTTCTGATGATCGGCGGAGACGAGCTCGATCTTCTTGCCGAGGACCGTACCGCCGAATTCCTCGATCGCCATTTTCGCCGCAACCACCGAGCCCGGACCGGCCAGATCCGCATAGAGCCCGGACTGGTCGTTCATGATGCCGATCTTGACGAAGCCGTCCGAGATCACCGGTTCGGCGGCCCGGCCCTGCTGCATGGCCAGGACCAAGCCGATCGGCACGGCTGCAAGGCTGAGGAATTTCATCAGTGACGGCATCTTGCTTCTCCTTTGGTTTCGCTCGGGGGACGGCGCGCGCTCAAATCTTGCAGTCGGTTTTGCATATCATGCACTTTTGTGCAGGGTTAAATTATTGGCATTTGCTGATCACGAAATAGTCTGGACGAAATTTGCATAATATGCAAAATCCGTTTCTCTAAGCGAGCCGGCCGCCCGCGCCGGGAAAGCTAAGAGAAAATAGGAGGTAGAGGATGTCGGACGCCATCCGGATGTCGCTGGCTGACGTGCACAGGTCGGCCAAGGCCGCGCTGCTCGCGCAAGGATTTAGTGCATCGCATGCAAATGCGATTGCGAACACCGTGACTATGGCCGAGCGGGACGAGTGCCGCCATCACGGCCTGTTCCGGCTGCCTTTCTACATGAACGGGCTGCACGCGGGTCAGGCTTCGCCCGACGCCGAGCCCGAACTGTCCATGCTTGCGCCTGCCGTCATCAAGGTCGATGCGAAATACGGTTTCTCGCCGCTGGCACTGGAGCGCGGAGCCGAGCCGCTCGCCGCCCTTGCCAAGAAGATGGGGATCGCGGCGATGGCGGTGAACAACGCGCTCAACGTCGCCGCGCTTTGGCCGGAGGTCGAGCAGCTGGCGGAGCACGGCCTGGTCGGCTTCGCCTTTGTCGCTGCCAGTCCCTATGTCGCGCCGGCTGGCGGCACAAGGCCGCTGTTCGGCACCAACCCCATGGCATTCGGCTGGCCGCGAAACGGCAAGCCTCCGGTCGTGTTTGATCAGGCATCGAGCGCCAGCGCCCGTGGCGAGATCCAGCTCCGGCTTCGCGACGGCAAGACATTGCCCGACGGCTGGGCTATCGGACCGGACGGCACGCCGACCCGCGATCCGGCCCAGGCGCTGGCCGGCGCGCAGCTTCCATTCGGCGGCTTCAAGGGCTCCAACATCGCCATGATGGTGGAATTGCTGGCAGGGCCGCTGCTCGGAGATGTCCTCAGCTTCGAAGCCGGCGAGCGCGACAAGGCGAATACGGGCGCCCCGTGCGGCGGAGAACTCGTGATCGCGATCGATCCGGTCCGTTGCATGGCGAACGGGGATCGCGCCAAACAGCTCGAACATGCCGAATTGCTGTTCGGCAAGATGCTGGCACAGGACGGCGTCCGGTTGCCCTCGGATCGCCGCTACGAGGCCCGCAAGCGCACCGAAGTCGAAGGCGTGTTGGTGCCGAAATCGCTCCACGACTCGATCGAGCTTTACATCGCAGGCAAGCAAGCAGCCGAGCGGAATGCCTATGAGGGCGATCACCTGACGCATCGCAAGGATGCCGGTCAGGCCGTCGCGATGTGAGGGCAGCCATGACAGGCTCGACATTATCGCCGACCGAACGCACCCGCGTCCGGCTTCATCCGGAGCGTGCCGTCCATGATCGCGAGGTGATGTATCGCATCCTCGACGAGGCGCTGGTTTGTCACGTCGGCGTCGTGGTTGATGGCGCGCCGCGCGTGCTTCCGACCGCAATCGTCAGGATCGGCGATTTCGCCTACATCCATGGCAGCCCCGCCAATCAGTCGCTCGCGGCGCTGGCCGCCGGCGCTCCCGCCTGCATCACGGTCACCCTGATCGATTCGATCGTTGCGGGACGATCGGGGTTTGGCATGAGCATGGACTACCGCTCCGTGATGATTTTCGCGGCGGCCGAGAAGATCGTCGATCCCGGCGAGAAGGAGCGCCTCGTCGCGGCGTTCATCGAGGACATCTGCCCGGGCCACCAGGTGCGTGCGCCGAAACCGAAGGAAATTGCCGCCACGCTCTTCATGCGGTTTCCGCTGACCGAAGCCTCGGTCAAGATCAGGAATCAGGGCGTGGTGGATCCCGAAGAGGATTATCGGCTCGACACCTGGTCGGGCGTGATTCCGCTCCAGCTTACCGCCGGCGAGCCGCGCAATTGTTCGTCCTTGAAACCCGGTATCGCCGTACCCGACTACGCGAGGAATTATCGCCGCGGCCGGTGAAGCTGTGATTCGAGCTGTATGTCGCTTCGTGCGCCGATGACGATCGGCGCATTGATGTTGGTCAGGTCGCTGCGAGTGAAAGTGATGTGCACATCAAGGCCGCGCGCGGCTGCACGGTCTGATTTGTCGGCTGATCGACTCCCGAAGCTGCTACGGCAACACACGCCGCGGTAGCCGAACTTGTCGTCATACTCGCCGGGCTATTCTCGCCGGATCGCTGACGCTGGCTGTCTCTCTGCCCGCCATGATGCAGATTGCAACTTCTCTTGGTGATGAACGGGTGAGCACAATCGACCGCAACCGTCGCAAAATGCCGCAACCCCGCCATTTGCTTTGACAGCATCGTGATTTATGCCGAAAGAAGGGCCGCATTCTCGATGGGCGAAGTGGGGAACGAACGGCGCGCATGAACCCTTTGTGATGCGCTTGTTGGGCTGTCGACGCTGGCTGAGACTTTTTGGGGGACGTGCTAATTGCTGTTGCCGGTAGTCGATTATGGAGATCGCAGTCCTCGCGATCATCTCTCCCGCGTGGGAGCGGTTCCGGTCATGAACTCTGATCTGAGCCCGCAAGGGCGGATCTGGTGGCCTGAGCGTGAGGATCTCTCGCTTGAGTTCATGCGCCTACTGGCTTCGGTCCAGGAAGGCGGCGCGACTTTTTCGGAATGCTGGCTCACCGCCAGCCGCATCAATTTCACCCGCGACGATGGCGACGATTCCTGGCACCGGGAATGGACAGCCGCCGCGGCGGCAAATCGCGAGCGGGCTTCATCCGCGGCCGCACAGGGCCATCCGGCGACGGCGAGGAGCAACTGGCTTCGCGCCATCAATTATTATCTTACCGCCACCTGTCCGTTTGATCTTTCGCCGGACAAGCGGCGGTCAGCGATCGCATCGATGCGCGAATGCGCCGCGAACTATCTCAACTGCCGCGAGCCGGTCGGCGAGGTCGTCTCGATACCCTGGCTGAACGAATTCACCTTGCAGGGATATTATCTGCCGGCGCGCCTGTGCGGCGATCGTGCGCCGGTGGTCATCTGTATCGGCGAGCCCGGACATCACAAGGAAGAGTTCCTGTTCAAGCTCGCGCGCCACGCTTCGGAGCGCGGGATGGCGCTGCTTGCGGTGGACGTCCTCGGCGATGGCACCGGCCTGTCGTTCGAGGAGGTATCGCTTCGCCACAACCCGCAGCGGGCCATTGCGTCCATCATGGATTACCTTGTCGGCCGGGACGATGTCGACGAGCAGCGGATCGCGATCCTCGCCGATGGTTGGAGTTCGTCCTTTGTCGCGCGCGGTATCGCCTTCGACCATCGCTTTGCCGCAGCCGTTTGCGACGGCGGCATTTGGGATCTGCATATACGGTCATTCCTGAATCCGCAGAACAGGCCGTTCGGCATTGAGCCGTGTCCTGAGTTAGAAGCCGAGCGCATCCAGAGGAGCATCAGGTGTCCGTTGTTGATCGCCGCCAGCGGGCACGGCGGACTCAGAGCGGACAGGGTTGCCGAACTGACGGATCGGTTGCGGGCAGGGCGGCGCGATCGGGACATTACGCTCGAGATCTTCGAGAGCGCGGAGACCGCGGCAGACCAGGGGCTCTTCGACAATCCAACCCTCGCCAACGAGTTCATCTTCGATTGGATCGCGTCCCGTATCGGGGCGCAGCCTTTAGGATAACAGGATCTAGTCGCAGGCGCGCCGTCGCCCTTCGCGTCTTCGGAGATGATGAACGGAGGCCGGGTGACGTCGGGTCTCTAAAAATCCGCCGCCACTTTCAGGCGGGCTTTCTCCAGCCGCCTCTTGAGGGCGGCGAGTTTGTTGGTCAGATCATCCAGCTCGCGCGGGTTGAACTCCGCGAAAATGAACTCGTTCAGGCTTTCCTGCTGCGAGGTCAGGCCAGCGAGCTGCTTATAGGTCTTGTCGGTCAGCGACATCTTCACGATGCGGGCGTCTTCCTTCGCCGGCTTGCGACGGACAAAGCCTTTCTTCTCCAGAAGCTTCGATTGGGTCGTGACGAACGACGGATCGACATGCAGCATTTTTGACACAGCGTTGACCGGCACGCCGTCGCCCTGATCGAGATCGGCAAGCGCCACGATCATCATCCATTGCGGTCCGCTGATTCCGAGCTTCTTGGCCCAGAAGTAGCGAATCTCCTCGAGATGAACGCTGATCGCCGCGATCTCCCAGGCGAATCGCCGAATGACATTCTCGCTCTTGGTGGCGGACTCATCCATGGGCACTGTACTCACCCCCTTCCGACTCCATAGCGGATGTGCGGCGGAAACGACACCGGTAATCAGTTATATATGTCAATTCGCCCGGGAAATTTGGCAACAGGTGGTCCTTCGGTAGCGGCGCGCTCAGTTGCCGAAAAGACACATCGCGTTGGCAATCAATATATGAGTGAGTAAACTAATTTGATTATCTAAATAGCACATGCATAACTTTCATTCCGACGGAGGGGGGCACCCGACCGTCTCGTCTCAGGTGGTTCTCATCAGTCCACCGGCTTGAGAGATGCGTTGATCTTCAACGTTTTTTTCGAGGGCAGTCTAATCCGCTTTGCACGGGGGTTCGTGCATAGCACTTACTTGGAGGTTAACAATGAAGGTGGCAAAGAGCCTTATCCTCGGCTCAGCGGCGGCTCTGCTCGCCGTGGGCGGGGCACAGGCGGCCGATCTTCCCGTCAAGGCCAAAGCGGTCGAGTACGTGAAGGTTTGTTCGCTCTACGGTGCCGGTTTCTGGTACATCCCGGGCACCGATACCTGCATGAAGATCGGTGGTTATCTGCGTGTCGACACCACGTTCAACGGCGGCATCTACGACGGGCCGGCCTGGAACGGTGATGCGGGTCAGCGCAACCGGTATCAAGACTACTTCTCCGCCCGCTCTCGTATGGCGTTGACGGTCGATACCCGCACAGCAACGGAATATGGCGTCGTCCGCACCTTCGGTCAGGCCGACTTCCAGTTCGATACGCTGGGCAACAACACCTACAACCCGAACTCGATCAACCAGAGCCTGCCGGTCGCAGGTGCCAACCTGCTGCACACGCCGGGCGGCGGCTATGTCGCGGTCGAGTATGCGTTCATCCAGTTCGCGGGCTTCACCTTCGGTAAGTCCTCGTCCGCATTCGCGACGCCTTGGAACGGCTATCCGGGCAACAACTCGTCGTTCCTGCTCGGCGGTCATGACACCGTCACCGGCGTGAACAACATCCAGTACACCGCGCAGTTCGGCAACGGCATTTCGGGCACCATCGGCCTCGATGATCCGACCGTCTTCAACCGCACCGTGGTTGCCAACCTGTCGCTGCCTCTCTCCGCGACCGGTGGTATCTCCAACGCCTATGCCGGCGTGCATGCGCCCGACATCGTCGGTAACATCCGCATCGATCAGGCTTGGGGTCTATTCCAGATTTCGGCTTCGGCGCATGAAGTCAGCGGCTCCTACAACGTGCTGAACACCGCTGCGGCTCCTGCCGGTGGCGTCGGTCTGCCGGGTGCGGCTCCGACCGGTGCTTCGGAACTGTCCGGTCACCCTGACACCAAGTGGGGTGGTGCGGTGATGGCTGCGTTGCAGATCAAGAACATCCCGACCGGCCCCGGCGACGACTTCAAGATCGACGCCACTTACGCCGTCGGCAACACCAAGCAGGTCATCTCGACTTCGTCGGCCTCGCCGAGCTTTGCGATGTTCGGCAGCACGAGCCGGCTCGGTGCCTATCAGAGCGTCGGCTTTGGTGCGACCACTGACGGTGTGTATCTTCCGACCGCGTTCGGTGGCGATGGTTCGATCCACCTGACCAAGGCTTGGGGTATCCGTGGTGCGTTCAACCACAACTGGGATCCCTACTGGTCGACCAGCGTGTTCGGCAGCTACGCCGCCGTGAGCTACGACAACACCGCCAAGGCGTTCATCTGCGCCAACTACACCGGCACCAAGGTCGTCACTGCGGACTATAGCTGCAACCCGGACTTCGCCGTGTCGCAGCTCGGTACGGTCACCCGCTGGACCCCGGTCAAGAACCTGACGTTCTCGGCTGAATTCATGTGGTTCCACCTCGACCAGAAGTTCTCTGGTGGTGCCGTTCTCGCCGTGCCCGCTCCGAAGCCGGCCACGCTTTACGAATACAAGGATCAGGATACGTACAGCCTGAACCTCCGCGTTCAGCGCAACTTCTGATCCGCTCGATCTGAAGCATCTCTAGAGAATCCCCGGCGGGCAACTGCCGGGGATTTTTCTTTGCGTGAGTGGTCAGTGGCGAATAGCGAATAGGGAGTAGGGAGTAGGGAGTAGGGAGTAGGGAGCAAGGAGTAGGGAGCAAGGAGTAGGGAATGCGAGCGGGCATCGCGCATTCCATCACACTTCGCCATTCGCCATTCGCCACCTCCGTAGCTTCGGCATAGTGCACATCAAAAAAATATGATTTACTCAGGTAATTTTCTAAGGTAGTAAGGACTTAAGTCGGCGCAGCATGGTCGGCCCGTTAGGTCTCGCTGAGACAGAACCTCTTAATGCTAAACCTCCGAAACCTCCGGCAATGCCCTGCCGGAGGTTTTTCATTACGGCGATCGCGGCAGGGCTCCGCACCCGGCTCCAACTGATTCGGCCTGATTCGGGTATCGGCGGTGGTCGACCGAAGCTCCGACGATTGTGGCGCGATCGTCCGATCAATCCTGCCTTTGCATCATCGCAACGCCGGCCTCGCTGCCGCAGCGCTCGGGCGGCTTCTCGCCCTTGATGGCGCAGAAGCGGGAAAAGGGGCGGCCGTTGAGACGCAGCGTGCCCGCATAGCCATTCCCGACCACCAGCCCGTCGAAGACGAAGGGGTGGCCCTCCTGCCGCAGAACCATGTGCGCCCCATCGCGCCTCCAGTGTCCGGAAAGCGTGGCCTGGATCGGCCTGCCGCTTGCGGCATCGCGCCCGTCCTCGCGGTAGCTGCCGTCCGGACTCATGCGCCACGTGTAGACGTAGTGCGGGAAAGCGTCGGGAATGATCGCCGTCCAGACAATGTCATCCGCTTCCGCACCGGCATCGCGCGAAAGCCCAGGGGCGACCTGCAGGCACCAGAGCAGCGCGCACCAGGCTGCGAATAGGAAAAACCGGCCGACCATTCATTTGCCTTGTGTTGATTCCCGCGTTGGCTGGGCGCGACGCTCGCTCCGTCGTCGTTATTTCGTCGCTGGTCGCGCGTTGCACCGCTGTCGTCTCGTCGAAAGACAGGGCCAATCCCACACGACGTCGTCATTGCTGTGCATGTTCACTAATTCGCTGATCGAATGGTTTGGGTCTGGGCCTCAGCAAATTCCTTGGGTGTTTTGCCGCCCAGGGCCTGATGCGGCCTGAAGTTGTTGTAGTAGATCAGATATTCGAAGAGCTCGTTTGCGAAGCGGTCGAGGTTGTCGAAGGTTGCGCCGTCGATGACGTCGTCGTCCAACGTTCGCCAGAAGCGTTCGACCTTGCCATTGGTTTGCGGGCGGTAGGGCCTGGTGTAGCGATGCTTGATGCCGAGTTCGAGCAGCATGGCCTCGAAGGGGTGCTCGTCGGGCGTGTTCCGGGAGGCGAACTCGGCGCCGTTGTCGGAGAGGATTTCGGCGAACTGAACCCGGTAGGTCACCTTGAGGGTGTTGATCATCTTCAAGGTCTTGAACATGACCGGCAGCGCTTTTTTCGAGGTCAGGACCTCGGCCCAGGCCAGACGCGAGCAGCTGTCGACGAGGCTGACGATATAGGCAGGGCTCGGCGGCGGCACCAGGAACATGTCGCGGCACAACTGGTGCAGGTCGACATGGCCGAGCTCGCCGATCTTGTCCTTGATAATGCGACGTTTCTCCTCGCGCATGGCCACCGTGCGGCGGTCCAGCTGGTAGCGCCGCAGCACCCGGTAGATGGTCGAGGGCGACGGTATCCCGGCCCTGGCGATGGGCGGGCTGACCTACATCACTGGCGAAGCCGATGGCGAGCCCACCGATCCCGGCTACCCGATCGGGGACTCCATCGGCGGCCTGTTCGGCGCGGTCGGCGTGCTCGCGGCGTTGTGGAAGCGGGCGCGGGATCCGGATGCTCCCGGCGAAGAGATCGATCTCGCATTGACCGAGGCGGTGTTCCGGTTGCTCGATGTCCTTCCTATCGAGTTCGACCAGCTTGGTTTCGTGCGCAGCCGGATCGGCAAATGCCAACGGCTATTCCGCGCCCGCGGCGGTGTTTCGCACTTACACGGAATTGCTGGCCGGCCGCGTCGATGCCACGTTGACCGCGATCAGCACGGCCTTGCCTTATATCCAAAGCGGCAAGTTCCGTGTGCTGGGTGTGGCGTCAGTCGATCGCAGCCCGATCTATCCGGACGCTCCCACCTTGCGTGAGCAAGGTCTGCCCAACGTGATCGCGGCCGGCTGGTACGGCTTCATGGCGCCGGCGGCCACGCCGCGCTCCATCGTGGATCGTCTGCAGGACAAGATCGTCCGCATCCTTGCCGATCCCGACGTGAAGCAAAAGCTGTTCGGCCAGGGGCTGGAAGTCCGCGGCAGCACGGCCGCGGAGTTCGGCACGTTCATCGACGCGGAAACGAGCAAATGGGGCCAGTTGATCCGCGACGCCGGCCTCAAAGGAGAATGAGGATCACAACGCTTTTGCCGGCCACGGCTGTTGCGGTGCAAAGAAGTCTTCGAGTGATTTGAGCAAAGCTTGATCGACACGTACTGGGTCGCTTCAGGGCCATCATGGCCCACTTGGAATCCAATGTACCAGTGCGCTTGCACCGCGCTGGTTGAGCACTCACGAACACCTGCCTCGCGCGCAGGCACGATCGCGCCGTGTCTCTGTGCGCATCGTTGGAATGAAAAGCGTGAAGTGCATCATTCATTGGAATCCTTTTCCAGACATCGGTCCTCTCGTCGCCATATTTTGGGATGATTTGTTTTTGCAACGAGCGTAACGTCGCTCGCTAAGAAAAAAGAATGATCTTGGGAGGAATGCGCCGATGAGTCGGACGAAGTATTTCGTTTGGGCATCCATTACCTGTCGCTTGCTGCCGACAGGGCACTCGCAGGATCACGCTTCCGCCAGGACCTAGCCGATGATCGCCATAGCGACATCGTTGTCCCGCAGTTCGGGAATCCTTGCGATTGGGTTGGTTGCCGTCGGAACTTGGCTGACACCCGGTGCCGCCGCAGCGGATGTTGCGCTGCAGGTGACCAACGCCCGCGTGCCCGCAGCCGACGAGATCGGCATTAATCTCCCGCTACTGATGACGATCAGGAACGATGCGACCGAGCCCGACGCGATACTGCGGGTCCGCTGTCCGTTCGCGAACTTCTCCGAAAAGCACACCGTCGATCGTGGCGAGGGTGCGCCGGCCATGCGCGAGATCAAGTCGATTCCGATTCCGGAAAACAAGACCACCGAGCTCAAGCGCGACGGATATCACGTGATGCTGCTGCAGACGCGGCAGAAGCTTGTCGACGGCGAGAAGTTCACATGCGCCGTCGTCTTCCAGAAAGCCGGAACCAAGGAAACGGAGGTGGAGGTTTCACGAACGCCGTGATCGCGACAACGGGCAAGGTGAGCCCGCTGAATGAGGCTTCTCGACTGAGCGGTTCGGATGTGCCGGACGCTCGATCCAACATGAACTTGCCAAAGGAGGGCATTTGCTCATGGAGCGATTTTCAGGTCACGCAAGAAGAATCACCGGGCGAGCGGGTCTGCTCGCTGCAGCAGTCGCCGCCGGAGGCATGATGGCGGCATTGCCAGCTTTCGCCGCTGACGAGGTCAACCAGGAACGGCTGCTCAACGTCGACAAGGAACCGGGCAACTGGCTTCATCATCACCAGAACTACTCCGCGCACCGGTTCTCCTCCCTCAAGGAGATCAACCGCGATACCGTCAAGAACCTGAAGGTCGCCTGGACCATGCATCTCGGCGGCATCGAGCCGGGCGGCATCTGGAGCCATGGCGGCCTCGAAGGCACGCCGATCGCCGAAAACGGCTTCCTCTACGTCACCGATGGATGGGGCTCGGTCTACAAGATCGACGCGCATGGCGGCCGCGGCCAGCTGGTCTGGAAGATGGATCCCAAGACCGACCGCGACTGGGCCGGTGCCGTCGCCTGCTGCGGCGTCGACAACCGCGGCGTCGCCTTGTGGGGCAATCTCGTCATTTCCCACACGCTGGACGGTCGGCTGATCGCGACCAACAAGGAGACCGGTCAGGTCGCCTGGCAACGCACCGTCGCCGATCCTGACAAGGGCGAGGTCATCACCGGCGCGCCCCTGATCGTCAAGAACATGGCGATAACAGGCGTGGCCGGCGCCGAATACGGCATCCGCGGCTGGATCGCCGCGACCGATCTCAACACCCAAAAGGAACTCTGGCGCACGCACACGATTCCGGGCAAGGGCGAGCCGGGCAGCGATACGTGGAAGGACAGCAACAACGCGGCCGCCGCCGGCGGCGGTTCGACCTGGGTGACCGGCAGCTACGATCCGTCGACCGACACCATCATTTGGGGCGTCGGCAATCCGGGACCCGATTGGGACAACGAGTATCGGCCGGGCGACAACCTCTACACCGACAGCTCGCTGGCCCTCGATGCCAACACCGGCAAGATCAAGTGGCACTATCAGCACACGCCGAACGACCCTTACGACTATGACAGCGTGGCGGAGAATGTGCTGGTCGATATCCCCGGACCCAGCGGACCGCGCAAGCTCGCGCTCGAGGCCGACCGCAACGGCTTCGCCTATGCGATCGATCGCACCACCGGCAAGTTCATCTGGGGCCTTCCGTTCGTCAAGAAGGTCACTTGGACCAAGGGGCTCGATGCGGAGACCGGCAAGCCGATCGAGTACGATCCGAACAAGGCGGTGCAGACTTACGTCGCCTCGGTGACGCCGAGCCGCACCAACATGGAAACCGACATCTGCCCCGGCAACATGGGCGGCAAGAACTGGCCGCCGACCGCCTACAATCCGGACCTGAAGCTCTGGTACATCCCTGTCATCGAGAGCTGCAACCGGATCAAGGTCGAGGTCGCTACGCCCGACAAGCTGAAGCCGCGTGAGTTCTGGACCGGCGGTGGTCCGAGCCAGCCGTTCAAGATCACGGGCAGCGTCACCGCGATCGACGTCACCACCGGCAAGATCGCCGGCAAGATGGAAACGCCGTTCCCCAACCTGGGCGGCATTCTTGCAACCCCTGATCTCGTCTTCAGCGGGCAGCCGTCCGGCGAAGTGATGGCGCTTGATGCCAAGTCGCTGCAGAAGCTCTGGGAGTTCAACACCGGAGGCGGCGTCAACGCACCGCCGATGACCTTCACGGTCGATGGCAAGCAGTATCTCGCCATCCTCGTCGGTCTCGGCGGCGCCTGGGACAAGTGGTTCATCGATTCGACGCCCGAGCTGAAGAAGATCCAGCCGGGATCGATGCTCTACGTGTTCGCGCTCTGACTTTCCAACCATGGAGGGCCCGCAATGTCGGGCCCTCCCGTTTCGTCAACAAGAGACGTCATGATGATCTTCAACGCATCCCCGGCGGCGGCACGCGTGCTGCTTATGAGTGTCGTCGCCCTGACTCTTTCGATGCCAGCCGCAGCTTTCGGCCAGTCGGCGCAGGCGACGGCTTCGGATCCAACCAATGCCGGCAAGGCGGTGTTCAGCAAGGCCAATTGCATGGGTTGCCACAAATGGCACGGCAATGGCGGCGGCGGTTACGGTGGCGATGCGCTGTCGCTGCGCAAGACCGTGCTGACGCGTGAGCAAATCATTGAAACCGTCAGTTGCGGGCGGCCCTCTACTGGCATGCCGTTCTTCGTGCGCGGCGCCTATGATGAGGTGAAGTGTTACGGCATGAACCGCGAGGAGGCAGGCGGCCACATGCCGCCTGAGGCCGGAACGTTCCTGCGGCAGAAGGATATCGAGGCGGTCGCCGACTATGTGCTTGCGCATATCAAGGGCGCCGGCGAGCCGACTTATGCGGAATGCGTCACCTTCTTCTCGAGCACGTCGCGGGTCTGCGACATCTACAAGAAGCAGGATGATGCGACGGCCAGCACGGGGAAGAGCCAGTGACGATCAGACTGAAGCTTTGTGCAATCCTCAGCGTCCTGCTCGCCTGGCAGGCGGTCGCGTTCGCCAATTCTTCGGCCCGGACGGAAGAATTCGGCGGCAACGACCTGCGCGACATCCGCCTCGGCATGGCCGTGAACGAACTGGCGGAATCAGGCTATGTAGACCTCTACTGTGCGACGGATCCAAGACATACGCTGACCGGCTGGAAAGACTGGCGTGACTGTCCTGCCGGCGCCAGCGGGGCGCGGGCAGTCCGGTTTGGATATGATCCCACGACCAGCCGGGACGGCACGATGGTGGCCGGCCATCCGGCGCTTCTCACCCTGTTGATCGACGATAGCGGGCATGTTTCCGGATTGCTGATCGAGACCGATCCGAAGGCGCGTCTCTATATCCGGAAGAAGGCATTCCTGCTCGGGCTGCAGGCCAAGTCGCGCTATGGCGCCGAGGGCTGGGCCTGCACCGAAGGCCAGCCGGATTCCGGAGACCAGCCGGTCGGCGGCGTCTACCTCAAGGAACGCTGCACCAAGACCATCGGCGGCCGCTCACTCGTCGTCGAACGCAACCTGTTCCGCCGGCCCGATCAGGACACCAAGAGCTTCGTCGACGAAACGCGGATCAGCATCCTGCGCGCCAAGGAATAGAGCGTTTTCGAGCGAAGTGGATACCGGTTCGCGTGAAGAAAACGCGTCAAACAAGAATCTAAAGCGTTTCCGCTTCACTCAGGCTCCATACCGAGCCGTCTTTCCTCGCGCCGAAGGTTGTTCGGCGTGGCGCCCCACGTCCGTTTCATGGTTGCGGTCATATGGCTGTTGCTGGAAAAGCCGGCGGCTTTCGCCACCGCGGCGAAAGGCATATCGGTCGTCTTGGTAAGCCGCTCGACAAGGGCAAGCCTCTGCGTGACGACATATTGGTGGGGTGCCTGGCCGGACGATTGCCGGAAGGCGCGCAGGAAATGGCTCGGTGAAAGTCCGGCCACTTCGGCAAGGCGACCGACGGACAGGCTCTCCGACAGATTGGCGTGGATGTAGTCCGTCACGGCGCGCCATGCCCTTGGTGAAAGACCGCCGCTGCGCAAACGGCGCGGCCGGTCGCTGAACGACGAATAGCTGCGCAAGAGGTGAGTGCCAAACAGCGTGATCAACGCGTCAAGACAGAGGTCGTTCGCGGCTTCGCCGCGCTGGAATTCGGCGCGGATCAGATTGGCGAGCTGCAGCGCCTGTTGGTCGACCAAGCCGGGTTTGGGTGGCCGGAACTCGAAATCCTTGTTCTGAAACTCGGCTCCGGCGAGCTCAGCCAGACGGTGTTGGTCGTGCGCGATGAGCAGGTTCTCCTTCGTGACGCACCAACGCGCGAACAGGTCAGCCTCGGCCGGCACCACCTCGATCGTCCCGACCGGCGCCAGCGTGACCGTCTTCCGGCTGCTGTTGAGAGCGATTTCGCGATTGGGTTGCGGCGTCAACATCACCAGCGCCATATGCGCCGGCGCCTTGAAGGCGATTTCGTTCGGGCCAGTCCGCGTTCGTGTGACCGCGCCGCTTTCGGTGTCGAACTTGGGACCCCAGGCGTCGGGAACGCAAGCTAGCAACGCTGGCAAGTCCTTCCTCCACAACATCACTTCGGCGGATGCCGCCGACCTCGTCCACGACGCAAGCACTCGCTCGATCAGTCGACGGCACGCTAGCAGAAAGTGATCAGGTTGTCGAAATACCACCCAGTTTCATCACGTGGGGCGCGCCTGGTTGATGAAATGGCATCGATCATCGGGCAAGGGATAGACTTGGTACAAGGAGAGAAAATATGACTGATCACAGCATCGAGGGTAAGACTGTCATCATCGCCGGCGGTGCGAAGAATCTCGGCGGCCTGCTCGCCCGAGACCTTGCCATGCACGGCGCGAAAGCCGTCGCCATTCACTACAATAGCGCTGCAACCAAACCAGCCGCCGACGAGACGGTAAAAGCCATCAATGCTGCCGGCGCCAAGGCCGTGGCCTTTCAAGGCGACCTCACGACCGCCGCTGCCGTCGAGAAGCTGTTCGCCGAAACCGTTGCCGCCATCGGCAAGCCAGACATCGCCGTCAATACCGTCGGCAAGGTGCTCAAGAAGCCGATGGCCGAGATCACCGAAACAGAATTCGACGAGATGAGCGCAGTAATGCGAAGTCCGCCTTCTTCTTCCTCAAGGAAGCGGGCAAGACGCTTAACGATAACGGCAAGATCTGCACCCTGGTGACGTCCCTGCTGGGTGCGTTCACGCCGTTCTATGCGGCCTATGCTGGCATGAAAGCGCCGGTCGAACACTTTACGCGGGCCGGGGCCAAGGAGTTCGGCGCCCGGGGCATTTCGGTGACGGCGATCGGCCCCGGTCCGATGGACACGCCCTTCTTCTATCCGGCCGAAGGCGCCGATGCGGTCGCCTATCACAAGACCGCGGCAGCCCTGTCGAAGTTGACCAGGACGGGTCTCACCGATATCCAGGATATCGTGCCCTGGATTCGCTTCATGGTGTCTGACGGTTGGTGGATGACGGGTCAGACCATTCTCGTCAACGGCGGCTACACCACGAAGTGAGGCGTCCGCCAGCCAGATCCCTGGTTGGCGTCGCAGTTCGAACTGATCGGAACGTGCCAGGGTTCCTGGCACGTTGTCACATGCCGTCAGAGCCTGAGGCTCATTGTGACGTCAACCGGGGGGCACTCCGATGGATGGCTACAATGACCTGCATCAGAGCCATGAGATCTTCGTCCACATTCGTATCATCGTCGGAATGATCCTGGGCATCAGCCTTGCCCGGCTCGTCAGCGGTGTAACGCGGTTCATTCAGCACCCCGGCAAGGAGAGGATCAACCTCCTCCATATTGGATGGGCTATCTTCCTGTTCCTCGCCATCATCCACTTCTGGTGGTTCGAATTCGCGCTGTCCAGGATCGAGCGGTGGACGTTCGAGAGCTATTTTCTCATCATCTGCTACGCGGTGGTGTTCGTGATGCTGTCCGCGATGATCTTTCCGGATAACATCGGTGAACATGAGGGGCTGAAGGAGTATTTCTGGGATCGCAGGAGGGTATTCTACGTTCTCGTTTTGATTCTATTTTCGATCGATGTTTTCGATACGCTCCTGAAAGGCGCGAACTACTACAAGCAATTCTACGGCTGGTATTATCCGGTGAGGCAGAGCCTGCTGATCGGCGGGACAATAGGGGCGCTGCTTTCAGCTTCCGAACGGTACCACGTCTCGTTCGTCGCCTCTGCGCTGGCAATCCAGATTATCTGGGTCGTGAGTTTGTTCGACGTGATGGGTCCGAACTGAGCCGGTCGACGCGGCGGCATGGCGCACCGCGGCTGTTCGGATCGCTCTACGTCGCACGCAATAGGTATCAACTCCTCTGTGAGTCAGGATCATCTTCGGCGAGAAGGGATCAGCCTCCAGTTCGCGTCGCAAGCGCTTCACCTGAACATCAATGCGTCGATCAAAGACGTCATCGCTTGCGTGCACTGGTGCGGAGATCTACATCCGCGTAGCGGGGCCGCGCATGACGATCTTCAGAATGTCAGCCGGCAGCGGCCGCTTCAGCGCTTGGATTCGTCCTATCGTGTGCACGGCCCGATATCGCGCTTCGCGTTTATACCCGAAAAGGTAGGTTAAAAAGGCACATCCCTGGAACTACCATTCGGCGCCAAACCCTAGCGCATTTTTCCGGAGCCCCCTGAAGGCCCCGTCGCCCCGGCAGGGCCGTTCTGTGAACCTCGCACGAAAAGGTAGGGCAATCGTGCTGTCCAACAAGGTGCTGACACATATCTATCGCGGCCGCGATCAAGCGCGGAAGGGCCAAGGTTGCCGCGTGCTGGTCCGCGGCAACAAGAACCGGTGCCTCGTTGAGTTCATGGACGGATTCCGGTTGATGACGAACCGCAACACGCTTCGAACGATCAAGCCGGCGAAGTCAGGGCGGCTCCGCTGAGCGCAAGGGCGCAGCACCGCCGAAGCGGCCACCCCTGCCGAACTGCTTCACCTTTCCGCACGCGAATGCCGTAGTTTTCCGGGGAAGAACGGGAGCCGCCGCGGTGTTAGCACTGTCAAAGAAACCGGCGCCCGGTACATTTTCAGCGTCTCAAGCATTTCCCGATCTGGTCCGCGAAGCCCATCCAATCAATTGCTCGTTTCGATCCGTATTCAAGAGATTATCTCGAGGGATCATGGGACGCCGTTGGTCTGACCTGGACGTCGACGATCTCAAGCGAATGGCGCGTCGCGATTACCCCGCACAGAGCATCGCGCGGATGCTGCATCGATCTCCGAGTGGCGTCATCGCGAAGGCGCACGAGTTGAAGATCTCCCTTCAGTCGCATCACCGGCTGCTTCCTCGCGGATTCAAGCGGCCCCGGCCACGCGGGTTTCCGCTCGCCTGAGCCGCAGCGCCATCCCTGACGTTGCGAATGAACTCGTTTCCGTGGCGAAGCGCGGTCACGAAAACAAGTGGGAACCGCTCCAGTCGTAACCGCCTGGATATATTGTCGCACCACACGGCGCGCATTAAATGTGATTAGATGTCGCGCAACTTCTGATTTAATATTTTGTAGTTTGGTGAATTTAATTCGATGGGTTCGTTTCCATTCTGTAAGAAAGAGATTTGGATGCTCAACTCAGAAGAGACCCCATGGTCGAATCCCAATCCGCGTCTGATCGGCGCGATTTCCTGAAAACTCGCGGCGATTTTGCTTCCGGCGACCGCGGAAGCCGCAACGGCAAGAGCGACGTAGGAGGATAATCGAGAGGTCGCCCGTGGCCGCCGAATACGCGGCCTGAATTTGCGGGCGGGCGCAGCGCACAATCCCGTCATTTAATTGTCATTTATTCCGCATTTTGCGGAATGCGATTTCGTTGCTCGAACTTGGTCGACATCATTATCCAGGTGCCAAGGAGGAAAATATGGCGAATTCCATCAAGAGCCAGGCCGCCCAGCAATTGTTGGGAACTGAAGGGTTTTTTCCAGATTCCCGGGCCTTCGATTGGCCTTTCCCTCATCGATCCCGTCAACAATTTGATCATCGGCACCCGCCACGACGATGTCCTTGCCGCACAGGCTGACGGCGACATTGTGTTGGGCCTTGCCGGCGCTGATCATTTGAGCAGCGCATTCAACCGGACCGCGTTGATCGGCGGTCGCGGCGATGACACTTTGACAACCAATGTTGTCGTGCCGCAGGGCGATTTGCACGGACTTGCCATTCAGTTCGGCGGAACGGGCAATGACCACCTCGATGGGACCGTCACTCTTCAGGGTGAGAGCACGCCTCAGAGCACCGAGAAGACCGCAGATGTGCTCCTCGATGGTGGCAGCGGAAACGACGTTATCAACGCCACAGCAAATGTGGCGCCTCGGGTCTTCGAAACTGTAACCGTCAGCACCCACGTGTTCGGCGGAAGCGGCGATGATACCATTCATGCCCTTGCGGATGGCCACAACGCCTTCGGAGATAGTATCGTCATGAACACCGTCGACGGTGGCTCCGGCGATGACCACATCACGGCTCGTGCCGAAACAGAATTCTCTGGGCTCAACAGCAGCGCCAGCAACGTGCTCTTCGGTGGTGACGGCAACGACGTGCTGGACGCCTCCGCTATAGGACAATCCAATTCCACCGACCTGGTGACAAATGAGCTTCACGGCGGTCGGGGCGACGACATATTGCGCGCTTTCAATCTGACAGACTCAAATAGCAGCACGCCGGTCGGCATCAACCAGCTTTGGGGCGATGACGGCAACGACACCCTCGAGGCGACTCATTCTACCGATGGGGAGAACGCCGTTACGGATCTCACGAATTATCTGGACGGCGGGAGAGGCAATGACACCTTGATTGCGAACTCCACCGCGCTTGGTGAAGCCGTTCGCGCACTCAATCAACTCGAGGGCGGTAGCGGAAACGACAGCCTCACGGCACATCTCGACGCGGTAGCCGGCGGTAGGCTTGGTTCTCCCGGGGGGGAGCTCTACAATGTCGCGAATGTCCTGAATGGCGGGGCCGGAGATGACCAACTGACCGCGTTTCTTTCGGCAACTCCCATTCCCGGGGTTATGGACAACTCTGTTGCCGAGAACCGCCTGGATGGCGGCGCTGGAAATGATGTCCTGACGGCAACTGTTGCGCCAGGTTCGCTCGGATCGAGCTTCCTCAACGGTGGTGCAGGCAACGATCAGCTTACGGTCATTGGCGGGTCAGGAAACGTCCTCGATGGCGGCGATGGCAACGACAGGCTCACGAGCGGCATCGGAAACGACAATATGCTTGGTGAGCGCGGCGCGGATACGTTCGTCTTTGCCGCCCAGAACGGGCATGACACGGCCGATTTCCAAACCGGGCGGGACAAGATCGATCTCACGGCCTTGGCGGCGAACAACATCCACGATTTTGGCGACTTGAATATCCAGGTGACCGGTGGAAACACCGTCATTCACTTTGATGCCAATAATGACGTCACCATCGCGGGCGTTCAGAACCTCAGCGCAAGTGATTTTTGGTTCGCCTAGCTGGCTGGCGCGGTCCATCTTCGGAAAAACGGCCTGCGGGCCATCGCGATGTCTGCTCGTACCTTGATGAGCAGACATCGCCGGCTCAATCGCAGCCGTGCGCTCGAGTAGGGCGGGAGAATTGCTGGGCGTCCTCATTACCGATGACTGCCAAGGGCGCCGACGGCCAACGATTGCGGAGGCCGGATGCCCGTCCACGTCGAAGAAGCGGCGTGATCGTTGCAAACGCGACCTTGGAAACGCGACCCTTGCAAATTTGTAATCGCGTGAACACCAAGGCGCCATCGGGACGACCAAAAGCCGCCGACGTTTGAGGACTATATGAGGTCCTCGGCCCCACCGGAATTCGCACCGATGTTGTTTCAAGCTGTAATTGTTTGCCTGACGGTCCTCAGCGTTGGCCTTCTCATCGCCCACATGGTCGACGCCCTCAGGACATGAGGCAGCGTCGCTTCGCGCGGCTCAGCCCGCAATCCGATATCACGATCGCGCTTCGTGGCGACGAAAGTACACGTATGCCCCAACGGCAAGGTAATTGGTCGCGACCGCGATCACATTCCACATGACGATGTTCTTTGAGCCGATCGATACGCCATAGATCACCCTGAGAATTTGAAAAGTGCCCATGATGGCTGCCATTCGGGGTCATGCCGACGCTGGAGCGCCGATTCAGCATCGCAATGAGGTCGGGCAGAGCTGCGAAGGTTGTCCCGAATCCCGCCACGAAGCCGATGATTTGAGTGAGGTCCATCATTTCTCCCCTCAACGCGCGACCAGCCGTTGATATATTGTGCGGTGCTCCCCAGGGCGCAAAATACGATCAGTCGCAAAAATACGATCAGTCTTGGGCTGGACCGTTTTCGAGCGAAGCATGCCCTCGGGCTTGATCCGAGGGGGACACCGGTTTGCATAGCAACCGGCGCTCTAGGGACTTTTTCCGTCGAGAAGGGCGGGTTTCTTCTACTTGAAGACCCGCGGCGAGCGCCGTTACACCAGCTTGCGCTGCTTCTGGCGTGCCCCAAGCCGCTCAAAGCGGTGTCGTTGGTCCGGAGCGGCGCCGCCGCTGCTCCGGACCAACGTGCTGTGATGACGCGTGTGCTTGCCGCGTGGGCAAGACCTCATAGGGAGGCTTGATATGTCGCGTTCAACGCTAGCACTTATTGCTATGATGACGCTTCTCTCGATGGGCTTCGTTCTTTGTCCTCAAGACCCTGCCAATGCTGCCACGTTCTGTGCGCAGTTAAGGGGGGCGAAAGCGGCAGGACAGCCTGACTGCTCATTTTCGACGCTGGATAAGTGTCGCGCGCGCGTCAGGCACAGGGGCGGCGGACACTGCTACAAACTGACCCACTGACCAGACAGCACAAATGCACCACGCATCCTGGATTGCGAGGACCGCGGCTGGTGCGAGCGGAGCGCCTTCGATAGGGATGCGGTCGGCTTCAACCGACGGCGGGTTTATCCCGTGCGCCCCGATCCGATAGCGCGGATCAAGACGCGCCGACCTTAGGGAAAATGTTCGACGAGCAAGGGAGCCCCCAAATGTACGCCAATATTCTCTTGAGCACGGATGGATCGGATGTCGCGAGAAAAGGCGTTGAGCATGGGATTGCTTTAGCAAAGGCCTTGAATGCCAAAGTGACAGTCATCGCGGTGACGGAGCCTCTGCCGATCGGGAGTGGGCACGGGGGATGGATTCCCGCGCAGGAAATGTTCGATAGCTTTGACGCAGCCTGCAAGGAACGTGCGGGCAAAGCGCTCGATGAAGCGCGAGCCGTGGCGGAGCAGGTCGGGATATCTGCAGAACTCTTGCATGTTCCGAATGCGCACCCAGCCACTGCGATTATCGACACAGCAAAGTCCAGAGGCTGCGACTTGATCGTCATGGCCTCTCATGGGCGTCGCGGCCTCAGGAAGCTATGGTTGGGGAGTCAAACATCGGAGGTCCTGGCGGACGGAAGCGTGCCGGTGTTGGTCGTGCGGTAACAAACATAAATGATGGTGCAGGGTGTGGTGAAGCCGGCTCCTTGGCTGGGCTTCGCCGGCAAACCCGATGTCCGCCATGCGGTAACACCGGCAATGCTCTGATCGAGCGGAAGATTTCTGCTATCTTCCAGGCCAAAATATTCGCGGAGATGATTCGCTAAGTCGTTGATTTGGTTGATTTATCTGGTGCTGCCGGACAGGATTGAACTGTCGACCTCTCCCTTACCAAGGGAGTGCTCTACCACTGAGCTACGGCAGCGTGCCCGGGAATAAAGAATCGGCCTAGTTGGCGCCTCCGGGCGCGCCGGTTCTTGCCACAAGCCCCCCTTCGGTGCAAGCGCGGGGACGGGAGACAGCTCGCAAAAACGCTTCGTCCGGTCGAAATTCGGCCAATCCGGCGCGCTTCGGTTCCCCGGGGCGCGCTCGGGAGTGCGGCTTTGGCCGGTTCATCCTGCCACCGCACGGAAGACCGGGGGAGCCCACCTCCCCGATCGACCGGTGCATGTCCCTCGGCGCCTGGTCTATTGTCATGCAAGTTTGAAAGACGGATGCAACATGCAGGACGAGAAGGACAGGCAGGAGCGGCAGAGCGCGATCGCATCGAGCGAATCAAGACAGCATCGCCTCAAGCTCGCGCTGCGAGATAACCTCAAGCGGCGGAAATCGCAGGCGCGCGGGCGTAGCGGTCCTGCATCTTCCGAAACGGCCGAGGGCAGACTAGATGACGCGAGCGGCGGCGAGCCGGATCGCTAGCCGGTCCCAACTGCTGGGCAGGTGGTGCGCCCGTGTTTTGGTAAGAGGAGTGAGTTGCTGAGATGGCTGCAGAAGCGATGGCGAATCCGATCGGCGCGAGGTCCCTCGCGTTTCCGCGGCACGAGCAGACTTTTCCGACCCTGACCGAGCATGAGATCGAGCGCATGCGCCGGTTCGGCGAGGTCAGGCACTATAGCGACGGCGAAGCGCTGTTCGAGACCGGCAAGCCGGGACCGGGGATGTTCGTGGTGCTCTCGGGCACGGTCGCGATCACCCAGCGCGATGGCCTCGGCCATGTCACGCCGGTGATCGACCAAGGGCCTGGACAATTCCTGGCCGAGATTGCCCAGCTCTCCGGCCGGCCCGCGCTGGTCGACGGCCATGCCGAAGGCGATGTCGAGACGCTCTTGATTCCGCCGGAAAGATTGCGGGCGCTGTTGGTGGCCGAAGCCGATCTCGGCGAGCGCATCATGCGCGCGCTGATCCTGCGTCGCGTCAACCTGATCCAGGGCGGCGTCGGCGGCCCCGTGCTGATCGGCCCGCCGTCGCTCGGAAAGATCGCGCAGTTGCAGAATTTCCTGGCGCGCAACGGCCAGCCCTATCACGTGGTCGATCCCGCCACCGACAAGGATGCGGCCGACCTGATCGCGCGTTATTCGGCCACGCGCGCCGAACTGCCGCTGGTGGTCTGCCCCAACGGCAACGTGTTGCGTAACCCATCCGAGACTGCGCTTGCGATGGCGATGGGCATGATCGGCGACCACGCCCATGACAAGCTCTATGACGTTGCCGTCGTCGGCAGCGGGCCGGCCGGGCTCGCCACCGCCGTCTACGCAGCGTCCGAAGGCCTGTCGGTCGCGGTGCTCGATTCGCGCGCCTTTGGCGGCCAGGCCGGCGCCAGCGCCCGTATCGAGAATTATCTGGGCTTTCCGACCGGCATTTCCGGCCAGGCGCTTGCCGGCCGCGCCTTCAACCAGGCGCAGAAATTCGGCGCCGATATCCTGATCCCGGTTTCCGTCAGATCGCTCGACTGCTCCAAGCGGGACGGCCTGTTCTCGATCGCGACCGAATGCGGGCACACCTTGCGTGCAAGATCGATCGTGGTGGCGAGCGGGGCGCGCTATCGCCGGCCGAGCATCGAGAACCTCGAGGCCTTCGAGGGCCGCGGCGTCTGGTACTGGGCCTCGCCGATCGAGGCCAAGCTGTGTGCGGGGCAGGACGTGGTGCTGGTCGGCGGCGGCAATTCGGCTGGCCAGGCCGCAGTGTTCCTGTCGGGCCATGTGCGCAAGGTCTACATGATGATCCGCGGCGGCGGCCTCGGGGCCAGCATGTCACGTTATTTGATTGAACGCATCGAGGCGACGCCGAACATCGAACTGATGTTCAACACCGAGATCACAGCGCTGGAAGGCGGCGAGGACGCTACGCTCCAACGCGCGCGCTGGAAGAGCCGCCTGGCGCCGGAGCAGCACACGCTCGACGTCAACAACGTGTTCCTGTTCGTCGGCGCCGATCCCGCGACCGGGTGGCTCGAGGGCTGCGGCGTCAAGGTTGACCGCGGAGGCTTTGTGCTCACCGGCCAGAACGGGCCGGGACAAGTGCTGGAAACCACGGTGCCCGGCGTGTTCGCCGTTGGCGATGTCCGCTCCGGATCGGTCAAGCGCGTCGGCGGCGCGATCGGCGAGGGCGCGCAGGTCGTCGCGGCGCTGCACGGCTTCCTCGCCGACAACGCCAATTCCACGGCTTAGGAAAGAGCAGATGTCGAAAGGCTGCACCCATATCGCCGGCATCCAGACCGTCACGCCGAGTGCGCTCGGCTGCGAGGAGTGCTTAAAGAGCGGCAGCCAATGGCTGCATTTGCGGATCTGCCGTACCTGCGGCCATGTCGGCTGCTGCGACGATTCCCCCAACAAGCATGCGACCGCGCATTTCCACGCGACCGGCCATCCGATCATCGAAGGCTACGATCCGCCGGAAGGCTGGGGCTGGTGCTATGTCGATCGCGTGCTGTTCGACCTGTCGAACCGCAAGACGCCGCATAACGGTCCGATCCCGCGCTACTACTAATTCAAATCATTCGGTGGTCGTTATCGGTGTGCTGTCATTTATAACAGGCATGCAAACAGTTTCGGCAGATCTCATACTTTAGTTTATTCGCATCACATCCAATCATCTTATCATCATCATGTAAATCGTGCTTTCGGTCCGCGAGGCATGTAACAATCTCACTTGCTGCATCGTAGTGTTCAGCGCGGTTCTCAATGGGGAGTGCTTCACATGGTCCTGGGTATGAGCTTGGCCACGTTTACGCTTGTTCACGTGGTGATCAGCCTGGTTGCAATCGTCGCTGGTCTTGTCGTGATGTTCGCCCTGCTTGGCTCGAGACAGACGCCGGGGCTCACCGCGGTGTTCCTGCTGTTCACGATCCTCACCAGCGTCACCGGCTTTCTGTTTCCGTTCAAGGAGCTGCTGCCCTCGCACATCTTCGGGATCATTTCGCTGGTCCTGCTCGCGATCGCCTGCATCGCGCTCTATGTCATGAAGCTTTCGGGCGCCTGGCGTCCGATCTACATCGTGACGGCGATGATATCGCTCTATCTCAACGTCTTCGTGCTGGTGGTTCAGTCCTTCCTCAAGATACCCCCGCTGCACGCGTTGGCGCCGAGCGTGCCGCCGGCGCCCCCGTCCGGCCCGGTCTTCGCCGTCGTGCAGGGCATCGTGCTGGTGCTGTTCGTGGTGGCGATCATCGGCATCTGGCGGCGCTTCAGGCCGATGACCTCGTTCGCGTGACTGACATCGCGGTTTGATAATCGCAGGGCGATTTTGAAATCCGGAGCATGCCTCGACCGGTATGTTCCATCGGCTTCACTCGTACGAAAGGCTGCGCGATGCCCACGATCACCACCAAAGACGGCGTCATGATTTTCTACAAGGACTGGGGCAGTGGTCAGCCCATCGTGTTCAGTCACGGTTGGCCGTTGTCATCTGATGACTGGGACACCCAGATGCTGTTCTTCCTCAATCATGGCTTTCGCGTGATCGCGCATGACCGCCGCGGCCACGGCCGATCGAGCCAGGTGAGCGATGGCCACGACATGGATCACTATGCCGACGACCTCGCGGCGGTGACCGCACATCTCGATTTGAAGAACGCCGTTCACGTCGGTCATTCCACCGGCGGCGGCGAGGTGGTCCACTATATCGCGCGGCACGGTGAGAGCCGGGTGGCGAAGGCGGCGATCATCAGCGCGGTGCCGCCGTTGATGCTGCAGACCCCGGCCAATCCGGGCGGCCTGCCCAAGGATGTCTTTGACGGGCTGCAGGCGCAGCTCGCCGCCAATCGCTCGCAATTCTATCGCGAGCTCGCCGCGGGCCCGTTCTACGGCTACAACCGGCCAGGCGCCAAACCTTCGGAAGCCATCATCCAGAACTGGTGGCGCCAGGGCATGATGGGCGGCGCCAAGGCGCATTACGATGGGATCGTCGCCTTCTCGCAAACCGACTTCACCGAAGACCTGAAGAAGATCAACGTGCCCGTTCTCGTCATGCATGGCGATGACGACCAGATCGTGCCCTATGCCGACGCCGGGCCGCTGTCCGCCAAGCTGTTGAAGAACGGCACGCTGAAGACCTACAAGGGCTTTCCGCACGGCATGCCCACCACGGAAGCTGCCACCATCAACGCCGACCTGCTCGCGTTCATCAAGGGCTGAGCGGGCCTTCTTTCACCTCTCCCCGCGCGCGGGGAGAGGTGAAATTCAAGCGCAGCTTGAATTTCGGGTGAGGAAGAGTCTCCGCGAGTCCGTCTGTCACCCTTTATGCGGATAGAGCCCCTCACCCCAACCCTCCCAGGGCGAGCTATGCTCGTCTCGCCCCCGTAGGCCGGGGAGAGGGAACAGCTACTCATCGCGTCCGGGCACTCATTCGAACATCGCGCGGATTGCCGCGAACATCCGCCTGGCGAGAAGCTCCGGCGTCTCGCGGGCGCCCTCGGCGGCCCAGAACTCGCCGCCGACGCGCATCGCGCCGGTAGCGATCATCGCGACCAGCCGCGCCTGCATCTTGTCTGTCTTGTTGCCTGTGCGCCTCAGAAGCGCATCGGCCAGCGTGCGCTCGAGCTTTTCATACTTGAGTTGATCGCGCGCCTGCAGCGCCGGGTTGTCCTGCTTCAACCGCGCCAACGCCACCACTTCGGCGGGATCGAGCTGGCCGGCCATTGCGATGATGGCGTTCTCCGCCGCCGCGAGCATGGATTCGCCGGCAGGCCGCGCCGCGACCGCCGCGATCAGGGCCGCGCTGGCTTCCTCCTGCCAAGCGAACACGACATCTTCCTTGGAAGCGAAATAGTGGAAGAAGGTGCGGCGGGAGATGTCGGCGGCGGCGACGATGTCGTCGAGCGTGGTCGCCTCGAAGCCGCGCTCCAGGAACAGCGCCATTGCCGCCCGCGTCAGCTTCTCCCGTGTCTCCTGCCGCTTGCGCGCCCGCAGGCCCGGCGCCACGGGAGGCGCGGTTTTCTCCTTTGATGACCTGCCCTTAGCTGGTCTGCGCAGATTCGCCGGTCGCTTCAAATCCTTCACCACTTGCAAAGATGCACTTAGTGCACATTTAGGGAACCACACCCCGATTCGACCAGGAGATATAAGCATGAGCGGCTGGAGCACTGCAGACATTCCACCCCAGACCGGCAAAACCGCCGTGATCACCGGCGCCACCGGCGGGCTCGGCTATGAGACCGCGCTGGCGCTGGCGGGCGCCGGCGCGACCGTGGTTCTGACCGGCCGCAACGACATCAAGGGCAGGCACGCGCTCGAGCGCATCCGTGCGCAATATCCGAAGGCCGACGTCAGCTACGAGACGCTCGATCTGGCGAGCCTTGCCTCGGTCGCCGACTTTGCCGGGCGCTTTGCCATCAGCCGTCCTTCGGTCGATCTCCTCATCAACAATGCCGGCGTGATGGCGCTGCCGAAGCGGCGGACGACGCAGGACGGTTTCGAGATGCAGCTCGGCACCAATTATCTCGGCCATTACGCGCTCACCGCGCGCCTGCTGCCGCAGCTTCGCCGCGGCCTTAAGCCCCGGGTCGTCAATCTCTCGAGTCTGGCGCACCGCTCCGGCGCGATCGATTTCGCTGACCTGCAGTCGGAGCGGTCCTACCGCCCGTGGCGCGCCTACAGCCAGTCGAAACTGGCGATGCTGATATTTGCGCTCGAATTGCAGCGCCGCAGCGACGCTGCCGGCTGGGGCCTGATGAGCAATGCCGCCCATCCCGGCTATGCGCGCACCGACCTGATCCCGAATGGCCCGGGCACGAGGAGCCTATCCTCGTATTTCAGCCGCTTGCTGCAACCCTATGCCAGCCAGTCCGCCGCGGCCGGTGCGTTGCCGACATTATTTGCCGCAACCTCGCCGGCCGCCGAGCCCGGCGGCTATTATGGCCCGAACTGGTTCTACGAGTTGAAGGGCCCGCCGGTCGAGGCGAAGATCATGCCGCAGGCGAAGGATGCCGCGGTCGCGGCGATGCTGTGGGAGGCCTCGGCGACGCTAACCGGGGTCTCCTTCGACCAGTTCGCGGCGGCCGCCTGAAAAGCCCACGGAATTGCCCTAAATTTCAACACTTTTGCGGTAGCCCCTTGCTTCGATAGGTTTTTCGCGGATCAGAGCAAGAGGCAGCATGGATCGCATCCGAATCGTCGGCGGCAACGAGCTTAACGGCACCATTTCGATATCGGGCGCGAAGAATGCCGCGCTGCCTCTGATGATCGCGGCGCTCCTCACAAAGGAGACGCTGATCCTCGACAACGTGCCGCGGCTTGCCGACGTCGCGCAGCTCCAGCGCATCCTCGGCAATCACGGCGTCGACATCATGTCCGCGGGCAAGCGGCCCGGCGACCGCGAGTACCAGGGCCAGACCCTGCACATCTCGGCCGCCGACATTATCGACACCACCGCGCCGTATGATTTGGTGTCGCGGATGCGCGCCAGCTTCTGGGTGATCGCGCCGCTGATTGCGCGCATGCATGAGGCGAGGGTGTCGCTGCCGGGCGGCTGCGCCATCGGCACCCGGCCGGTCGACCTCCTGATCATGGCGCTGGAGAAGCTCGGAGCGGAGATCTCGATCGACGGCGGCTATGTGGTCGCGAAAGCGCCCGGTGGCCTGCGCGGCGCCGACATCGCTTTCCCCAAGGTCACGGTGAGCGGCACCCATGTCGCGCTGATGGCGGCGACGCTTGCCAGGGGGACCAGCGTCATCACCAACGCCGCCTGCGAGCCTGAAATCGCCGATGTTGCCGCCTGCCTGAACAAGATGGGCGGGCGCATCACCGGTGCCGGCACGCCCCGCATCATCGTCGAGGGTGTCGCCAGCCTCCACGGCGCGCGCCACACCGTGCTGCCGGATCGCATCGAGGCCGGCACCTATGCGATGGCGGTCGCGATGACCGGCGGCGAGGTGCAGTTGTCCGGCGCACGGCCGGAATTGCTGCAATCGGCGCTCGATGTACTCTGCGAAGCCGGCGCCACCGTCAGCGTCAACAATGATGGTATCCGCATCGGCCGCAACGGCGCCGGCCTTCGCCCGGTCAAGGTCACGACCGCGCCGTTCCCCGGCTTCCCGACCGATCTGCAGGCGCAACTGATGGCGCTGATGACCTGCGCCGACGGTGCGTCCGTCATCACCGAGACCATCTTCGAGAACCGCTTCATGCATGTGCAGGAACTGGCGCGGTTCGGCGCCAGGATATCGCTCGACGGCGAGACCGCCACGATAAGCGGCACCGACAGATTGCGCGGCGCGCCGGTCATGGCGACGGACCTGCGCGCGTCCGTCTCACTGGTCATCGCCGGCCTTGCCGCCGAGGGCGAGACCATGGTCAACCGCGTCTACCATCTCGATCGCGGCTTCGAGCGGCTGGAGGAGAAGTTGTCGGCCTGCGGCGCGTCGATCGAGCGCATCAGGGACTGATATCGGGGGAACCGGTTCTGATCCAGGAGATTGCTTTCGGCATGATACCGCCCGCGCCGCTCAAACTGATCGCGCTCGATGCCGACGATCTGGCCGTGATCTCGGCGCATGTGCAGGATGCCCACGTGCAGGCCTCCGACATCGTCTGGCGCCAGGGCGAGAAGCGGCTCGTGGTCGGCATGTCCAGGCTCGACTGGGAGCAGACGCTGTCGGGCGAAACCGCCTCGCGCCGGCTGATCGCGGCGCTGCGCTTCGACCGCGTGCTTGCCTGCAAGTCACGCAAGATCAATTTGGAGGCGCCGGACGCCACCCTGGAACTGCTCGGCATCGAGTTTCACCAGGGCGCCGCCCCCGGCGGCAGCGCGCTGCTCCTGTTCAGCCAGGGCGCCACGCTCCGGCTCGACGTCGAATGCCTGGAATGCGAATTGACCGATCTCGGCCCCGACGACCTCGGCACCGCGCCGGCAGTCCCGGAGCTGCCGTAGGGTGGGCAAAGCGAAGCGTGCCCACCATTCCGAGCACGCCGTTAGATGGTGGGCACGCGGAGCCTGTCATCGGGCGCGCGTTCGCGCGACCCGTTGGCTTTGCCCACCCTTCTGGCCCGGGCCCCTTTGTCGGCCATCGAGGGTTGACGGCCCCTATCCGCCGCGCCATTGAGCAGGGACCCTGAATCCAAATTCAAGAACGCCCCATGCCCCTCCGCCTGGACCGAAGCAGCGCCGATTTCGAGCAGCGTTTTGCCGCCTTCCTTGCCGCCAAGCGCGAGGTGTCGGCCGATGTCGAGCGCGCCACGCGGGCGATCGTCGACGATGTGGTGGCGCGGGGCGATGCCGCGCTGATCGAGGCGACCCGCAAATTCGACCGGCTCGAGCTCGACGCCGCCGGCCTGCGCGTCACCGCGGCGGAGATCGATGCCGCGGTGACGGCCTGCGATGCCGCCACGGTCGACGCGCTCAAGCTCGCCCGGGACCGCATCGAGAGCTTCCATCAGCGCCAGATGCCGAAGGACGAGCGCTTTGTCGATCCGCTCGGCGTCGAGCTCGGCTGGCGCTGGAGCGCGGTCGAGGCGGTCGGGCTTTACGTGCCCGGCGGCACCGCGGCCTACCCGTCCTCGGTGCTGATGAACGCGGTGCCGGCCAAGGTTGCCGGCGTCCCGCGCGTGGTGATGGTGGTGCCGGCGCCCGACGGCAGGCTCAACCCGCTGGTGCTGGCGGCCGCCCATCTCGGCGGCGTCTCCGAAATCTATCGCGTCGGCGGCGCGCAGGCAGTGGCGGCGCTCGCCTATGGCACGGCCACGATCGCGCCCGTTGCAAAAATCGTCGGCCCCGGCAACGCGTATGTTGCCGCTGCCAAACGGCTGGTGTTCGGCAAGGTCGGCATCGACATGATCGCTGGCCCATCCGAAGTGCTTGTCATCGCCGACGACACCGGCAATGCCGACTGGATCGCCGCCGATCTGCTGGCGCAGGCCGAGCATGATACGAGCGCGCAATCGATCCTGATCACCGATTCTGCGCGGCTCGCCGCCGATGTCGAGCGTGCGGTGGAAGCGCAGCTCGCAACCCTGCCGCGCGCGGAAATCGCACGCGCCTCGTGGAATGATTTCGGCGCGATCATCCTGGTGAAAAAGCTCGACGATGCGGTGGCGCTCGCGAATGCGACCGCGGCCGAGCATCTTGAGGTTATGACTGCCGATGCGGAGGCGTTCGCGGCCAAGGTCCGCAACGCCGGCGCGATCTTCCTGGGCCCGCATACGCCGGAAGCGATCGGCGATTATGTCGGCGGCTCAAACCATGTGCTGCCGACCGCTCGCTCGGCACGGTTCTCGTCCGGCCTCGGCGTGCTCGACTTCATGAAGCGCACTTCGATCCTGAAATGCGGCCCCGACCAGTTGCGCGCGCTGGGGCCGGCCGCGATGACTCTCGGCAAGGCCGAGGGGCTGGACGCCCATTCCCGTTCCGTCGGATTGCGCCTCAATCTCTCATGAACAAGCCGCCCACTGAGGAGGACCCCAACAATCGCATCGTCGCGGTGACGCTCGATGAGGAATCGATCGGGCGTTCCGGGCCCGATATCGAGCACGAGCGCGCGATCGCGATCTACGACCTGATCGAACAGAACCTGTTCGCGCCGGCCGGCGCGGAGAGCGGGCCGTACACGCTGCACATCGCCATCACCGGCAACCGGCTGATGTTCGACATCAGGCGGGAGGACGGCACGCCTGTGGTGGCGCATCTGTTGTCGCTGACGCCGTTCCGGCGGATCGTGAAGGACTATTTCATGATCTGCGACAGCTACTACCAGGCGATCCGCACCGCGACGCCCGACAAGATCGAGGCCATCGACATGGGCCGCCGCGGCATCCATGACGAGGGCTCGCGCACGCTGCAGGAGCGGCTGAAGGGCAAGGTGCGCGTCGATTTCGAAACCGCGCGGCGGCTGTTCACGCTGATCTGCGTCCTCCACTGGAAGGGGCAGGACGCATGAGGCGCGCGCGGCCGCAATCCAACAAAGCTTGAGCGATGGGGGCGCCGCCCGCGCGCAATCCGCAGGCCGTATTGTTCGCATGCGGCCAGAACAGCGTGCGTTCGCCGATGGCAGCGAGCCTGCTGCAGCAGATGTTCCCGCAAGGGCTTTATGTGCGCTCGGCGGGCGTGAAAAAGGGCGAGCTCGATCCGTTCGCAGTCGCCGTGATGGGCGAACTCGGCCAGGATATCTCCGCCCACAAGCCGATCACCTTCGACGAGCTCGAGGATTGGGAAGGGCTGAACTTCGACCTCATCGTCACGTTGTCCCCGGAAGCCCACCACAAGGCGCTGGAGCTGACCCGCACGCTCGCCGCCGACGTCGAATACTGGCCGACCCACGACCCGACCGGCACCGAAGGCAACCGCGAGCAGAAACTGCAGGCCTATCGCGAAGTCTGCGACGGCCTCCTGACCCGCATCCGCCGCCGTTTTGCCAAGGCCGGTGCCACGAACGAGTAGGCGTATAATTGCCCACGTCGCTGCCACACACTCCTGCCTCTCCCTGCAAGGGAGAGGCCGGATTGCATCGCCAGATCCAATCCGGGTGAGGGTCCCCGGTCTATCGAGAGACGAGCGCACGCGGAGCCAACCCCTCACCCAATCGAGTCCGCGTCCACCACCTGAGCCGCCCTCTCCCACAAGGGGCGAGGGCACATCAACTCCCACGGCAACCTTCTCCCCTTGTGGGAGAAGATGGCGCGAAGCGCCGGATGGGCGATTCTCTCCGCACGCACAGGACGGCAGTCAGATGTCATCGTTGGCCGCGCGCTCACGGTTGCCCCCTTGTCGCTTCCCTGACAAAGAGCTGTGCTTATGGGGCGCGTATCCTCCTGATGGAAATGATTCGCAGCCGGGTTCCACGGTTGTGAAACAAGGCCCCTTCCGATAGGTTCCGCGCGCGCTTACCCACCCAATCCTGCTTCTTCCAAGAGCCTGCATGCTTGGCCGTCCCAAACTCGTTCTTGCTTCCGGCTCGCCGCGGCGGCTGGCCCTGCTCAACCAGGCCGGCATCGAGCCGGATGCGCTGCGTCCGGCCGATGTCGACGAGACCCCGCGGCGGGGCGAGCTGCCGCGCGCCTGCGCCAATCGTCTGGCGCGGGCCAAGGCCGAAGCGGCGCTGAAATCGGTGCAGCTCGACGACGACATCCGCGGCTCCTTCATCCTGGCCGCCGACACCGTGGTCGCGGTCGGCCGCCGCATCCTCCCCAAGGCCGAGTTGGTGGATGAGGCCGCGCAGTGCCTGAGACTGCTGTCGGGCCGTAACCACCGCGTCTACACCGCGATTTGCGTCGTGACCCCGAGGGAAGCGTTCCGTCAGCGGCTGGTCGAAACCCGCGTGCGTTTCAAGCGTTTGAGTGAGGATGACATCCAGGCCTATATCGGTTCGGGCGAATGGCGCAGCAAAGCTGGCGGCTACGCCGTGCAGGGCATCGCCGGCTCCTTCGTGGTCAAGATGGTCGGTTCCTACAGCAATGTCGTGGGCCTGCCGCTCTATGAAACGGTCACGCTGCTCGGCGGCGAAGGTTTTCCGATCCGATACGGCTGGCTGAACACCGCTACGGTTGGTTGAATGCCGGAACAGCGAAAACAGGCGGGCGCCGCGGAGGCGCCTGCGAAGGCCGAGAAGCCGTCCAGACCGTGCCCGATCTGCGGCAAGCCCGCCGAGCATGCGTTCCGCCCGTTCTGTTCCGCCCGCTGCCGTGACGTCGACCTCAACCGCTGGCTCTCCGGCACCTACATCGTCCCCGGCCGTGACGACCAGGCCGAGGAGGAATAGGTTAGATTTACCAATAAGTTGTGGAAAAGGCCGGTTCGATCAGGATCCCTCCGCCAGGCCGGGCTCGCCGCGCGGTAGCCAAAGGCGAAGGCGGGTGGACAGCGGCCCTCCACCCCACTATAACCCGCCCGCTCGCTCGGCCTTTTCCGGCCGTCTCGCGACCTGCCCAGGTAGCTCAGTTGGTAGAGCATGCGACTGAAAATCGCAGTGTCGGTGGTTCGATTCCGCCCCTGGGCACCATTCCTGAACAGATTTGCGAACCGAGGTTCGCGGTTGGCCGTTTGGACCGAGCGTGGCCCTGATATTGTCATTTGCGCCAATGATGCGGATGGTGCTGTCGCTAACGACGATGGCATCCACGATTGCGCTGAGATAGGCCTTCCGGGCTGCCACATCGCCTGACACGAGCTGTTCGCGCATCAGACGGGTGAAGCGGTCGATCGCGACAGGATCGGCCTCGATCGAGACCGCGCTGGACTTCTTGGCATAATCGAGGGCTTCGAGGGCCCGGTCCCGGGTCGTCTTCAGGGCGGCCACGCGCTCCTTCAGCGTCGGGTCCGTGCCATCGATGGTGCCGGCCTCGATCGAGGCATAGAGACGGGAGAGGCGGTCTTCGGCGTCGGTAACCTGACGGGCGAGATCGACCAGACGGCGGTCGGCGGAGGCCTGGCGGTCGTCGCGGCGGGCCTTTAGGGCGGTCAGGATGGCCATGACCCGTTCGGGCTGCAGGAGCTGATCCAGCAGGGCCTCGATGACGAGCTTCTCGATAACGGGGCGGGGAATTTTTCGGTTGCTGCAGGAGGCGCCACCGTCGTGCTTATGCTGCCCCTTTTTGATGGACTGGATGCATTTGTAATAGTTGTAGACGACGCCGGTCCGGGAAGTGCCGGTGGCGGTGGTCAGGGTGCAGGGCTTGGCGCAGTCGCAGCGGACAAGGCCGCCCAGCAAGGACGGCGCCGAGGCGAGCCGCGGCCCACGAGACCTCGGACGGCGCGAGACCAGCAGGGTTTGAACCGCCTCGAAGGTCGCCTGATTGATGATGACGGGAATTTCATATTCGACGATCTCGGACTGCGCTTTGCGCTCGCCGTCCCCCCTTCGAGCAAACTCGTTGAAGTTCCGCGTGCCCGTGTAGGCGCGGCGCGTGAGTATTTCGTGAATGGTGCCAGTCCCGAACAGCGAGCCGTTGCGCGAGCGATAGCCGCGCGCGTTCAACCACTCTGCGATCTTCTTCGTTCCGAGCGGGCCGCTGCTGCCGTCACCGTTTCTGGCCAGATCGAAGGCGCGGATCACGATCTCCGCTTCGACTGGTTCGACGGCTAGTTTCTTCTTCTGTTTGTTGCCGATCACGTCTGCGTCGACAGATTTGTAGCCAAAGGGAATGATGCCGCCGTTGGAGTAGCCAAGCTGCGCATTGGCCTTCATCGTTCTCATTGTGGATCTGGATGTCTCCTTGGACTGATATTCGTTCACGATGCCGATGAACTTCCTGAACATGTCGCCAGTGTCATCGTTAGCCAGCGGCTCGGCGTGCGAAATCAGTTCAACTTTGTGCTTGCGCAGCGTTTGAACCGTGAGCTCTTGCTCGACCTGGTTTCGGAAGGCCCGCGAGAACGAGTACACCATGATCGCGTCGATCGTGCGCGTGCCGTCGGTTGCGCGCGCGATCATCTGCTCGAACGCCGGGCGTTTCATGTTGGTGGCGGTTTCGCCCTCTTCGCGGAAGATGCCGGCGATATGGTCGCCATCACGCTTGCAACGCGCGATCAAATGCTCCTCCTGTGAATCGAGGCTGAGCTGATTATTGGACTGTTTTTCGGTTGAGACCCGAATATAGATCAGGACATTGCGTGGCCGCGGCCCGGCGGCATTATCCGGCGCTTCTGAGACTTGAAGGTTCTTGCGGGCCATCGGCAGCTTCCTCACGCGATACAAAGGGAGTCTAGCCATGCAGGGGAATCAGGGGAAGTGATACTTCGCCTGACCCCCCTGCACGGTTAAGATCAGGGGAGCGGGACCTCGTTCGCAACCACATTCCAGCGCTTCCGGAGGCCCTCCCACAAGAGCTCCTTGTGGCTCGTCAGCAGGATTTCAAACGTATCCTGCGCACCGTTGGGAATGCGACGGAATCCCTCCACGAACATGTCGTGACGCTGATCTTCCGTGAGCTCGCGCAACTGGCGGATGGCCGGCAGCCGACCGAGCACTCTGAAGCAGCTTTCCGGATCGGGGTCGAAATCGGTCTGGTTGGCGATCGCATCGATCGATGCGAGTACCAATCCCAGCGCGGCCTCAACGGCGAAGTCGGCAAAATGCTCGACCTGCATTCGCAAAATGGTGTTGGTGTCGAGCGGGAGGTTGTTGTCGGGCATGGTCGTGGTCCTTTCGGTTGGTTAGGGGGACGGCTTGCGGGAAGGAGCGAAGACGTCATCGAGTACCGCCGAGAAATATCGCTCGATGGCGTTGAGCTCGGCAGGCGCAATGGGTGTGGGATCCGCGACCTCATTGATCACGATCCAGAACTCGGGGTCGGACGGCCGCAAGGGAGTGGTCGCGCCGCCACTAGCTGTCGGGTGGTTCGGCACTGCCGCCATCGTCCGTGGCGCCGGCGAAATCGCGGGAGCGATCACACGGGGCTGCAGCCGCACCTTGGGGATGCGGGATTTAGCCACGGTAGTACTCCGCGCTCCGCTCGTAGTCGCGTCCATGGACCCGAGCGGGATGGTCGAGCAAGGGGTCGAGCGTGTAGGTCTTGACCTGGAGCCTGGAGAGGCGGCCGGCCAACCAGCCCAGTCGCCGCTCCGGCGTGATCGTTGCTTGCAGCCGTTCCGACAGCGGCAAATCGAGTCGGAGTTGCGTCTCGACCTCGCGACGATTGGCAAAAATTTCGAGATGATTCCGGGCACGAGAGAATGCCACATACGCGTCGTGCCTTGTCATCGCCGGGCCGGCCCAGACAAAGGCCTGATCAGTTGTCAGGCCTTGCGAGCCGTAGATCGTGGTGCTGTAGGCATGACCAAGCCTGGCTCGCCCATGTTCATCGGCGAGTTCCGACACCCGAAACTGTGCCTTTCGTCCGGCGATCTCGACGTGCAGCGTGGGATCCGGCGTATCAGGATCTTCGATACCGATGATGTTGGCCGTGGTGCCGTTGATGACGGCAAGACGGTCGTGCCGGATCAGGAAGCGGATGTCGTCACCGACCGCGAAAGACAGCGTCTGGCCGTGCCCAGACGGTGTCACGGCCACCACCTCGACGTCTTCGCCGATGATCCGCCCGTCGCGCTTCAGCCGGACGCGAACCTCGGCATTGAGGGCTCGCACCTGCGCGTTGGTCTTGGCGATCAACAAGACCTGCGGATGCGAGAGCGCGCGCTGCGCGTTCTCCCAAGCATCGACGATGTGCGTGACCGTCGCCTTCTCGCCGGTCGCAAAGGTGAGGAGACCTCGCTCCTCGAACGCGGCCAAGCCCTGCGCGGCGTGGCCCTTTGCAAAATCCGTCACGGCGGCGCGCATCCAGGCCTCGCGCTGGCGCACGATGGTGTCGACGCGGGTGGTCCCAGTGACACTGGCGAGAATGGAAAGGCCGGGACCTGCACCCAAGGCTTGCAGTTGCTCGCGATCGCCCACAATAACGACCTTTGCGTGTGCTTCCGCTGCCCTTTGGGTGATCGCCAGCATCTGGCGAGACGACAAAAGTCCAGCCTCATCCACGACGAGCACGGTATCGGCGTCGAGGAACTGCTCCTTGGTGCGGGCAAGCCAGGCGTCGGTGGCCATCGCTTGGATGCCGAGCTTTTGCAGCTCCTTGGCGACCTTCCAGGATTGGGACGTCCCAATGATCCGCCGCCTGGTGGCCTGCATGCCGCCGGAAGTCGCCGGGTCGGAATATGCGGCCACGATAGCTGCCAATGTGTTCGACTTCCCCGACCCGGCAGCGCCCTCGATCACGGCGATGGCGGCCGAGGTCGTCGCCATCTGCGCAGCGTACGTTTGTTCGTTGGACAGTCCGCGCGCGCGACAAAGCTGCAGAACATGCTCTGGGTCGGGCGCCGCGCGGTGCTCCTTCGCGAGCCGCTCGGCAACCGTTACGAGCTCACGCTCGATGGCGATCTGCGCAGGCGTTGAATAGATGGCCTGCTGGAGGCCATCCCGTCCAAGCTCGACGACACGACCGGCCTCGATCAGACGGTCGACTTCGTGTTCGACGCGCATGGCATCGGCGCCAGTACCAACCAGGCACGTGGCGACGGCCGCATAGAGGTGGCGCCGCTCGAACAGGCTTTCGTGCTCGGTAAGTTCAGCCGGAACGGCCGCGACGCGCTCGGCGATCAGTTGCTCTTGTTCAGCCTGATCCCAGGTTCGGTCGGCTCGCAGAGCCTCGATGAGCCGATCGATGTCCAGGAGCGGCGCGGCTTCTTCGGCCCACAAGGCGAAGCGATCGGTAGTCCGCTCCTCCGTCTTCGACGAACGCGTACCCAGAGCGATCGCTGCCGCCAAGGCCGGCGCTTCCGCGGACGACAACCCTTCGGCAGCGATCGCCTGCTCCACTTCTTTGCGCCTTGCCGAGAAATGGCGCTGCAGGGCCGTAAACTTCTGGCCGAGGGTCGTGTCGTCATGGCTCTGCGGCACGACGATTTCGAAAATGCCGTTCTTGCCGATTTCGCCGATTTCAAAGCCAAGTTTCTTCAAATTTGAAGAAAGTGCGAGATGGTACACGGCGCCGGCCGCCATTTTATAGGCAAACAAATGGCGGGCATCCAAAGCGCCGACGGTGCCATCATCGCGAACGCTGCAGTTCAAGATGACTTCGTGATTGTGCAAATTGGGGTCGGCGAAGATGCGGCCGTCATCGTGCGCGACAGGCCTTGCCTCGCCGTGCTGAAACGATGCCACAGATAAAGAGACCCGCTCCAGCCTGTGGCCGTTCTTCCCGCGGCGGCAGAACGCAGCGTTGCGATCGAGGAAGCCGATCGTCGCTTCGCAGGCCTCATGCTGGGCCTGCTCGATCGCACGACGTGTGTCGGGATCGGCCAGCGCGAACACAACCGAGACCGACTTCGGCGCCGAGAGCGTCAGGTCGATCCCGCCGACGTGGTCAGTCCTGTCGCCATTGTTCGACAACAAGGGCTGGCCGTCGGCGTCGAGACCGGCATGAAGGCGCTCGAACAGGGCGTTGTCGACACGCGCACCGTGAACCAAGCCGAAGTTGCCGGTGGCTGTGATCCAGCGGCCGGCCGGCTCCCCGCCGCCGACATAATACTCGGACTGCTTGCTGTAGTACTGCGCTGTCGTGCCAGCCGCGATCGTCGCGACCATCGGAACCTCCATCGAAGGAGGCCACAACAAGCACGCCTAAAAGCGCCGTGCCGTGCATTGCAAATTTTGCGATCGGCAAAATTTGCAATGCAAATGGGAGCGCCTAGATTCGTATGAACTTCGCTAGGATGCTTCTTGGCCTGATGGCGCAGACCTGAACAATCTCCAAAAATGCGCGTATTCGCCGCCGCGACAGCACAACACTTTTGTCGGCTTTATGGCGGACGATCTCTGCCAAAGCTACCCTCCGAGCTAAGGTAATATCCCATGATTGTGAGCCCAGCTTCCGGGACTACTCTCTGTTGCCGAGCTCTTGCGCGGGGATCCAAGGTTTACTGCCAAGCCATGCATCCGATCTGGATCGAAACGCACTTCAGCATGATCTTCGACCATGGGCATGGCTGCAGACCGTGGCTGTTTTCTAGCGTCATACAGCGGGCACGGTGGACGGCCCTTTCGTGGTTTTCGAGCCGGATCATACCGACCAGACGAACTGCCACCGCCGCAACGCCGTCCGCCCGCTACAGCGCTGTCCGGGGGGCGCGCATGCGGATAGCTTTGCGCTATTGAGCTACGCCACTACTGGGAACACGCCCGCGGCGAAGTAGGGCGGGAACGGCGCGGTCGTTGCCGCTTATACCCGCGTTGGAGGATGGCGTCCTCAACCTCTGCCAAGCTCAATTTGAATTTCTCGGCGATATCCTTGATCGTCGCCTCGCGCCCATAACAAAACGAGTAGCTCATCCGGACCGCCAATTCGAAAACGCGGCTTGTTGTGTCCTTGTGGCTTGTCTTTCTCTTCCATGTTGTCTCAGCTAACGTCGCTCTTGCCGCTTGCCATCCGTCTCGACGGGAGCGCCCATTCGACGATTTCCGGTGAAGCGGCAAACGATCAGAAAAGGCTCGGTAAGGGCCTGTCTCGACTTCTAATATCGGCTCTCTTGGCCTCCGAGCCGCTTCCGGTCGAGGCCTTGGCGTCGTTCAGATGGTTAACGATCCGTTCTGTCGGAATTGCTCGACTTGCTGGAGCCACCAAGCGCGGCGCGGCGCGTTCAGATCAAGCAACGGTCCGGCGACAACGATTTCCTCGGCATTGTCGTCCCCTTCGATCGGGACAATCATGGCTGGCTGGGTGGGATCGTCGTTCCAATTGTACCGGACCTCGACGTCTATTTCACCTCGCCCACCATACAACGTCGCATCAACCAAGGCCTGCCAGACATTATCAGGAAACTGAGCGCGAATGAGGCGTGGACCCGACCAGTCATCCCATGTCCTTTCCAATTCCTGCAGTGAATCTGGAGTGTCGGTCAATATCTCCTCGATCAGCCGAGCGAGCGAGGGGCTGAGCGTTGCACGATGGAATCGCTTTAGGCGACCGATCCATTCGGCGAGGTTGCCGAGATTCTGGCGAGCGAAATTATCGCGATGAACGTGGTCGTCACGCCAAATCGCTTCGTCCTCGAGACCGATCCCGCCGGCCAACATCGAGATGACATCAGCTCGGGCGGCGACCGGAACGCGCCTCATTTCAATCGGACAGGTGTCATTCTGCTCGAGGCCTGACTCAGTGAGTTTCAGGCGAAGCTCGGCCTCGTCATCTAGACGCTTTGCGTGAGCATCGCCTTGGACATAGGCTCGCCTCTCGCGGCCTTTCCAATCGGTCGCCTGTACGCGCAAGATAGCAACTGTCTGCAATGCCCAGAGCAAGAAAGCTTCTGGATTGAAACCTACATCACACCAAGCGCGGATCTCTCGTTCTACACGGTCCAAAATTTCCCTTCGGGTGTCGCTGGTCCAATCGCTATATAGTGCTCGTCCGTCCTTCGATGCAGTATTCAGAGTTACGGGATCCGCAGGATAGGCGATGACAACAGGCAAGCCATTTCGGCGCTCCCCGAGAATAGCCCGGGGCGCGACCAATAGAGTTCCTTGCTTGCATAGTATGGTTGTACCCGGCTCCGGGGCTCTTCCCTGGTCATCCGGGTCGCGCGCCCTGCGAAAACCGTCGTCGACCTTGCCGACAATGGGGCCTAAGGCATTTGCATGCGGATAGCGGAATATCCAATCAAGCCTGTAGTCGGCTCGGCATTCACGAAGGGCATCAGCGATTGCTTCGGCAAAGGAAGCGTTGACGAGGAAGGCATTCCAAGCCTCTTGGCTTCTTAGCGACCGTTTCGGGGATGGGCCACTTCGGAAGACCGGCGGCTCAAGCTCCGCGACGTAGCCGAACCGGAGAAATTTCTCCGTGTGCGACCAACTGTATGCTGCCATTCTGCCGTGCAGGCTGGCGGCGTGTACAGGTTCTGCTTGCCATAGGGGCTGCTTCGGGAATTCGTTTCGCACCCGCTGCAAGAGCCGGTCCGGAAACGTCTCGAATCGCCGGGGATCGTAAAATACCGAATGGACATAAGCCTCATCACCAGGGACGGGGTCCCGAGGCAGATCGAATTCCGGCGGAATGTCTCTCACCTCACCTACGTCGACCTCATTGTTCTCAACTGTAGCGGCGGCCTTGCGAAGTTCGGCAAACGGCATGACGGTCTCGTACTTGATTTGCGGTTGCAATGACGTGGAGGCGTGGACGTTTTCGGGATCGTATGATCCCGCGCTGTTTATGCAAACCGCGACTTCAGATCGCGTGAAGACGATCGTTCAAATTGCAAAGAAGAAGTTGATCCGCCGATTTCATTCCGGGATAGACCGTCTGGCGCAAGCCCGACAACATCGCCAGAGAGCCGGTCGACCCACGCGGTCCCACGATCGCGCCTCCACTCGACAAAATTTGCAATGCATTTCGTTTGCTTGATTGCAGCCGGCTGAAATAGCCAATCGAGCAGAGCGTTCCGCTGGGCTTGCGAGAGGTAGGTGACCATGTCAGTCCACGCAAAGATCCTGAAGGTCTCGCACGCGCTCGACGAAACTTGAAGCGCATCGCGGTTCCCCATTACGGGCGTCGGCTACGATCGATGAGGTGCTTGCCAGTTCTCCGCTCGCGTCGTCATGGCGGCATTCGACGGCAACATCCCGCACGACTACAGCGCGACCCACGTCGAACCCGAAGAACTGGCGGCCCTCTTTCCGGAGTTCGAAGGTGCCTTGAAGCTCGCCCAAGCATTGAACGAGGCCGGCGTGACATTGCTACCCAGGGTTCGTTGTTCGAGCGGGTGGTGGTCGCCATCTGGCAGAGAAGCGCGGCTGATGCCAAACAGGTCGGGCGTCGGTCCGGCCTGCTCGCAGACCGCCCGGAATCACCAAAGCACGCTGTACGGGGGCAAGTTGTCCTCGAACGGTCCAGAGCTTTTCCGATCATATCGACCCGAAAGCCTGCCCTTTGCAACCGCTCCTCGCTGTGTGGCCCTAGGACGACGTTCTTCACGCGACCTCCTTTTCAAAAAAAACCACAACCCGCGATAGAACGACCTCTCAATGCGGCGTTTCTGTCGCGGCGCGCCGTGCCGTCAAAGCCATTCGCTTCCGTGCTTCACGTGTGCAGCTCGGCCCTTAGGGGAGCCCGGCGGCTCGCTTTGACTGCGCTGCTTTTGCGCCTCGCCTGCAAGCGGCCATCGAGGTCGCCAAATGGCAGGCCCGCAAACGAAAGGGAGACTTCACATGACCAACCCAATCACGTTCTCTTCGCCGACGCATCGGATTTACGCAGTTAGCAAAAGCGGTAAGCAGAAAATCTGGCACGCAATCAGTGGCTTTGGCCGCACCGTGACGGCAACGGCTTCAGCCATAGACTTGATTGCCTGCCACTCAATGGCGCTGAGATCGTGATCTGCGAGATTGACGCCGACATCGACGCAAGCGAGGGCGGGCAATAACGCGCCCTGCGCCCCGACCCGGCCAGGGACGCGGTACAGGTTCGCACCAAAATATGCATTGCAAATTCCGCAAGTGCTTTTGATGGAGCTGCGGGACTAGAACCTCTCGTCTGGCATCGAGCACCTGTGCGACGATTGCCGATGAACAAGAGGCGGGACCCGATTGTCGGCAATCGGGGCACCTGCAAGAGTCCCGAGTTCGCTATGCGTCGCGTTATGTGGAATATGTGTCTTTTCATCACGGTCGTGTTCGGCGCAATCGTGCTCGGATATCCATTGGCCGTCATGGGACAGCACGGCGGTGATCTCGCGGCCTGGCCGGCGGACGTCATCAAACCGGATCGCTGGTTCGGCTATGTCGCTTCCCTCGATCTGCCCAATCTTCTTCGGCCCTACTGGTTCATGTTCCGCGGACAGTCGCCGGAGTTCGCCGGAGGCGGCCGTGTCGAGCTCGGTCTCACGCTCGTTGCATTCCTAATCATCACTGTGCTGCTGTTCCGGATCAAGAGGTTCGAGATAAAGCGCGATCCGAGCGCCATTCACGGTGCGGCCAGATGGGCGACCATGGCCGAAATCGGCAAGATGAATACTGGGCTTGAGCTAGGCATTGATAAAAGCACCGGCCGAGCCGTCCGTGTCTCGATCGAGGGAAATCTCCTGACCATTGCGCCCCCAAGAAAGGGCAAGACATCGGGTCTGCTGATCCCGAATCTGGCCTATCCCGAATTGGAAGCTTGGCTCGGGCCTGCCGTCGTGATCGATCCCAAGGGGGACGCCTACCGCGCCGTTGCCGGTCGGCGGCGCCAACTGGGACGCACCGTCCGATGCCTCGATCCTTTACAGCTTGTCGGCGGCACTGATAGCTGGAATCCCCTCGAAAACGTCGCCGCCGCTGACATTCTCTACCTGCAACATACCGCCCGGATGTTGCTGCCCGAACCGATCGGCAATGGCGACGGCGCGGCCACCTACTTCAACAATCGCGCCGTTGATCTGATCGTCGGCGCGATGCTCGTCGCCTTACATTCCCCGAAGCGGGACATCCCGGAAGTCTGGAGGCTGCTCAACAACGAGGATGATCTGATCAGGGGATTGCTGCTCCATAACGTGTCGCCCGCAGCCCAGGCAGCGCTGAAGATCATGCAAAGCGACCCCAAGGCGCGGGACACGATCATATCGACGGCGAGCCAAGCATTCGCATGGCTGAACGACGCACGGCCCGCCAGTCTGGTCAGCACCAATTCGTTTGATCTGAGGGATCTGACCCGCGGCGACGTCGATCTCTTCGTGGCGGTGCCATCCCGAGACAACCTGACCTTGGCGCCGTTCCTGCGATGGCTGTTGGCCGACATTTTCGACACCGTGCGCGAACATCACCCTGCGGAGCGCATGGTGATCTTCATCGACGAGGCGAACACGCTGGGCCGTTTCGACGCCGTCCTGAAAGCAACCGGCGAACTTCCCGGCCACGGCGCCAGCCTTTGGACGATCTGGCAAGATCGCGCCCAGATAGTGACTACCTATGGAGAATCAGGGGCCCGCACTCTGCTGAGCACGGCCGACATCGTGACGCTCTTCGACGTTCCGGCGACGGACCCCGATGAGAGCGATCGTTGGTCCCGTGCACTTGGAAGCTTTTCCGCACTCGTCGAGTCTCACTCGACTGGAGGTGGCAAGGGTACCGTATCGACGTCGACCACCTCGCAAGAGACGCGCCTGATGACGAAGGAAGAATTGACGACACTTGATAGCAAAGAGCTGATAGTTTTCCCCAACAGCCCGTTCTACACACGCCACCCAATCCGACTGCAAAAGACCGCCGCGCACAATGACGTCCGCTTCGAAAAATTGATTGCCAAGGTGGCGCCCGTTGCGCGCATCTAGGAGGCTCATCGGCGTGCCCTCCAACAGTGGAGGACGATGGCTTCGAGATTTTCTTTGATTTCGTCGGGCTCGCAAGGCGCGCCTGAAGTAGGTGGAGACCCGAGTACTCATGACGCTCAACTTAATCCGGCATCGGGAGGCGATTGATCCCTATTTCTGACACGAGACATCCAGCTAGATTGTCGGGCCGACACAATTGTCGCTTGAGTGAGCCGATCTTGCACGCTCGGCTGCCGCGGGCTCGACGGCGGCGCGTTCTGGATCGACACCGCCATCGCCGAAACCGTTCACCACGGCACCCGCCGTCTCAAACTCTCCGAAGGCGCGTCTTCCTGCTCATGCATTTCTCCCGTACTTGCGCATGGTTGGCCGACCGCAGCCGTTACCGCCCCTGCCGGTCGACGTACGCGAACTGGAGAGGCAAGGCCTTGTCGCGCCGGACGAGGTCGAGGCGGCGCGCGGCTGTCGCGAGCTGCTGCAGCTGCTGGAGCATTACTCAGGAATCGGCTTTCAGGAATTGCGCGAGGTGAATCCGCTCACACGCTTGCCCGTCGCTTTGATATCGAAGGGATTATTCTTGATCTCCTTGACAGGCGAAATACCAGCCAAAGGAAGAAAGACGCCGAAGTGCTTGGCGAAGTCCTGATACGGGCAAGCTAGTGGTTCGCGACTGATTGAGCGAGACGCCATCGGTAGCGACGATGAACTTGGCCTTCTCAGCAACAGTCTTTGGACTCTCGCGCAACAGCATCATGGTCTTGCTGACCATGCCGTCATCACAACCCGCAATATGGATGTGGTTGCGCTGGAGAACACCGCCCGGAACATCAGAGGGTTGGTGTTGCCAGCCCGCAGGCGCTTGATGGTAGTATCCTTGTTGCCGAAGGCGGCCAGGAAGGCGTAGAGAAACTGGCAGGGTCGAGAGGATGCGCCGCCAAAGCCGATACTGCCTCTTCAATTTCTACTGCGTTCATTCCTATTCCTTGGGCCCGGAGCCCAGGTCATCCAGTCGAGTTGCGGGAGTGCCGTCCGATGATAGCGGCGCGGGGCTGGCACGCCAGCCGAATCACACGCCGTAGCCAAAATTATGTAAAGCCCATCATGCGCCAAGCGCCCTCAGGTATATTTCCTGAAGTCAGGCGAGATGGCCGCCCCGTATTCAATGTGCTTGAGAATACGTCCTACGTCCCGTGCCGCCCTGATGGGGGCTGGCAGCTTCTGGTCAAACTGGGTCGTATTCCAATTGACCTTGGTCAGCGCCAGCACTTCCTCGGCAAGCCGGGCCAGGGCGCTGTCAGAATTCTCGTGCGGTACCAATAGCAGTGGTCTTGGGATCCGTAGGCCCGGGTAGGTCCCGTAGTACGGGACGCTGCCGCGCGTGTACAACAGGCCCTTGCCGCGTAGGTCGACAAACGTTCCCCGCAATACGGGGTAATTCCCGTCGCGTAGTACGGCGATGGGCGAACTTTCCTGCACCCAGACAAGGTCAGACAGCTCGATATCGAATCGCTTGAGCGCGGCATCGATCCCTTCAGCCTCTTCGGATCGGAACCGCGATGTTTTCAGGACGACGATGCGTGCGGGGACGTGCTTGTGATGCGCCTTGTAGGCGCCGATCGACTGGGCAACCAATTCCTCCGCGTCCGCAGCCGTAAGGTATGGATGGCGTCCACGCGTTTCAGTTTGCGCACGCGCACCGCGCAGAATGAGGCCACGTCCCCGTTCGTCGAACATCTGCGCGGTGCTGGTCCAAAGTTGCTGACCATCCAGATCGCGATAGAACCCTATCCCCAGAAAATTTGTTCTGTAGTCTGATTGGTTGGGCAGCAAACGCCACGGCACCTTGCCTGCTTTATAGAACAGCGCGTTCAACAAATTCCAAGCGCGTGTCGCTTTGACTTGGGTTTGACGATTGCTGGTCCGCTTGATCTTTCGCGGAATCTTCGCGGCGTCGTCCCACGTATCCGGCCAGACGATCTGTGTTGGCACGTCGAGATGCAAGGATTTTGCTTTTAGAAGATCACGGAAGTTTAGATCATCCTGCCGTGAATCCTCTTCCTCGGCGGCCTCGTCGGCTTCTTCTTCGCTAGTGGCGTTGACGAGTTTCTCGATCAACGGGATTGGCAATGCGAGAACAATCACATCCGGCTTCGCGCTGCTTTCGATCAGTGCCGACATTTTCGCTGTGATCAGTTCGACAGCTTGCCGGACGGCCATGTCATGGCGGCCAATCTGAATGATGTCTGCGATCTCTCGCCGGGACAGAACCGACCTTGCGTCTTCCGGCACCTCGAACTTGCACCGGAAGGGATTCTGGTTTCCGAGGCCCGGGAAGTCAGCGTTGAGATTGATCAGTTGCGGGCTCTCGCTCTCGATGCCGTGCGACGTCTCATCGATAAATTCGCTGAAGCCTTCACTCGTGTCCTCGGTACCAACGACTCCGACGCGCACAACATCGCCAGATCGGGGTTGCAGTGGACCGAATTCACGCAACCCTTGGCGCGGATCGGGATGCTGACCGCCGTTGCCGAACTCCAGGAGCGGTTCCCCGAAAATGCGGGTCTTGAACGTCACGAGAAGACCCCTTCCTCGAAGAGGTCAGCGGCCTGCATGTCTTTGGCGCGGGGGTCGGTACGCGTCCAGGACGACTCCGGCACGGCCTGCGACAATGTAAGGACAGGCAGATGCTCGAACCGCAGAACGGGATCGCTGCTGATGGTGTCGAACAAGCCTTGCTCTTTTGACCCACTCTCAGCGAGCAGGTGTTGCCACATGATGACTTGTCCCCGCACGGCGGCGTTGCGTTCCAGCCGTTTCTTTCCCGCAAGCAGCGCCTCGGGGTACCTGTGAGGCTGAAAACCATTTCGCGTGAAGTAAAACGTTGGATCGATGACGATGAACCATTCATCGCCCAGCCGCTCGAACCGGAAGCTTGCAGCGTGGTGTCGCACGTACCCCGGGGCGTCGGGCTTCTTCTTGTTCGGGTAATAGCTGACGACTTTCGCCGAGGCGTCTTTCACGTTGGCTTCGTACCGGTAACTTCGTGACCTGTTCTGCGCCATCGCGATGAAATGAAACAGGCGGTCTTTTGGCAGAAACGCAAGTTCAGAGACGACCTGCCGCTCCAGCGTACGGCGCAACAGGTCAATCGTGTCATTTCTATCGTCGAGGTCATCGTTCAGCGCGAACAGCGACGTATCGATCGCTTCGACCTGGTCGATGTCGACGATGGACTTGGTGGGATAGTCGCGCGGATCGAAGAAGGACGCGAAGCGCCGGTTGCGTATGACCCAGTCGTAGCGGGGTGAGCCATGCTTGTGCAGTTCCGGGATCGCGTCGCGCCTGCTGCCGAATGGTGAGCTTGAAAGGAATATCTCCTCGGGCAGCTGGACGCGCATCATATTGATGATCGCGTCTTCGCCACGATTGAGCGGCGGCACGAAGACGCCGGGAGTATGGCGGTCGATGGTCAGGTTACCAAGGCGATCCGCACAGCTCGCATCGAAGCGGTCGGCTTCTTTGTCGAAACGTAGTCGCCGCTCTTCACCGCGCAGGGAATCGGTTACATCTTTCCAGTAGGCGCTGCCGTCCGACTGGCGCCACAAAACAATGATCACGGGAATGTTAGACTGACGCCACAGCGCGAGATCATCCGGTTGCAGCAGGTATTCGAACTGTCGGTCTGTCTCGCGCACGTACTTTCCGGATGCTGTCGACTTGACCTGCACCGCAAGGAGCTTGCCGAGGGGGGCGCCGCTTTTGGGATCGCGCAGTTCGATTAGCCCGTCGACGCCCGCCTCGAGGCGTCCACGCTGCTCGTAGATGAAGCCCGTCTCAAGGACGATCTTCTTGACGGCAGTTTCGCCCAGCTCCCCGAGGATCTGGTTATCGGTGACCTTTTTGGACATGGAACCAGCATAAGGATTCTCTCTGATTCCAATAGCAAAATGTTCACGTTACGTTTCAATGCGCACGTAACCCACAGAAAGCCCGGGGGAACAGGCCAAACAGTTCACGGCACCCGCTTCGTGAACTGTTTCAGAAGCATTCAGGAACCGAATTGTCGGCCCTTATCTGATTGATTTCCAATCGTTTTCATATAATCAGGCTTGTCATTGTTGCCCCATTGTCTCTAGAAAAAGAGATGCTCACACTTATAAAAAATGAAGGTCTCGAATTGGCGAAGGAGACTTCAATGACCGAATTTCTCGAATTCACCCGCCTGGTAGGGGGCATGCCCTTCTGGGCCCTCATTGCCGGTGTCGTGCTCGCCGCGTTTGCCCTGGCGGCGTACGCCATCCACGCGGTCCTCGCGGTGACAAAGGACCGGACCTGATGGCGCTCAAGGAATGGACCAAGCTGCCGTCCCGTTGGATCGAGCAGAAAAGGCTGCGCGAGCTGCGTTGGGCGAACGGCGCAGGCGCTGACAATCTTGCTGGCCTTATGACCTTGCTTGTCCTCGTGCATCACGCTGACGATCAGGGACGCGCTGTCATCACCTACGATGACCTGACCCACTGCACGAGCTTGAGCCGCGCGAAGGTTGCCGCCGGGCTCAATGTCGTTGAGGCCATGGGGCTGATCTCACGCGATGAACGCAGGAGCGGATATGTCCTGCGTGACTACGATCCTGTAGCGGGCTGGGCGAAGATTCCCGCGCGCCTGCTTTATTTTGACGGCCGAGTTGCCGCCTTTGATGACTTTAAGCTGCGGAGCCCTGCCGAACTCCATGCGCTGAAGCTCTACTTCCTGTTTGCGTCGCGGCGCGATCGCCTGACCAATTTCGCTAACATCAGCTACGATAAGATCACCGAGTATTCTGGCGTAGAACAGCACGCCATCAAACGCGCCATCAGCATCCTGCTTCATAACGGTCTTCTGTATGTTGAGCGCCAGCGTAGCTATGCCCGTGCGGGCGGTGTCGCAAACGCCTATCGCCTCGTCGGTCTTGAAACCCGCAACCATTCCGGCACCCAGCCAGCTGAATTCGAGACGGAAATCGCGCTCACGAATATGCAGGCTACAGTTGATGCCGACTCACTCTTTTGAAAGTTAATTCATTGCAGCCGATCCGCGCCTCCTTCGACACCAATGCCTATAGCCCCGTCGCCCGTCCGCAGTTGGGCAAGATCGTCACGACGGGCTGGTGGCCTCTGACGTCCGCGCGCATTCTCTCGAAGAAGCGCAGGCTGGCATGGTGGTACATCCAATGGTGCGTCCGGCGCGGGCGTATACAGGCTGCCATTCCGGAAGCCGCGTTTGCTGCTGAAGTGCTGCCGAATGTCGACCGGATTGCCTTTCTCCTGGCGATAGGAACACCGGCAGCGGCTAATCCGCCACCGATCCCCGAGGGCCGGCGCGCGCTCATCAGCGATGCATTCGCTTTCGGCTTCCGCGTTTTGCACGGAGGACGCATCGCGTATGGCGGGATCATCGACGTGAAGCGCGACCAATGGGCTGCCGATGATCATGTCCAGATCAAGGACCGCCAAGATCGCTTCAGTAAATTCATCCGTCACTTTGCCGAGTTTCCGCTGGAGTCTTTAAAGGATTTTGGCGAAAGCCTTTCCGTAGCTCATGGGCTTGCCGCGCAGAACGCCGGCCAGGCTCGCGGCAGCCATGAACTACATCTCGCTCGACCGCTTCCTTTGGCGGGAAGGCTTGGCAGCCGAAAAAGCTGGTCCCAAGCTGCATTCGTCGGTAGGGGCTTTCGAAAAGGTCGCACGAGATCGGCTGGCCGACTGGGCCGATTTCGACATGGTCGCCGCACACTACGCCTACGGCTACGATCTCCTGTGCAGCGAAGATACCGGGAGTCCCCGGTCGAACTCGATCTTCGGAGCGGCTTATGCCGCCGACGTCACCGGCTTGTTTGGACTGTCTCGTTGATGCAGCTAGCTGCCCAGTGCTGGCAACAATTCGGATTCCCAATTCGGAAGTGGCGTAGTCGATAGACCTATGAAATGGCACGTCGGCGGATTCCGACCGGGCTCTACTGCGCTTCGCTTCACCGAGCCAGGCCGTTGCCGCGAAAGATGCGGAACGTTTGTCTCGTCCATCCGGTGACGATCCCTCGCGCAAGTGAATATTGAGCCGCTCGCCGGAGGCACTCGCGTTAGGGTCCCGCCGTCATTCCATGCCGCCGTCGCTATCACTGCCCCGAACGCGGGTGCCTTCTTGACCGGTCTCGCGGCTGCACTCGGTCCCGCGTCCCGCCTTACGGAGGCGCTATGCTGACGCTCCTGCGGGTGCCTTTTTTGACCGCGCATCGCGGTCGCTGCTTAGGGGCGCCGCCCCGTCAGCGCGCCGGCCAAGAACAATCTGCTTTCCGTGGCTCGGCTTTGCCTGCGCCCGCTCCCAGACCCGCAGATTCTTCTTGCGGCTTGCACACCCCGCTCTCGGCGAGGGCCAAGGCTGCATCAGCCGATGCAACCATGACCAACGAGAGAGGACATAATGACTGACACAAGGCTTGCGGATCTGAAACAATTCACAGGCTCGGAGGAGTGGTACCGGCACCCGCTCAACCGCAGCGTCACCTACACACAAGGAGCGCGGTACGTCGCCGACCAGGTGGGGGCCTACTGGCTGCTTGACGAGATCGCACTCGCACAGCTGGGCATCCCGGCAGTCAGGGCGGAGCCCTTCCAGGTCTGGAAGCTCGATGTAAAGAGAAGCCGGGCAACCCTTTCCTGCGAGGACGGCAATAACGCCAGCGTCTTCACGAAGGAAATCAGGTCCACCGATTTTCCGGAGCCCGGCATCACCCTGTGGTTCACCGATAGCGTCATCCTGCTGCCGAGCGAGTATTGATCGATCATAGCGCGCAAACAAAAACGGGGCGTCTCACGACGCCCCTCCAGGACCGGTATCTACGATGACGGCGCGTCGCACACCTGAAGGCAAGTCGTAGGCCGTCCCACTTGTTTCCAGTCTATGCCAACAACCGGACAGAAGGAAAAACGCTGGAGCCGCGACCCATCTTCATGACCTTTGCCGACGCGGCACCACGCTCCTCAAGAAGTCGCAAAATCTCTTGCTTCTGCGCATTCGTCTCCAGTCCGCCGACTGGATCATCATCAACGGAAGGTTGTTAACAGGAAAGCAGTCTCCTATCCTTGACACAAGGTCAATGCTCTGAATCGGTACTCGGGCGAGAGTTAAATGGATGATCATGCTGCGCAGCAGGCCGAGTCCTTGGTGAATGATGAGCACACGGAAGCCGCTTCCGAACCTTCGATATTCAGAAAAATTTCGGCATTACCAGCACGAAGCAATCAGGGAAGCCCGCAAGTACAGAGCCGACTTCAGCAAAGCCGCCGAGAAAAACCCTGCGTACGGTGCGTTTCTCGTCTGCCATCCAACGGCAACGGGCAAAACGGCCGTCATTGCAGGCCTCTCACAAGCATGCCCGGAGATCGGCAATGTTCTCATTCTTACGACACGTGAGGCCGTTCGCGACCAACTCGTCCGTGAACTGAGCGGCAACATATTCATCGAGTCCGAAAAATTCGGATTGGGCCTAAATATCCGACTTTCCAAAAACACCTATGTGGTGGACGAAAGTCGGAGGCTCGACGGCCAGACAGGCGATCTGTATCGAGCGACTCTGAAACTTCTCAACACAGAAGACTTGCGCGCCTTCTACAAGAAGCAGTTTGAGCGGATCGTCACCGCTCCGGACGACGACTTCTTGAGCGAACTCGCTGAAAACCGCTCAATTGTCGTGATGACAGTGCAGATGCTTATTGGACTCGATCCTAGCGGACCAGTTTACACGGCATTGCGGGACCATATCGAACTGGTCTTGTTCGATGAGGGACATTACGAACCCGCAGCCAAATATAGCGCTGGGGTACGCGGCCTTCGCAAACCCGTCGTGCTGCTTTCTGCGACGCCGTTCCGTAACGATCTGAAACCATTCCAAATCGACGCCAGCAACATTCACATCTACAGGTTCGCGGAGGCTGTTGACGAGAATTTTATTCGGAGCGTCAATTTGGTCCAGCGTGAACCTGCCCCAGACGCCGAAACATTCTGCGCGGACATCATCGACTTTGCTAACACTGAATTCGGTCACGATCGTACGCGCTGGCCCCGCATCATAATTCACTGTGAAGACCTCGGCAGCATTACGCGCCTGGGGGAACAATTCATTGCCAGCGGCTTCAAAGATCAAGTCGTGGCGATACACGACCGCTTCCTGCCAACCGCGGCCGGTCATCTGTCATGGCAACATCGATCCGTGCCGCCACCCCGGCAGACCGACGCCCAGATTTGGATACACCAATACAAGCTCATTGAAGGCATCGACGACCACCGGTTCCGAGTTTTGGCTTTTTTCGATCCACTCCGGAACGTGCGATCCGTTGTTCAGCAGATCGGCCGAGTAATCCGTCTTACGCCCGGAGAATTACCGAAACCCGCCTTCGTGCTCGACCACTTTAAGGGCAGAATCCAGCGATCATGGGATCTGTTTCTGTCTTACGACAAAACCATCAGCGCCGAGTACCTCACCAAAACGATGTCGAGATATTATCTCGACAAGTTCACGCAGGCCCAACTGCCGATTGACTACATTCAGAAAAAGTTCAGGCGCCCGCTCGATCTCAAGAGCGTCCGGGCCCCGGACGACGAGATATTGTTTGACCGGCGCGTCACGCTAAAACGGCTTACCCGAGATGACAATTTAGCGTCACTCTGCGAGGAGCTCGAGGAGGCGTTGACAATTGAGGATTGCGAATTCGAGAAATATCCCTTTGGCGCCGACGCGGCTCTATACGTCTACGCCAAGGTGGCGAGCCCTGAGTTCTTGAACAACCTGTTCTTCGCGGAAGTCAGGCATGGAGCCCGCCTGTTGTTGCTCCTGCCGAAGCACGAGATCGTCGCTATTGCCAGCACTGGCTCCAGCAGCGGCACTGATGGCTTCGGTCATCTGGAGTCGATCGGTCCCGCAAAGCTAGAGCGCTTGCTTATGCCAGGCAGCATCGGCCGCGTCTCCAGTGTCTCCTCACAAAACACAAATCTCGGAAACCGCGTTGTTCGTAGCCGCACTATCTCCGCGCCCTCCATTGTCGATGTACCGCCGATCCTCGATGAGCACGGGCACATCGTATCGACTGTAAGCGGGTATAATGGAACTGTCCCGCGCATCGTTGACGATTTCGACTATCAAGAGACGTTTGACGACGAAATGAACATCGTGGGCACTGCGCCGATTTCCACGGCCTCTGCTGCTTCTGCGTCGCCCTCCTTGATTAGGCGCTATATCGGGATGGCAAATGGCAGGGTGTCCGAACAAGGCCCGCCCCTCCGCCTCAACAAGTTCCGGGAATGGGTGGAGTCGCTGGCGGATCAAACCAGCTCACGTTCCCGAAACGATGAAGTGTACAAGCGATATGCGGTCGCTTCTTCGTCCATTGTTCAGGACGGGGCGGCAAAAAACCTCCTTCTCGATATCTTCGATCTCACTGATCAGTACAAGCACGACGTCACCAGAGAGCCCTTGCGTAGCGATGACCTGTGTGTCGATCGGGACCGCAAGAGTGTCGGTAAAGACGGAAATCCGACTTCGTTCTTCACCGTGAAGATCAACGATGTGGCTTATCCAGTCGAAGTTACGTTCAATCGGTCTTCACAGCGATACAAGCTCGAGTCATTGCCCCTGGATGCTGCATTCGTCAGCTCGGCCCCAAAGAAGCGGCCTATTTGTCGTGCTCTGAACGATGCGCAATCCTTCAGCATCATTCCCGACGACACCAGGGTGATCTACGTACATGGACGATTTTACGCTCCCGGCCTGAAGTATGGCAAACGCTTTTCCCAAGATAGTTTCTTTGTTGGCCACTGCCTCTATCCTGCAGACACCTTCAAGAAAATTGCGTCGGAAAAGGGAGCGTCTGTCTCGACGAACGGCGAGGACTATGACACCGCGAGTCTTTTTTCCCTCATCGATGGCTGGAAAAATGGATTCGATACCAAGAGGCTGAAGCTCTCGTCCGCCTGGGTGAATTTGTTCAATCCCGAACAAGTCAAATTCGATCCGGACCTGTTTGTTTGCGATGACATGGACAAGGAAACTGCCGACTTCATTGTCGCTGATCGTTCAAACCGGCGCGTCGTTTTGGTGCACGCAAAGGCATCAAAAACGTTCCGGAAATATTCTGCGTCGGCAGTGCAAGAGGTGTGCGCCCAAGCCCAAAAGAATATGGCGCTATTTTCGACATATTCGCTCCGGAAGCCCGAAAATTTCAAACGGTGGGGTGATGCTCACAAATTTAAGGGTGACGGTAATGTTTCTCTGACTGTTCGGCGCCGCATTCGTAAGCCGATTTCCGGAGATCCATCCGATATTTGGAACACTCTTTCTGCTCTTCTGCAGAACCCTCTCACGACACGCGAAGTTTGGCTGGTCCTTGGTAATATGCTGTCCGCTGAGACCTTCTACAAAGGATTACAGAGCGAAGAGCCTGAATCCGAGACCCTTCAGCTAAATCACCTCCTACAGACGACGATTGCTGCCGCAGGTAGCGTAGGAGCCAAAACGCGCATTTTTTGCGCTCCATAGATTGCGCCAAGTTAAAAAACGGTACCCTCCACCGGAGGGCGCGACGCGGACCTGCTGATCACGGGCGCATTTTCGTGAAAATCGAGATCACCATCGCGAAGTGTGCCGATCGGGAACCCAGTATCGATCACGGGCTTTTTGTCGTGTGAATTAGATCGGGGTCTAGCCGAAAAGCTTCTTCGCCAGCGAGGCTGAACAGGCCGACCATGAAGCGTTCAGCGCCGAATACGATTCGCTGATCGGTGACGAGGAAGCACACACCGAGCGCATCGACGACATCGATCGCCGTCTCCACCGTGCCTTATGCGGCCGGCTGCTGGTCGGCCGCCTTCTCGGTCGAATGGCGCGTGTCTGCCGGCGCCAGGGTGAACTGCGCCAGCGCATGGCGAAGAGATTCGATCTCGCCGTCCTTCCGGGCGGCCTCCAGCTCGCGGTCGTGGATGTGCTGAGCGCGCTGCTTGACCTGTTGGTCGCGCTCGGCAACCGTCTCCTCCAACTCTATGATGCGCTGCTGGGTCGCCACGAGATCGGCAGCGAGGCGATCGGCCTGCTCGCCGGAGTGCGCAGCGGCTGCCCGGGCCTCGGCCGCGGCTGTAACGGCGCGCCCAATATCCGCCGTCGCCTGCGCCTGGGCAGCGGTCAGAGCGATGTGCCAGAGGTCGGCGATCAAGCTGACAACGGTGGCCGTCAGACCCTCCGGGATTGGCGGCAACTCGAGACGCTGGTCCCGCGGCGTCCATGCGTTGAGATGGGTTTCGATCGTACTGTAGCTGCCGCGCTTTGTGATCTCGCGGACGGCCTTCGCCGAGGGCTTCCGGCCGTCGGCATCGATCCGGTCGGCCGCATCGTGGACCTCCGCGCGAGTGATATACGCCGTCATGTGATGGTTCCTCCTGCCAGGTCTAACGTGTAACGACCCCGTGCCGTTACACAGTTACACCTCTATGCCGCCGATGCGGGTCCGATCCCTTGAACCCCGCCGAAAGAGGGCAGCGCCAGGCGCGTACCCATGTGTCACCCCTCGATTGACTGAACGATCGATGCCGGTACCTCGAACTCCTGGTAGCGCGTCATCGGCATCCAGATTCGGACGATGGCGCGATCGTGGTACGAACGGATTCGCCACCAGGTCTTGCCAGGGTTCATCACACCATTAACCCGGCTTCCGTCCGGATATTGAACAGTAACCTGGACTGGTTGCGTGACGGTGACTCTGCGCGGCGTGCGAAACCAAACGACGGAACCGTAGAATGCGGTCATCGCGAGGATCGCGACTGTGGCCGGCGAGGTGAGAATGCGCATGCTCAAACGACTGAGCGGTTCGGTCTTATTCGATGAGACGTGGTTATGAAGTTTCGGCTTGGCCTCAACCCGCAACGAGCGGATCAACGCGAGAGCGTCCCCCGACGTGAGAGACCGATCGGCGAGGTGGTCAAACCTCTCGTGCGGCGGTAAAGCCAGCAAGGCCGACAATCGCTTCTTGCTGGCCCGCTCGACCGCCCTGACCGAGGTGGCCAACGCCGCCTCAGCCTTGGCATAGCTCTGCTCCAAGTCTTCCATGAACGTCGCCATGGCGGCCTATCCCACCAGCCATTCGGCCGCCGGGCGCACCGCGCGCATGGCCTCCAGGCGGAACTTTGCCAGGTCACGCTGGATGCGGATGGCGGGGCCTATCCCGTGTGCCTCACGCAACTTTTTCGGGTTGAGCCGGTCGACGATAGCGAGACCGCCGGACTGAAGGTAGTCTTCCGCCCCCTCCTCGAGGACCTGAACATCCAGCGAGGTGACGGTCGCATCGCCCGCGTTGACCTTGAGCCAGTCCGGGTCGATGCTGCCGTGCAAGCAGTTCTCGACCGCAAAACGGGCCGTGGTCCAGGGCTTCGAAAGGTCAAGCAACCTCGGGGTCTCGACCATGGCGCCCGGCTCGTTGGTCACAACCACGCAGACCGCGAATTCAGCGGCGAGCTCGGACGCAACCTCGGCCAACATCGTGAACAGCGAAATTGAGGTGTTGGCGCCCACGTCGACGATCGTGGGCAGCGTCGCCAGCGACAACGCTTCCAGCACGGCATCGAACTCTGCGCGGGCGGCCCGCCCTCCGGTCCGCTCGATCGCCTCGCGGTCGGCACGCATTTTGAAGAAGCTGACCCTGCCCTCGAGTTCGAGAAGCCGATGGCTGGCGTCGATCTCGATGATCGGAGCGCCCTCCACCGCTTCGGCCAGGGCGCGGACGATCGTGCTCTTGCCGACCCCGCCCTTTTCCTGACCGCTGAGCAGAATACGCGGCATGATGCTAGTCTTTCTCTGTCATCCGTTGAACGCGCTCGAAAGCAAGACGACGGATCTCGTCTTCGCTTTGAGGCGGCCGGTCGTCGACCGCTTGCGTTTCTGCCCTAAGTTCGGGTGACAGAGATAGACTGCGATTTTGCATTGCAATTTTTTTCGGCTTCGTACCCGCTCCTTTCTTCGCCGGCCTCGCGGCACGCCTTTCATTCTGCACTTCGATCTGGCGGATTAGTGCCGTTAGTCGATTGGTCGTCAGGGGGATACGATCTCTGCCTTGGACGATACCTTGAGCAGCCAAGGCGGCAGCGATCGCGGACCATTGCACCCCGTCGTCGCGCAGCTTGTAGATTTCCGGAAGAGCAGCCCGGATCGCCCTAGTTGTTCCAGTCGTTTCTCGGCTGGAGCGGGACTTCGATCGTTCGGTCTGCAATCTTGAAGCGTCGGTGCGAAGGCGTCTGAGATCCAAGGTCATGGAGCAGACCTAAGCGTTCAGCACCGCACTAGCCAGAACTAGAGCTGCTAGTGATTGCCAGTCAGTTTACTATTAAAAAACTAGTAAAATCCATGCACACCTGTGCATCCGCCGTTCTTTCGAACTCCCAGCGTGGTGACTGCTGCCATGAATCGGCAAGCGAAGGTTGAGGCAGTTGCAATCGCGCTCCAACGCCGAAGAGGTCGCGGAGTAGACAACACGAGCTCCGAGCGTTGCGCGCGGTGGAGATCGCCTCGCGGACGCCTTCGATATTAGGCCGGGGCCGCGCGGCGAACTGCCGCATCGACGCCCAGTCGGCTTTATCGGCGATCGGAGGTCGTCGGCGTTGCCGGCCGTCTCTCGTAGCGAGAACGCGATCCGCGTCCCGTGACGATCGGGCAAATTCGTCGGCCGGACGGAGCGCGGATCGGTTAGGATGAACGGGTTTCCACGCGGAAGCGATGATTCGCCGGAGGCCTTCATGACCGATACGGACGAAGCAGCGGCAGCCGCTGCAGAACGAGACTTTCAGCGGGGAAAGGTGATATTCGAGCAGGACTGCCAAGAGTTCCGCTCACTGAACGGCTTTCTATGGCAGATCCCGGTGATCGTCTCGACGCTGACCGGTGGCTGGTTTGGCGCCGGCAAGATCGACGACCGCTTCGTGCAAGCGGCGCTCTTTCTGCTCGCGGGCTGCGCGAACCTGTGCTTCGTGGTCGTGCTGTGGCGACTTAGACGCGGCGTTATGGAGCCTCTACTCGGCGGATCACCGAATACTAGGGCCGGCCGCGAAACGCTTGGCTGCTTGCGTCAAGAGCGCCGCGAGGTGTTGCGTCAGCTACTCCGCTGCCGAACCTGGGCCAGGCCCCTTCCATCCCGGTGGAGCATCAGGCCACCGGTGGGCCGCTTGGCCTTGATCTCGTCCAGCTCCTTGATCAGCAGGGGGTGCCGGCGTCGACACATTTGGAACAATTGTCGGATGCACGAGCTAGGCTTAAAACCCTCACCCCTTTGAACTAAGAGTATCGTCAAGCATGGATCGCCCGTTTTAAAGATCTGCTCAGTTAACTGGTGGAAGATAATGAGAATTTCCGTCGTTGGTTTGGGGAAGCTCGGTTCGCCGATTCTGGCTGTGCTTGCATCCAAGGGATACGAAGTGGTTGGTATTGATGCCAACCCTGCCTTTGTTGAAATGATCAACAACCATATCGCCCCTGTTGAAGAACCACAGCTTCAGGAACTCTTGTCTCTACATAAGGCTCGCATCTCGGCGACTGTCGATTGGGTAAAGGCCGTTGCCGAGACGGACATGACGACGATCATCGTTCCGACCCCGAGCGGAGCCGACGGCGCGTTCCACAACGACCACTTGCTTGCAGTGGTGGACGAGGCGGGTCGCGTGTTGGCGACGAAGTCTGGCTATCACCTAGTTGTCGTTAGCTCCACTACCATGCCAGGCTCGATTGGTGGTCCCATTCGCAAGCGTCTTGAATGGGCATCAGGCCGAAAGGTCGGGTATGATCTTGGGCTTTGCTACAATCCGCAGTTTATTGCGTTAGGAGACGTCATCAACGGCCTGCTGCACCCCGATCTCGTGTTGATCGGCGAAAGCGATAAGAAAGCTGGCAACTTGCTCGAGGGCGTCTATCGCAACATCGTCGGGCCGCAGGCCAACATCGCACGCATGAATTTCGTGAATGCCGAGCTGTCCAAGATCTCGGTGAACACTTACGTGACAATGAAGATTTCCTTTGCGAATACGCTGGGCGAAATCTGTGACCGGCTGGAGGGCGCGGATGCGTCCGTGGTAGCCGATGCCGTCGGCCGTGACACCCGCATCGGTACGAAATATCTCAAGCCTGCGGTTGGTTACGGTGGACCCTGCTTCCCCCGCGACACTATAGCGTTCGGGCGTGTGGCCCATTTAGCCGGCTGCACTGCGGATCTTGCGCTCGCTACGGATACCATCAACCGGCGGCAGGTCTCTCGTCAGACAGCCATCGTTAGCCATATGATGCCAACGGGCGGTACAGTTGCAGTATTGGGATTAGCGTATAAGCCCAGCACGCTGGTGATCGAAGAATCGCCAGGCATCATGCTCGCTAAGTCGCTCAAGCAAGCGGGTTATGCTGTTGTCGCGCACGATCCCTTGGCAGTCGGTTCAGGACGCGCTGTTCTTGGTGCGAGCGTTACGCTCAGTGCGACGGTGAAGGAAGCGATTAGCCAAGCAGACATGATCGTTATCATGACGCCATGGCCGGATTACGCGGTCCTATCGCCGCAATGGTTCGACGATGGCCGCCGCCGCTGCATCATTGATTGCTGGAATCAACTTGATCCGATGGCTTTTCCCAGCAATTGCAAGATCGTGCGGCTAGGACATCAGGCAATGCTTTCGGCCGCGCCGGCCGAATAAGCGAAAGGTAGAGGCGGGCTGCCTTAAATTGTTGGTCCTTCATATCGACCATGAATTCGTCCGACTAGCGTGCTGCGTACTCGTTCTAGTCGGCGACTCGACACTTGGTTTTGCATCGTGGAGATTCGTGACCATCGAATTGAAATTGAGGCGCGGCCAAGTCAGTCCAAGGCAGCGCTCGGCGATGTTGGCGCGCGGAGTGCACGTCCGCAAAGATCTTCAGCCGGCTGGTGCATGGTTCTCGATGACTACTCGCGTTACATCTCACCTGCAAGCTGCGCTCGACAATGTCACCGACACCGATACCGAGACATGCGACATTGTCAGCCTCAGGCCGACAATGTCATGGTCGTGCGTAAATCACGACTGCTCAGCGATACCGGATCGAGGTACGTCTCGAACGATCTTGCCGAATGGCTAAAGAACCACGCGCAAGGCTCGGGACGCAAGCACCAGCGTCAGCAGAAATTCCATATGCCGCAGTATAGCAAAATCAAACGAGCCGGGGCCTCCATTCCAAGCATCGCAGATTGTTACCAACCATTTGAAGATGGACAGCTAAGGACGACAGTCATCAATCAGCGGGTATCAGTGTCACACGGTCGCCTCACGCACCTCCCGAACGGTTAGCAAGGACCGCGTACTTCGGCGCAAAATCAACTCAACACGACACCACAGTCTCTTAATAGTTCAAGCAGTCGCTGTCCGCACGCTAAGCATGAAGATGAGATAGAGAAGTGTATAGCGTGCATGCCGAATTCGGATGCGACTGACACATTTTCGACGGTGTCGTCGATGAATGCCACTTGGTTTGGCGGCAAACCCAAATCCGTAGTTATGCTGTCAAAGAACCTTGCATCCGGCTTTGCCGCTCGCAAATGACAAGAATAGTACTGATGGTCGAATATGTTTCTATACCCAATGTGGTTGGACATATACATTGCCTTTTCCACTCCCTGATTGGACGCGATTGCGCAAAGGAGCCCGCCTTGTCGCAGGGCCTTGATGGTCGAGATGACCTCTCTGTTGGGCGAAACGTTGCCCCAGGCGCGCAGAAATTGGATTGGATCGCACCGAAGCCCCCTCTTTTTAAAGCTAGCATCAAACGCTTGCATCAATGTACATCGTCCAACGAGAGCATCTCCCTGAGCTGCCTTAAGCTCGGCGATGAGATCGTCCATATTGTCTAGACGCGTGCCGAACAGCACCCCGAGGCGCTCAGCGAAGTCCGGCGTCGTCTGTATTACGCCGTCGGCGTCAAATAGTATCGCCCTGATTGTGCCGTCGGCTCTCTGCCTTCCCAGCGTTCCCACACCAGGTCGCATTCTGTCGATCATCCTAACCTCCTAACTTGAGGGGCTTGATGCCTGCAAGGGACTGTGTGTGACCACAGTTCGCGAGATGGAAGGAGTGTTTTTCCAGCATATTCAGTGGATATGGGTTTAATGCTCGAAGTGCTGCTTTCATATCGATGACGGCTGGGCATTCCGACCGACATCAATGCGCACAGCATCAAGGCGGATGATGCACAAGTGACGGAGGCCAGTGTTGCTGCTGCTTCTCACCAATTTCATGTTCTTCCGATACCCGGGGGATCTTGAATAACCGGCAGATCTCTGACAACATTTTATCACCGCCTCGCGACTAAATACGTTTGGTTTACGAAGCTCTTTGATATCGCAACTTCGGAAGCGACCACAAATGGGCGTTTGTTGCCGGCGAACACCCGCTGAAGGATGCACTGAGTGGATGAGTGTCCATGACTTTAGCCGTTGTTGTCGCTTGGCGAGGCCGCACGGAACTAGAGCGTTGCGTCAGAAGCTTACTTGATAGCACTGAGCGAGTAGGCGCACAAATTGTGGTAGTCAATTTTGGCGGCAACAAACGAGAGTGTGTGAGACTGCTGCCTCGACACCATCGGCGCGTACAGGTGGAGCACGTCTCTGGACACAAATTTTTCAGCAAGCCATGCGCGCTCAACATCGGTGCCGCGATGACAAAGGCCGACGTATTGTTCTTCAGTGACTGTGACATTCTCTATGAGGCGCGGATGATCACGCGGATGTATCGAACGATCCTTGGAGCATCCGATCTCTTTTGTACCGTGAAGAATGTGAGAGAAACCAAACGTGAAGGTTCGCGGAAGCCGGGCCTAATCAAGGTTTTTGGCTATAACTTGTTTATTCGGCTGCGAAATGGACGCACGCACTGGATAGACGATAGTGAAGAGGACGCTGCGACCGGAGGCCGCGCGGCCCCTGGGTTACTCATGGTGCGCAAGAGCCACTTTTTAAAGATCGGCGGCTACAATTCTCATTTGACCGGTTGGGGGTTTGAGGATCAGGATATTATCTCACGGCTTGTCCTCATGCTCGGTTTACGTCGAATGACGCTCGGCAGCGCCCAACACATTTCACACTCAGTGGAGTCTCGCACGAGATTTTATCGAGACGCAGACCAATGGGCATCACGGGACAGAGCATTTCGACAGGCTCTCCAAAATTACAACAGCGGCCTGTTTAGCGGAACTTACAAGGTCGATCTTCACTCTGCGAGAAGCGGCTCAGGACGGAGCGTTCCCGGGCGCAGTTAAAAATAGTGAGGCATCGATCATCTCAGGCCATTACGCTAAAGGTTGCGAATCACAAACCAACAGTGAGGAGATCGCCGCTACCACGAAGCATATCGAACTCAAGACAGAGGGGAGGCTGGCAACGGGCACGCTCGCGCTGCACGCCCTTGGTGTCGAAGGTTTGAGGATTTCAAGGGTAGCTCGAGCGTCCGTGCCTGCATACTGCGACTGCAGCAGTCGGAGCGATGCTTGCGGCTGATGCGGATCGGCGCTGTGGGAACGCTCACGCCGCGCGGCAGGGTCAGCTAAGGGAGGTCGATTGTGTGGTCGGCTGCCTCGGTGGCGAGGGTACTTATCCAGCGAACCACCGGGTGCAGCGGCGCACGGGAGCTTCCTAGTTGGACCGCAGACTTGTCTGCCGTCGCGTTGCGCTCATTGACAAGACGAGCAACTACAGATAGTACACACGTATAGCTAGATACACGTAAAATTAGAAAAGGTACACTAGAGGGATCGCCCTCTTTGAGCGATAACTCCCAGCAAGCTCTTCCTGTTGTGGTTGTGCACTTTGGGCACAAACCGCACGTGAGCAATTGTCTTGAAGCAAGTGCTAAGTTCAACGGGCGCATTTATTTAGTCGGCGATGGATCCAACGCTCACTTAGCCAAGGAAATCTCGAATCTGGTTTGGATAGATTTCCGTTCGATACGTCTTTCTCAACAAGCGAGGCTTGTGGCAAAGCATTTTAAGAATTGGTCGACAAATAGCTCCGAGTACGAACTGCGTTGCTTTCTTCGGGCCTTCTACACGCTTTCGTTGATGAAGGAATTAAACGTGGATGCATGCTTCCACTTGGATAGTGATTGTGCGCTCCTTGTTGATGTCAGCACGCTAACATTTTCTTCGAACAATGCGCTCTCGATCTATCCGAACTTTGGAAATCCTCTTCGGATGGCAGCAAGTATTCACAATGCTTACCTTTCCAGGGAGTTTCTAGAAGAGTTTACGGAGCGGACTTTTCAAGCCTACGTTTTAGGGAACGCATCTCCACTGATTTTTGCAAAGCGGGACTGGCATCTACGGAACCCTGGTAGCGGTGGGATATGCGATATGACCTTCTATTACTTGGTTTGTCAGTCGGTGCCTGTTCAGAACCTTGGTATTCCTTTTGATGGGACTGTGTTTGACTATCGTTTTTCAACTGGAGAAGGCCATGAGCTGAAATATCAGTATACGATGGAAGGGGATCACAAAGCTTTGCACAGGCAAGGACAGGGACTCTGGATCGAAAATACCGACGGGAATCTAGTTCGACTCTTATCAATTCACTTTCAGGGCGACACGAAGAAGTACGTCAACGTGCTTAGCTTCTGACTGAACGCGCGAGGCGGCAAGACCGAGCGCGCGCAGCCGAAGCGGGCGGGAGCGTTTGGGCGATGAGTCACGTTCTTCTAATTGGCTTAGGGGACTTGGGTAAGAAGATCGCGTTCATCCTGAGCAAGCACAATGCAGTCGGCCGCCTGACAATCGCAGCTCGTGACGTGTTGGCCGCATCTTCCTTTTCTGTGCTTTGCGAGGCATGCGGTCGGAATCGCGTTGAATCCGTTCACCTGGATGCGCTCAATGAAGGAGAGTGCGCTAAGCTAATTCGTCAATGTTGCCCTGACTTAATAATACAATGTGCCGTTTCCACGTCTCCGTGGCTGATAGCGGGCTCGAAGCTAGCTAACGTGGCAGAATTGGCCAAAGGGGGGTTTGGCTGGCAGGTCCCGTTTCAGCTGAATATTTCACTGACAGTCGCAAAAGCCGCTGTCGAGGCGGGCTACTGCGGTCCTCTCGTGAACTGTTCGTATCCCGACGTGATTAATGTAGTTCTTGGGCGTGCTGGTTGCGCGCCTACTGTTGGCATCGGCAACGTATCAATGATCGCAGCGATCATATCGGCTCGACTTCGCGCTAGTAATAGAGCCACGTCGGGAGAAGCACCACTCGTTCGCGTTGTTGCGGAGCACTTGCACACGGTTGGCTGCCTTACGGGCGCACCTGATGGTATCCCTAGGCAATTCCGGCCATTGGTCTATCTCGGAAGTGAACAAGTAAGACGTGCAGATGAATTGGCCTACGTGGGGGCGCGCATGAATTGGTCCAAGGAAACTAACGCTTTGTCAGCTGAGACTGCAGTTGCTGTCATCAAGGCCCTCCTACCCGAAGGGAACGGTGTTCGAATGTCCGTTCCGGGACCACTCGGATTGCTGGGCGGCTATCCAGTTGTGGTTTCTCCAGGTTGCGTGGAGCTCGACCTGCCGGGCGAGCTCACAGCGGAGGTGGCCGAGACACACAACCGCGCCGTGGCAAGACTTGAGGGTATTGAAGATATTCTTGCTGATGGCACTGTGATCTTCAGCAGTCAGACAAGCGCAGTGCTCGCGTCGATTGATCAGCGTCTTGCTGAACCACTGGAAGTGAAAAAGGTTGCCGAACGGGCGGCGCTCCTGGCGCAAAAGTTACAGCTTCCGCAAGTTGAATAGCGGGAATCGGAGGCGATGAATGTCGTACGCGGGTATTGGCCTTAAAAGGCGATTGAACAGACTATTCGGACCGAACGGTCGTACATTGATGGTAGCTCTCGATGCGACGCTTATCTCCGGCAATGTGCCACAACCCAATATTGTTGCGGCTCGGATTGCATCATCGAAACCAAATGCAGTTCTGGCATACCCAGGACTTCTCAGGGATGCTGCCGCTTCTTTGATGGGAATTCCCACAATCGTGAACATTAGCGCCAGTACGGAAGTGGGCCAGCACGTCAAGAAGGTTCTGGTTAGCAGCGTGGAGAATGCATGTCGGATCGGAGCAGACGCCGTTTGCGTTCACATCAATATTGGTAATCAGTACGAGAATGACATGATTCAAATGGCCGGCATCACACAGCTTGCCTGTGAATCTATTGGAATGCCTCTGATGATAATTGCCTATCCCCGACGAGAAGGCGCCGATCAAGATTTCAATAAGGAGCGCGAGACGGACATCGCCGGATACGCAAAACGCGTGGCGCACGCTGCTCGCGTGGCGGTAGATTTGGGAGCTGATATTGTGAAGACCCAATTTACTGGCTCTGGACAGTCGTTTTGCTCGGTACTTGAAGCGTGCGGATCCATCCCGGTTCTGATCGCTGGCGGTAGTCACAAGGAGTCGTCAGACATACTTACGATGGCTGCTGAGGCGATTGAGAGTGGCGCCGCGGGAATCTGCTTTGGTCGTAACGTATTCCTCCGATCTGAGGAAACAGAAGCGATGGCGGCCCTTCATTCTGTCGTGCATGGTCAGGTACGTACGAACCTGACCTGTAAACACTCTGTTGGTGGATGATGGCTTGGTCTCCTCAACGCGTTTGCGTTCTCGATCCTGGCTTACAGACAAAAGCGGGGCATCACTTCGCTCTAGACTTGGCAATCGTAAGTGAAGCTCGTCGACGTGGGCTCGAGGTAGCGATTTACAGCCATCGTGAAGTTGATAGATCTGTGGAAAGAGCGTTGAACGCTCAGGGGCTCTTCTCCTACTCCCCGTATGACGATCCATCGCCACTGGAGGACCGCGATTTGGCTAACCTGGCACGGCGAACTGCGGTTGCAATTAGGGAACTTGAAGAGCGACGGAGCGAACTCTCGAGTATCGACAATCTCCTGCTGCTACACAGTTACAGAATCGCCCATTTAGCAGCTCTCGGATCATGGCTGGCGAACTTGCCTATTGGAGAGCGGCCGTTTGTCTACCTCCATAACAATATTGAGCTTTTTAGAGGACCTTCGTCCGCGGGTGCCTTAGAGAGGAAAGTCTATATCGACTCATATGGCCCCTTTAGGCAGGGCCAATCCCGTATAAAGATCGGGGTACCAACGGCCACGCTTCAAGAAGTATTGTCTGACATAACGGGCATGAAACCGCGTGTGTATCCGATGGCCTATGCTCTTCCGCGATTGTCTAAACAAGCTGTCCCTGCTGCGGGGGCCGCCCTAAGAATAGGATGGTTCGGTACTGCGCGATTAGAGAAGGGATTTGCGTTGTTGCCAAACATTGTGAAGGAAGTTCTCGATCAACACTCGAGAGTCAATTTCGTCATCCAACTCTGTCCGGGCACTGAACGGATGGAAAAGTTCGAGATAGAGCTACGCCGGATCGCTGGCCGAAGCGATCGACTAGAACTGGTTGAAGGAGTGCTATCGTACTCAAAATACTCTGAGCTGCTGATGGGCTGCGGCATCGTTTTGATCTCTTATGACAACCGTCGTTACAGTGGCCGTACATCGTCGATCTTCGCGGAAGCGCTGGCCGTCGGAAAGCCAGTTGTGGTTCCAGCTAACTCCTGGATGGCAGACATGCTCTACCGCTTCGATGCGGGTGGCGCAGCGTTTTCTACCTTCAGTGCCGACTCGATTGTCTCCGCGCTCACCTCAATTCTGTACGACTATGAAACGCAATTGACGAAAACGAAGATGGCTCAATTTCATTGGCGTTCTCAAATGAACATGCAATCATTCTTCGACTTCATGCTCGGATAATCGTCGAATAAGCAATCTAGCGATCCAATCAGATGGATTTCACAGTAGTCGTGGTTGGATACAATAGGCCGCACAGCCTGCGTAGGCTACTCAAGTCTCTAGCCAATGCGGCCGAATATGCAGAGCGTTGGCCACCTATCATCATCAGCATTGATTATGGTGGTGGACAAGAGTGGTCTGCTTGCGTCCAGTACGCGGAGCATTTTGATTGGCCTGGAACGAAACACGTGGTCATCCAACCGGTGCAGTTGGGCTTACGCAAGCATGTGTTGACTTGCTGTAACCTAAGTCGCAGCGTTGGGAACGTTCTAGTGTTTGAGGATGATCTATGCGTTTCGCGCGCTGTCTTCCAAGTAGCGGACGAGCTACTGGCGAAGTACGGAACATCATCTCAGGTCGCTGGTATCTCACTCTATTCCCATATGTTTAACGAGTTTGCTGAGATACCCTTCGTGGCAGTAAACGATGGATGGGACGTTTTTTTTGCCCAGACGGGTTCTTCGTGGGGCCAAATGTGGACTCGTACGCAGTGGGTTGCTTTCGATGAATGGCTTTCAACGTATGTCAGCGACGAGGGAGCTGCGGTTCCGAGAGAAGTACTTGCTTGGTCACCGCAGAAGTCATGGAAGCGGTTCTTTAATATGTACCTGGCGAAGTCGAAGCAGTTTGTCGTTTACCCAAGAGTGTCTATGTCGACGAACATGGGTGATCGAGGCGTAAATCTGAAGTTTGAGACAACTCACCTTACCGTCGCTCTCGGAGTCGGCGCGAGTCCCTTACGCCTACCTGAGCTTCATGAGTCTTTGTCAGTTTATGATCCATTCCTGGAATTTGAAGCGGAACGTCTCAAGCGGCTGGTTCCAGCCTTGCGAGGCTACGAGTTTGACGTGGATCTGACCGGAGAAAAGCCCGTGAAAAGCTTACGCCGTCCGTTTGTCCTGACATGCCGCGGAGGACACTCGTCGGCCGCGATACAGTATGGCTTTGGCCACTTCCCGCCTGAATTGAACGTCATATTTGAAGAGCAGGGCAATGTGTTTCGCTTAGCACCTCGGTCTGGCATTGAGGACGCTGTTCCGCGTGATGTTATCAGCAGAATGAAGAATTTTTATCGGATACGGTCTCAATCGTCTGGGACGCAATTGATCTAGGATATGTCATTCGATGTGAGGTCGTAGCATCCGTAGGAAACCGCGACGGCGTCGCTGAAGGTGACGGAGTTTTTGGTGATACGGCGGCTTTTGGCTTTTGTCGGACGCCTAGCTAGCTGATGCGCCTAAGGGTGACGATAGTGAGCGAGCCGCTCAGAGCCGACGTGGTTCGTAGGATTGCACAGTCGGATCGCTGGTGTTGGGCTTCGACGATTACATCTGGATCCCGGAGGCGCAGCCTTACAAGCGATGTGGTTGCTTAAAAACCCCCAAGGCAGACCTTCCTAGATGCTATTCCAATGGAGGAGAGCGCATAGTCTCTAGGTCGGCTTGCCGCGAAAGTTAGTGTCGAGTTGCGGCAGCTCAGATCGACTGCCGTTCGATTGCTCGTGATGGTAGCCGAAGGCGCTAATGCTCAAGCCAATCGAGGTTAGGAACGATTTGGAGTTGCTCTTCCGGAAGAGTTGGGGGCCGGGTTCATACGGCCGCGGCCGCACGTTCGTCCCGCTGTTAAACGCCAGCACCGGCCGCCCATCGACAATCGCGAAAGTCATTCGGACCCAACGCGCGCATCGCCGACACTCGGTACCCAACACATTGACTTGCATGCGCCACCTGACCTTAAAGCTAGACTTAAGGCCAAATCCTCGGGCCGCATCTGAAACTACACAAGGCGGCCCCCGCCGGAGGGAAACTGACGAAATGCGGAAAGAAAGTTTCGTCGGGTCGATCCTGGAAAGACCGGGAAAACGCAAGGTTGGGGATCCATTCGAGAGAATCTCGGATTAATCTGCCGGGCGCGGAAGGTCCCGTCATCCAAGAGTGGTCTGAAAAGTATGCCGCACCCCTTTAATCTGATTTCGGATGATCATGAAGATGAAGCATTACCGTCAAAAAGTAGCGGAAAAGAGTCTGGTGGAGATAATCGCTGACCGGCTACGCTGTTACAAGCAATCATTCCAGATGAACAATTGGTTCATAGGCCGACTTATCGAACTGACAGGCAATCACGTGTGGATTGATGGGGTCAAATTGTCAGTCGATAATCCGCTGGTGATGACGAGGCACAAAAGTACGTTGTTTTTTCAGATCTATGAAATAAAGGTGCGTGCGCTGACCAAACGGTACATCGACCCCGACCTACCGACCGTTGAGATTGGCGGCTCAATCGGCGGTGTAGCCTGCACAACAAACAAACTGCTGCGCTTTCCCAGGGAACACGTTGTCGTTGAATGCAATCCTTACGTCCTACCCACCTTGGAACGTAACCGTGTGCTGAACAGTTGCCCGTTTTCCATTGAACCGCTCGCATTGGCTTATGCTGCGGACACTGTAACCTTCACCGTCGCGCTTGATCATTTCATGATGGGTCGGTTACACGGAAGCGGCGGCATGCAGATTGAGGTCAAGGCCATAACACTGCGCGAAATAATCAGAAAGTATAACTTTAAGGTCATCAATTTGATCTCTGATTCAGAGGGCGGCGAGGTGGAAATGGTCGATCAGGACGAGGATATTATGCGTGAGTGCGTGAAATGGTTTATCGTTGAAACGCATGCCGGGGAACGTGGTAGTACACTTATTCGTGCTATGATTTCTAAACTTGAAAACATAGGCTTCGTTACGGAAGAAGCACAAGTAGACGTGCTTGCAATGAGGAACTCAAATCTCTGATCCGCTCCTATTTGTGCCAGCAGACATCTTGCAGGCAGTTGTCGACCCTGGCGTAGGACCGCGAGTTGGGGAGGGGACGTGATACGACGTGAGGATAAGCCCACGGACAAGCTTTTCGGCTTCGTCGACCTTGATCTTAAGAAACGAGGTTTGGTCGGATCACTCCTGAGAGCGATTAGTGGTTTGTAAACGAGGCGCTGGAGCACGAATTCTCTGCGTTGTTTGTAATTGGCTTATCCCTGGTACAAGCTCATCCATCGCACGTCTTTGAATCACTCGTGACACCCTCCGCTCGGCCGAGTTGGCCATGAGTAGATCAATGCACGTCCACGAGTTCGCCGGTGCAATGAACTCGGGTATCAAGCAATCCTGACCCTGACAAATCGATGCCTGCCAACCACTAAGCCTTTGGTCTAGGTAAAAGGTATCCGAGATCTCCATATTGGAAATCCTTTGCGAACCTCGGTAAGTAATCCAAGCGTCCAACGCCGCTTTGACGCGCGGCGAATTCTCCTCACCGAATACGACCGCAATGGACGATGCGGTCGACAGAGCGCAAGTCGAGAGAGCGTAAGGATCTGCGGATATTTCAAACCCGTCGCCCAACAAAATAAGATCGCCGGGCTGAAATATGCGGTAGAAGTTTCCGGGTACTAGATGGTGCGCATCTGCATCGTCAACGCATTCCGCTGTGTGTCTTCTATAATTTTCGAGTGCTGATGGGTTCGAACCTTCAGCAACTATTTCACGGTGTACTATCCCGTACCTCTTGCATATTTGCTTTGCAAGTTCCGCATCCCGTTCGCTGTGTGCATCGAAACTCCATGTGAACGCCTCAAAGTTTACTCCACTTGCCAAAAGAGAGCTCATCAACATCCGGGAATCGAGGCCTCCAGTGAGAGCTAAATAGATGCGCTGATAGCGGGCTCCGAGGTTTACCATGAGTTGGGCAAAATAGGTTGACAGGGCGTTACATGCTGCGGCTTCCGAGAGGTCGGTCCGCACACTTCGCGGCCTTTGTTCAATCGCGCGATCTTGAAGATTCAATGCTTGATCGCAATATAGCTTTTTGAGACCAGCAATACGCCCTGTTGGCATTAAGTCCCAGTTAAAGCCTTTCTTCCAATACAATGGAAATGTTTCCGGAGACAGGCCAGTAACCTCGGCAATAAGAGCGACGCTCGATGAGCACACTACTTCGTGCTGCCCCTCGAAGTAGTAAACTCCGAGCAATCCCATCGCATCAAGGGAGAGCCATGGTGATGCGATAAGGACAAAGCGCCCCGTACTGTAGTGGCTATTTTCCTGTGAGCCAGGCTCCCGGATGACGTGACCAAGCGTGACACTCTTGTTGATCGTATCAACTGCTACTTGCAGATCCTGATCGTGGTGAAGATAGAGGCCCGTCGCAAGCGGCAACGACTTAAAATGCAAGGAGGGAGCTATGACCCGGCTTGAGGTTATGATCCATTGTCGCCTGTACGGCCGTGCAACTATCATAATAGAATCAGCCAACTTAGGAATCGCGACGCTCGAAGCTATTGAATGCGTAGGGATGGCGGCCATCGCCATCATCCTATAACGATGGACAAGCAGCCGCGAGATTGCCACCACGCCAATAACTAGCTCGAAATGCGACCCTTCGATTGCCCTAATCCAGGGGGTGTTAGTTCGACTTCCCAGAGCTTCCTGAGCAGCCGCGATCTTGATGGGTATATCAGCGAGGCGCGGATCTCTCGCGCTCTAGTGTCTCAAATCCGCCGACATGGCGCGTTCAGTTCCGAGCGCATATGGCTTTGACTGCATTATCCATCGTTAGGATCTCCAAGCAGGCCTCGCGTGCTGTTTCGATGGCATGCATCAACAGGTCGGGAGTGCAACCAAAGTGCGAGGGGCGCTCGCTGACGTCATGCGTATAGAAGATGAGCCACGCGTTATGTGTCACGACTTGTCTGATGAGCTCTGAGATCTCTCGAGCATCGACCAGGCGATCATATAGACGGACCGACTGCAGCCTTCCAAGATCAGCTGCGCCAATATTAAGGCCTGGCTGGCTGCTGCGGCAAGAACTGAAACGCGATTGCAATTGCATGGTTGCAGACAATGAAATGTCGCCGAACGGGTATGCAAAGCTTCGGAGATCAAGTCCGGGAAGTTGTCCAGACAGGAACGCTGCGTTGAAATCGATCTCCCTATTCAATGACTTCCTAGAGAGTGTGGACGCCCGCACGTGAGTGAATGTGTGACAACCAATTTCGTGACCTGCGCGCGCTAACGCCGCTAGATCCCCCACGCAGTATTGTGTGATGTCTTCGACGACCCGTCCGCAGTACGAACCCGAAGCATAGAACGTTCCGCGTACACCAAAGTCCTGTAGTAACCGCGCGCCGTTTGAGACGGCAGATTTGGGAAAGTCGTCGAATGTAAAGGAAACAATAGCGGACTGGTTTCGCATCGGGACGGTGCGAGCGAAAGGCATAGCCATAGTCCGTCTGATCACTATTGTTTCCTTACGTCGCCAAATCGGACTTGCACAGGACCGCGTGCACGTGACGATACCTACGAAGCCATGAACGCAGCTCAGTTCGACTCATGCACGATCAGAGTGAGAATCCGCGCATCAAATGTACCTCCTGCGAACTCTTTCCAGCGCAGCGCCAAAAACGCTTAATCTGGGTATCACTTGCTCATACAGATAGTTTTGCCAAAACGGAAATGCCCTTCGGTCACGAAATACAGCGACGAATGGTGCGATACACAGATATGCGCAGGCGCGAGCGATCTCGATTGGCAAGGACTGTATTTTGAACGTACAATAGTGGCAGGCTCCCATCTCCATTTCGCGTTTGGCAAAATAAGACAGACTCATCTTATGTGGCAGAATATAATGCGTGACTTCGATACGAGGTTCATAAAACGCCGCCGCGCCAGGGTTCTTGCTTAAGAATCGCTCTTGCAAAAACGATTCTTCGCCGAACTTCATTTCATTTCCCTTCATTCCAAGTTTTCGGTCGAACCGCTGTGTTTGGAACACCGTCTTATGAATGAGCATATTTCCCGCCGACGCTCGGAACTCATTCTGAAAACCTCGGCCGAGACCGTAATTTAGAAAATAGGCATTGCCATATTCGGCCTTAAACCATTTTGGACCTGTTGCTGGAAGCAGCGCTCCGATATAAGGTCCCCCGATTATATACGGCGCAAATTCTTGGATGTCTTCGAAGACAATTTCCAGCCAGTTCGGTGAAACTACACATTCATCGTCGAGAAAGCCAATATAGTCGCCGTAAGATTCGTTGATCGCTCGATTGCGCGCTGCGGAACTACCCTGCTCTGGTTCGTGAAAATAGAAAATCGGAATTGAAGATCGCTTAGAGTAGCAGGCGACAACTTCTCTGGTGTCATCTGTTGAGTTATTGTCAACCACCAATATTTCGGCCTCGCAACCAGCCGGGATGCTCAGCTTTGTCAATGATTCTAGACAGTAACGAAGGATATACCCTCTGTTGTACGTGCATACGCAGATAGATACGTGCATAGGGGAGCGTCCTAGTTGAGGCACGATACAGGGCGACAAATCTCGTGAGCCATGCTCATACGGTAGCTTTCGGCTCAGCCAGCTGTGTTAAGTTCTGTCGTATGGGCTGGTCTGAGCCCCTGACCTCATCCAGCAATGGTGAGAGTCGCGGTTGCATTTGAGCCGATTTGGCTCGGTAGAGCAACGGGGCGGGGCGCGGAGCCTTCAACGCAGCGCAGCGCCCCGCCCCGTTGCGGTCCGGGGACACTGCGATTGGCATATTCAGTTGGTGTCAGATTGCCCAGCGCACCGTGCGGCCGGGTGTCGTTGTAATCGTCCTTCCAGATCGTCAGCACAGCACGAACCTGCGCGGGCGAGGTGAACAGCGTCTCATTGAGAAGTTCGTCGCGAAGCCGAGCATTGAAGCTCTCGATGAAGGCGTTCTGGGTTGGCTTGCCGGGCGCAATGTAGTGCCACTCGATCTGTCTCTCCTGGCTGAAGCGCAGGATGGCCATTCCGGTCAGCTCGGTGCCGTTGTCGGAGACGCACATCGCCGGCCGGCCCCGCCAGGAAGGGACGGCCTCGAGTTCGCGCACGACCCGCAGGTCAGGCAGCGAGGTATCGGCGACCAGCGCCAGGCCCTCACGGGTGAAATCGTCAACCACCGCCAGGCCGTCCGCAAAGGCGTCGGACAGGAAGTCGAGACTCCACCCCTTCCAAGGTGACGGACTCTAACCATTTTTGGAGGAGTTGGCGGGGCTCAGACCAGGGCGACCAAGCGTCGCGCGCATTGAAGGCTGGTGAGAGTGACGCTGACGTCAAGATCACAACGGCGGACCAGTTGTCACCGTTGGCGGCCTGAACGCTTTTGAGGCCCCGGCCTCGCGGGGGCGATGGTGTCGGATCGGCCGCGCCGGTGCGCCGGGCTCCGGAGCAGGCAATAGGATATTCTCAGCCCGTCGGGGTCGGATTCCAAGAGCGGGCTTCAAACCCCGTCCGCTGCGGGCGTCGGGGGCAAAGCGCTGAGGACCGTCCCTCAAGCAGGTATTGATCAACAGAGACGAACGTACTTTCAACCGTCAACGATCTGTTCGCGCCGGAAGCACGTCGCGCTGTGGTGGCTCGGCGCTGGCAGCGCGTGACAAGCACCTTCAAGGCCCTTTCGGCCTGACCGAAATTCACTCGCTTTGCGAATTGTCCCGGTTTTGAATCATGACGCATCTAAGAAGGAAACTCGGTACTAAATTGGTCGTCCGACGATCAGCATATGCCAGCCAAGCCTGCGCTCTATCGCAGCAAACATCTCAGGTGACATCGCCTTGAACCATGGTTCGAGTTCGTATTCGTACTTGACATATTTCTCGACGATATAAGGGAAGACGTGGGTTTGTCTCATTGATATGACTTCAAAAAGATCCTTGTAGAGTTCTCGGACCATCTCGTCTGTGTAAGTCGTCGCATAAGGGCAGCCCTGCTGCGCCTCCGGCTGATCGAGGCCGGCCTCGATCATGATGTCTTTCCACGAATTCTTGGCGTAGAGCATGCAACGAAATTCGCCGTCGGCACGAATGACCTGCCGGATTTCCTCGACGATAGCGCGTTGGTTAGGGCTATGATGAATGACGCCGAAGGAGTAAACGAGATCGTAGTGATCTTTCTCCACGTGGCGGCTTAGCTCTTCGGCGTTGCACAGCACCAAGCGGCCCTTGAGCCCATAGACCTTAAAACGCTCACTCGTCAGTTCAAGGCTCGCCTTGGAAAGTTCGACCCCGGTATAGTCAGCACCGCAGCGGCAAAAATTAACTGCAGCGGTGCCGATCCCACAACCGACTTCGAGCACGCGCTTGCCAGCCCAGTGCTCGAACTGTGCGAATCCCGGAATGTGCGGCTCGACGAAATGCTTGCGTTGTTCGACCTCGTCGAAATACTCGCGGCCACCCAGGGGCTTTGGAGAATGGCGAATATTGCAGGGGCGTGCATCCCAGTACGCCTCGACTGCCGTGATCCCCCGCCCGGGCTCTTCGAAAGTAGCGTTTGTGTTTGCCGGCATCTATTTGATACCCCAACGTTATTTTCTGAACAGCGTCTTGAACTTCGCCGTAGCCAAGCGCGATCGCTTCATACCATCGAGAGCGCGGCGGCGCGGCCTCAATGCTTTTACATGAGCGGCAACTGATAGTCATTCCGAAGGATGTGTGTGTTGGTGCTCCGCGCTTAGCTCTTCTCACTTTCGCAAGAGTGGCATAGCTGCCGTTCGCCCGGCTGGACAGCGGTCGGCAGGGCGGCTAGTCTAGACAACCTGTACGGGAAACAATTGTGACACAGTTGACCCTGGTAACTGGCGCGGGTGGTTTCATTGGCGGCCAATTGGTTCGCGAGCTTTTGGGCAAGGGTACCGCGGTGCGGGCGGTCGACAAGAAACCGCTGAATGAGTGGTATTTTCGTTCTCCGAAAGCGGAAAATATCATTGCTGATCTACAGCTTGCCGACGCCTGTGATCTGGCCACCAGGCGCGTGAGGCACGTCTACAACCTTGCCTGCGACATGGGCGGCATGGGCTTCATTGAGAGCAACAGAGCTCGGTGTATGCTGTCGGTCCTGACTAGCACGCACATGCTGCTTGGTGCCCGCGATAATGGCGTCGAACGGTTCTTCTATTCCTCCTCGGCCTGTATTTATCCGAGTTATAAGCAGACCAGCGCGCAGGTGACTGCTCTAAAAGAGTCAGACGCTTATCCAGCCGACTGCGAGGATGGCTATGGATGGGAAAAATTATATACCGAGCGCCTCTGCCGCCACTTTCGCGAAGAATTCGACCTCGAGACGCGCATCGCGCGCTATCACAACGTTTATGGCCCCTACGGAACGTGGGACGGAGGGCGCGAAAAGGCGCCGGCGGCGGTAGCGCGCAAGGTAGCAATCGCCGTCATAACGGGGCAACACGAGATTGAAATATGGGGCGACGGCGAGCAGACGCGCAGCTTCATGTACATTGACGACTGCCTCCACGGCACACAGATGCTGCTACATTCTGACGTGGATGTGCCGCTCAACATCGGAAGCGATGAGCTGGTCACGATCAATCAACTTGTCGATGTTGTCGAAGAGATCGCTGGGCTTAAGCTCAAGCGCCGCTACAATCTCGAGGCGCCGAAAGGCGTCCGTGGCCGCAATAGCGATAACACACTGATCAGAGCCAAGCTCGGATGGGCGCCGAGTATCCAATTGAAGGTTGGCATGGAGGAGACTTACCGCTGGATCTACGATCAAGTTAAAGCGCGCGAGGAAGGCCGCCCATATATCGCGGCGGCAGTGTGATGTTCTGCCCGCGTCAGCGCGGCCAAGTGCTGGGTGGCAAGGGCATTGCCACCGAGGAATTACGCCACGTCGATATTGTGAGCTTCACCTGCCTCAAAGCCTATGCCGTGCCGGACCGGCACGAGCGCAAGGATGCGCATGACATCGTGTGCTGTCTCGAAAATGTCGAAGGCGGTATCGCGGCAGCGGTGGAGAAGTTCAAAAAAGCGGCGGCCGGCAAGCATGCGACGGTTGTTAAGGAAGTACTTGAGATCCTTCAAGCATATCGTCACGAACGAAACGACGGAAGGCGAAGCCGAAAGAAGAGCGAAGTTTCGTTCGACCAAGAGCAGGTGGACGCCGCCTATATCAGCAGCGCCACATCCGAGGTCGCTGCCCTACGTTTGATGTCGGAATGATCCTTGTGCAGTTGCGGCACCTGTACGAAAAACTGGGGCGTGGTACCCCGCAGCCGGACGAAAAGCCAAACCCCTGACCGGTCGGGCGTGTTTGTCCGGTGCTACTTCGTTGAGGGCGCCGCCGTGAAGCGGGCGTAGTAGAGAGCCGATAAATCGACCTGAGCTTGCCTAAAATGATTCCGAAGGGCTTCGCCGTCCGTAGGACCAAGTCCGATCTTTCGCCAGTCCTGCGCCTCAAAGATGGTCGGATCAATTGAAAATTTCCCGCTGCGTTCTTCGTTTTTGAGGAGGTCGTAGGCGTAGATGTGCTCAAGCGCGAAGCCGCTGCTTCCGGCGGCGAATACGCCTCCGATCTTCAACAGGCCCAAGATCTCCACGAAGGCGATCAACTCGCCGGTTTTCGGCACCGAGCGAACGATGATTTTATGACCGAGTGTGATATCCGGACCTAAGAGCCCAGGCAGACCGTCGACCAAATACCGGAACGTGCCGCCGTACTCCTGCATCTTTTTGATGCTCGCGAGCAGCTGGTCCAAGGTCATGAAGGCGCGGCCAGTCTTGTAAATCAGAAACAGCCAGATCGCTGTTAGAAGGCTCCCGAAGGTCGCCGCTGGACTGAAGTCGAGACCCAGCTTTATCTCGTCATCCGGCGGGATGCCTTGCACGGCAAGATGCTTTTCAGCTTCCTTAAGGTCCAGCTGCGGAAATTGCTTTTTTGCGCGCGCGAGCAATTGGCGGGCCGTTTTCATATCGCCGGCACCCATTTCGACTTTCGGCGAGCCGTCGGGCAGGGTCTTTACGTTATAGACGACATCGGTCCGCATGAGTTTGCCGTCCGCATCCAGTCTGGCGCGGTAGCCCTTCTTCGTATCGATCGTCTTTGGCGGGTTGGCGCCTTGGCGAGGAATGTCAAGCAGGGTAGGCCACGCGCCAAGGCGTCTATCAGCTCGAAGTCTGCCGCGTCATTCAGCTTGCCATTGCAGTCCCGGCAGATGATGCCACGCGGCGCTAACCGGCCGCCGAGGGCCCTCGGGATCATATGCGCATCGGAGTCATTTTTAGGGGTAATAGGGACACCACAGCCTTTGCAATTAGCCATCTCGCTAGCCTTCTCAGTGGTCACAGTCGGTTGTCTCGATCGAAGCCAACCCAATCGCGTTATCGCCCCTGGCAGACACTTTTTGAACCTATGATTGGGCGTCGATAGTGCCTCACGCGTCACGGGAAGTTGAATCCACACGGCACATATTTGGCACATACGCTTGGATGACTTTGTCGAAATCCGCGGGCCACCATTGGATTGGCAGTCACCGGCTCGCACGGCCGCCGCGGCGCGCCGGATCTTCAATTGTGAGAGAGCCGCGCCAGGTCGGTTGCTTGCACTCACCTGGAGTAAGGGCGTTAAATTTGTATAGTGATTTCAATTACATACGAGTTCGCAATTTTATTCTGAATGGCGCACCAACGCTCCCACCGACATTTTATTGGGGTGGGGCTGCATCAGGGCGGCTAGGCGCCCGCGAACTTCGAAATGGATCGGATCGCCAGGCCTGATCCGCGGCGCGACGACGATGCTGTCGGCGAGTTCGCGCAGCTTGAGGCATGCAGCTTTGGCATCGGCAGCCGAAAGCGCTTTCGCGAGCTGCTCCACCGCATCGAGATACACGGCGATAGTCGCCGGATGCAGGGTGATGACGTTCGCCTCGGTCGCCCGATCGATTTTGACCTAATAGAGCAGCTTACGTTGCCCTTCCACTTGCAACATCCCGACGCCCGATCTGCTCGCCTGCGTCAAAGCATCTTCGGGGGGCAAATGCGGGCGTCGCATTTCTTCGCGCCATTGGTGCCGTTGAGGGTCATCGGCGGTCGATCAGGCCGCCAAGGCTTCGGACCGGGTTCGAAATACCACCGCGGTTGCCTACGCGATAATGCCAGAGCTGACGAGAAGAGGGCGCTGATCAGGTCGTTGCGGCCGGACCTATGGCAGCCGCCTTCGGATGAACAGTCCCCGTCGGCAGCACCGGCTTTCATTTCCAGGCAGCGCGGGGCCGCGGCGCTTTAAATTGCCTGTCACGCTGGCGACCCTTGAGCTGACCGCAAATCGCATTTCGCCGCTCATTCACCACCTTGATTGCATCGGGTGACCGCAGGCGATGGTTGGCGGTGGAATCTTATGTTTCCTCCTCCGCCTGTTCGATCGCTGCAGGCATTTTAGCCACTGACATCAGCGTGCGGGCGACCTGATTGAGCAATTGATCGGCGTTCTCTTCCTCCGCCAAGGACTTCGAGAGTAGCGCGACTATGGCGCTGTGCCGCAGTTGCTGAGCGAGGTTCTTTGCGGTGGTATAGGCCGACATCTCGTAATGTTCCACGCGCTGAGCCGCACCGATGAGTGCCAAGTCCGCGAGCGCGTCCTCCTTTTTCTCACCCTCGTCCATGACTTCCTGGCCTTCCTCGACCAGGCCCATCATGCCTTTGCAGGCCTTCGCTCGTGCGGTCTCCCCGAGCAGCGAGAAGCACTCGTTGAGCCGCTCAATCTGTTCTTCCGTCTCCATCAAGTGCTGCTCGAAAAGTTCTCGCAGGCGATCGAATCGAGCCGCCTTCGCCATTTTGGGAAGAGCCTTGGTGAGCTGCTTCTCCGCGTGCAGAATGTCTCGCAGTTCATGGACAAGCAGCTCGCTCACGCCCTCAGGGGCCGTCGGTGGGGAACTCTCGGTCTTGATCACGGTGGCCGTTTCGCCGTTGCCTTCGGGGAGCAGGGCCGGAGAGGCCATGAATTCCCAATCGCCGCCTTCATTCCAAGGCCCGCGAGTATCGATCTCGCCTTCATCTCCAGCACCGGTCGAATCGTTGAAGAACTGATTCACGAGGCCCGGAGTCGGCGGGATCTTGCCAATCGAGAACGCGGGCTTCTTCATGCTCTCGAGCGCGGCAGCAAAGGCCTTCATGTGCGTGATTTCGCGAGTCATCAGGAACTGCAGTGCGTCCTTGCTGCCCGCATCGTCGCAAAAGTTGATCAATCGTTCATAGACGATCTTCGCGCGCGCCTCGGCCGCAATGTTGCTGCGGAGATCAACGTCCAATTCGCCGGTGATCTTCAGATAATCCGCCGTCCAGGGATTTCCCTGCGAATTGAACAGATTGACGCCTCCACCGCCTGCGATCGCGATCAATGGATCGGCCTCGGCCTTCTCACGATCGAACTTCGTCGGTTTAAGATGCATACGGGCGAGACAGCCGACGATCTCGAGATGACTTAATTCCTCCGTGCCGATGTCCATCAGCAGGTCCTTGCGATCCGGGTCTTCGCAGTTGAGCCCCTGGATCGAGTATTGCATCGCCGCCGCCAGCTCTCCATTTGCTCCTCCAAATTGCTCGAGAAGCATATTGCCGAACCGAGGGTCGGGCTCGTCAACGCGCACGGTATACATGAGCTTCTTGACGTGATGATACATGATGGGCCTCGCGGGATGCTGAAATACCTGCCCACAACTCTCCAGATTGAAGGACGTTCCTGAGTTCTCAATGCCAGCAATCCGAATGCGGCGCGAAAGGACGCTCACATAGTCAAGGCCCAATGAGAGGGCTACCAGATCGAAGGGCGCTGTATCATCAGCCAGAAAATGCCCATCACGGCGCCGAATGCCGGAAAGCCAAAGCTAAACCAGGCCCAGAACAGCCTATGATATCGCGAGGGCAGCGGCTTTCGTTCAGCTGCCGAGGCAGTCGCCAGGTTGCGCAGTTGCATCTGAATCCAGACAACTGGAAGCCAGAAGGCGCCCGTCACGAGATACAGGACTATCGATAGCACAATCCAGCTCTCGGTCAGCGAATATCCAGCCTCGTGCGCGAGCGCGATTCCGGTCAAGGGTTGTGCCACCACGGCCGTTGCCGTGAACAGGAAATCAGCGAGGACGACAATGCGAGCGATCGCCGCGACAATCACAGGGTCTCCGGTCAAGTGCGCGCGGAGCATGAAAAAAGCGATGCCGGCTCCAGTACCCAACAAAACCGCGGCTCCGATGAGGTGAATATATTTCAAAACGAAATAGATCATTATCTTTCATCCACGATCGCAAGCGCGACCAGATGCAGCACGAAGATCGGAATGATCTTCAAGAGGGGACCAAGAGGCTCGATCCATAGCTCGGGCTGGAGAATGGTGCCGGACACCGCGTAGAACGCCGAAAGCGCCATCGCGCCGTAGAGTCCCTGCCGCGTGAGGGGGCGCCAAGCGATGCAGAGGCCGACAGAAATATCTGCAAGCGCGCCGGCAACAACCGATGGTACGGACAGTAGACCTGCCCCGGTGCCGCGCATCAGCTCCACCCCGCTCGGGTAACCTACCGTCAGTGAGATCACGCCGGTACAGATCCAGAAGAAAGACAAGACAATGAAAATGATCGCCTTGAGCAGATAAAGTCGGGCAAACCATTTTTCCTGGATGGTTGCGGGTTCGGCCGCCAGCGCCTCCGCCAGTGATCGAGGCGGGATGCCGGTGATCGAGATCCACCCCTGCGGGTCTCCCACGGCCCCTCTCGCAATTTCGCGCGCGGCACTGGTTCGTACCGGCGGCCGCCAACCCAGCGCTCCCGCAACATCGCCGAGCCAGTAGGTGAGCTTCGACAACGGATGCGGAATTACGAACGAGCGGGCCGACGGCCAATCGTACCAGTTACGGTATCGCGCAATGATCTCTCCCATCTGCAGTCTTTCGGGGCCGGCGAGCTCGAGCGCCAAGCGGGCCGGAGCATTTTCTTTGAGAAAGAATAAGACGGTATCAACGACGTCGTCCAGCTGCACCACCTGAAGGGGCCGTGTATCGGGCATCAGCGGGACCCAAGGCAGACTGGCAAGTGAGCGGATCAAGGCGCTTGCGCCGAATGCTGGACGACCAAGGACCACCGATGGCCTGAGAATAACCCAATCGAGCTCCGTTGCCATCAAACGGCGATCGCCCTCGTACTTCGTTGAAGAAAAGGGCGATGGCTGCGCGCGATCGACGCCGATCGCAGAAAAATGGATAACGCGACGGACGCCACTTTTCTCACAGGCATCGAACAGGGCGCCAACTCCGGCTGCATGAACGCCCTCGGTATCCTCGCGCCTGCCATCCTGCAGGACGCCTGCGCAATTCACGACCGCATCTATGTCCCTGAGAACTGACAGCCAGTCTTCCCGTTTTCGGGTGGATGCAATATCCAGCGTCACCCATTCAGCTATCGGCAATTGATGAGTTGCATGGCGAGCGAGCCCAATCACCTGATGCCCCTCGTGTGCGAGACGAGTCGCGACCGCAGATCCAATCAGACCCGTCGCACCTGAGACCACAATCCTCATTGGTTCTTTCAGCAGGTTTGCCGCCTGCTGCTCCAGGCACTTCACCAAGTCCAAGCCACACGTCAGCTCTCCGCCACGTTCTGCTCTCCAGGCCGCGCAAGCTGCCCTATCCAGACTGGTCCGCGAAGCGCCGGAAGGTTCAGGAGCAGAGATTCCTGATGTCGACTTCATCCCGGAAGATTGTTTGGTGGCTCCTTTAGCTTGTCCAATTGTTCGGCTTCCGTCCGCAATTCCAGTTCCGCACGGCGCCAAAACTCCTCATCCCTGCCTTCGGGTCTCCCCGCAGCTTCCCATAGTCGATGCGCACGAACTCGGATTTCGTGGTCATTCGGATCCGCCATGGCTTGTCGCGCTCCGCTCAGGAGGGGGCCATTCCGCCCCACTGCTCGATCGGGCATTCCACCGCGGGATCGCCGTCGAGGTAGCACCTTGTCATCGGATGAAAATACGGACGACCGCCGAGTGTTCCCGAAGCTTCAGTCAGGCCGCTGATCTCGCGCGGCTCTGGCCCAGCCGCCTAGTGGGAGATCGAGGGCTTTCGTTGAATGCACCGTTTGACCCTATACTGGGAGGTGCAGGTGCGGCGCGACCTGAATGTTCTTCATCATCGCGAGACCAACAAAGGTTAGCTTTCCTCACCAGAAAAGCCCAACCATAGCAACCATGTAGGCGAGCAGCAGTTGAGCTTTCGAATGTGCCTCCGGCGCGAGAAATTGTTGCCATCTCGCTGATCGCGTTCGCGAGTGAGGAGACATTGGAGAGAGGCAGGTGATGCGAAGACTATGACAAACTTCCTGAAACTTCCCACTTGGGCCGATAAAGCGCATGCCCTCGCGTGAAGGAGGAGCTTGCGCATTTCTTTCAAGCGACGGATGCGTTCGAGCCGAAAGTGCTTGAGCTTTTGAGTTGGCGTGGTCCCGATGACGCGATCAAGAGGATAAGACGCCTTTCCCGTTAAAGATCGGCCCCGGGCTCAGAGCTTCGGTGCAGATCCTTCTAGGAACAACCGCTATCTAGGTAGGTTTGTGACTAACATTCTCCGAAGAAAGGAAACGTCTATGGCTACGACAGCACGAGATATCTTCATTGTAGGCCTGCGCAATGCGCACGCGATGGAGATCCAGGCAAGAGAGCTGCTGGAGCGGCAGTCGGAGCGGCTCGACGAATATCCGGAAGTCAAATCCAGGGTAACCAGCCACCTCGATGAGACCAATGAGCAGCTCCGTCGGTTGGAGCAGTGCCTGGAGACCTGCGGTGAAAGCACGTCGACCCTGAAGGATACGGCCCAGTCTTTCATGGCCAATATGATGGCGATGGGCCACTCGATGGCAGGTGATGAAATCCTGAAGAACACCTTTGCCAATGACGCATTCGAGCACTACGAGATCGCGGCATATAAATCACTTTTGGCACTTTGCGGGGCCGCGGGAGCTGATTCGGCTCGTCCGCTGCTGGAAGCCTCCCTCAAGGAGGAGGAGCGGATGGCGGACTGGGTCGAGGGGAATGTCGAGAAGGTCACGATGCAGTATGTCGACATTCAGGAGCGCCAGGCGGCTTGAGTCGCGGCCATGACTCTCAGCCGACCGGGCTGACGAAGATTGGCGACCCGAGGTTCGCCATCGCTGCGCAATACTCCTCGTCCAGGCAAGGAGCGGCCAAATGGACGCACGACACAACACAGTCTGGCAGGAGTCGTCCGTGGAAGCCGGAAGCGGGCCTAAATATCACACTTACGCTAGTGCGGCGGTGATCGGTGCCTTGATCCTTGCAGCAACGGCGCTCGTGAACCGGCAACTAGCGGCGAATGCGGAGCAAGAAAATCCACCGGGGGGCGGGTTTCTCGAGATAGATGGCGTGCGGCTACACTATCTGGAGCGCGGCGCGGGCGATGTACTTGTGCTGCTCCACGGCAACGGCAGCATGATCGCCGATTTCGAAACAAGTGGCCTTTTGCAATTGGCGTCACAAACCTACCGCGTCATCGCGTTCGACCGCCCGGGATTCGGGCATACTAAGCGGCCACGCGGTGTTGTGTGGACCCCCGAAGCACAAGCCGAGCTCATTCGGAAGGCACTCGGAAGGTTGGGCATCTCTAATCCAGTGGTACTCGGACATTCATGGGGAGCTTCAGTGGCGGTAGCCCTTGCGCTGAAATTTCCCGATGCAGTCCGGGCGCTAGTGCTGGCTTCAGGATACTATTATCCGACCCCGCGGCTTGACGTCATGGTTAAGTCTCCGCCAGCCCTGCCCGTCATCGGAAGCGTCCTGAGCCATACCCTCTCGCCCGTTCTCAGTCGGTTGATGTGGCCGCTCCTAACGAGGAAGATATTCGCACCCGCACCGGTGCCGCCGAAGTTCGGGTACTTTCCCAAAGAGATGGCAATGCGGCCTTCTCAGATCCGAGCGGGTGCGGGAGAGGCGGCTTTGATGATTCCCGACGCCATCGTGTTCCGCAGGCAATATTCTGAACTCAAGATGCCCGTCGTGATCATTGCAGGCGAGGGCGATCGAGTTGCCAATATCGACGAACAATCGGCCCGGCTTCATCATGAGATAGCCCACAGTACCTTTCACCGCGTGAAGGGTGCGGGCCACATGGTGCATCAGAGCGCCCCTGATCAGGTCATGATCGCCATTGGCGAAGCAACGACGCTTAGCTCGAAGCGCAGCGACAAGGCGACCTCTCTTCAACAGGCGGGGTAGCGAGCCATTTGCGAGGAAATCGAGCCGAGCTGATCAACGGCTCGCGTTCTCAGGCGACCCAAACGCCCCTGACATTGTAACTCACGAGGCCGTGGTCGATCGCACGTGTGATGTTTCAGCCATCTTAACATACTTGAATGTAGCTCTGAAGTTCCCGCGATTAACTTTCGATCATGGAAGCCAAGCGCAAGCGCAATCGAGCCAAGCAGACCATTTCGCTCCAGGAGCGGCTGATCAGCTCGGCGCTCGCAGTCGCGCGAAATGTCTGTCGCCCGGCGCGGAGCGGGAAAAGCTGCTCCGGCAAGCGCGGCAAGCCGCGCGCGCTGGCGAGCTGAATGCGGTCCTTAGTTTGGGTCTATCGAAATAAGAGACGTGCAGGTGGATTTTCGCGAGCTCAAGGGCGGAGCATGGGCGAGTTTGCTGAACGTGTTCAAGCGAACATGGACATTGTCCTAGATGAGGTCTGCGCTGAGTGGCCGAATGGCGGCGACCACGAGAGCCGAAAATATATCGCCGAGCAACTCATCCAGGCCGCGCGCGGGGGCCAAACGACTCTCGGAGCGCTGACATACGTGGGCCGTCGAGCCCTCGTTCATCTCAACAACAAGCCGAAATCAGCCTGACGCGCTCGCACGTGGGGATGGTGCGGATAGCTCCGCCCCGGCAATGGCCGCGCGAGGGCGCCAACTCTTCTCTTTTGATCCCGAGGGAAATTGAATGTCCTCTCAAATATGTACAAGAAGGTATGTAACCTGCTGATAGGCACCCGCACCAATGAAGATGGCACAGACGGTTGGCGCCTGATCCCCAGGGATGCCCAAGTCCTGCATATCGATATTTCGCCAGAGGAGATCGGCCGCAACCATCAATCCGTGCGACTGTTAGGCGACGCGCGGGAGACACTGAATGCATTGACCGATGCACTTGCAGGCAGGGCGCTGAATCCTTCCCGCAGCCAGGCCGAGCTCGAGCGGTTCATCGCCGGAGCATGGGAGGCTTTCGAACGCGATCGTGCGCCCTGGCTGACCGACGCCTCACCGATTCGCCCGGAGCGGACTCTTGCTGCCATTCAGCGTCGCCTTGGTCCAGATACCATCGTCGTGCCCGACGCAAGCTACGCTTCGAGCTGGATCGTGGGCCAGCTTCGCACATCGCATCCGAGAACGCGCATCATCTCTCCGCGTGGTCTGGCAGGATTGGGCCGGGGACTGCCCATTGCACTTGGCGCAAAGCTCGCGCGACCTGCGAGCGAAGTCATCGCCGTCTTGGGCGCGAACAAACGTCGAGCGCACCCCGATCAGAACCAAGCTCGAGAGCCTCGACCCGCGAGTTAGGAGCATGTTCTCCCCCAAGAAAGCCGCAACTAAATCGCAACGATGAGATCCGCTAAGCATCGGTCCGCTTCGAGCACGTGAGCACGACCATCACATGAGCCTGCCACGGATTGAATTGGGCACCTAGCCGGACATCTCGTGACCGCAATGGTCGGACGTCGGCGACCAGCGACAGTGCGATCACTTCTATCCCTCCTGGAAGCGAACATGTCGCCGTGACGGAACTCCACTCAGGCGGAGCGACCAAATTTTTGCAGGCGCTCTCCGTCAGGCCCTCATTTGGTCACTTGCACACGTCGCGTCTTAGGCATTAGGCGTTCGAGCGAGGTTGCGACGGCGTCAAAACTGCTTCCCAGAGCGAGATACGGTTGAGCGTCGGCTTGCGTTAGGACCAGTTTGCCTACCGGCCGTTCGAAGTGCCGGAGGCGCTGACGTGCCTGCTTGCGTCAGGAGCCATGCACGAAATGCCGAGAGCAGGGGATTGTCGGCTTTCTCTTCCGGGCAGGCGAAATAGTACGAGCCGGCGCTTCTCAACGTGAGGCTCGACAGCACCTTCAGCTTGCCGGAGGCCAACTGGTCGGAAATCAGGAATTCAGGAAGCAGCGCCACGCCAAGACCGGAGTTCGCTGCGCTGATCAAAGTGGATTGAATATCGAAGCGTGGCCCGCGGATCACATTCGTGCCGCCAAGTTCCGCAGCATCGAACCAGCGACGCCATGCATCGGGTCGCGACACCAGATGCAGAAGCCGCAATTCGGCAATCTCACTCGCTCGCAGTTCGGCGCGCTTGCCGATAAGCTTCGGCGATCCGACCGGCAGAAGAACTTCGTCGAACAGATAGTCCGCTTGCGTGCCGGGCCAGTCGGGCTCACCGAAGTATAGCGCACCATCGAGAGCGGTCTCGCTGAAGAAGAAGCGCGTGTTGCGCGCACTCACGTTGACGGCAATGCCGGGATTCCGAGCATAGAAGTCCGGCAGGCGCGGAATGAGCCATTCGGTGCCGACGGTGGGCAGCGCCGCGATGTCCAGAACCGTGCCGTCGGCCTCGTAGCCCATGATCTCGAGTGTATCGCGCTCGATCCGCTCGATCGTCTGCGCTACACGGGTGCTGTAAGCTGTTCCGGCACGCGTCAGGGTGATCCGCTTCTTGATCCGGTGGAAGAGTCTGACGCCGAGTTGCGCCTCCAGCTGCGCGATCTGGCGCGAGACCGCACTTTCGCTCAGCGCGAGTTCGCTGGCGGCACGCGTGACGCTGAGGTGCTTGGCAGCCGCGCTGAAGGCCATCAGCGCGCCGAGGCTAGGTATTCTGCGTCGCATAGTTCATTCCAAAAACGCAAGATATCCGCAGATTAAATTGTTTGCATGCCTAAACGTAAGGCAACAAACTGGTGCGGATGATTAGAGCCTATTGAGCTGCGGCCTTCATCAAGGCCGCGCCCCTCAATGGCGTTGAGAATCTCAGCTGCAGCGCCAGCCACCTGCAGGCGCTTCAAAGATCAATCTCAAGGGGCATATCCGTGGCGGTCAACAAATTGCATCACGAGTTCCATACGCTCGACATGGAGAGCGGCTGGCCGGCGATCTGATCGTTGGCAATGACGTGAACGGGCAAGGCGGCACGCCGTTTGCTGGATACGCTCGAAATTTCTGCAAGAGGTCTTGATACAATGAGTAATGCGAAGCCTCCCGTCATCATCGCTGGGGCAGGGCCGGTAGGCATGGTGGCAGCGGCAGATATGGTGCGACAGAACATCCCGGTTCTGGTGCTGGAGAAGAACGACCAACTCAGCAGCGAGTCGCGCGCATCGACGTTCCATCCGCCCACGCTGGACATGCTCGATGATCTCGGTTTCGCCAGCACCCTGATTGCGCAGGGCCTGAAGGCGCCGACTGTTCAATACAGTTCGTCCGAAGACGGCGTGCTCGGGACGTTCGACTTCGCGGCGATTTCCGATCTGGTGCGGCACCCGTTCCGCCTGCAGGCCGAGCAGTTCAAGCTGACGCGCATCATTTTGGATGCTTTGTCCGGCAACCCTTTGTTCTCGATCGCGTTCGGCAGCGAGGTCAAATCCGTCGAGCAGACGAGCGATGCCGTCAAGGTCGTGGTCGGGGCCCAGGGACGCGACACCATACGTGAATGTGCCTGGCTGATCGGCGCCGATGGCGCGAACAGCATCGTACGCCGCAGCCAGGACATCAAATTCGAGGGCTTCACCTGGCCCGAGCGCTTTCTGGTGATGACAACTCCGGTCGATTTCACGGTGCTTCGCCCGGGTGTGTCCTCGGTCAGCTACGTCGCCGATCCCGAGCGCTGGTACTTCCTTCTCCGTATCCCCGGAGCGTGGCGCGTGATGATGCCGGTGGCTGCGGAAATCTCCGATGCCGAGGCGCTCTCCGAAGACTATGTGACGGCGTCGATCCGGCGGATCGTTCCCGCCGAGATGGACGCCCCCATCCTCCACACGACGTTGTACCGTGTGCATCAGCGCGTCGCCGCGAACTTCCGGAAAGGTCGCGCCTTCCTGGTTGGCGACGCCGCCCATATCAACAATCCGCTCGGTGGCATGGGCATGAATGGCGGCATTCACGACGCATTGAACCTGACGGCGAAGTTGGGTTCGGTCATCAATGGTACGGCCAATGAGCGCGTTCTCGCCGACTACGATCTGCAGCGTCGTACGGTCACGATGCAGGCCATTCAGGGCGATACCATTCGCAACAAGAAGAATCTCGAGGCGAAAGATGAAGCTGACCGCGCGCGTTTTCGCGACGACATTCGCGCCGCGGCCGCCGATCCGGAAAAGGGACGAGCGCTCCTGCGCCGAATTGCAATGCTGGACTCGCTCGAGCGGGCAGCTTCGCTGCATGTCGCCGCGGCCGACCAGGGGTGATCGCCAATTCTCTCTTGGACGATGTCGACGGTAACCGGCTTGTCGGCCGGGCAAGAACCACGTCAGTGGAGGCACCAGTGAACTTGGAGGAGTCAATGCCATGGTTCGCCAAGATGTCATGCAGGATGTTCAGAATGCGAAGCAATGATCGACCGATGAAGTGGGCGACGTTTATTTTGGCGGCACTGCTATCGCCAGCATCCTTCGAGGTGCCCGGCGCGGCAGCGGCTGGATTCCCTGAAAAGATGATTACGATTGTCGTCCCGTATCCTGCCGGAAGCACCGCCGACGCGATTCCACGATTGGTGGGTCCGTTGATGTCCAAGTCGCTCGGTGTTCCGGTGATCATCGAAAATCGCGGCGGCGCAAACGGCTCGATCGGGGCGGTTCGCGTCGCTTCGTCACCAGCGGATGGCCACACCATTCTGCTTGCGACGACTGGGATGCTTACAATCAACCAATGGATCTATGAAAAGCCGACGTACAATCCTGAAAAGGATTTCACGCCGATCACCAATGGCGCTTCGACGCCGAACATCATCGTCGTCAATCCGTCGGTCAAGGCAAGCTCGCTGAAGGAGTTGGTGGCGCTGGCCAAAGCTGAGCCGGGCAAGCTGACATTTGCTTCGGCCGGCAATGGGAGCACGAGCCACCTGTGTGGGGAGACGTTGAAGGTGCTCGAAGGCATTGATGCCGTTCACATACCGTACCAAGGAGCAGCTCCGGCACTCCAGGATGTTGTCGGTGGTCAGGTTTCTATGATGTGCGACAACCTGTCGAATGTCGTCCAGCAGGTGCAGAGCGGAGCCCTGAGGCCGATTGTCGTGACCGCGCTTGAACGAAGCAAGCAGCTAACCGATGTGCCGACGTCCCCGGAAGCAGGATCACCTGATCTCCTCGCAGGCAACTGGTACGGCTTTGTTGCTCCATCGGCGACCCCAAAGGACGTGATCGAGAAGCTCAACAAGTGCATCGTGGAGGCCTTGCGAGATTCGACCGTCTCAGCTCGTCTGGAAAGCCTTGGTTTGACCGTGATCGCCGATGAGCCCGCCAAGTTCGGAGAAACCATCGCAAGGGATTCTGCGCGGATGGAAAATATTGTGAAGCGTGCAAAAGCAAAGGTTTTCAACTGACGCTGTCGATCAGAAGGCACCGATGATCGCGCTGAGAAGCACTTGCAGCACGAAGACGTAGGCCGCCGCTACAGCACCCAACGCCTGCAACCCGCCTCTCGCCCACAGAAACGTGTATGTGCGCAAACCGCTTTGGGTGCCTCTGCCCAAAGCTATAGGTGCTTGAAGCGGATGGGGACCCTTGTGTGCGGGCGGTGAGAGCTGTCATCGAAGGCGGCCTCTGGTCGCACTCTCGAATGGCGACGAGATGGTGCCCCTGGCCGATAATTGCCTAGAGCCATAACCACTTGAATTTGAAGCCACTTTTGTCGGCGATTGCTGCCGATACCAGCACAAATACCAGCAGGATGCGGACGGCATTAGCTCGCAAAAAACAGCAAACGATCTGCGCCGGCACGGTCCATGCTCAACAATCGCCCGACTGGAATCGAACCGGGCTCAAACTCGAAACCTTTGCAGGAGGCAGGCGAGCGTTTATTCAGCGGCTTTCAGTCTTTCGAAGTGGAGTAATCGAAATCGGGAGTTTGACTCCCACTCTCTCCGCCATCATTTTCCGGCAGCGCAGAAGTTATTTGAGCGCGCAGCCACGTGCCGCGATCAGAGACAATCCTCGATCCGGATCGGCAGCTTGCGAATGCGCTTGCCGATGGCGTCGTAGACGGCGTTGGCGATCGCGGCCTGGATGCCGGCGGTGCCGAGCATACCGATGCCCTTGACGCCGCCGGGGAGATGCGGGTCGTCCTCGTCGATCATGGCGATGTCGAATGCGGGCATGTCGGCATGAACCGGAATGAGATAGTCGGTGAACGACTTGCCGAGGATGCTGCCGGTCGCAGCATCGGTCACGGTCTGCTCATGCAACGCCATGCCGATGCCGCCGATGAGACCGCCGATATACTGGCTCTTCGCCAGCAGCGGATTGAGGATGCGCCCGGCCGCAAAGGCACCGCAGACGCGGCGGACGCGCATCTCGCCGAGCTCGGGATCGACGCCGATCTCGACAAAGATCGCGCCATATCCCATGCCGGTTGCCGCAAGTTTCTGATGATCGGTCGCCGGGCTCTCGCCCTCAGCCTCGAGGCCATCAGTGGCGGCACGTGCGAGGACATCGGTGAGCCTCTCGCTGGCGTTGCCGGAGCGGCTGCGGATCATCCCGTCGGCGAATTCGAGATCCTCCGGCGGCTTGCCGCCGAGCGGCGAGGTGGTGTCGGCCGTTGCGATGCTCGCGAGCGCCGCGCGCAGCTTCGACGTCGCCGCTTCAATGGCGGGAAAGATGCTCGCCGTGACCTGCGATCCGCCGGAGAAAGGGCCGTCCGGCAAGTCGGTGTCGCCGAGCTCGACGGTGATCTTGTCCATGCTTAAGCCGAGTGCATCGGCTGCGATCTGGCCGAGCGTGGTGTAGGTGCCCGAGCCCATGTCCTGTGTCCCGCACTGGACCAGCAGCGAGCCGTCGGCGCGTAGCGCGACGCGCGCGTGGCAGGCCTGGCGGATTGCCGGATAGAGCGTCGTCGCCATGCCGAAGCCGATTTTCCAGCGGCCGACTTTGGCTGCCGATCGCGCACGGCGCTCGGCCCAGCCGAAACGCTCGGCGCCGACGCGATAGCATTCGCGAAGGCTGTTGCTGCTCCAGGGCCGGCCGTTCTCCTGGTCGTGATCAGCAAAATTGTTGAGGCGCAATTCGAGCGGATCGACTCCGAGTAGCTCAGCCGCCTCGTCCATCGCCGACTCCAGTGCAAACGTGCCGGGGGCCGTTCCCGGCGCGCGCATCGGAACCGGTTGCGGCTCGTTGGTGCGCACGAGGCTGTGACGCGTGGTGACGTTGGGGCAGGCGTAAAGGAAGCGCGTGTAGACCGCGGTCGAGTCGGAAAACTCCGCATGTGTCGAGGTTTGCGCGATGACATCGTGCTCGATGGCCGTCAGCCGGCCATCGACGAAGCCGAGCGCGAGATCTTGCGCCGTCTCCTGCCGCCGCCCGACCAGGGTGAACATCTGTGCGCGGGTCAGCTCGAGCCGCACCGGACGGTTCGTCTTTCGCGACGCCAGCATCGCCCAGAACATCCACGGCCACCACAGCTGTCCCTTGCAGCCGAAGCCGCCGCCCAGATAGCGCGACAGCACGCGGATGTCGGCGGGCGGCATCTCGAACGCATGCGCGATCATCGCGCGCGTCCCGAAGATCGCCTGGGTGCAGGTGTGGACGACGGCCTTCTTGCCTTCCCACCAGCAGACGACCGCATGAGGTTCCATCGGATGATGGTTGTTGACGGCAGTGGTGTAGCGGCGCCGGACCACGAGCCCGGCTTCGCTCAACGCCTTCGCAGAATCGCCGCGGCGGGTCGAGGCCGGGAAACGCCCGACCATCGCCGGCTCATAGGCCTGGTCCAGCGCCTGGCCCATTTGCGTCAACGTGGTGCGCGCTGCGATCGAGGCTTGTGTCGCCTTCGCCGCTTCGCGGGCCTCCGACAGCGTAGTGGCGGCGACGAGCGCGACGGGCTGGCCGTGAAAATGAATCGCCTTCTCCCGGATCAGGGCGGTTGCTGCCGACGGCTTCAGCGATGCGGCATCTTCATGCGTGACGAGGGTGGCAAATCCCGGCAGCTTGGCAGCGCGCGATGCGTCGAGCGACTGCAATTCGCCGCAGGCGATGGGCGACTCCACGAGGGCCGCGTGCAGCAGGCCCTCGGGCATCATCTCGCCTTCATAGCGGGCCTGGCCGGTGACCTTGAGGGTGCCTTCATAGCGCGCGATGGTTCGGTTCTTCACGAATGGCCTCCGGCCGTTTGCAGGGCGCGAATGACGGCGTTGCGCAGCAAGGGGATCTTGAATGCGTTGCCTTCGAGCGGGCGCGCGCCTTCGATTGCGAGCGCGCCGGCCTCGGCAAAGGCGTGCTCCGTCGGTGCGCGACCGATCAGCGCCGCCTCGCTTTTCTCAAGTCGCCAGGGCAGTGGTGCAACACCGCCAGCCGCGAGCCGCGCCTCGGCGATGACGCTATCCTCGATGCGCAGCGCCGCCGCGACGGAGACGACGGCAAATTCGAACGAGGCGCGATCGCGGATCTTCAGATAGGTCGCGTGGTTTGAGAAACGCGCCGCATTGAGCATGCGGATCGCCGTGATCATCTCCCCGGGGCGCAGAGATGAATCGGGTGCGGTGGTCTCGCCCGGCAGCGGGTAAAGCTCGGACAGTGCGAGTTCGCGTTCGCCGCTATCACTGCTCACCACGATCCTGGCGTCAAGCGCGGCCAGCGCCACCGCGAGGTCGGACGGATGCGTGGCGACGCAGCCGGGCGAGCCACCGAACAGCACGGCATGGCGGTTCTCGCCATGTCGGGTGCCGCATCCGGACCCGGGATCGCGCTTGTTGCAGGCCAGTCCCGCGTCGCGAAAATAGGGACAACGTGTCCGCTGCAGCAGATTGCCGCCCATGGTTGCGACATTGCGCACCTGTCCGCTGGCGCTCGCAAGGATCGCATCGCATACAAGAGGATAGTGCGCTTTCACCTCTGCATGGGCGGCGATGTCACTCAGCCGCGCCATCGCGCCGATGCTGAGCGTGTCGCCGGCACGGATAATGGTCGCAAGCGGGAGGTGCGAGATGTCGATCACGTCCTGCGGCGCGGTCAGCGACGCTTTCCAGAGCGGTAGCAGATCGGTGCCGCCGGCGAGATAGGCGGCACCTGCCCTCTCGCCGCGCGCGAGCGCATCGGTGAGTTCGGCCGCGCGAATATAATTGAAGGAAGCGCTGCTCATAGCCCGCCGACCTCCGCGATCGCAGCGACGATGTTGGCATGGGCGCCGCAGCGGCAGAGATTGCCGCTCATGCCTTCGCGGATGTCGTCGATCGAGCGTGGCCCCTCCGCCAGCAAGGCGATCGCGGACAGAATCTGGCCCGGCGTGCAGTAGCCGCACTGGAGCGCATCGTGCCGGATGAACGCATCCTGCAGCGGATGCAGGCGATCGGCCGTGCCCATCCCCTCTATCGTCGTCACGTCGGCGTCGCCAAAGGATGCTGCCAGCGCCAGGCAGGATGCGATCCGACGGCCCGCGACCAGCACCGTGCAGGCGCCGCAGCCGCCCATGTCACAGCCCTTCTTGGTGCCGGTGAGCCCGAGCTCGTCGCGGATCACGTCCAGCAGGGTCGCGGTCGGCGCGATCTCGCGCTCGTATCGCGTGCCGTTGATCTTTATGGACAGCGCGATGCTCTGTTTCGGAATGTTGGCGTTCGGTGATTGCGTCATGTGGTGTACATCGCCGTGGCACTGGAATGTTCGGCTGCGATTATGGCAGGCTAGGGCGAAGCTGGAAGGCATGGTATTATCCTAGGATTGGCACGTCCCCCCTTTGGGCGTTGTTCGAAAGGTGCTGCAGTGATCGAGAAGAGCCGCAGTGAGCTCGGGGATTTCCTGCGCTCGCGTCGTGAGAAATTGCGGCCGCGGGATGTGGGGCTTGCCGACGGACGGCGGCGGCGAACCGCCGGTCTGCGGCGCGAGGAAGTGGCCGAACTCGCCGGCATTGGCGTCGATTGGTATGTGCGCCTGGAGCAGGGCCGCTCCGTCAATCCGTCGATCACGACGATCAATGCGCTGGCCCGTGCGCTCAGGCTCAGCAAGGTCGAGCACCTTCACCTCAAGGCCCTGACGCGCTCCGGCGAGCGACAGGGTTTCCAGCAGGAGACGGTGCCGGCGTCATTGCAGCGGATGATCGACGCCATGAAACAGCCGGCCTATGTGACCGGGCGCAGATGGGATCTGCTCGGCTGGAACAAGGCGGCGAACGACACTTTCGCCTTCGATCAGCTCGCGAGCGAGGACCGCAACGTGCTCGTCTCCATGTTGACGCGGCCCTCGGCGCGGAAGCTGTTCGGGGCGGCCTGGGCCGATGAAGCCAAGCGCGTCGTCGCGCAGTTCCGAGCGGTGCATGATCTATGGGCCGACGATCCCGCGTTTCATGAGCTGTTGCTCAAGCTCAGGAAAGGCTGCCCGGAATTTTCGGTCTGGTGGAAAACCCACGACATCCGCGGCACAGCCGCCGGCATCAAGCGGCTGCATCATCCGAAGAAGGGCGTCGTGTCCTTCGAACATGCGAGCTTCCAGGCCAATGACGACCCGTCGTTGCGGGTCGTGATCTACACGCCGGTGAAGTAGGGGGCGGCGGGGTTCTACTGACAGTCGCCAAATTGCGGCCCCGACCACGAGGGCCTAGGCCCCCGATTTGGCGCCTGGAGAGGTGGCAGAGTGGTTGAATGCACCGCACTGGAAATGCGGCATAGGTGCAAGCCTATCGGGCGTTTGAATCCCTCCCTCTCCGCCACAATAAAACGGCTTCGAGAAAGCCCCGTAAAATTAGGTCTTACTGCACCCCAGAGGCGTCTGGTGTAGCCCCTGGATGTAGCCCCAAGGTCGAGCTACCCTGCCATGGCGGGCAGCAAGTTTCAATGCGGAAGCGGAGCAGGTAGCGGGCTGGTGACGCAGCCCCATACCGATCCCCATGGTCGCATTCGCTTGAGTTGTCCGACCGGCATGGTCGCGGAGATTTCTCACTTCCTAGTCCATTTTCCCACGGTTCGCCTGCGTCGCGCCGAGGACCTTCAGGTGGGGCGTGCCTCCTTTCGCCCAAGATAGGCCGCAAGCATTTTCCGCGCGTCTTCGCGGCGGCTTGCCCGCCAGGCGGCATCGCCAAGGTCGCTGGCGAACATCGACGACAGTGTGTGGACGTTGGTCAGGTGGAACTGACTGAGCGCCGCGATCATCACATACAGTCTCAAGGGATCGATATCGGTGGCCAGCTTGCCCTCGGCGATGCCGCGCGCCAGCAGACGCCTGGTCATAGACAGGACAGGGGACGACATTTCATGGATGCGCGGCGACTTCTTCATGAAGCGTGCCTTCATCAAGTTCTCGGTGCGCAGTAGGCTGACTAGGTGACCGTTCCGCTCGAAGTGGCCGTTCATGAAGTCAAAAAGCTTCAGGAGACCCTCTAGAGGATCGAGATGCATGACCTCAAGCGTCAGTTCCTCTGTACGCAGCGCGCTGAGTGCGCTTTCCAGCGTCGCGACGTAGAGTTCCGATTTGCTGCCGAACAGCTCGTAGATCATTCGGGGATTGGTGCCGGCCTTCTTGACGATGCGCTCGATTCGTCCACCCGCATAGCCATGAGTGGCGAACTCGACAGTCGCGGCGCGGAGAATCTCGGCCCTGTTCTGCTCCGCGGAGCGGCGCGGTCGCCGGCGCGGTTTGGGTCGGGCATCGTTTGTGTCGAGGCGTTCGGTCATTTCGTCTTCTTGGCTATGAGCGCGAGGGACCAGGCGCGCGCGCGATCGAGGAGCACGCGATCACTGCCGGCCTCTGCGACGATCGACAAGCCGATGGGGCAAGCGTCGACCTGACCGGCCGGAAGAGTCATTTGCGGCAGACCGGCGTGGCCGGCAATCGAGCTCAGGGCTAGGGCCCGTTGATAGAAGGCTTCGACCTCTGCGCCGTTCGCATTCTTGCGGAGCGCAATCGAGGGAGCCGTCGGTATCACGAGGCCGGTCCCCCCAGCGACCCGGGCGCGGACCCGCGACCTCAAAGCGTCACGGATGGGCGCCCAGCGCGCGACGTCGGCTGGAGTCACAGCGGCCGCGTCGGCGAAGCGCGGCGCGATGTTTTCTCCGAAGGCAGGCCGGGTTGCCGTGATCCAGGGCCCCAATTGTTGCCAGATCTCGGCTCCCTGGAGCACCCGATAGCATTCGCGCCAATCGTCGGCCGGGCCGCCGAAGATCTCTTCTTCGTCATCCACGCCGAGCTTCGCGCATGCCGCGCGCAGTGCGGAAGCAACGGGGGCATCTGCCAGATCAAATGCGTCGCGGGCAATGATGAGTTTTTGTACCGGCGCCCGCGCGGAAACGGGCAATAGAACGTCGCCGACTGCGGCGAGCGTTGCGGCGTCACGTGCGAACCAACCGATCGTGTCATAGGACGGCGCGAAGGGGACGACGCCCGTCAACGCAACAGCGTCGTGAGTGGGACGGAAGCCGAACAGGCCACAGAAACTTGCGGGCACCCGAACCGATCCGCCTGTGTCGGTACCGAGCGCAAAGTCGACGAGATGGGCCGCCACGGCGGCGGCGGACCCCGATGACGAACCGCCAGGAATTCGATCCGGGCAAGCCGGGTTCAACGGCGTACCGTAATGCGCGTTGACGCCTTCGAGACTGAAGGCAAGTTCGTCCGTGACGGTCTTGCCGCGCAGCGCGGCGCCCGCGGCGAGACATTGCTCCACCGCCGGTGCCGAGTGCGCTGCCGGCAAATGCGTTCTCAGCCAATCAGGATTGCCGCCGCCGGTAACCTCGCCCGCGACGTCGATCAGGTCTTTGACCGCAAAGGTGAGGCCGCCCAGTGGCCCCGCAGACGTCGGCTCCCGGGTGATGGGCGGGCCGGGAATGAATGAACCCGTCGGAATGTCACGGTGAGGTCCGGTGGTGGATGCCGTGTTCACGTCAACCATGCTTGCCGAGCGCGCCGATGATGGCGGCCGTATTGGTGACGAAGCCAAAGCATTTCTTCACGTTCCAGATCGTCGCTTCGGTGCAGAAGTCCGGTGAGGAGGTGGCACAGCAATCCTCAACCAGGATACATCCATAACCGAGAAAGTTGGCATCGGTCAGCGAGTGCAGCACGCATTGGTCGGTATTGACGCCGGTGAACAGCACCGACTTTACGCCGAGATTGCGCAAAATGCTGTCGAGGGGCGTGTCCCAAAAACCGCTGATGCGATATTTGTCGACCTTGATGTCCTGCGCCTCCTGCGGCAGCTCGTCGACGACGGCTGCCGCCCACGAATCCTTCTCCAGCACGTGTGAACCGTTGCCAGGAAGGGGATCGCCGAGCCCGACCCCGCTCCCCTTCGGCTTGTAGAGATGGATCTGGTTCGGTGGCATGTTGGCGAGATCCGGCCGGTTGCCCCAGTTCACCCAAATCACGGGTACGCCGGCGTTGCGCAGGGCCGGCAGCAGTTGCTGCAACGGAGCGATCGGCTTGCGATCCGGGCGGTAGTCCCCGCCGATGTGATCGACCCATCCGCCCGCCGTGCAGAAATCGTTCTGCATGTCGATGACGATGATCGCGGTGCGCAGGAGATCGACAGTGACATTCTGCGGTGCGCAGGCGATCGTTACCGGAACCGGCGTCGGCTGCGGCATCGCCATGTTAACCTCTGTCTCGGTTGCCCACCACGCGAATTGCCGACCAAGGCCGAGCTGCCCGCCCAAGGCAGCCTGGGTGCGCTGTTGTTCGCTCGCCTTCATGATCACCTCCTCTGGCGTGATGGTGCATCCGCTGTCGGATGCTCGCTTGCGTGTGCCTAGAGCATGATCTTTTTGGAAAAGTGTGAAGCGGTTTTCCGAAAAGATCATGCTCAAACAAAGAGCTAAAGCGCGATGACGATTCAACCCCATCTCATCGCGCTTCAAGAGTTTGCAAGTTCGTTGCCAGCCGCGTTTTGCAAAGAAATTCAACGCCCGGTCTCAATGCCGCGCCGTCGCTGCTCATGAATCTGACAGATGCGAGCGCACATTGGATAAAAAGTAAGCATTTGTTTGTTTTCGAGGTAGGCGGCTTCGAAAACTCAAATCCGATTCAATGGCTTAGATCTTTGGCATGCCGCTTGCTGCGTAGGAGGCCGCCGGTCGAATTTCAGCTTGTGCGAGAGGTCTTCATGAAGTCACGCCGTTTGTTTCTCAAGGCAGTTCTGCTCGCCGGATCGCTGGCCGTCTCCGCGAATGCGGCTCACGCCGACGCACTCAAGGTCGGCATCCTGATTCCAGGATCGAAGTCCGACAAAGGTTGGATGGAGTCGTCCTTCGACGGTCTGACGGCCGCCCAGAAGAAGTACGGCGACAAGATCCAGGTGCAGATGATCGAGAACATCAACTACGCCGACATGGATCAGGCGCTGACCAATCTGGCCAGCAAGAATGAGCTCGTGATCGGCGTCGGCGGCCAGACCCAAGCCTCCGTCTACAAGATCGCCAAGCGATTCCCGAAGGTTCATTTCTCGATCGTCGGCGGCAATGACGGCGAGAGCGCGCCGAACGTTGCAGGCTACGACGTCAAGCAGGCCGAGATCGCTTATGTCGCAGGCGCGGCGGCGGCCATGCTGTCGAAGACCGGCGCCGTCAGCTATGTCGGCGGGCTCGAAATTCCGTCCATCGTCAATGCCGGCAAGGAATTCGGCAACGGTGCCAAATCCATCAATCCGGCGATCAAATACACCGAGAACTACACCGGCGATTTCGATGACGTCGCCAAGGCGAAGGAAGCGACGCTGGCGGCGATCGCGCAGGGGGCCGACATCCACTACCACATCCTCAACCTCGGCCTGCGCGGCATGGAGCAGGCGGCGAAGGAGAAGGGCACCCACATCATCGGCAGCTACACCGACCGATGCGGCACCGATCCGCTCTACGTCGCCTATTCGATCACCGGCACTGGTTATCAGGTGCAATATGCGATCGACGAGGCGGTCAAGGGCTCGTGGCAAGCCGGCTACAAGGAGTTCGGCCTGAAGATGGGGCCCGAAGCCTCCAGCATGGTGATCTGCGGCACGACGCCCGAGCAGAAGGCGAAGCTCGACCAGATCATGAAGGATCTGCTCGACGGCAAGATCAAAGTGCTGAAGGGCTGAGGCTCGATGAGCACCAGCTTGCCTCGGTCGGTCGATGCCGTGGCCGAGCCGCTGCTGTCACTGTCGCAGGTGACGAAGCGGTTCGGCAACTTCGCCGCCCTGTCGGAGGTCTCGCTCGACCTCCGGGACGGCGAGGTGCATTGCATCCTCGGCGAAAACGGTGCAGGCAAGTCGACGCTGTGTAACGTGATTTTCGGCGTGCACCGGCTTGACGGCGGCGTCATGCGCTATCGGGGCGCGCCGTTTGATCCCGCCGGCCCCGCGGATGCGCTGGGTCAGGGCATCGCGATGGTGCATCAGCATTTCAGCCTGGTCGGCGACCTGAGCGTCGTCGATAACGTGTTGCTCGGGCGGGAGCGCGGTATCCTCAATCGCAAGGAGTGCGCGAGGCAGCTCGAACGGATCGCCGCCGAATACGGCCTGCCTCTCGATCCGTTCGCGAAGATCGAAGAGCTATCCGTCGGCGAGCGGCAGCGGGTCGAGATCGTTAAGTGCCTGATCCGCAATCCCCGCCTCTTCGTCCTTGACGAGCCTACGGCGGTGCTCCTGCCAGACGAGATCGCGGCTCTGCTCGACGTGTGTCGCCGCGTCGCGGCAAGCGGCCGCGCAGTGGTGCTGGTTACGCACAAACTCGCCGAGATCAAGAAGGTCGCCGATCGCGTTACCGTGCTGAGGGGCGGCCGCACGGTTGCGACCTCCGATGATCCGGCAGGCGATATCGGCGCGCTGGTCCGCGCGATGATCCAGGGTAACGTCGAGGCGCTCGATTCTTCAGCGGCGTCCATCCTCGGGCTCGAGCCCGTCACCCATGTGGGTCATGAGCCGGCCGCCAAAACCAGGATCGAGGTCCTCCAGATCGATGGGCTGAGCGTGAAGGACAGTCAGGGCGTCACGCGGCTCGACAATTTCACCCTCACGGTCGACCGCGGCGAGATCGTCGGGGTCGCCGGCGTCGAGGGCAACGGCCAGAGCGAATTGACGGCCGTGCTTTCAGGCATGATGGAGGCGACCGAGGGACGCATCCATCTCGGTGAGATCGATCTCACACGACGTTCGCCGAAGGAGATCACCGCGGCAGGCGTCGGTATCGTCCCGGAAGACCGCCATGCGGTCGGCTGCGTGCTCGGCATGAGCCTCGCCGAGAACATCTACCTCAATCGCCTCGACGAATTCACCCGCTTCGGCTTTCTCAACCGCACCGCCCTCGAGCGCGAGGCGACGTCGCTGATGCAGCGCTTCGACGTGCGAGCGCGCGGCCCCGCCGCGTTATTCTCTTCGCTCTCGGGCGGTAATCAGCAGAAGGCGGTGCTCGCGCGCGAGATGACGTTGCCGAACCTGTCCTGCCTGGTCGCAGCCCAACCGACCCGCGGTCTGGATGTCGGCGCGGTTGCCGCCGTCTACGGCCATATCCGCGACGCCTGCAAGCGAGGCATCGCAGTTCTTTTGGTTTCCTCGGAACTCGATGAACTCCTCACCGTCGCCGATCGCATCGTCGTGCTGTACCGCGGACGGGTGATGGGATCCTGTCCGGCCGATCCGAAACGAAAAGAAGCCATCGGTGCCATGATGGCAGGACAGCCGCAATGACAGTCGTGAACCAACGGGGCTCTCTTCCTGGGTCGCCTCGCTTGTCTCTGCGCCCGTCCCTGGTTGTGCCGGTCCTCGCGGTTGCCTTTGCGGCCGTGGTCGGCCTGTCGCTGATCGCGATGATCGGGGTGTCGGTGCCGAAGGCCGTCGCGGCGTTCGTCGACGGCACCATCGGTTCGCCTTTCGCGCTTGCTGCCTCCCTCAACCGGAGTTCGGTGTTTGCGCTGGTCGGCTTCGGTTTCGTGCTGGCGAACCGCGCGAACCTGACCAATGTCGGTGGCGAGGGCCAAATCGCGGTCGGCGGCATCGCGGCCACCGCGGTCGCACTCTACGGCCACGTGAGTGGATTGCCGCTCGGCCTTGCCTTCGTCCTTCCGACGCTTGCGGCGGTGATTGCGGGTGGTCTGTGGGGCGGACTAGCGGCAGTGCTCAAGGTCAAGTCCGGCACCAACGAGGTGATCTCGACGCTCCTGCTCTCCTTCATCGGGGTTTGGCTGCTCTACTGGTCAGTGCAGTCGCCCGCGCTGCTGCGCAAGCCCATGACGAGTTCGGCAACTTTGCCGGAATCGCTCGAAATCCCGGATGCGACGCAGCTGCCGCTGCTGACCGGCGACTATTCCTTCCCGGTTCACGTCGGATTGCCGCTAACGCTAATCCTTGCAATCGTCGTTAGCGTGATCCTGTCCCGGACCACGCTGGGATTTCGCTTGCGCGCCGTCGGTCTCAATCCCGTCGCGGCCAGGCGGGCCGGGATCTCCTACGCGAAGACCGTCGTGTTCGCGCTCTCGACGGCCGGAGCGTTGGGTGGTCTGGCGGGGGCACTGATGCTGCTCGGCGAACAGTATACGCTCAAGGACGGCTTCTCCTCCGGCTACGGCTTCGACGGTCTCGTCGCCGGGCTGCTGTCGCGCGGCTCGATTCCAGGCGTGATCGCGGCGTCGCTGCTGTTCGGTTTCATGCGCTCCGGGGGTATCAACATGGAGATGGTTGCCGCGGTGCCGACCGCGCTCGTCGTTGTCATCCAGGGCCTGATCGTCATCACGCTGGCCGGCGCCAGTTTGTTCATTGAGAAATTGGAGCGGCGATGACTTCTGAGCTCTTCGCGGTTTTCCTGGGCTCGTCGATCCGGCTTGCGACGCCATTGCTTCTCGCCGGCATCGGCGAGATGGTCTCTGAGCGGGCCGGGGTGCTGAACATGAGCATTGAGGGCATGATGCTGATGTCAGCCTTTGCCGCGGCCGTCGGCTCCTGGGCAACCGGCGATCCCTTCGTGGGGCTTCTGTTCGGTATCGTCTCGGTGTTGCCGGTTGCGCTGCTTCAGGCCTTTCTGAGCAACACGCTGCGTGCCAACCAGATCGTCTCGGGCATCGGCATCAATATCCTCGTGCTCGGCGCGACCACGCTCGCCTATCGCGAGATCTTCGGCGCACGGTCTCGCGCCGAAATTCCCGGACTCGCCAAGGTAAAGCCGCCGCTGCTCGGCGACATTCCGGTGATCGGTCCGGCCGTGTTCGAACAGGTTTGGTTGCTCTACGCCGGTATAGCCTTGATCGTCATCGTCGCCCTGGTCCTTCGCTTTACGTCCGTCGGCTTGGCAATCCATGCGGCCGGGGCTGAGCCTAAGGCGGTCGACAAGTCGGGCCTGTCGATCGCGCGCATCCGCTATGCCTGTGTAGTTTTTGCCGGGTTCATGGCATCGCTTGCCGGCGCGTTTCTTTCGATCGGCGACATTCACACCTTCACCGAGGGCATGACGCGCGGCGCCGGCTATCTTGCGATCGCGTCCGTCATCTTCGGCAAATGGCGGATCGGCGGCACCTCGCTTGCCTGCCTCCTGTTCGGCGCGGCGACCGCGCTGCAGTTCCAGTTGCCCGCGCTAGGAATTGGCGTGCCAAATGCCCTTCTCATCATGCTGCCGTATCTTCTGGCACTGCTCGCAGTCGGCGGGCTCGTTGGCCGCCAGATGGCGCCTCCGTCCCTTGGTGAGCCCTACCGACGCTGAATAACTCGGATTCAATATTTGGCCACGATGACTAGAAGAGAAGGTTGCTCAACTCATTCGTCGTGCGTTCCTGTTGCAGGGCCCTTGGCGTGAAACCTAGGTGCCTTGGTACAACCTGAGGCCATCATCCGTGCAGCTGTGCCGCGAAAAATCCGGTGGCCTGGACAGGGCGCAACTCGTTCGCGTGGAATTGGGAGACCACGTAAATTCTGCGCGAATCTAGACCACGCTCAGGCCATCGATTCTTGAAAGGAAAGTTTTCAAGATCGGCGAAGCGTTGGCGCGGTGATAGCCAGCCGTCACGTCGATGGTCGGCGGTTCGCCAACGATCTCGGCTTTACCGAGGTGACGATCGCGGCGCTAGTTGGCCATGCCAAGCGCTCGGTAACGAGCAAGTACATCCATACACTTGACACGGCCCTCATCATGGCTGCGGACAGATCTCCGGTTACATCCAAGGGCTCCTCGATGGCATCGAGTTCAAGCAGACTGCCTGCGCGTTGGATCGCGATTCGCGAAAGGCTGCCCTGGCGCGCTTCCCAAAGAGAGCTTCGAGTGGCGACCAACAGCTGATCGAGCAGGAGTGCCAATTGGCGGCTTAGCGCCTATACAGTCCTGGCGGGCTAGCCTTAGTAGCAGCGAAAAACTTCCGAAGCGCGACCAGGCGCAAGAAGCAGCCCAGGACCAAGGCGCCCGCATCGTTCGAATTTGTCGAACGATAAGTCCGAAGATCGGCTACTTCCCTAGATGGCTGCTGAACTCCGAAGATGGATCATACGGCCATGCGGTCTTGGTTCAAAGGATTCGGGGATGCAATGACACTGGAGCTTCAGCGGCACGTGCGGAAGGATGATGAGAGCCCCTTTTACATTGATGAACTCATCAAATGTCGTCGGGCGAAACGTGGCTTTACAGACAAATCCGTTCCAACCGAACTTGTTAAGGATATCCTCTCGATTGCTAGGTTCGCCCCTAGCTCGAGCAACACTCAACCGTGGAAATGCTACGTATTGACCGGGAAGGCCCGCGAGCGCGTAGTTGCTGCCGCGGTGAAGAATTTCAATGACAACCATGACAAACTGACTCCGGAATATCCATTTTTTCCGGAACCACTTCACGAGCCCCACTTATCGGTCTTCACCAAGTTTCGTGGTCAACTAGGCGACGCACAGGGGGTAGAAAGAAGCGACAAAAAAAGCCGCCGCCGCGATGTAGCGAGACAGTTTATGTTCTTTGGCGCGCCTGTCGGTCTTATTTTCACGATGGACCGGAAACTGGTCCCCGCAAGCTTCATCTGCTACGGCGCCTTCCTGCAAACGGTAATGTTGGCGGCTCAGGGCCGAGGACTTGATACGCTTCCTCAACAGATTTGGTCGTTGCAATATCAAGTGCTGCGCAAGGAGCTTGGCATTCCTGAAAACGATATGGTCGTATGCGGCATGTGCATTGGCTACGCGGACAACGGCCTACCCGAGAACAACATGGCGCTTGATAAGTTCGGGCCGGAGAAGTTCGCAACGTTCCTCGACGACTAGACTTCCCTGGGCTGGGTGCTGATTATTTTGAGGGGGCCGTCCCTTCGATAAGCGGAACCCAGCCATCGGTCGATCGTACGTCGTCCAACCATCTGAGAATTCCGGGATATCGCTCCATCTGGTACCCGCCCTCTGCAGCCAGGGACACGTAGGCGAAAACTGCAGTGTCGGCTATCGTGTAGCCATTACCCACTAGCCAGTCTCGATTTCCAATCCAGTTCTCGAGTTTTTGTAAAGCGCTGTATCCGTCCTTTTGCCGGTAGGCGATTTCGCCTGCCATCTGGAATGCTTGGCCGCGAAGATTGTAAACACGTGGAAATGCGATGGCCTTTTGAAGATCGGCTTGTTCGAAAAACAGCCAGCTGAGCACCTCCGTGCGCGCATGCCGGTCGCCAGGAAGAAAACGCGTTCCTTCTGCCAAATGCATCAATATGGCGCCGGACTCCACGATGGGGCGACCATCCTCCAACACCAATGTTGGGACTCTCGAGAACCGGCTAATTCTTTCGAAATCCGGTTGTTGAGTATCGCCTCGGACCAAGTCCAGAGTAATTCTCTCATACTCAAGGTTCAGCTGAGAAAGCAGAATTCGGACCTTCCAGCAGTTTCCAGATAGCAGGCTATCGTAAAGACGAAACATGGCTTACTCCGGCGAATGGCTGACTCCGATGGGCATCGAGTTCGAGACAGAATACGAGCCGCTGGTGTCGAGAGACAAGCAAGGGGTGTGCCTGTTGAGGTCAGAATGGTGGGTGTCTAGAATGGCTTAAGTCGGTCTGCACATCCAAAAACGCGAGCCGCGGTTTTTTGTCAGCCTGAGGTACACACCAATCAGCTTGTGTCATGCTTGATCTCAAGGATATCTTCTATTTTGTCCAGGTCGTTGACAGGGGGGGCTTTACCTCTGCGAGTAGATCGCTGGGCTTGCCGAAATCCACCTTGAGCCATCGGATAAGAGAACTCGAAGGCACTTTGGGCGTAACGTTGCTCAACAGAACATCGCGCCGTTTCGGTATGACCGAAGTAGGAACGCAGTTCTATCATTACGCTCAGACCTTGCTGCAGACGGCCGAGGTCGCGGAGGAGGCGGTGCGCCAGAGAGCAACTGAGCCCAGCGGCGTCATCAGAATGACGACGGCCGTCGAAATCGCTCAGTTCGCATTGAAGGACCTGATACCGATATTTCTCAAGAAGTATCCGAAAGTGCAGATCGTGGAGATCACTACGGATGCCCTCGTCGATATCGTCGCCGACGGCTTCGATCTGGCTTTGCGTGGCCATACCGCGCCGTTGCAGAATTCATCCCTGGTCCAGCGGGCCATCGCACGCGCACCGTGGTACTTGTTCGCCGGACCCGGATATTTGGACGCTAGAGGTGCTCCAGCTACTCCTGAGGAAATTGCTCAGCATGATACAATCTCAATTGCAAGGACGAGTTCATCGAACCTGGTGCTGACTGGACCCAACGGCCGCAGGTGCATCGTGCAGACGGCGCCTCGCTTTCAGAGCAACAATCTCGTTGCGCTAAAGGAATCAGCATGTGCCAACCTGGGCATTGCTGCATTGCCGGGATACATTTGCCGAGACGAAATTGCGGCGGGAAAGCTCAAGCAGATATTGCCGCGCTGGATTGCGGCAGATGCGCGAGTCTCGGCCCTTATCCCATATAAGCGGGGCCTTCTTCCTGCGGTAAGGGCCTTGGTCGATTTCTTGGCGTCGGAGATACCGCGCGTGACCGCATTCGAGCCTGCGCCGGCGGAAGACATGCACGCCAAAGCGTCGAGCAAGCGATCGACCTGAGGGTTTGCCGCTCCGTCCAACAAATTGAACGCTACGTCCTTCGCTGAGTATCTTCATCTCCCTCAATAGCGCTGCCATCCTTCGCGACGGGTAGAGACGCCGCTTCAGCGGCCTGTGATCGCGAGGGTTTAAGATGAACAACATGACTATCGGTGGCGTCAACAACCAGGTATTCGTGGCCGCAAATCTCGGCAGGATTGAGCACTTCTATTCAACGCTTCTAGGCCTGCCAGTCGTGAAGCGGACCGTCCATCATTTGGATCCGCGACTGCCGGTCATTACTTTTGGATTTCAGGCATTCAAAGGCGAGCAGAAACGCGGTCACACGATCAGCTACATCGAGTGGAATCCGATCTTCTACATGATGCCGCAAACTGGATTCGTGGATCCAAAAACGGCCGTCGCTGGGGTTACGTCGCCGAGGGTTGGAGACCCAAAGGGGCGTTGGGGGGCCGGTACGAACCATCATCTGGCTCTTCACGTTCCAACAAGAAACGGCCTCTTGAAATGGAAGCGGAGACTTACTGACCTGGGTGTCCACGTTACGGGGCCCTACAACCGTAACTACTTTCATGCGATCTACCTCCGCGACCCCGATGGCGCGATCATCGAAATCGCGACCACCGAACCTGGGTTCGGGCACGATGAAGCGGTTCTCGGGTCTGGGTTCCGGTCTCAGCCGAAGGAGAACCTTATTGGCGGTCGCGACGAGGTGTTGACGGCAGCCGAAACTTGGCCCCGTGTCGTCCCGTCGATTACGGATGACTTTGCGCTGCGCGGTTTCCACCACATCACGTCGATCTCGTCGAACGCCGAGCGGACCGAAAAGTTCTTCGTCGAAACGGTCGGACTTCGATTGATCAAAAAGACCGACTATTTGGATGAGCGCGGAGGTACGCACTATTATTACGCGTGCGACGATGATCTTTCGCCCGGCTCGGTCTTGACCTTCTTTGGGCTGCCTGGGTATTCCGCCGGACGTTTGGGCACAGGATTATCGCATCACTTTTCCTTGGAAGTGGAGAACGACGCGGCCCTTACGCATGAGCACCAACGCCTAAAACGAGCTGACGTGAAGGTGTCGGACGTTTATGACTGCCTCTACAGCAAGCTGTTCTACTTCCGGGATCCGGATGGGCACATTTGCGCCCTTTCCACGCCAGCTCAACTGACGATCGATGAACCCGTTGAAGAACTCGGGACCAAGCTTTGCTTGGCGCCAGATTTGGAAGATCGCCGCATTGAGATAGAGCGCAATATGGCGTTGCGCCCAGCTCCTGTACCGCTTCCTCAGAATTGAAGGAGCGGCACCGTGCTGAAGGCAGCCCCGTCTCGCTCCGAATGTGTAATCAGCGGGGGGATCCTGCGGTGCTTACCGCAGGAAACCCTGCGGTGGGGGCTGGGGATCGTCGATGCGGCTCTTCGGGAATTGGCTGACGACGGCCTAGAGCGTCCGATGATTTTCACGGTTGAGGCGCTGCTGCGCTCAACCGATCGGCTCATTCTTCCGCATCTTCACGACGTCTCTGGAATTATCTCCGATTTTCCGCCTCATGCGCCTGATACAGCGATCGAAAGTGCGCTTGACCGGTGCATCCTAGCGGGCGCCCGCTCGATCATCGCCTATGGAGGCGGCTCGGTTTTGGATGCCGCCAAGGCCGTTTCGCATTTTCATTCGCTTCGTCAGGGGCGCCATCTTCCGATAGTCGCTCTACCGACCACTCTCTCCGGATCCGAGTTCTCTCACTATTTCGGTGTCACGGAAACGTCAGGGGCGCGACCATTCAAGAGAAGCTACGCCGAGCGCGACACAGTTCCGAAGATTGTGCTGATGGATCCCAGCTTGCTCATCAACACACCCCGGGCGTTGCTCTTGTCGTCTGCCGTCAAGGGGCTGGATCATGCCATTGAAGGCATGCGACTCGTCGATGCTGACCACCCACACGCTATCATGGCCACGGCAGGCGCAAGCAGATTTTTTGACATATTGGAGCAGTGGCCAACCGATCTAGAAACCGGCGAGGCCGTTCAACGAGGAGCGGTTCATCTCGATGCTTTGCTTCAGCTGCAGCTGGCCGCGTGGCAATGCTATTTCTATCCGGCATCCGTCATCTACGGGCTCAGTCATCGAATCGGACATATCTTGGGTGGGACGTTTGGATTTCCGCATAGCGTCACGTCATGCATAACGCTTGGGCCCGTCATCCGAAATTGTGAAGCGCGGTATGGCAATAAGCTTCGGGTGTTCAATTCGCCAGGAGAACCTAATCCGGGGACTGCACTCGCCGGCAGAATAGAGAGTCTTGTGGCGCACCTCGGGTTACCAAATCGGCTGCGATCATTTGAGATGGGGCTATCGGCGCTTCCGGAGATCACTGATCTCCTGCGAGCGAATTATCAGAGCGAAGTCGCCGATCTTGGAGAAGACGCTGATCGAAAACTTGAAGCCCTGTTACGAAGCCTTTGGTGAGCCAGGATGACGTCGCCATCCGTGGCCGAGACGCTAGTTGAGCTTCGGTCGGGCGCAACAACATCGCGTCAACTTGTGCAGGTAGCACTTGAAAAGGCAAAACGTTGCGCAGCTGAGTTGAATGCCTTTGCGGCGATCGATGAAAGCGTGTTGGCTCTCGCAACCGAGAGCGACCGGCGATACGCAGGAGGTTCGGCAAGAGCTCTTGAGGGTATTCCGATCGTCGTCAAGGATATCATCGATACCGCTGGTGTTGAGACCCGGTATGGATCGGCCGCTTACATCGGTAACGTGCCGAGAGCCGACGCCCGAGTGGTGCGTGATCTGCGGAATGCCGGTGCAATCATCCTTGGAAAGACGACCACACACGAATTTGCCTGGGGCGTGACCACCTCGAGCGAGGCGTTTGGCAATACGCTCAATCCGAGCGATTCAACGCGAATTCCAGGAGGATCGAGCGGTGGTTCGGCCGCTGCAGTTGCTTACGGAGTGGTTCCGGCCGCTATCGGCACGGATACCGGAGGCTCGGTTCGAATCCCGGCCGCACTTTGCGGGGTAGTTGGACTAAAACCGACGTACGGCGTTCTCTCACCCGATGGAGTATTTCCGCTCGCTCCAACGCTCGACCATGTGGGACTCATTTGCCAGACGGCCGAGGATCTTATCGTCCTGGCCGGTGCTCTGGGCATGAACGTAACGCCAGATGATTCCTGGCGCGACGCCAACGTGAAGCGAATGATTGGTGTACTTAAAGTGCCAAGCGATGTTCCAGTCGACGCGGCCATTTGGAGTGACCTTTCGGCAGTCGTTGAACGATTGCGTCATGATCATAACCTCCTGGAGGTCGAGACGCGCCTAGATGAGGCCTACTCGATCTTTGCCAACCTGGTGCTGGCCGAGGGAGGTATGGTACATTTTTCGCGCAACTCCTCAGAGCTAATTCGCCAAAGCTACGGTAGAGAGACAGTTGCCAGGCTCGAGCGTGCGCGCATGCTTAGCATCGACGATTTCGCTAGAGCCCAGGAGGCAAGGCGTCGGTTCTCGTCGCAGATTGCATGCCTTTTTGAGCAAATTGAGCTTCTGATTTTGCCTACGTGCCCCTGTACTGCACCCCTGATCGGAGCGGACGATGTTCGGATTGGAGCGTGGAGCGGTGACGTCCGCAAGGCGCTCATGACCTACACGGCACCATTCAACCTCGTTGGATATCCTGTCGTGACTCTGCCCTTGCCACGAAGGGCCGGTGCCCTGCCGGCTGGCCTGCAGATCGTGGGTCGTAGAGGAAAGGATCGCGATGTCATCAATGCCGCGGTGCAGTGCCAGAGGCTGCTCACCGAGCTCAACTGCAACAGTGCAACTAGTTAGATCCGGCCGACCGCTGGCGGACGATCGATGTCTCTGCTTAACGAAATAAGGAATGGCCCAACTACTTGGAGCGAACGCACACGCCGGGCTTAGGCTCTCCGATAAACGCAACGCCAGCCCCTTCGAGCGCCCCGCGGATCTTTTCGACCGTCTCGAACTGGGCGTTGATAGGACCCGTCATTCTCTCAATCCGGCGAATGGTTGCAATGACGACGCCGGCTGCGATGCCGGCTGCAACGGCCAATTGAAACTGCTGCCACCCCACAAGACAACGCGCGGCCTTCATTTGGCGTGCCCAAATGAGCATTCGCTCATTCCGTGCCCGCTATCGGTTCTGTGCAAGAACCGAGGAGCCATTGCAGGAACGCCGATCCGCGCCGGTTGAAGGGAAGCGGCCGTCAGGGCTGCTTCCCCTAAACTCAGGCGGTCGCGAAAGGTCACTCCTTGGCTTTGCCCACGGGGCAGCCCGCCGGAGGATCGCCGATGAACGTCCTGGCAGAAAAGAGTTCCGGGAATGGAATCTCTTCGAGAGTCGGCGTCAGCCACTCAATTCCGGAGACGCCGAAGTAGGCCTTACGAGATCCCAGGGTGCGTCGGGTCAGCATCAGGTGGCGATACTTCCAGGTCGTGAACTCCTCGGCAATATCGGCAAGTGTCTCACCCAAGTTCTTGATCTCGGGTCGCTCATCGTATCCAATTTGCCAAGCGCGCTCGACCTCGGGGCTAGGCTTGTACGGCTGAGCGAAATCACGCTCAAACTGAGCTCGAGGGATGGGAAGCTTTTCACGATGCAGGAATGCCAGCACGTCGTCGTAGACGCTCGGAGCGTTAAGGGCCTCATTCAGTTGCTGCCATCTGCGCGGCTGCGGCTTAAAGTGCTCCAAATGTTCCCCTTGTTTGATTCCGAACAGATAGACCATATGGCGGTAGGTCCAACCTTGGAGAGCAGTGTCGCGCCCTAATGTCGCTCCTGCCGCGCCCAGCATCGGAAGCAGGTCGGACGGGGTCAGCCACGATAGAGAACGCCACGTAGCATTGAGTGGCTCATGTGCATCGACCACTCGTCGCAGCGCTTGCTGGGCCTTCGCAAGGTCATTCTGTCTCAGACCGCTTTGAGCGGCTTGAAGTTCTCGGACAATGAGAGCCCAATAGAGCTCCATTACCTGACAGTTGACGATGAACGAGTACTCCCCTGGATGATCGCTCACCGTCCTTTGCAGCGTGTGCAGAACCTCCGTCTGCAGCCACATACTATACGGTGTCTGTTCAAATCTATCTTTCTCGGTGATCTGGGCGTTCATTGCGTTGGTGCTCCCATGTTACAAGAACTTCCTGCCTGGTTCGGAATCGAACCGCCGCCGGGCGGATGGCTTGCCTGACGAACTTGATCCGCAAACATCGTGACTCGCGGTGGCCTCCGGTTGATTGATTTACCGCTGCCGACACGCAGTTGAACTGCTCAATATTCCAATCAATGTTCGTGGTGTTCTGTGCTCGTTGAAAAGACACCTGCAGCCGAACACATCGTCTACATTGTTGAACGGAGCTGCGCTTTCCATCCGGTCCAGCGATGGTGCTAGACTCTGACTGATCCCGTTCTATGCAGCTGCCGCCGAGAGTTCGGCATCGAACCGGCTGGCAAAATCTGCAAGGGTCGTCTCGCCTTGATCGACTGTGAGAGTCTTAACGGCAAGAACAATGTTGACGTCGGTGATGCCGACGAATCCGAGAATTTGTTTGAGATATGAGCTTGCCACGTTGGCTGACGCGAATGGAGCTCCGGGAGAGAAGTCGCCGCCGGTCGTAAGGATCACGGTGGCTTGCTTGCCCTTCAGCATGCCTTCGTAGGTGGTTGAGACTGTAACACCGACACGCACGATCTGATCAATGTACGCTTTGAGGAGGGCGGGAATCGAAAAATTGTACATTGGTGTGCCGATAACGATGTGGTCAGCAGACTTGAGTTCTTCGATAAGGATATCGGAGGTCGTCAGGGCTGCAGCAACTTCGGGCGAATGCGTCTCAGGTGGGGTGAATGCGGCGCCAATCCACGGAAGGTCAACGAACTGTAGATTCGAGCGCGTAAGGTCGCGTGTGAGAACGGAAGCATTGGGATGCAGGCGGGTCCATTTCTCGACGAATTGCGCGGTCAACGTGCGGGAAGTCGAGTGCTCGAAGCGTGGGCTGGCTTCAATCACCAAGAGGCGGGTCATTCTTTTGCTCCAGAGTTGCTAGTAAGTCAGCCGCTCCAACGAGATTGATTTCGCGGGTGACGACCGTCTGGACGTAAATGCAGCGCAGGCTCAGCGGGAAGCTGCGCGTTCTCGGACGCATCGTTCCACAGATTGGAACGATCACCGCGATGATCCCCCTCCTTTTTAGGCGAAAACATCGTCCGACACGTTGAACGCATAGTTCGAAGAAAGACTGCTTCAGGTCGGGCAGTCCGCAGTTATTTTGAGTGGGTAAGTGCGTGGACAAGCCTCGAACATCCAGGAAACGCGATGACCACTGATTTCGAAACGTCGACCAGTATTTTGGCCGAGCAAGCGAGGAACGCTGCAATCGGGGATCCTGAGCGGAGGGGCATCGTTTCGAGTGGTAGCGTACGTCCGAAGCCGAGAGGCCGACAGGAACCGAGCCCACGGCTCGAGCTGTTTCACTTCACCATGTCGATCTGCTCCCAGAAGATTCGCGGGGCGCTATTCCAGATTGGCGCTCCATTTGCCAGCAGCGAGCTGGTCATTATGCCTCCGTTCAGCGAAAACTATTCGGCGGAATACGTGAAGCTTCGCATGGCGTCTGCTATTGCGCGCAGCCGGCCGTTTGTGAACGGTTATTCCGGAGGCTCAAGTGTTGAGAACGAGGGCTTCGACCCCTTGGCGGTACCCACGCTCGTCGACCATGAAAAGGGAACAGTCGTCGCGGATTCGCGGCTGATCGCGGCCTATCTCGACATCTTGAGTGGGGGGGCATTGGTGCCACTCCAGTGGCAAAACCGGATTTGGAATGAAATTGCTATCGTCGACACAATACCGCACGCCGGTTTGTTTTATGGCGCGAATCCCGACGGCGACGATCGACCCGAAGAAATTCGTGCGGGAATGCAGGGGGCGCATGGCAAGAAGATCGAATTGGTACGCCAGCGTTTGGAGCGCCTGCCGGCAGAATCCGTTCTTCGCGAAGCTTACAGGCACAAGATCATAAAGGAAGAAGCGGGGCGTGGATTCATATCGCAGCCTGCGAATATGCGAGGCATAATCCAGTCAACGCAAAGAACCATCGTGCAATTGAATCAGAGACTGGAAGACAAGAACGAGTGGTTGCTTCCCGATGGGTTTACCCTGGCTGATATCTTCTGGGGTGTAAGCCTCTTCCGGCTTCTCTATCTTGGTTACGACTGGATGTGGAAGGACTGCCCAAAGGTGTCTGATTACGCGGAGCGGCTTTTTGTGTCGTCTGCAATTCAAAATGGCGTCGTCAACTGGCCTGGTCATCCCTCCGGCGAGCGTATCGAACGCTTCAAGAAGCACTAGAAGCTGGGCCTATCTTTGCTGCAAGGCGGGGCGGCTCTCGTGATCGGAAGCGTTTTATGACGGGAAGCAATGACATGGCCGCGATTCAAGCACCACCGATCAGCCTTCTCGACAAATACACGGGGGAGAGCGTTCTCCCACTCTATACGGCCAGAGTTGTCGTAACGGGTGGTGATGCGCGTCACGGACGTGCGTCAGGTACTGCTAAGTCCGATGATGGCGCTCTGTGTCTTAATCTTCGCCTTCCCAAAGAACTGGGCGGTCCAGGTGGTGGAACGAATCCCGAGCAACTCCTTGCGGCGGGCTTTGCCGCCTGCTTTCACGGTGCGCTCAATCTGATCGCCTCGAAGAGTAGGATTTCGATAGGCGAGTCCACCATTCAAGTCAGCGTAACTTTCGGCAGGGACCCTGAAGACGGATTGTTTCTGCTCAACGTCGATACGGAGGTGACCCTTCCCGGGATTGACCGCACCATTGCGCACGAGTTGATCAAGGAAACCGAGCGAGTATGTCCGTACTCGAAGATGCTTCGTAAGGGTTGCGAGAACACGGTTTGGTCGACGTAGAGGCGTTGGACGACGGCTCCTCGAATTCGTCATGCTTCCTATCCCGCGTCGTCATAGCCATTTCGTGTTTGGGGTCATACAGTCCGGTATGACGTCCCTCGTCGCTGCCGGTATTGCGAGCATTCCATCTCTGGCGACGGGCCATTTCCTTTGGAATTGGTTCTCATCGTGGCTGATTTCGTGGGCTGCGATGTCCCCCGTAGTCTTTCTGGCCGCGCCAGCGATAAAACTCTTGTCTCTCGTTCTTATCAGAGACGATCCCGCCAGTTGATCACGCCAGGAGGATAGTATGGGACTGTTGGTTGAAGGTGAATGGCGTGACACCTGGTACAACACCGACGCGACCGGCGGCTTCTTCGTTCGCAAGGACGCAGCTTTCCGCAACTGGATCACCGCGGACGGAAGTCCCGGTCCGAGCGGTGTTGGCGGGTTCAGGGCCCAAGCGGGTCGGTATCACCTCTACGTTAGTCTTGCTTGTCCCTGGGCCCATCGAACACTGATCATGCGAGTGCTCAAGGGTCTTGAAGACAAGATCTCCGTATCCATTGTGCATTGGCTGATGGCCGAGCGCGGCTGGAGTTTCGCGAAAGGCCCGGGAGTGATACCCGACCATGTCAACGGAGCGGAATTTCTGTATCAGATCTACACGATGGCCACCAGCCACTATACGGGTCGGGCCACCGTGCCAGTGCTGTGGGACAAGCAACAAGGCACTATCGTCAGCAACGAATCTTCCGAGATCGTTCGCATGATGAATTCTGCGTTCGATCATCTCGGTGCGAGATCGGGCGACTTCTATCCGGTGCAGCTTCGAGACGAAATCGATGCCGTGAATGCCCGGGTCTACGGCACGCTCAACAACGGTGTCTACAAGGCCGGATTCGCGACCACCCAAGCTGCTTACGATGATGCTGTCGGTCCGCTGTTCGAGACACTGGATTGGCTTGAAGAGCGTCTGGCGGATGGCCGCTTCCTTTTCGGCGATCGTCTGACCGAGGCGGACATCCGGCTCTTCACAACGCTGATCAGGTTCGATGCCGTCTATTTCGGCCATTTCAAGTGCAACATTCGATCTGTTGCCGACTATTCAAACCTCTCCGCGTACGTCCGTGACGTCTATCAATGGCCAGGAATCGCATCGACCGTGAACTTTGAGCACATTAAGCGTCACTACTATCAGAGCCATCGCTCCATCAATCCCACGGGTATCGTCCCTGCGGGCCCTCTGCGTGATTTTGGCGCGGCGCATGGGCGCAAACGGCTCTCGGCAGATAAATAGCAATTTTCGGCCTTGGACCGGGTACCTGCACGCCGGGACGCAACGTGTGCCGACGGGCGTTTGGTAATCTCCAGCGCCCGTTAGCACACGAGGATCCGTTCACGTAAAGCCCGCTGCGCCCGGGGAGGAGCACGAAGCGGGCATCAACAAGTCGTTCTCAAGTCCGCGTGTCGACTTGATTTGCGCGGCTAAGTGACGCTGCCTGGTTGGTTGCATAGGCAGAGGCCGCGGTCGAAGCTGGCGAATATCTTCCAAAGAGCTCCGCTAGTTCCTCCGCGGCATCTGTGAGCTCCTTCATGACAGCGACACTGTCTGTCGTTTGACCAGTGGAGAAGTGTCGCACCTCGAACGAAATCCCGTTCGGAAGATCCACGTGGATTTTGTCCAGCCCGGCGACGTCCGATGCCTCATCGCCGCCTGAACTTGCGCTTGGCTTATCCGCGGCGGATGCCTGGTGTCCTGGGATATCCTGGCTCGCCAATCCCTGTACGAAATCCTCGATCGTCTTGAGGGTTTCGCTATCGAGTCCTGTTCCGCCGAAGCTGTAGACGCCGACGGACATGCCATTTGGTAGATTGACCTTAATCGCGTCGTAAGGCGCATCGGCGCTCATGCCGAGCGCGAGCTTCGAACCTTCGCTTTTTGAACCGGCCGCCGAAACAGAATTAGTTTGGAGGACCGAAGAAGGCCAGCTCACGGCGTTTCCGCCGGCTATGCTTCCGATACCCACGCTGAGACTCCTCTGTCATTTCAAACATTCGGACTGTCAGCAATAGATACGCCCAATTTCGAAGACTTGCGTTCTCAACGACTTATCGCACGTCTCGGAGTTCACGCGCTGCCCAGCGGCAAATGCTATCCGGCAAAAGCTGCCACTCTGGACGCTCTTGTCGGTATCGATGCTGCGCGCGCAGCAGGATCAGATAAACATGCCTATTTTAGGAAAGGTCGCTTCACTACTGCACTGCGTAGAACACGTGCATGTCGCTCGCAAGGGTCAAGAAAACACGGTCACGAAAATCCCGCTGGGGCGATCGCCATCCCGAGTGCCGAATTGACGATGCGTACGATGCGCCGCAATAAAGTAATCAGGATCGGGTCTCGCTGTCCGACGAGCCCCGCAGTTCTCGCCGCCAGGCTCCCGGGCTGACGCCAACTATGGTCGAAAAAACCTTGGTAAAGTGGCTCTGATTGGCAAACCCGGCCGATTTAGCCACCTCGGATAGCGGCAGATCGCGGACGGCCATCAGCTGCTGGGCCGTCTTCACTCGCTGGCGAAGCAACCATCGATGCGGCGGCAGACCCGTGGAGATTCGAAACGCTCGCGAAAAATGATCGACTGAAAGACCGAACTCGGCCGCGATCCGCCGTAACGGAATCTTTCCAGCGAGATCGGCCTCGAGCCTGTCGCAAGCACGGTCTAACTGCCACGGAGCAAGACCACCGCGGATCGGCCTGGCGTTAGGTCGAAGCCCACCATAGGTCTGAGCGACGTGCGCAGTAAGTGCGTGCAACATGTGGTCGACGAAAAGCTGGTTGGTCTCGTCCGCTCGACGGAGAGCGTCCAAGAGCGACGCACCGAGGTTACGGACGACCGTGTCGTCGTGGCCTATACCCGGCTCGTAGGCGAGCTCGCCAATGCGCGGTGCGCCGGCCTGCCTCGCAATGTCGTCAAGAGCCGAGCGTGGAAGATAGAAAAAGAGGGAGTGAAACGGCTTGTCGATGACGTAGCGCGGATCGCGCTTCAGATCGTAGAGATAGGTCGCGCCGCCGTGGACATTCGTCTTGACGACACATCGGCCCCGCTCCCAGCACTCGCAGTCCGGATAATCGCGAAATTTAAGGCTGACGAGGTAAGCGTCCTCGGAGGGCAGCGAACCGGAAAGGCTCGGCACTGGGTCGTCGTTTCGGGTTTCGGTCACTGCCAGCTCGGCGCTGCGCAGCGTACGTGCAATCAGCGAAGGTGCATTCTTCGCCTGTAAGGGTTGTCCGAGCCTCGATCCGTAGACGCCGGCTTGTGCCATTTGAGTTGATCCGGAAGGTTAGATTGCAGGCCCCGATCGCCATGCGAATTTTGCGGTGCATTATCGGAAATCGGCGAGCGGCTGTCTACGGCGACCCCGCGATGCAACTTTTCGTGAGGGCACATCGTCGCGGAAGTCGCAACGGATTCGGTAGCAATCTCAATGCGGTCGACCCAATCAACTGCTGCTACGAACTGCGGTGAATCTCTAGAGCGAAAAGTGGCAACTGCTGGCAAGCACCGGTGATTCCGCGGCTCGTGGTCGCATGGTCCTCGTTTGGCACGGAATGAGGCAAAGGATGGCGGCTTTGGGAAAGACGTGGGCGCCCCGCGAGCCCTAGAAAGACGCCGTAAAAGCTAGGTGACCGTGACGGCCATGTCATGACATGGACCTTACGGGTATCTGCGAAGAAGCAGCGAAAGACCGGGGGGCAGAAGCGATCGGGAGGCCACGCACATGCTTAGGGCAACCGTATCTACGGGCTCGCAGCCTTCCTCGTACGTAACGCGCTTATCTATGACTCTCAATTCCAGCAGTGTGGACCGCCCACTTGTTTTGATCGTGGACGACGACGACGAGATCCGGTCGGCGCTTCGGGAGCTTCTGCTGTCGGTCGGCATCGACGCGTGCTGCTTTGGCTCAACGCAGGAATTGTTGCGTGCCGATCTTCCGGAGCGGCCCGGCTGCCTGATTCTCGATGTTCGCATGCCCGGAGCAAGCGGTCTGGATCTGCAGCAGCGTCTGGCATTGAACGGCAACACGAGACCGATCATTTTCCTCACGGGTCATGGCGATATCGCCATGACCGTCCAGGCAATGAAGGCCGGAGCCGTCGACTTCCTGACGAAACCAGTCAGAGACCAGACGCTCCTCGACGCCGTCGCGGCGGCGATCGAGAAGGATGTCTCGCAAAGAGCTGCGGCCAGCCGCATCACGCAACACGCTGCCCGCTTCGCAACGCTGACACCGCGCGAACGTGAAGTCCTGGGTGAGGTAGCAAGGGGCCGCCTCAATAAGCAGATCGCCTTTGATCTTGGCATAAGCGAGATCACTGTAAAGCTGCATCGCGGCAACGCGACAAGAAAGCTGCAAGCAACGTCCGTCGGAGACTTGATCCGGATTTGGGAAGCACTTCCTGCGGAACTTCGAGGAAGTAGGTAGCGTAGCCCAGCCTACACCAAGGAACAGGTACAACCCAATCGACAATGGGCAGATGGTCGTCGGGCCATGCCAGCGAAAGACATCTGTTTGTCCAAAACGCCCCTAGTTGCCATCGTAGATGACGACCAAGCTGTACGAGAGGCTCTTTGCGATCTCCTCCTGGTCCTGGACGTTGCGTGTCGCTCGTTTGATCGGGCGGAGGCTTTCATGGCCGAATTTGTACCGGGCCGCTTCGATTGCTTGATCACCGATGTGAGCATGCCCGGCCGGAGCGGGCTTGAACTACAGGAGCGATTACGAGAGCTGGGCTCGTCAATGCCGGTCATTTTTATCACCGCGGACACAAGTCCAGCGACAGAGGCTCGCGCATTGAGGGGCGGTGCCTATGCCTGCCTGACGAAGCCGGTCAATGATGAGGTGCTCTTTCATCTCCTGCAGAACGCAATGAACTGCGCAGGCCGCTCGCGACGCAACGAGCGACGGGATCCACCATCAGATGACTAATCTCGCCCGACAAGTATCGCAAGGCGGCCAGCCGAATCTCGCTGCCTCTGCTCCCGGCACGGAACTGGCTGACCTTGTGTCCGAAAGCATCATCGTCAGCAACCTGCACGGTGTCATCCAGTATTGGAATGCCGCATCGGAAGTCCTGTACGGCTGGCCTTCCATGGCGATGGTCGGTCGACACATGGCAGAAATCGGCTCGCGCGGCCACTCCAGTATCGATCACATCGACATACTGCGCCGCGAAGGTCGATGGGAAGGTATCGTCTTTCGGCGTAGCCTGACCGGAGTCGAGGTTGCTGCCGCCGTGCGGCAGGTCGTGCGGCGAGACCCAACCGGCGCCGTTCGTGACATCGTTGAGTTTGGCCGAAATGCGGGACCGGTCACCGAAGCAGCATACCTGCGCATGGACGCCGAGTTGCAGGGATCTCTGGCCGCTGCTTGGGAGCTTGATGCCTCGCCGGCTCGGCCTCTGCTTGATGCAATCGCGGAGCACAGGCGCCGCGGAGCCGCTATCGACCTTGATCAGCATCCGGACTGGGTCAACGGACTGCTTACCGCAACTCGAATTCTGGCCGCCAATGATCGCGCGGTTCGCATGTTCGGGGCACATGCTGGGCACGAGCAGATGATCGGTCAGCCGGTCGGTACGTTCTGGCCGGCTGAAAGCCGCTCAATCCTGGCCGGACTGATCGAAAACGTTGCCACAGACCGCTCTCGCCTTGAGACCCGCAGAATGGTCCTGAGTGGCGCGATACGCAACCCCATCATCAGAGCCTGGCATTCTGCCGACCCGAAGTCGCCGGGCACCGTGCTTGTGACGATCAACGGTGCGATCGATGATGATCGCACGTCCTGGGAGCTACAGGCGAGCGAGGATCGTTATCGCAAGCTCATTCAATACCTCCCGACTGCTCTCTGGCAAGTCGATTCCCGACGCACGGGCGAGGTCTTCGACGATCTGAAGGCGATGGGCGTTCGCGATATTGCCTCCTACCTGGCGGCAAACCCTGATCTTGTCGAGCACTCCAAGGACGTCGTCCGTGTGACGGACGTCAATCACGATGCAGTCTCACTGTTTCGGGCACACAATCCCGGCGACCTAGTCAAACCCGTTCGATACCTGTTTGCAGCCGCTCCGGGGCTTGCCGAGCGGGTCATGGTGGCTCACTTTGAAGGTCGACGCAATCTCATAGAAGAGACCAGGATCCGCGCATTCGACGGTTCGCTCATCGATGTCCTGTTCACGGTCACATATCCTGTGCCTCCCGAGCAACTCGACAACACTTTCATCACCATCCAGGACATCAGTGAGCGTTTGAACGCCGAACGGCAACTTCGGAAACTGCAAGCTGATTTCGCGCTTGCGGGCCGCATTGCAACTCTTGGAGAACTCGGAACGTCGATCGCGCATGAGATCAATCAGCCGCTTGCGGCCATCGTGACCAATGGTGAGGCAAGCTTGAGGTGGCTGGCGCGCGCTGATCAAAACATCGAAAAGGTCACGCAGCTCACGACCCGAATCGTGGCGAATGCGCGGCGCGCGAGCGAAATCATTCATCGCATACGAGGCATGGCGGCGAAGCATGAACCAGAGAAACGGCTCATGGATATCAATGATGTCGCGAAAGAAGCCCTGTTATTCATTCGCCACGACATCGAGTCAAAATCAATTGCCTTGTCGACGACGTTTGCATCTGGGCTTCCCCAGGTGCTTGGTGACCGGATTCAGCTGCAGCAGGTGATTATCAATCTGCTTGTCAACAGCGTCCAGGCGATCGTGCACTCCGGTCAACCGATACGTCGAATCGACATCCAGACGTCGGTCACCGAAGACGGCTCGGTCGGCTTCTCCGTCTTCGACAATGGGCCGGGCATCGCCACCGGAGACCTCGGGCGCATCTTCGACAGCTTCTTCAGCACCAAGGATGCAGGAATTGGCATCGGCCTCGCGATCTGCCAGTCGATCATTAGGGCGCACGGCGGCAGCATTTTGGGCGCTAATCGCCCGAATGGCGGCGCACATTTTCGCTTCACGCTTCCGGTGCCGGTGACTGCCGGTCCCGATTCCAGCGTTGTCGCGCTCATTCGCTAAGTGCGCCAACCTCCGCAATGAGCGCCTGCGTCTGCAAGGAATAGCGCTCGTGATGGGAAGCATCTCTCCCGAACTATACCGAGGTATAGGTCGACCTATCCGCCGAACCAGCGCGACCAGACCCGCTGCACGATGCCCTCGTACAGCGCTCGCCGCCATGATCGCAGCACACGGGAAGCGATGCATCCGCAGACGCGCGGAACGAACGCTCTTCCCCAATGCGAGTGGAAGTTCATGAGCAAGCCCATCTTGCGCGCCCCCCTGGACAATGCGCCCGGCGCGACGCAGGCGCATAGGAGTGACCCGCCGGTCGGTGAGCGGCGCCCCGCCAATGAAGAGATGGCACGCGTGCTCAGGACCAAGCCCTTTCGCGTTGCTTTGGAACCGTCCAGCGGCACGATCGCATACTGGAAGCACGAGCCCGTACACGACATCGTCAAGCCGATGGTCGATCACGTCATCATGACCTACCCGACCGGCGTACAACGGCTCGAGCGGCGCACCGGACGATCAGTTGCGATCGGAACGGCTCGTCCCGGCGTCGTGACGCTCATTCCGGCTGGTTCGACCTCTCGGTGGGATATTCACCGGCCGATGCACGTCCTTCAGCTCTATCTTCCGCACGCAACACTCTCGCGCGTTGCCGACGAAGCCGACGTGGCCGCGCCTGGCGATCTTCTCGAGCGGACAGTGCACTCGGATCCCGTTACATCCCGGTTGCTGATGAGTGCAGTGGACGTTCTGGAAGGACACGCGACGCTGGACGCATTGTTCAGGCAGCAATTGATGGACCTTCTGGCAACACGCCTCTTGGCAGCACATGCTGGCTCGTCGATCACGGTCCGGCCAACTCTGGGCGGTCTGTCGCCGAATGTCCTGCGCCGCGCCATCGAGCGCTTGCGCTCCGATAGCGATGCGGACGTTTCCCTCGGAGCACTCGCTTCCGAGGCCGGCCTCTCGCGCTTCCACTTTTGCCGTGCCTTCAAGGAGAGCACAGGCCTTTCGCCCCATGCCTGGCTGCGCCAGCGACGGCTCGAGCAGGCCATGGAGATGCTGCGCGACACCGACGCATCGGTCGTCGCGGTCGCGGAAGCCCTTGGTTACGGCTCTCAGACCGCGTTCGCCGCGGCATTCAAACGTTTGACCGGCGAAACACCGACCAATTGGCGGCGCAGCATGCGTTAGCAGCAATCGCGCTGCAATCGACGCAATCGCTCTTGGGCAATGGTCCCCGAGATCCCTTAGATAGCCGTAAGAAATCTGGCGACACGGAGACCAACAGATGATTTCCAAAAAACTCTTCAGCGGCCTCGCCACGTCGCGTCGAAACTTGCTGGCGAGCACGCTCATTTGCGCGACATCGCTGACCGTTCGCCCGTCTTCGGCGATTGGCAAGGAAAGGGACCATTCTATGTCGCCTACACAAGGAAGCGATCCCACGACCTCTGTCACAACCAAGGATGGCGTGCAGATCTTCTACAAGGACTGGGGCCCGAAGACCGCCCAGCCAATCGTTTTCCATCACGGGTGGCCGCTGAGCTCTGACGACTGGGAGACCCAGATGCTCTTCTTCCTCGGCAAGGGCTATCGTGTCATCGCCCATGACCGCCGCGGCCACGGGCGCTCGGCCCAGGTGAGCAATGGTCACGACATGGATCATTATGCAGCCGATGTCGCTGCGCTTGTCGAGCAGCTCGATCTTCGCAATGCCATTCACGTCGGACATTCCACTGGCGGCGGAGAGGCCACGCGCTATGTTGCGCGCTATGGCAAGGATCGCGTGGTCAAGCTGGTTCTCATCGGTGCCGTACCGCCGTTGATGCTGAAAACGGAGGCCAATCCGGGTGGCCTGCCGATCGAAGTGTTCGACAACCTTCGCGCTCAACTCGCCGCGAACCGCGCGCAGTTCTATTTTGATTTCGCGAGTGGTCCCTTCTACGGCTACAACCGGCCGGGTGCAGCGCCATCCCAGGCTGTGATCTGGAACTGGTGGCGTCAGGGCATGATGGGAAGCGCCAAGGCGCACTACGATTGCATCAAGGCCTTCTCGGCAACCGATTTCACCGAGGATCTGAAGAACATCGCCGTCCCCACGCTCGTCGTGCACGGCGGCGACGATCAGATCGTGCCTGTTGCGGATTCTGCCCTCCTGTCGGCGAAGCTGCTGAAGCACAGCGTCCTGAAGATCTACGATCTCCTGCCTCACGGCCTGTGCACGACCCACGCCAACATCGTCAACGCCGAGCTTCTCTCGTTCATCTCGGCCTAGTGCGTTCCGCCGACCACTCTGCACCACCCAGATCTACAGGAGTATTACATGCGCCTCGTCATCATAGGCGCCGGCTTCGCCGGCATGTACGCCGCACTTTCCGCCGCCCGCCTGCGCGAAATTCAGGGTGTTTCCCCCGGAGACCTCGAGATTGCGCTGGTCGCACCGGAGCCGACGCTGGTGATTCGACCGCGGCTCTATGAGCCGAAACCGGAGACTCTGACAGCTTCGCTCCTGGATGTGCTGAAGGCCGTTGACGTTGCCTATGTGAAAGGCAGCGCCGAGTCGATCGATACCAAGTCCAAAGTGGTAGACATCGTTGCGGCCAAGGGTGCGAAGCAGAGACTAACCTATGACCGATTGATTGTCGCCACTGGCAGCCGGCTGTTCCGCCCCAGTATCCCCGGGCTCGCTGAACACGGCTTCAGCGTCGACCAGCTCGACGATGCGATCGCCCTCGACCGGCATTTGCATCACTTGGTGGGGTGGCCGGTATCACAGATGCGCGACACGGTTGTCGTGGCTGGCGGCGGATTCACTGGCATCGAAGTCGCCACAGAAATGCCCGCGCGGCTTCGTGAGATCCTCGGCAAGGATGCCAAGCTGCGTGTCGTCATCGTCGAACGAAACAGTTCGATCGCCCCCGACATGGGCGAAGGTCCTCGTCCTATCATCGAAGCTGCGCTGCATAAGCTGGGGGTGGAGACTCGGCTCGGCGTTGGCGTCACCTCGCTCGACAAGTCCGGCGTCACGCTTTCCAGCGGAGAGCACATTGACAGCGGGACCGTGATCTGGGCGGCCGGCATGCGCGCCGCTCCGCTAACCGCACAGATTCCGGCCGAGCGAGACAGCTTTGGACGCCTGCTCGTCGATCCCGACTTGCGCGTGCTGTCGGTGCCTGGCGTTTTTGCGACCGGCGATGCCGCGAGAGCGGCATGTGACGAGGTTGGCAACTACGCGCTCATGTCCTGCCAACACGCCATGCGGATGGGCGCCTTCGCCGGCAACAATGCGGCCGCCGAGTTGCTCGGGGTCCCGACCAAACGGTACCACCAGAAGGCCTACGTCACCTGCCTCGACCTGGGAAAAGCCGGCGCGCTGTTCACGCGAGGCTGGGAGCGCAAAGTCGAAATGGTTGGCGACGAAGCCAAGAAGACCAAGAAAGATATCAATACCGTCTGGATCTATCCGCCGCGAGCCGCGCGTGCCGCTGCTCTTGCGTCCGCTGATCCGGAGCGTGTCACTGACCTCTGAACACCTCACGAGCATTGACCGCGCTTTCTGCGCGAAAAGCACGAGCCGCTCAGGATCGAGCGCAGAAGTTCTCGAAGATGGATCGGATGATCCGCAATACTCAACAGGAGACAACCATGAGCTTAGACACTGCCGCACGCTCCGTTAGATCGAAGCCCGACGAATTGGTACCATCGCGCTACGCGCTGAAAATCGGCGACATCGATGTTATGGTGATCAGCGACGGCGTGCTGCCGCTGCCGTCCAAGATGCTGGCGTACAACGCCGACCCGGCCGTCCGCGCCGCCTGGCTGGACGACATGTTCCTGCCGCCGGACGCGTTCGACTGGGCACTGAACGTGGTCGTGGTACGCAGCGGCGCGCAGACCATCTTGATCGACGCGGGTCTCGGACTGGACCCGGATCTGCACCTGCCGCGGGCGGGGCAGTTGGTCAAGCGACTGGAAGCCGCCGGCATCGACCTGGCATCCGTGACCGACGTGGTGCTGACCCACATGCACATGGACCACGTCGGTGGCTTGCTGGTCGAGGGCGTGAAGGACCGGCTGCGTCCGGACCTGCGGATCCACGTGGCGGCCGCGGAGGTCAAATTCTGGGAGGCGCCCGATTTCTCCCGCGTCTCCATGCCGCCGGGATTCCCGGACGCGCTTCGGGCCACCGCCAAGCGGTTCGCGAACGAGTACCACAACCAGCTGCGGACGTTCGAAGATGAGCACGAAGTTGCGCCGGGCATCGTAGTCCGCCGCACCGGTGGCCACACTCCCGGACATAGCGTGGTTCGCGTGGCATCCGGCGGCGAGCGGCTGACATTCGCCGGCGACCTCGTCTTCACCGTCGGGTTCGAGCACCCGGATTGGCACAACGGCTTCGAGCACGATCCCGAGGAAGCCGCTCGCGTCCGGATCGAACTTTTGCGCGAACTGGCGGCGAACCGCGAACTGCTGGTGGCCACGCACATGCCGTTCCCATCGGTCGGTCATGTCGCGGTCGCCGACGACGCGTTTCGCTGGGTGCCGGCCTTCTGGGACTACTGACCGATTGTTGGCTCAAATCCGAACCAGGGGCGGGTGCTGACAAGCGCGACGCGCCCGCCACTGACAAACTTGGAGCTTACCACCGTGAAACACGAGACCGTGCGCGCATCGTCGTTCGCGATGCCGCTGAGCAGTCCGGCCTTTCCTCCCGGTCCTTACCGCTTCGTCAACCGCGAATATTTCATCGTCCAGTACCGCACCGATCCCGACGCGCTGCGCCGCGTAGTGCCGGAACCGCTGGAGGTCGCCGAACCGGTGGTGAACTACGAGTTCATCCGCATGCCCGATTCAACAGGCTTCGGTGACTACACCGAGAGTGGCCAGGTCATTCCCGTATCCTACAAGGGCCAGCTGGGTGGCTTCACCCATCAGATGTTCCTAAACGACCATCCGCCGATTGCGGGCGGGCGCGAGCTGTGGGGGTTTCCCAAGAAATTGGCGCAACCGAAGCTGGAGGTCGAAATCGACACGCTGGTTGGCACATTGAACTACGGCTCGGTCCGCATTGCGACCGGCACCATGGGCTACAAGCACCGGACGCTCGATACCGCAGCGGAAGCCCGGAAGCTCGCAGATCCCAATTTCCTTCTCAAGATCATTCCGCATGTCGATGGTTCGCCGCGCATCTGCGAGCTGGTGCGCTTCTATCTTGAGGATATCAGCGTGAAGGGCGCTTGGACCGGGCCCGCTACCCTAGATCTGTACTCGCATGCCCTGGCACCCGTCGCCGAGTTGCCGGTGCTGCAGGTTCTGTCGGCCAAGCACCTCGTCGTAGACCTGACGCTCGGGCTCGGCGGCGTGGTCCATGACTATCTTGCCACCGACCAGGCAACTCCGCGCCGCGGCTCGGTCTCTGACGTCTTGATCGAAGCAAATGCCGGCTGACCGAGATCGGCCCTAAATCCGGAGCTCCAAAAATGCTGAACGTCATGCGCGGGAAAATCGATCCGGCGCCGCAACCGGCCAAGCCGTTGCCATATGATGTCGTGGCCCTGGTGCTGCAGGGAGGCGGCGCGCTTGGTGCCTATCAAGCCGGCGTTTATCAGGGCCTGCACGAAGCTGGCATACGGCCGAACTGGTTGGCCGGCATCTCGATCGGCGCACTCAACGCCGCCATCATCGCCGGATCGCCCGAGGCCGAGCGGGTCGAACGGCTGCGCAAGTTCTGGGAGAGCATCTGCGCGGCACCGGTGGAGTGGCCGGCCGGCGACGGGCTCGCCAACGTGATGCCCTTCGCGTTCGATCTGCGCTCGGCGCACAATGCTCTCGCGGCGATGACGGCTCTATTCCAGGGGCAGCCCGGCTTTTTCAAGCCACGCTTCCCGCCACCGTTCCTGTCGCCCTTCTCGGGCAACGCGGCGACGAGTTTCTACGATACGTCACCTTTGCGGCAGACGTTGGAGCGGCTTGTCGACTTTGATCGGCTGAACGCGGGAGAGGTGCGCGTCAGTGTCGGTGCGGTTAACGTCCGCACGGGCAACCTGACCTACTTCGACACGGCTGAACGCCGACTCGGACCAAAGCATTTCATGGCATCTGGCGCGCTGCCGCCGGGCTTCCCTGCGGTCGAGGTCGAGGGCGAGCACTATTGGGACGGCGGCGTCGTCTCAAACACGCCTCTATCCCGAATTCTGTCGAGCGAGCCGCGCGACACGTTGACTTTCCAGGTCGATCTCTGGTCGGCGCGTGGCCGTGTGCCGAACGATATGATGGAGGTGTCGAGCCGTCAGAAGGACATTCAGTATTCCAGCCGCACGCGCGCCATCACAGATCAGGCGCTGAGGATGCAGGAGATGCGTCGGGCCTTGCAGCGGACGCTCGAAATGCTTCCTGATAGCGCGAAGCAGGATCCGGAAATTCGCGCGATCGCGGAGATGGCCCGCCATCGGTCCTGCAACATCATCCATCTGATTTACCAGTCCAAGATCTACGAGCGCCATTCGAAGGATTACGAATTCGGAGTGAACGCGATGCGGGCGCATTGGCAGAGTGGGCTGGAGGATATCCGCCGCACGCTGGCCGACCCGCGGCGGCTCGATCCGCCGGATCCGGAGCTCGGCATTGTCACGCACGATATCCACCGCCGTGACTGATCTCGCGGCAAATCTCACCCCAAAGCATCGAAAGGAAGTCCCATGTTGAAGGGCAGGGTAGCCGTCGTCACCGGATCGACCAGCGGTATTGGGCTCGGTATCGCTAGGGAGTTGGCCAAGCTCCGGGCTGATATCGTTTTGAACGGCTTTGGCGATGCCAGCGAAATCGAGGCGATCCGCGGCGGCATCGAACGCGAGCATGGTGTGCGCGCCGTTTACGATGCCGCCGATATGTCGAAGGGGGAGGCCGTGCGCGGATTGATCGCAGCGACGGTCGAGAAATTCGGCCGGCTCGATATCCTCGTAAACAATGCCGGCATCCAGTTCACTGCGCCAGTCGAAGAATTCCCAGCCGGCAGGTGGGACGCAATCGTGGCGATCAATCTGTCGGCCGCGTTCCACGGCATTGCGGCGGCCGTGCCCCAGATGAAGAAGCAGTGCTGGGGGCGGATCGTCAACATTGCCTCCGCGCACGGCCTCGTCGCTTCGACGCATAAGGCAGCCTACGTCGCGGCCAAGCACGGCCTGGTCGGCTTGACCAAAGTGGTTGGCCTGGAGACTGCCGGGAGCGGGGTCACATGCAATGCGGTCTGTCCGGGCTGGGTGCGAACGCCCCTGGTCGACAAGCAGATCGACGACATCGCTGCGCAAAGAGGGGTCAGCCGGACGGAAGCCGCCAGGACACTCTTGGCCGAGAAGCAGCCATCTCTCGAGTTCGTTTCTCCGGCGCAGCTTGGCGGCACCGTTGCCTTCCTGTGTTCATCCGCCGCCGACCAGATCACCGGAACGGCGATCTCGGTCGATGGCGGCTGGACCGCGCAGTAACCGCAAAGGAGCGCGATCAACATGCATAGCGAAGAAAAGGTCATTGTCCTGACCGGCGGCACTTCAGGAATCGGGCGAGCGGCGGCGATTCGCCTTGCCAACCAGGGCGACAAGGTGCTCGTGACCGGCCGCCGGGCGGGTCCTCTGGACGAAACGATTGCCGAGCATCCGAACATCGCGGGTATCGTTGCGGATGCGGCCTCGACCGATGATGCCAGGCGCACAATTGCCAAGGCGATGGATCTCTGGGGCAGAATAGACGCCTTGGTCAACAACGCCGGCGCCGGCGCAATCCTTCCATTGGCCGATACCACGGCCGATCGCATCATGGATATCTTCTCGGTTAATGTGCTCGGTCCCAGCCTGCTTGCCTCCGCTGCCCTTCCGCACCTGAAGGCGAGGCGCGGCACCATCATCAACGTGTCGAGCACCCTTGGTCACCGGCCCGCAGCCGGACTGTCTCATTATGCAGCGAGCAAGGCGGCGCTGGAGCACCTCACCCGTTGTTGGGCGCTGGAGCTTGCGCCATTCGGCATACGGGTGAACGCCGTCGCGGCTGGGCCAACCGAATCCGGCGCCCTCACCGGCATGATGGGGCTGACGCAGGAGCAGGCCGCCGCTGTCAAGGAACAGGAGCGTGCGCGCATCCCGCTCGGGCGGCGCGGCGTTCCGGACGATGTCGCAGAATGGATTGTCCGGCTTGCCGGCTCAGCCTCGGAATGGATGACCGGCCAAGTGGTTGCCATCGACGGCGGCCTGGGGTTGGCCTAGTCGCGATCGGGGTTTGGCGCTGAACCCGGAAGTGATGATCAGCACAATGGATGCCGACCTGAGGAACAGGGTCGATGAGCTCGAACAACGACTGCAGAGCGGAGTAGCCGAGAATGCCCGCCTGCGGAGCGAACTCGCGATCGCGTTAGAGCGGCAGACCGTCACGGCAGGAATCCTCAATGTCATCGCCAGTTCACCAACTGACGTGCAGCCGGTATTCGACGTCATCTCCGAAAGCGCGAGGCGGTTGCTTGCCGGCCAAACGGCGCTCGTGACACGTGTCGTCGGCGACATGCTTCATCTGGCGGCATGCACGGCAGGAAGCGTGGCTGGCGATGAGGAGATCCGAATCTCATTTCCTGCGCCGCTCACGTCCTCCGGGATCCACAGCCGGGTCGCACTCACGTCGACGATCGCATTTCGCTCCGATATCGAGGCTGAACCGGGTGTCCATCCAGCGATCAAGAGCATGGCACGCGCGAGGGGATATCGAAGCATCGTGGTCGTGCCCATGCTCCGAAAAGGCGTCGCGATCGGTACGATCGGTGTTTCGCGCGTCGAACCCGGAACCTTCACTGACAGCCAGATCAACCTTCTCAAGACGTTCGCCGATCAGGCTGTGATCGCAATCGAGAACGCGCGTTTGTTCGAAGAAGTAGAGGCCCGCACGAAGGAGCTCGCTAGATCCCTCGACGATCTGCGGGCGGCCCAGGACCGCCTGGTTCAGACAGAAAAGCTCATTTCGCTCGGTCAGCTCACTGCTGGCATTGCGCACGAGATCAAGAACCCGCTCAACTTCGTCAACAATTTCGCCGCGCTCTCGGTCGAGCTGACCCGCGAGTTGAACGAGGTTCTCGCTCCGGTCACGCTCCTGGACGACGTCCGCGACGAAGTTGATGAACTGAGCGGGCTGCTAACGGACAACCTTCAGAAGATCGTGCAGCACGGCATGCGCGCCGACTCCATCGTCAAGAACATGCTCCTGCATTCGCGCGGCGGCGGCGGCGAGCATCGGCCCGCCGACGTCAATGCGCTGGTCGAAGAGAGCCTCAATCTTGCCTATCATGGCGCGCGCACCGAGAGACCGCAGTTCAACGTCACCCTCAGACGCGAGTTCGATCCGGACACCGGGATCGCCGACGTGTTCCCGCATGAGATCACGCGGGTGCTGCTGAACGTCATCTCCAATGGCTTCTATGCCGTGGCGAAGCGCTGTGAGGACGGTGATCCCGGATTTGAACCTGCGCTCAGCGCCGTCACGCATGATCGCGGCGATTACGTCGAAATCCGCATCCGCGACAATGGCGTCGGTATTCCGCCGGAGGTGAAGGAGAAGATGTTCAATCCGTTCTTCACGACCAAGCCGCCGGGCGAGGGAACGGGCCTCGGACTTTCCATGAGCCACGACATCATCGTGAAGCAACATGGCGGCAGCATCGATGTCGAGACTGAGCCCGGCGAATTCACCGAGTTCACCATCCTGCTGCCGCGCAACATCGGTCTTTCTCACAGTATTGCGGGCTGACTATGACTGTATCGGTTCTTGTGGTGGATGACGAACCCGATCTGGAGGTCCTGTTTCGCCAGAAATTTCGACGCGAGCTTCGCGCCCAACGCTTTGTGATGGAGTTTGCCGGCTCGGCAGCGCAGGCCCTGAACCGCATTTCCGATACCGGCGAGCAAGCGCTGATCCTCATCCTCTCCGACATCAACATGCCCGGAATGAGCGGGCTGGAGATGCTGCCGGAGCTTCGCGCTCGGCGGCCCGACGTTCCGGTGATCATGATCACGGCGTACGGCGATGCCGAAACGCGCAAGACGGCACTTGACCGGGGCGCGCAGGCTCTGTTGACCAAACCGATCGATTTCGGCCAGGTCCGCCAGGCGATCGAGGCCAGACTGGAACATGTCGCATGACCTCCACCGTTCTTGTAGTCGATGACGAGCCGGATCTGGAGGCGCTCGTCCTCCGGAGGTTTCGCCGGCAGATTCGCGAACGGCAGATAAGCTTCGTGTTCGCGCGTGACGGTCTTGAAGCGTTGCAATCGATCGAGCAGCATCCGCATGTCGATCTCGTGGTCTTGGACATCAACATGCCGCGCATGGACGGCCTTTCGCTGTTGGCGAAACTGCAGGAGCGAGAGGACAAGAAGGCGGCGATTGTCGTCTCGGCGTACGGCGATATGAGCAACATACGGACCGCAATGAATCGCGGCGCGTTCGACTTCCTGACCAAGCCCATCGATTTCGCCGACCTGGAATCCACGATCCACAAGACCATCCGCCACATCGAGGTCTTGCGAGAGGCACGCCGGCGACAGGCGGAGGCGGAGCGCGCTCATGCGTCGCTGTCAAGATATTTCTCGCCTGAGCTCGCTAAGCGCCTTGCTGCGGTAGATGGCGACGATGGAATGCAGGTCCACTGGCGCGACATTGCGGTGATTTTCACCGATATTACCGGCTTTACATCACTCGTCGAGACGGCCGATTCGAATGTGCTGACACATCTGCTCAACGAATACGTCGGTGGACTGACGGATGTCGTCTTCGCCTATGAAGGGACGGTGGCGAAGGTGATCGGCGACGCCATTCAGGTCCTGTTCAATGCACCCGGCGACCAGATCGATTACGCCACCCGTGCGATCGCGTGCGCACAGGCGCTCGATCGATGGGCCGAAACATTTCGGGAGCGCTGGAAACAGAGGGGCGTTGACTTCGGTGTCACGCGGATAGGCGTCCATGCCGGGCCTGCGCTGGTCGGCAATTTCGGCGGCGGCCGTTACTTTGACTACACAGCCTACGGGGACACGGTTAACACTGCCGCCAGACTGGAGGCGGCGAACAAAACATTGGGCACGCGAATCTGCGTCAGCGACTCGATCGCGTGTAAGGCCCGAGAGTTCAGGGGGCGGCCGATCGGCGATCTTGTTCTGCGGGGACGAAGTGAGGCGCTACGCGCCCACGAGCCCTTATCGGCTGCGGAGAGTTATGGATTAGCCGTGACACAGTATGCAACTGCGTTTAACAAGTTGGAGGCAAATGACACCGACGTGGTGCCAGCCTTCGCGGCACTGGTCGGTCTCAACGCCGACGACCCGCTGGCGAATTTTCATCTGAAGCGGCTCCTCAACGGCGCCAAGGGTGTTCGAATGCATGTGGGGTGATTGATCACACCACGAGGGCGTGGACTCATTGAGGCGTAGCTTCACCTGAGTCTAAGGCCTTCGTCGATTGCAACCGACCGCTATTGCTGAGTCTAAACTATGTTAAACGAAGATCACATGATGCCGCTTGTTCTGACCAACATCCTCGGAATTGCCGGTATCGTCGTTTGGCATGTTCAGGGGAGCAACCGTCCGGCAGGCCGACTGATCGCCCAGATTCTGTTCTTTGTCGGCATGAGCCTCGTGCTCTATCTGGGCGGCATCTCTCCGCACCGCGTCGATGGCGCTCACTTGCGGGGTTTCGGCGCATTGCTCTCCATATCGGCCAGGATCCTGTGGTGGACCCATCTCGCATGGGCCATTATTGGTCTGGTCCACATCTATATGTTGCTCAATCGTCGGCCACGGGAAGCGCATCTGATCCAGGACATGGCCGTCGGTGTCATCTATCTCGGTGTGGCGCTGTCGATCATTGGCTTTGTCTTTGGTGTCCCGGTCGGCACACTGGTCGCGACCTCAGGCGTTGTCGCGATCATTTTCGGTCTCGCGCTGCAAAATACCCTTGGTGATGTCTTCTCAGGGATCGCGCTGACGCTGGGGAGGGCCTATGCCATAGGCGACTGGATCCAGTTGAAGGACGGCACGGAAGGCCGCGTCGTTGAGACCAACTGGCGCTCCACCAATCTGCTCACCGGAGGGTACAATGTCGTCGTTGTGCCGAACAGCATCCTGGCAAGACAGGGTGTCACCAATCTCAGCCGCCCCGACGAGACGCACCAGATAACGTTGACCGTACGCATTGCCACCACGACGCCAAACGTCGTCGAGCAAGTCATGCGGTCCGTACTGGAAGCCAGCACGCGGATCGTTCAGGACCCGTCGCCGATTGTCGCCCTGAATGCGATTGACGCAGCCGCGATTGAAGTCGAGTTGTTGTTCCGTGTGGCGAGTCCCGCCGGGTGGACGGCGGCCCGCAATGAAGTCATCGACCTCCTTTACAGCCAATGCAAAGCAAACGGTCTTTCGTTGGCTGCGCCGGCCGAAAGCCTCGTCTTCGGCCCGGCCACGATCAGCGGCGAACATTCTGCCAGGGCAATCGAGGCGCATTCATCCCGCGCGGGTTAAGACCCACGCGAACGTATCTTTCCAGAGCGCCGTACGTGTTTCCTTCGAAAGGATTTGCACGAGATCGGACAGCGTGACGCTGCGCGGTTTCTCGCGCCAAGCTTCGCTAGCAACGGTCATGGGATCATGGGATCAGTGCGTCTCTAAGGATCTCATGGACTTGGAGCATCCGCGAGCCACTGATGGGCCATCTCAAACCGGGGGAAGGAGAGATTGCTTACTCGCACGAGGAGCGCAGACGATCTCTTGGTCACGGTGTATGTACGCGTGGCGGTTTACTCAGGTGGCCAAGCGCAACGCGTTGCAAAAGCGCTGCGAAATCGATCCGCTCTCCGGCACGTCATGCACGAGCGTTCGACGACTATCACCTGAGCTTGCCGCGGGTTGAATCGGACAAGCTCAACCAGCCTGATGTTAGGAGACTCAAGCCTGCGCGCCTACCTTGTCGGCATCGACTTCTTGGGATCGAAACAGTTCCGATCAGCCCAATGCGGCATCAGCTTCGTGCGCGAGTCGAAAAGCGCCGGCGGTCCGTGGCTCATGTCGAATTTCGTCGCGCGGCGGCAGTCGAGATTAGTGAGATCTGCTGTGGGTTGGCACCCACGGCGCCATCATTCTTGCGGGCCATCTGCTCGATTCCGTCGTTCGGAATAGCGAAATTCGCCGCGGCGCGTTTGGCTTGGCGATACCAGCAAAAATACCAGCAAAGTGGACCGCTGCAGTAGGCTTATGCTTGGATTTCCCCGGAAAACTGTCGCGGCGGATTGAAAATCCGGAATCGAACTAGCGTCTTAAGTTGTTGTTATTACTACAGTTTTTTCCGTGGTGCCCCTGGCCGATAACCGCCTAGAGCCATAACGATTTGATTTGAAACCATTTTTGTCGCCGGTTGCTGCCGATACCAGCACAAATACCAGCAGGATGACGCGCGGTTTCGCCGGCAAATAAAACAGCAGGCTTCCCGCAGCGGGCACGCCTATGCCGTTCCGGACTCCACAATCGCCCTGATCGGAATTGCCGCTCGGGGCGGGACCGACGCCGAAAGCGCTGATCGCGCGACGCTGATTTTCGTACCGGGGTCAGCAACGTGCCGTAGTCGGCGTTTTCACCAGTGCTGTATGTTTCGAACCGAGGAAGAAGAAAATCGGTCGGCGGGGCCATGAACGAAGAATGGGGAAAAGGAATCGCAGGCGTCTCGCCGCCAAAGGATTGCTTCCTTGTAAGAAACCACCACGCTACTTCCATGGCAGCAACTTCGGCCTACAGATAGGCGAGTATATTTGGCCGTCGTCGGTGACCGGCGTACCACAAAATGGCGATGTTTCGCCAGATATCCATCGGAACGATCGCATCTACATGGTGAAGCTATTTGACCAAGCTGCAATTTGGGCAACTCACCACGAACATCCGCGCATTTATGAAGTTGAAGTCGAGTGCGTAGTCGAAGATGATCCTGACGCGCCAGGGACCGCTTTCCAGTGTGAGAAAACACGCATCGTCAACGTCCATAAGATTCCCCCGGAATTGCTTTTGGCCGCGAGGAAAAGGCTACTTCTGTGATCGGACTAATACAAGGATTGCGCGAGGAAAAAACTCTTATCCATCAAACCTCGGAAACACTCCAGGTAGGCTGCCTCGCGGCAGCTCACATGGGGATTAAATGTGTGACCGGATTCATGCGGCAAAACCCGCGAGCCCGGGCGCTTCGTAAAGCGCAGCCGGACCGGGCTTCGCTTACCGCATGCGGCGAACCGGCCGGATCCAGAAGGTTTCTCGCTAGTCGGGTTTGCGCACCGAAGAGCGGCGCGCTTCACTGAGACGCACAAGATTGCTGCCTGGCGGCTGCTTGGCTTCGGCAATCAGCCGCGCGACGGTCCGGCTCAACTCCGAAAGATCGAAGGGCTTGCGCAAGACAGGAAAATCCGTGTGGCTGCCCGAGGGGCTGAATCCGGTTGCCAGAAGGACGGGAAGTCCGGGCTTGCGCGCGCGGATCACGTTAGCCAGCGCCGCGCCATCCATGCCGCCCGGCATCACAATGTCGCTCACCACGAGATCGAAATCCTTTTGCTCGAGCACCTCCAGCGCGGCCGGAGCGCCGGACACCGCGTAGGTCTCATAGCCAAGCTGTTCGAGCATTGAGACGCATACCGACAGCACTTCGGGATTGTCCTCGACGACAAGCAGTGTTCCGCCAGCCGAGCGCTCTTCCTGGCGTTCGTCCGCTACAGCGTGCGGCATCTCCTCGGATCGCGGCAGATAGATTGTGACCGTCGTCCCGCGTCCCACCTGGCTTTCGATATGCACTGTGCCGCCCGACTGATGCGCAAAGCCGTGCACCTGGGAAAGACCGAGGCCGCTTCCCTTGCCAACCTCCTTGGTCGTGAAAAACGGATCAAAAATCTTGGGCAGCACGTCGGGGGCGATGCCGGACCCGGTATCCGTAAGGCGGACCGCAACGAACGCGCCCGCGATCCTGGCGTCAGTCTCCGCCCCGGTGAGGGTGACATTGTCTGCGGCAATAAGGAGTGCACCCCCAGCCGGCATCGCATCCCGCGCGTTCAGCGTGACGTTGACAAGCGCCAGCTCCAGCTCGCTTTGATCGACATTGACCGGCCAAAGGTCGGGCGCGATCCGGAAATTCAATCGCACCGCAGAACCCGCTGAACTTTCGAGCATCGTGCGGCAGGCGTTGACGCTTTCGGCAATCTGAAAAATCTTCGGATTGAGCGTCTGCCGGCGGGAGAAAGTGAGAAGCTGACGCGTCAGCGCCGCTCCGCGCTCCGCCGCGTAAGAAATGGCGTTGGCTGCCCGCGCAAGCTTAGTGTCGTCGGCCACGGCTTTTTGAACCGTACGGATATGTCCGCTCACCACCATCAGAAGATTGTTGAAGTCGTGCGCCACGCCGCCCGTCAGTTGTCCCAAGGCATCCATGCGCTGGGCATGAGCACGCTGCCGCTGCGCTTCCTGCAGTTCGAGCTGCGCGTTGCGGCGCTCGGTGATGTCGCGGGTGATTTTGGCAAACCCGATCAGCTCGCCGGCCTCGTCATGGATCGGATCAATGACAACATTAGCCCAGAAGACCGATCCATCCTTGCGCAGGCGCCAGGCTTCCGCCTCGAAGCGGCCTTCCCGTGAGGCCGTATAAAGAGCGCGCGCTGGCGCTCCCGCCGAACGGTCGACCTCAGTATAGAAGCGCGAGAAATGAAGGCCGATGATTTCATCGGCGGTGTAGCCTTTGATCCGTTGCGCGCCGGCATTCCAGCTTGCAACGTTTCCATTCGGATCCAGCATGAAGATCGCGTAGTCCGTCACGCCGGTGATGAGAAGGCGGAATTGACGCTCGCTTTCGCGCAGGGCCTCCAGCGCAACGCGCCGCTCGGTGATATCGCGTGTCACCTTGGCAAAACCCACCAGGCTGCCGGTGTCGTCGCGGATCGCATCCACCACGACCGATGCCCAGAAGCGGCTGCCATCCTTGCGCACGCGCCATCCCTCGGCTTCATAGCGGCCTTCGCGCGCAGCCGTCTCCAGCACGTGAATAGGCAAGCCCGAGTTCCGGTCTTCCTTGGTATAGAATTTCGAGAAATGTTGGCCGATGATCTCGTCGGCGGAATAGCCCTTGAGGCGCTCGGCCCCCTTATTCCAGTTGGTGATCATCCCGCTGGGGTCCAGCATGTAGATCGCGTAGTCGAGCACGCCCTCGACCAGAATCCGGAATCGACGCTCGGATTCCAGAATGGCGTGCTGCGCCTGCACGCGCTCGGTGATATCGCGCGTGACTTTGGCATAACCGACCAAGGCGCCCTGATCGTCGAGGACCGGCTGGCAGATCGCGTTGGCGCAGAACCGGCTGCCGTCCTTGCGAACGCGCCAGCCTTCCGCCTCGTGACGCCCGTGGGTGCGGGCCCGCTCGAGAATTTTTTCCGGCAGGCCGCTAGCCCGATCCTCCGGGGTGAAGAACCTTGAAAAATGCTGGCCTATGATCTCGACCGCCTGGTAGCCTTTGACCCGCTCGGCACCCACATTCCAGGTCGTGATGAACCCGTCCGGATCGAGCATGTAAATGGCATAGTCGGCGACGGCATCGAGCAGCAGTTCGAGCCGCCTGGTTTCCATTGAAGAGCCTTGTGGGGCTGATATATTCACTGACGCCGCCCTGTCGCGCACCGAACCGGCGATTTCTTATTGAAACCGCAGGTATCGACTTTACACTAATGAATGGCCATGAACATTCGTTCCAGTCTTCTCCGCTCCGACCTTCCCCTCAGGCATCTCGCCGCAACGACCAGTTACCGCTTTGTTCCGGATGAAGGGCCCGGTGACCCCGCCCGCCCGGCGCAGCGATCCGGTCAGTCGACCGCCAGCCGCGAGGATCTGCCCTATAAGGTGGAACTCTGGGACGAGAGCCGCACTAGCGTCGAACAGGTGCTGGCCGTCACCGCCAATGGAAGCATCGGATACGCCGCTTACTATGCCGCAGCGCGGGAATACCCTGACCGTTATGTCACCTTGCGCCACAAGAATAGTATCGTTTCCCGCTCAAACCCTCCGCAGCATTGAAAAGGCCGGCAGCACGGTCCGCTCGAACAATGAGGCAGAGCAAGGACAAAACATTGAAGAGTGACGGGGCTGCCGCGCCAACGGAAGAGCTCCCGTTTCGCGTGGAACTATGGCACGACGGCGGCCACGATGCCGTCGAACGCATCCTTGCCCGCGCCGCCAACGCCCAGCTCGCCCGCGCGATCTTCAAAGCGGCCCAGGGTGACCATCCCCAGCGCCGTATCACCTTGCGACGCGACAACCGCATCATTGCGGACTCCCAAAAGTAATCCGACCACCCGACGCGTCCGTGTGGACTCGCGGCTTTTGAAGGCGCGAAAGCCAGGGACCCGCGCTCGCTCCAAAGTGGACTTGCCCTGCAGGTAGTCCGGGTCGAATTGGGCGATGCGCTTCAGCTCCTCGAAATCCAGGAGCCTCACTGTCCGATATTCCCATCTGATCAGGCGCCGTTTACGCACTCCCGGAGGGTCCTGTTGACGTGCACGACCGAGGTGCCGGATGCGTCGGCGAGATCTTGCTGGTCAGGTGGAAACGGTCATCGTTCCCAAGGCCGACCGCCTCCGCGCGGGATGCCATTTCAGGTGCGCGATGGAAGACAGTGCATCGCGCGCGGCGAGGTTGCAGTGCCATTCGCGCAGAATTGTCGCTTCGATGATCGTCTCGCGCCAGAAGACGCTCGCTAGCTTCGGGAGCGGCGACGCCGCTTTTCAGATCCGAATGGGAGATTAGGCCCTCGCGCGAAGTTCTTGTGAGGGCCACTGTCACTTCTCGAGGCGCCCGCCTAGCGTATCCGCGAGCCTTTAGGAAGGATAAGATGCGAAAGCATCGCTGTCGCCGGCGAATGCTTGATCGGACGCTACGCGACGCTGCCAGCTGGGGGAACAGGCGACGATCGCGGAAATCGTTCGCACACTGCGTGACCGGCGGCCGCAGCAAGATATTTGATGCACACAGGCCGCCCCGTGCGGGAGTGCGGCCGGAAGCGCTTCATCTAGTTTGCGGAATCCCTCGCCGGTCCAAAGACGCTGAAGCAGCCGAGCTTTGACGGCATTCGACGTTGATGCCCTCGAGTCCTAGTCTCAGTAGGTAATTGAATCAAGGCGTAGGTCGACCGTAAGACCAGCTATTCCAAATAGAGCCGACGATCGAGGATTGCTAACTCGACGACCGCTTGCGGAGGTCATCTTCCTCGGCGTGACTCGCTTAAATCGTCGGCGATGACATCAATTGTCCGTGCTCACGCGCTTCAATAACTCTTCTCTTAGTTCAAGACGTTCATGTAGCTGTGCCTCGCATGCCAGCCGATGCTCGTCGAAGGCGTCGACGAGGTCGGTGCGAACGGCTTCGATGTCCCTGTCGATTTGAGTAAGTTGTTCCTTGGGCGTCGCCATGGACGTTATCTTTTCCTTCGCGAGTGTGATCCGGGATCGAAAATAGTGGCCTATCGCTCGCCCACGGCAGTTCGGCTGGCGGGCCGGACCCAGGACATGATCGCTGCAACTAACGCCAACTGCGCCAGTACGATCACGACCATTTGTATGGCCGATGTCAGATCGGCCTCGCTGGCGTTGAGCGTACTCGATCCACCAGTGAGAAGTCGCAATTGCCACGACAACAGGCTCGCCGCCATGGCGATTCCGACACTCGTGCCAAGGTCGCGAGTGACAATCATCAAACTTCCGGCTTCACCGGCTCCCGCGACAGATGCGCTTCCCATGATCGCATTGTTGTTGGGGGCGAAGAATGCGCCTTCGCCGATACCAACGACAACCAGCGAAAGCGTGACCAGAGCAAGGCTCGGCGTCGCAGCGTTCAATTGAACGTACAGGAAGATCAGGCCGAAACAAACGATCAGCATGCCGCCGGCGCAGAGCAGGCGATTCCCGATGCGATCGGACACGGCGCCGCTGATGGGGGCAAGCAGGCCGAGCGCGATGGGAATGGTGGTAAGGCGCAGGCCGGCGGAGAACGCACTCTCGCCAAAGACACGCTCGAACGCGAATGGCATCAGGAAGAACAATCCGAAAAGGATAACGTTGGCGAACAGGCTCACCAGATTTCCGCAGGCGAACGACCATTTCTTGAACAGGCCGAGCGGAATGAGCGGATCGGACGAGCGGCGCTCCCAGATGATAAGCCCGGCCAGCAGGGTGATGCCCGCAACCGCATTCCCGATCACGCCGGGAGAGGTCAAACCCCAGGAGCCGACCTGGTTGATGGCCAACATCAGGGTACCAAGGGCCGGCACGAGGAGCAGGGCGCCGAGCATGTCGAAACGGCTGCCGGGCTTGCTCGCACTGGTTTCGGGAACGATGAACCAGGCTAGAACGGTCCCCAACAGCCCGAACGGCACGTTCACCCAGAACACCCAGCGCCAGTCCAGGGTATCGACGATCCAGCCGCCCACCGTTGGACCGGCGGAGAGACCAATGGCCTGCACTGCGGCCTGGATTCCAAGTGCCTTGCCGCGGAGCTTGTCACCGGCGACGGACACAATGATCGCGACGCTGTTGGCCGACAGCATCGCCGCGCCCACAGCCTGCAATGCCCGCGCAGCGATCAGCGAGCCGATGCCGGGCGAGAAGCCGCACAGCGCAGAGCCTGCGATGAAAGCGAGAAATCCGGCAACGTAGAGCTTCTTTCGTCCGTACATGTCGGCCAGCCGGCCGAAGATTGGAAGCATGACGGAGACGGCAAGCAGGAATATCACGGCGACCCAGCTCACCTCGCCAACTGACGCTGAGAAATCGCGCTCCAGCGCGGGAAGCACGAGTTGGGTGATGCTCGCATCGAGCTGCCCCATGAAGGATCCGATGCAGACAATTGCCACGATGATCCACATCATCGAGGTCCCGCCCGCCGGAGCGGACAAGACCACTGCCGGCCTGGCGATCGCGATGCTTCCCGGCTCTTGCGCGCGGGAAGAATGAAGCTGCTCGTTGTGCATCACACCAAGTCCTTAAATACTGACCGGCAGCAAGACGAATGGCAGATGGGACGCGTCAAGGCATGTTACCGCGCAGCGGGTCGCGAGTCTGCAATCGATGCAAGATCGCGACACGAGCTTTGGCTAGCGCTTCTGGGCGGCCGCTTCGATTGTTCGGGACATCCACTGCTCCGGAGACAGACCGCTTGCCTGCGCCTTGACATTCACCGCGTCGGCCACCGATGGCTTCAATAGAACGTTGAGGGAAATGTCGGAAACATCATCTTCATTGTAGACCAGATGCGTGATCTGGGCCGCGAACTCGCGCACGTCTTCGGTCTTCTCCTCGTCGGAGAGGACGCCGTTGCTAGCGATGTTCGTGCAGTAAGCACCGATCGGATGATCGGTGACCCACACTTTCGACAGGCCGAGGCGCTTCAGGCCTTCGACGCTGGCGTTCAGTTGCGCAGGATTTTGCAGGGCCTTGCCAGAGGGAATCAGCTTGCGGATAGCGGCTCGCTCCGTTGGCATGCCGCTTTTCCGTATCGGCGGACAAGTAAAGCCCGTTTGCGCCGAGACGGTCTTGTCGGCGGCATAAGCTGGATTCAACGCGATCGAGATGACCGCGACAGTCATGATTGTTGTAGCAATGTTGGCGATCTTCATGGCCACTCCCGTGAATGAAATCTGGAATGATCGCCAAAGACACCCATCGCGCGCGACGCACAAATACGGCTTCGGTATGATGCTATCGGCGCGGGACATGGGCGGTGGAGATAGCGCGGCGAGAGCCGGCAATTCTGCGTCGTTGGCGTCCGGTGTGCTGCCGCGAAAATAAGAGGCCGTCGATGGATCTCTGGCCATCAACGGCCTCTTGCATTGGACGTAAAATCGCGTTGGCTCAGTTAGAGCAGTCGGTTGGCGGCGTTTCGCCGGCGAACCGGGCGTCGATCCACCGCACGACAGTTGCGGTACTGGCCTGAGCGGCGCGGCCATGTCCGATATTGGGCATCAGCATCATCTGTACCTTGCTGCCGGCCGAGCAAAGCTTCTTCATGTAGTCTTCAGTCACCTGCGGCCGGATGATCGGGTCGGTCGTTCCCTGGGCGAGGAAAATGGGTATGTCCGCGGGCAAGGGGCCGGGCGTGTTCTTTTCCAAGAGCGAATGCCACGGCTCGGTATCCGCGGGCTGCTCGACGGTGAGAAAGTGCTGCTCGAGCGGTTCTCCGGTCTTCTGTCTTGCCGCCAGATCGAACGGGCCTTCGATGCATTCGCGTGCCAACTGATCGATCACGGGCATGGCCCGGGGATCGACGATCTTGCCGAGAGAGGCATCATAGACACGGTGCCATGACCAAAGCGTCATCGCCGTGATGTTCTTGCCGCCGATCGAGTTGATGTCGTCGTTCATGAGCGCGACGAGGTCGGTGGCCGGCGCCGCCGCGGCGACACCGAGCAACGTCAATTCCGGGGCGTAGGTCTTGGCGATGAGCCCGGTGAACAGCGAGGCCTGGCCGCCCTGCGAGTGGCCCCATACCGTGAACCGTCTGCCGCCGCCCGCACCCGGCATCGTTCGTGCAACACGCACCGAATCGAGGACGGCACGTGCCTCGCTGTCGCCAACGAGGTAGGGATGTGTCTCGGGCGTGCCAAGGCCCGGATAGTCGGTGGCGGCGACGACGTAGCCGTGCTCGAGGAATGACCGCAACCCCTGGATCTGCTGAAACAGGAAGATCGCAAGCGACGGCGCGCAACGGGGCGTAACCCCGGTAGTGGGATGAGCCCAGGCGACGATCGGGCGTCCCTCCGGCGGTGGATCGCCCTGCGGAACGATCACGACGCCCGAGACGAAGATGGGCTCTCCCTTCATCCCGGTCGAGCGATAGAGCACGCGGTAGGCAGTGGCGCCGAGTGGGGCGCCATCGATCACTTCCTGGCGGACCAGGGTGCCGGGCTGGCCTGCGAGCATCGATCTCGGGGCATCATAGAACGACGTCTGCGCCGAGGCCGAGCTGGCATAGGCCGTGGCCGAGAGGAGGGCTGCCGCAAGCATCAGCTTGCGGCAGGTGTTGAGAGTGAGGCGGCTGAGGAAGGTCATCATGGCTCACATCCCGTACAGGATTTTCAATTCGCCGCTGGCGCGGAATGCGATGGTGATGCCGTCGGCCGGCAGGTAGACCTTCTCCAGCTTTGCGGAGTCGAGATGGCCTTGCATCCGGAAGCCGTCTTTCAGCGGCCGGCTCAGTTTCGCGTTCGCTGCATTGAGCAGGTTCTGATAGGCGACGCCGTAATCGACATCCATCTTGTCGTTCAGTTGAGCCATGATCGGCTGCATGATCGGCGACAACTCTTCGTCGTTGGTGACGACGCCAAGATTCGACAGGCGTATCGCATGACCGGCGTCGTCGACCTGGACGGCGCCCTCCAAATAAATCCAGCGGCCCGCATTCGGATCCTTGTCGTCGCTGTTGGCAATCCTAAGGCCGATGACGAGCTTGCCCGACGAGGGATAGACATCGACGTCGCGCACGGCGAATCCCGGGATTGGCGGCAGCATGGCGATCGCCTGGGTGATCTTGTCTTTCAGGACGTCATAGCCGATGTGGATCGGCAGGATGACGTCGAACGATCCGGGATTGCTGACCTCATGGCCCAGCGCCGGCAACGACGTCGGCGTCACTGCGGCCGGCTGCTGGCCAACCACGGTCTCCGCAGATCCCGACAGCTCGAGCGATCCGCTCAACACCGACGAGCTGGCCCGGACGCCGGCGAACGCGACGTTCTGCGGCGTCAGTTGCAGCCAGACCGGCGGGCTGTCGGACAGTTGCACCGGCTCGAATGCGTGCCGCCAGGCGGTTTCGGCCTTGGCATACAGGTCGAGGCGCCGTGCGGCAGCCAGGGCGCGGCCGCGAACTTCACTGAGCACGGTGCGAATGCGCGGTTCGGCATAATTCGAGATCGGAATCTCGCGACCGAGGACGTGCAGCACCGGCGGCTCGCTCCAGTGGAAGCCGTCGCTGAAGTTCATATCGACCGACCAGTCCTTGGTCAGCTCGGGACGGGCCTCGGCCTCGACCGTGGCGCTGGCTTCGGTCTCGCCATGGATACGAGCGGTGAAGCGGTTGGCGCCCTGGCCTTCCAGAGCACCATAAATCGGCACCGAGCCATAGACGCGATCGCCGCGGCCATAGAGCGAGACCGGGCCCGAGCGGTCGACATATCCATAGATGTCGCAATTGGCATTGACCCGGAAGAACAGCACGCGACGATGGACGCAGCTCACTTTTTCGTCGATCGTTGCGAGGCGTTGCGGGATATGCGCTTGGATGTCGGATGCGAGATCACGCAGCCCGAACTCGACCGTCGCGGAAATTCGCGAGTCGATTGAAAATGGTGCGACAGTGTCCGGCGCAAGCGGCGGCCTATCGTCTGCCGGCGCATTTGAACAAAATGCGATAAGTCCCAGTGCAGCAAGTCCTGCACGGGCGGATGATGCTACGCCCAGACGCGAGCGGCGGATGTGCGAAGTCGAGATCGGGGTCATGATGGAGTACCTCCTTTGGTTAAAGCTTGGCGGGAGAAATGATCGACCTGCGCACCGAAGACAAATACCCGTTCAATATGCAGGTATTGGAGAGCGCTATAGGCGACGGGAAATGATTGGTGCGCTTGGATAATCCCGCCGCACCGCGCGAGCGGCATCTGCCGGCTCGCGCGGTGCGTGACGGTCACGGTTTCCAGCCGCCGTTGGGCAGCCGACCGTGATAGGGCGTGTCACGGCAATGTCCCCACGGGCCGTGCCAGTAGCCGGGAGGGCAGCCATTCGGCCGCGGGCCGTTGCGATAGGGGCCGGAATAGCCGTTTGGATAAGGGCCGGTACCAAGACGATGGCAATATCCGCCCGGACCGCGATATTTCATCGGCCCGCATCCGTCGGCCGCGGCGGCGGGTTGCGCCATCATCAGCGATGATCCCAGGGCCAATGCGGCGGCTGCGATCAGCATCGAAGTTTTTTTCAGCATGTCTGTCTCCGTTGATTTGGCCTGGCTCCTCACGACCGCGCGTTGCGTTCGGGGGGAGGCAAGTCTGACGGTCGCGAGATAGGCGCGGGGCCGCGACGTGACAAATACGACTTCGATATGCGGGTATCTGCGATCGAGATGGCGTGCGCGACTCCCCGGGCGATAAGCGGCAGAGATAGCCGCATAGCGAGACGCTATTTGCGCTTCGGCGCGCGTCGCTGTTTCTAACCGCGCATCCGCCATGCGGCGGTCCACCCAAATAACAGGAGCGCAAAATGAGAATGAGCAACTTCTCGACTATGACGGTCGGCAGCCTTTTTGTACTGACGGCAATCGCCTTCGCCGGCCCCGCATCTGCTCAGGGGACCCCGCAGCAGCGAAGTGCTTGCATGGGAGATGCATTCCGCTTCTGCAGCGCCGACATTCCGAATGTATCGAGGATTGAGACCTGCCTGCTGCAGAATCGCGACCGGCTTCGTCCCGCGTGCCAGGCCGAGTTCGACAATGCCGGCAATAGCCGTCTTCAAGCCGAACACTTCCGGTAAAGCTTATGGTTGGTCTGGAGCGCGAAATGGTCGGTGCTTTTCTGCTCGTCTATGCCGGTTTGTTTCCGATCGTGAATCCGCTCGGAGCGGCGCCCATATTTCTCTCGTTGACCCGGGGCGTTGCCGAGGAGAGGCGCAACCGGCTCGCTTTGAGCGTCACCCTGAACAGTTTCCTGCTGCTGCTCGGTTCGATGCTTTGCGGATCGCATATCCTGGAGTTCTTCGGAATCACGGTTCCCGCCGTGCGCGTGGCGGGCGGCGCGCTCGTGGCCTGCATGGGATGGAAGCTTCTGAACGGTCGCGGTTCTTCGAACATGGCGCCGTCAACCGAAGTAAGTCCAGAACTCCAAGCAAGCGACGGCTTCTATCCTCTGACATTGCCGCTGACGGTCGGGCCGGGATCCATCTCGGTCGCGTTGACCATCGGCGCCCACCACGCCAGCAGGCCCTTTACGGCTCATATCGCTCTGGTCTCCACTGGCGCCCTTCTTGGTTTGTTGGCGCTGGCGTCGACGATCTATGCGGCTTACCGCTTTGCGTCGCCCCTCGTCCGATGGCTCGGCGATAGGGATGTCGACGCACTGGTTCGGCTGTCAGCCTTCATTCTTGTCTGCATCGGCGTGCAGATCGGCTGGGGCGGTCTAAGCGAGCTGATCGGCAGCCTGCACGGCGTGTGATGGGCCAATCATTCCGAAGCAAAACAACGGACCGGCCCATAGTCGGTGCCAATGCCGGTTTAACGAGGACATATTTGTCCTTCAGTGCCGCCTCGATCATTGGTCGAGTGCGTTTCAATCCTTTCTCGGAGCAGTGGATGATAGCTCCACCTGTTCGGACGAGATGACAAGGAAAGGCGGAGTGCGCCAGATGGTCTCACCGCGACATGATCGACTTTTGCGCGGTCGCGGGCCTGAGCGGCCGTTCATTTGCTAGACGACGGGCGCGCCCACTTAGGGGAGACGCGCCCGTCCCGTATTCGGTCAGCGGCCGCCGCCACCGTGCTCATCGGCGAAGGTGATGCCGGCCTGCGTTTCAGCGATAGCCTGCCGGATCAGGTCCATGGCCCTTTCACGGTGGCCGCCCTTGTTGGGGGTGGATTCCTGCAGCGATTGCAGCGCTTCGTGGAGCGAGCCCACAGCACGTTCCATATTGCCCTGATAGGCGCTGGCGGATCGTACGCTGGCTCCAAGCAGGCCGATCGCGGCGAGCCCGGTGGCGGCGGTCGCGGCAAAGCCGCGGCGGGTGAGTATGGCGTCGTTCATAGTTGCGTCCTTTCTGAAATCGCTTGCGCGCCGGCTTCGATAGCTTCGGTGCACGGCGCCTCACTCGCCGAAAGGGCGCCCTGAAACAAATATGGATTGGGTATGCTGCCATAAGCCGTACCGATAGGTTCACGGCGTGGACCACCGCGAACCGATGTATCGCTCGCGCCGATACCTGCATATCGAAGCCATATTTGTTTTTGATCTGCCGCGCGATCATTCCTCCGCCCCAACAGCGGTCGTCGACGGACTGGCGCTTTGACGCCGCGCCTTTGACTTGAAGGAGATGGGGAATGTCACGCCTGGTAATGGATCTGTTGCAACCTTATCGCCGCTGGCTGGCGATCGTGTTTGTCGCCATGCTTGTCGAGATCGCGATGGGGCTCGCCGCCCCGTGGCCGCTCAAGCTCGTGATCGACGACGCGCTCGGAAATCACCATTTGCCGAAATGGCTGGATTGGGCGCATGAATATGCCGGCTTCGGCAAGCATACGCTTGGCGTCGCCTTGTTCGCGGGTGTCGCCACGCTCGCGATCGCAATCGTCGCCGCCATAGCGAGCTATATCGACAATTACTACACCACGAGCGCGGGGCAGTGGGTCGCCAACGACCTCCGGCTGCGCATCTACGAGCATCTGCATCGGCTTTCGCTCCGCTACTACGACCACGCGAAAGTTGGCGCGCTGGTCTCGACCATCACGACCGATGTCGCCACGATCCAGGATTTTGCCTCATCTTCGACGCTCAGCATCGTCATCGATCTCCTGACTATCGTGTTCATGGTGATGCTGATGTTCTGGCTTGAGTGGGACTTCACGATGATCGCGGTCGGATTCGCGCCGATGCTCCTGCTCTTCATCTTCCACTTCAAGAAAGTGGTAAAGGATGCGACTCGCGCGGTGCGGATTCGCCAAAGCGACCTGCTGTCCGTCGTGCAGCGAGGCCTGGCATCGATCCGTGTGACCAAGGCTTTCGGACGCCAGGACCTCGAATTGGCGCATCTGGAAGCTGCCAGCCATGCCACCGTCGCCGCGGCACTCCGCGCGCGCAAGATCAAGTCGCTGATGTCGCCGATTGTCAATATCGTCGTCGCCGTCTGCACCGCCATCGTGCTTTGCAGAGGAACCTCGCTGATCGTGACGGGAGAGATGACTGCTGGCGCGCTCACGGTTTATCTCGCCTATCTCAAGAAATTCTTCAAACCTGTAAAGGATCTCGCCGGCATGACCAGCACGCTTGCCCAGACCACCGTCGCGCTGGAGCGTATCCAGACCATCCTATCCGCCGATGATGTGATCAGCGAGCGCGCCGGCGCCATCGATCTCCGCCGGGCCAAGGGAGCCGTGTCATTTGACCGGGTCTGCTTCGGCTATGACAAAGACAATCCGGTGCTGCACGAGGTTTCATTCAGTATCGAGCCCGGGCAAGTCGTCGGTATCGTCGGCCCGACCGGCTCGGGCAAATCGACCGTGCTTAGCCTGCTGCCGCGTTTCTACGATCCCGTTCTCGGCCGCGTGTTGATCGATGGCGTCGACATTGCCCACTATAAGGTCGCTGCGTTGCGGGCCCAGATCGGATTCGTGCTTCAGGATGCGGTGCTGTTCCACGGCACGGTGCGGGAAAACATCGCCTACGGCCGGCCCGAAGCGACCGAGGACGAGATCATCGCCGCGGCCAAAGTCGCCAATGCCCACGACTTCGTCAGCCGGATGCCGCATGGCTACGACACGATGGTCGGCGAACGAGGCGAGACCTTGTCTGGCGGCCAGCGGCAACGCATCTCGATCGCACGGGCGGTGATCCGCAACAGCCCGATCCTGGTGCTGGATGAACCCACGGCGGCCCTCGACACAGAATCGGAACGCCTCGTCATCGAAGCGCTGCGCCGCCTGATGAAGGGTCGCACCGTCATCATGATCGCGCATCGTCTCAGCACCCTGATCGATGCCGACAAGATCATCGTCCTCAAGGATGGTGTCGTGGTGGAGGAGGGCCCCCATGCCGCGCTGATCTCGCATGGCGGCGTCTATGCGGGCTTGCACCGCGCCCAGCAGGGCTCGGCGATCACGGCAGCGGCCTAAGGGGAGGAATAGTCATGTCACATCGTTTGATCGTGCTGCCCGACGACACGGCTTCTGCCATCATTGATCCCATCAATTCGGCCCGGCACGCCCTCAACATCCGCATGTTCCTGTTCACGGATCCGGCTCTGCTCAATGCTGTGATCGCCGCCCGGCATCGGGGCGTGCATGTCCGCGTGATGCTCAATCCGGCCCGCCGGGACGGCAGCAGCGACAATGAAATCGCTCGCGACAGCTTGCTCGCAGCCGGCGTCAGCGTGCGCGACAGCAACCGTGCGTTCGCCGTGACCCATCAGAAGTCGATGGTGATCGATAACAAGGTTGGATTCATCGAATCGCTGAATTGGGAAACGCGCGATCTAACCCAGACGCGGGACTACGCGGTCGAGACGACGGACGATTGGGAGATCGCAGAGATGGTACGGTGCTTCAATGCGGACTGGGACGAGAAGCCCTTCATTCCGGAAGCCGGTTCGAGCTTGATCTGGTGTCCCAACAATGGCCGTCAGCGCATCGCCGACTTCATCGATGCCGCCCGGGAAACGCTGTGGCTGCAGAACGAGCGATATCAGGACATGGTGATCATCGAACGCCTGGTTCGGGCCGAGCGCCGCGGCGTACGTGTCCGCATCATGTCGCGCGCGCTACACAAGCTCAAACGCAAGAAGCTGTTCGAGGGCGTCAGCGGCCTGCGTATCGTCCACGATGTCGGCGCCAAGGTTCGTGTGCTCAGGAACTTGAAGCTCCACGGCAAGATCATGATCGCCGACGATGAACGAGCCATCGTTGGATCGATCAATCTCAGCCCGGGCAGTTTTGACGACCGGCGCGAGCTGGCGATCGAAACCTCATCAAAGCACGTGGTGAGGCGATTGATCGAAACCGCCGCGCACGACTGGAAACATTCGAGGAAGATGCCCTTGTCGGACGAGGCAGTGCGAACCGATCTGGAAGGTCACGGTGTGACGGATATTACGCGCCTTGCGTTGACGCATCGGGATGCGGACGAACATCACGTCTGACACAACCGGATATTTATTCGACAAAAGCTGGAGCATCGGCGCGGCAAGCGCGCCCGTGCTTTATGCATGAGCGGTGTTCGTCATCCTCGGCCATAGCACCCGCCGATACCCGCATATCGAAGCAGTATTTGTTTCCGATGCCTGCCTGGATCATTTGTACTGAGCGTTGACGGGCAGGGCAGTTCATCGCTCTGGCCCGCCTTCCAAGACACCGTAACCCAACCCACCGCGGCACAGAAAGGCTGTCGCGGATGATCCCCTGTTGACCGTGAAAGGAACAGACCCATGACTATCATCAACGTGAAATCCGACCGGCGCGTCACTGCTTTCTCCTCGCGCAAAGCCAAGTATGCGGCGGCCGCAGCTGCCGGCATACTCGGGGTGATGCTGAGCATGTCCAGCGCCAGCGCTTTCCAGTGCGTTCGCGGCGTCTATCGTGCTGGCTGCATCAGCTCCCGCGGCGCGATTGGCTTCGGCCCAAATGGCGCAGTTGCCGTTGGTCGCTATGGCAATGTCTACGCGTACCACCGCGGCTCCGGATGTTTCTGGCGCAACGGCCAGCGCATCTGCCTCTAAAGCTCTCGGAATCACAGGTCATGACAGCCGTGTGCGCATCGATTGCGCCGCGGCGGAAACGGGGAACTAAGATGTTCAACAAAGATTCGACAACGACGCGTCGCTTGGCGCTCTGCACCGCCGCTCTCGTCCTGGTCTGGAGCGTCGCCGCCGTGCCGGCGCAGGCACAGAGCCCGACGGCCGCGGATCAGACCCAGAGCCAACCAGCGAGCGATCAGAGCTTTTCCCAAGCCCAGATTATGCAGGTCGTTGCCCCGATCGCGCTCTACCCTGACGCCCTGCTGACACAGGTCCTGATGGCTTCGACCTATCCCCTTGAGGTGGTCGAGGCGGCGCGCTGGTCGCATGACAATCCGGACGTTCAAGGACAGGCGCTCGAGAACGCAATGCAGGGCCAATCGTGGGATCCGAGCGTCAAGGCCCTTACTGCTGTGCCGCAGACGCTCCGGATGATGAGCGACAGGCTCGCCTGGACGGAAGAACTCGGCGATGCGTTCCTGGGGCAGCAACAGGATGTGCTAGATGCCGTGCAGAAGCTGCGGGCTGAGGCGCAAGCTGCTGGAAATCTGAAATCGACGCCCCAGCAGGTGGTCACGACGGTCTCGCCGCCAATCGGCAGCAAGGTCGCGGGCGTGCAGCCGCCGATCGTTATCGAGCCGGTCAATCCCGACGTCTACTACGTCCCGGTCTACAATCCCGGCGTCGTCTACGGTGCCTGACCGTATCCCGACTACCAGCCGTTCTACTGGTCGCCGCCCGGCTTCGTTGCCAGCAATGTCGTGTCCTTTGCGGCGGGCGTTGCAGTCGGCGCTGCGATCTGGGGTGGTTGCAACTGGTGGAATCACAATGTCATCATCAACGTCAACCGTTACAACGTGTTCAACCACACCAATATAAACATCACCAACAACGTCTGGGTTCACGACCCGGCGCATCGCGGCAACGTGCCGTATCGCAACGCGGCAGTTGCGGCGCGTTTCGGTCGCGGCAACGAGATGGCCGCTCGGGACGCCTTCCGAGACCGGGCCGATGTCGAGCACGGTGACATGTTCAGGGACCATCCGACCGTTCTGCCGAATGACGCTCCGAGAAACCTTGTCGACATGCCCCATGAAGGTGCCTCCCGCGACCATGTGGACATGCCGCGTGAAGATGCGTCGCACGACCAAGCCGATGTGCCGCATGTCGATCGACCGCGCGAAGATCGTGCGCTGGCCGGCGACGGGGCCAAGGGCGGTATTGAGCGTCGGGACGCGGACTTTGGGCGTGACGCTGGTGACCGGAGGATCGACCGCATGGTGGCGCCGGAGCGGCGGGGTGACGCCTAGGACGCGATGCGGCCGCGGATGCCGGCCTTCCATCCGGACTTCCGTCCGGAGCGGCCTCGCGACGGTTTAGGCGAGCACATGACGTTTGGCCGGCGTTGAAGGAGTCATGCGTCTTGCGGGACCTTCCGTAGCTGAGCGACGGAAGGTACCGCGGGGCAAGAGTCTCCTCTTAAAAGTACCCGGGATTGCTTCGACAACCCCACATTTTGTCATTTTTGCAGAGCACGGCTATAATGGTTTAGGAATGCCCTTGGGAAAGCGAAAATGCTGCAATACAGGCAGCTGCGATATTTCGTTGCGGTGGTCGAAGCCGGCAGCATCTCACGGGCGGCGACCGCTGTGCACGTCGCGCAGCCGGCTCTGAGCCAGCAGATCGCCGATCTCGAGGAGCGCGTCGGCGCGGCACTCCTTCTGCGGACGCCGAGGGGCGTCAGGCCGACGCCGGCAGGCGAGGCCTTTTTCCACGAAGCATCCTCGATCCTGAAACGGATGAGTCAACTGCCAAGCCTCTTGCGCGAGTCGGCGGGGCAGGTGCAGGGCACCGTACGACTGGGGCTTGTTTCCTCGCTCGCGCCGGCGCTCGTCGGAATCGTGTTCGAGCATTTCAGAACGGAGCTCCCGTCCGTGAACCTGGTCTGCTCCGACGGCAACAGCGAGGCCCTGAGCGCCCGCGTGCAAGCCCATGCGATCGATCTCGCGCTAGCCTTCGAGGATGAATTGGTGGCTGCTCACGTGCGAAGGCCGGTCTTCATGCAGCGCCTATTCCTGATCGGCAATGATGTGGCGGCAATTTCGAAGCCATCGATATCGCTGGAGGACGTCGCAAGGCTGCCGCTCGTTTTGCAGAGCAGGCCGGGCAACCGGCGGCAGGTCGTCGATCGTGCGTTTGCCGAGCACAAGCTGGTTCCGAATATCGTGGTGGAGACCGAGGATTTCGCGAGCGAACTCTCCGCGGTTCGCGCGGGACTTGGAAACACCATCATGAATATCGGCGAGCTTCCCCCTGGCGGGTTTGAAGGACTCGCACCCCCGCTACCGGTCGAGCCCGCCTTGTACATGACGTGCTCAGTCATTTCGAACGGCGACGCTGCGCTGTCGACGGCGACCGAGGCTGTTCAGTCCTCGTTGATCGAAGTCGTGAGAAAGTTCGTCAAGCAGACCAAGCGGCGTGGGGCCCGTCTGATGGAAGCATGAAACGCGTTCGGTGGCCAACCACCGCGGTCCTCATACCGACCTCGGCGAAAGCATTAGTCCAATAATGGCCAGCACGGACAGGACCGCAAGGCAGAAGGCCGGCACCAGCATCGGTCCGACCACCGTTCCGGTGAGCTGCTCGACCCATGGCGCCAGGTTTTGCGCAACAAAACCACCAAAATTCCCGATCGAGTTGATGGCTGCGATGCTGGCTGCAGCCCGGGCGCCCGCAAACATCCGCGAAGGGAAAATCCAGAAGCATGGATTAAGCACCGCGATGCAGGGGCCGCCGATTGCGAGCGCGATGAAGCGAAGTGACACATCCTGCACCAGGACGCCGGCGAGAAAGCAGAGTGCGCCCATGGCGGTAATCGCGGCGGTCGCCGACAATGTGATCCGGTCGTTGACAAGGATTCGAGGGATTAGCAGCAGACCCACGTTACCGATGCCCCAGGGGATCATGTTGAGGACCCCGTTCATGGTCGAACTGACGCCGAACTCGTGCACGACGGTTGGAAGCCAGTAGGTGGCCTCGTAGAAGGCGATGACATATAGGACGTAGATGCCGCCAAAGCCGAGCACGCGCGGATCCCACAGCACGGAAAGTGGATTGCCGTGACCGTCCACCTCGGACGGGCGTCTTGCATGGGCGGCGGCAAGGACGACGCGTTCCTTGTCGGTCAGGATTGCCGTCTTTGCCGGGGACGACGGGAGAAAGCCGAGAGCAACGAAAGCCAGCAAGATCGCAGGCATTCCGCTTCCCAAAAACACCCATTGCCAGCCCGCCAATCCGAGGACGCCCTCGAAATCGAGCAGGATGCCGTTGAACAGACCGCCCAACATGTTTCCGAGGCTGCTGCCGAGCGTGAAGTAGCCGAGCATGCGGACGCGGTAAGGTTCAGGAAACCATTCGCGTATGTAGAAAACGACGCCGGGATAGAAACCGGCCTCCGCGACACCCAGCAGGAAGCGGAGGACGTAGAACATCTCCTTGGACGACGTGAAGGCGAGGAGTACTGTGACGACGCCCCAGCTCAGCATGAGCCGCGCAAGCCATATCCGCGCGCCAAACCGGTTGAGCGCAAGGCAACTCGGAATCTCGAATATCACGTAGCCAATGAAGAACAGCGATGCCCCGAAGCCGTAGGCCGCCTCTGATAGATTGAGGTCCGACACCATCTGGAGCTTGGCGAAGCCGACGTTCTGCCGATCGATGAAAGCGACGAGGAAGAGCAGGACGAGCAGCGGAAGGAGGCGCCATCCTAGCCTGTTGAAGAGCGCTATTTCGTCCGGGCCAGCTTCGACTATCTCGATGGAGCGCATTTCGATGAGCCGGTATTCTCGGCCTTTGCGACTTTTGGGTGAGCCATCCATAACGTGTCGCTTGCAGATTGCGGCTTCCGAAAGTTATATCGACTCATGCAGTTCCGACAACTTCGGTATTTTGTGAAGATTGTGGAGGCCGGGAGCTTTTCCCGGGCTTCGGCTGCCATTCACGTGGCCCAGCCGGCCCTGAGCCAGCAGATCCATGAACTGGAGGACCGTTTGGGCATGAAGCTGCTCAACCGGAGCGCCCGCGGTGTCAGCGCGACGGCCGCGGGAGAAGTGCTCTATCGGGAGGCGTCGTCCATCCTGCATCAGCTCGATCTGCTGCCGACGGTAGCGCGCTCCCAAAGCGGCGAGCCGGAGGGGGCCGTCAGCGTCGGGATTGCTTCGTCGCTGGCTCCGATTTTGATCGGATCCTTGATCGCCCATGTGAAAATCGCGCTTCCGAAAGTTAAGCTCAAAATATCCGATGGCGACAGTGAATCGCTCGAAACCAGGGTCGATACCAGCGACCTGGATCTGGCCCTGATATACGAGGATGAACTGGTGTCGAAATTCGCGCGGGAACCGCTGTTCAGACAGCGGCTCTGCCTGGTAGGAGCGCGGCCGTTCGGCGAACCTGGCAAGTCCTCGGTGACCCTGGAGGAGATCGCGGAGCTTCCATTGACCCTTCCGGGGGGGCCGAATGGACGGCGGGCGCTGATCGACCGCACCTTTGCAGCGTATGGGTTGACGCCAAACATCGTCGCGGAAACCAACTCGCTCTCGACCGAGCTGCTTACAGTCAAGACCGGCATCGCGCATACGCTTCTGCCGGTGGCAAACGGAAAGAACTTTGTCGATCAGGGCTTCGCGCAACCCGTTCCGGTCGACGCCAACCTTTATCTGACTTGTTCCATTATCTCGTCTAGCGATTTCCCGCTCAGCCGGGCCGGCGAGGCGGTTCGTTTGCTGTTGACCGAATTTATCGGAGCCGAGCTCCTGGACGGCCATATCCTCGGAATGGAATGGCTCAAATAGCTGGGCATACTCAGCACCGATACCTGCATATCGAAGTCCTATTTGTCCCCGAGCCCGGCACGAACCATCTGATTTCATGACGATTGGCGGTTCCATATTCGGAGCAGCCGAGCATGAAGAGCAGTGCAATGCCAAATCTCATTTATCGGGTGGTCGCGGCGTGCGGCACGCTGGGTTACGGCTATCCCAAGGAGTCGCTTCAGTCTGCACTCAACGGTCATGTCGATGCCATCATCTGCGACGCCGGCTCGATGGATGCCGGGCCCTACTATCTCGGCAGCGGAACGTCCTACTTCGAACGGGAAGCGGTCAAAGCGGATTACCGCCAGATGGTGGCGGCCGGCAAGCGCATCGGCTGCCCCGTCATCATCGGCAGCAGCGGAACGGCGGGTGGAGACCGCGCCGTCGACTGGATGCTCGGCATCGCGAGGGAAGTCTTTGCCGAACTCAACTTGAGGGATGCAAAGGTCGCCGTCATCAGGTCCGAGATCGATCCGGAAACCGTCATCCGGGAATACCGGGCAGGGGCGCTTCGTGCCACGGGCGCGGGGCCGGCCCTGAATGAGGAAATGCTGCGTAACAGCACGATCGTCGGCCAGATGGGTGTTCATCCTCTGATCGCCGCGCTCGGTGGCGGAGCTCAATTCGTCATCGCCGGCCGCTCGTGCGACTCCGCGCTGTTTGCAGCCGACATGATCAGGCGCGGCATCAACGCCGGCCTTGCATATCATGTCGGACAGGTATTGGAGTGTGGTGCGCTCGCCTGTGAGCCGGGATCGCCGTCCGATTGCCTGGTTGCAGAGGTCTATGACGACGGATCGGCGATCTTCACGTCACCGAACCCTGCGCGACGCTGCACGCCTTTTTCGATCGCCGCGCATTCGCTGTATCAGGAAAGCCATCCGCAACTTCAGTTCTATCCGGAAGGCATTCTCACGACGGAGAAAGCCCAGTTCTTCTCTCGCGATGGGAGGACTGCGGGCATCAGGGGCGGCACATTGGTCCGCCATGGCAAGCCATGGCCGTGGAGCATCAAGCTTGAGGGAGCGTGCCGGCTTGGCGCACAGAAGGCGTCGCTGATCTACATCGATCCAGCCGACCTCAGCCGCATTCCGGAAGATATTCTTGTCTACGGCCGCAACGGCGTCCGAGCGACGCCGATCCGCAACGCCGGCCGCGAGCTCGGAATTATCATTGAAACAGCAGCAACGAAGCAGGAAGATGCGATTCTGCTGGCGCGGCTGCTGACAAATGCCATTTTTAATTACGGCTATCCCGGACGCAAGACGTCGGTCGGCAACCTCGCTTTTCCGATGTCGCCGAATTTCATCAACTTCAAGCGTTCAGATGGCCGGTTCGGATCCATTGTGCCCAGCGGTACGCGCGATCCCGTATTCCTGGCCCATTATGCGCAAATCAAAGCGGCGGTTCTCAATGATATTGCGGAGGCGTTTCCGGCCGCTCTCGTCAATGCGGAATTCACGATCACCGAGGCAGACATTTCAAACCCGGCTATTTTGCTGCGTACCGTTGGTCGCGATGGCGAGACGATCGACCTGCAACATCGCCGGGACCTCGCGCGCATTGATTCGGTCGCGACGCCGCGCCCCGCGTCGCGCATGAATCTGGACGCTGCCGATTCATATGCATGGTCGCTTTACCACTTGCTCCAGAACGACGACGTGATCCAGAAGATGTTCCCGATCACCTATTATCGGGCGGACGGAAGCGATTGGAAAGATGAGGGCGTGGACCACTACCACTATCTGGAGATCGGAGAGACGGACTATTCCGGCGACGTCGATACTCAGACTCTCTCCATGATTGCCGACCACGCATCCACGGAGGCGCCGATCGGATCTTCTCGGCTGCTGGACATGGCGTCGGTCATCCGAAGCAAGGACGCCGGCATCAATCGACAGACCTTCGACATTTTCTTCGCTTCCGCAGAGAACTACGAAGCCGCACTGAATTCGAACCTGTTCACAAAGGAAAATATTGCCGGAGTTCTCGGCATTCCCAGTGCGAAAATCGTTGGTACGTTTTTCGTCGATAGCTGCAACGCCATCAAGATATCGGTCGATCGACCCAACATTTCCGGGTCAACGGACGAGCGAGATGTGTTCGGAGTCCAGCAGCAGTCGGCGCTGGAGGGAATGGACATTCCATTTTATGCGACCGCGCTTACGCGGGCTTCCTCGTTCTGACGGAGACGCGCGTCCCATAAGGCCTGTCGATACCTGCATATCGAAGCCATATTTGTCCCAATTCCCTTGAGCAGGCATGTTGCGGCACGAAATCCTCCGCTTCTTGCCAGCCATTCAGGGAATTCGACCATGCAGCAGATCATCACCAGCGAGCCGACCCCATTGAAGCTCTCGCACACTGCCCGCCGGCGGTTTCGGAAGGCGTCGCCGACGGAAACGATCTACCTCGCAACCGGCACGACCGTGGTGAGCCGCAGCCGCATCGCCGGCGTGGTCAGCAGGGCGCAATTCGAACAGGCCGTCGTGCATCTGGAAGCAAGGTACCGCATTCTTCGCGCGGCTGTGCAGGACGGGCAATTCATCGAACGCGATGATGGCTGCCCGGCCATAGATATGTGGGCGACACCTGAGACGTGCTCGGTCGATGCGTTGTTCGCGACATTGCTCAATGCCGAGCTCGACACCAGCAAGGGCATCTATCGCATCCACGTTATCTCAGCCGCAGATGCGCTCGACATCTTCATGCTGAGCTCGCATGCGGTCACTGATGCAACCTCGCTGGTCGAACTGCATTCCTGCCTGGCCTACATCTGTGATTGCGTGGTCAGGCAGGTGCCTCCGGTATTGCAAGAGCAGCCGTTCCCTGAGCCGCTGGACGCCGCGGTCGAGCGCGCGCTCGCCTCGTTACCGGCAGATGCAATCCAGAAGGCTCCATCTTATGCGGGCCCGTATACGGAGTTTCCGATGCTGGCCGCGCATGATGGTCAAGCCTTGAGCCATCGCCTCGAACGTATCGTCATCGCGGCCGACGATGTGGAGCGCATCCACGCGGCAAGCCACGCCAACGGATGTTCGGTCCACTCACTGCTTCTCGCCGCATTTGCGCTTGCGATCCGGGACGTCTCAGAAGGCAATTACCGCCAGATCCTGCTGCGGTCCAACATCGACATGCGTCGGCGACTTGAGCCGCATGTCTCGACGGAGCTCGTCGTCACGGCGATCACGGGCCACATCACGCGGATTCCGGATCTAGACCAGCCGCTATTCGGAATTGCAAGGCTCATCTTCGACGATATACACCGGGGTGTCGCCAATGGCGCCTTCTTCAGCGAATACCTGAACTATCCGAAGTCGTTTGGCGCAGCGCAGCAGGCGCCTGTTGCTTTGAATGTCTCCGACATGCAAGCCGTCAAATTCCGCTGGCCGATGGCGCGGCTGAGGGTGGCCGGCTTCGAATATGCGCTCGGCTGGCTCAAGAAATTCCCGAACGTCTCGGTCGCAATCTATGAGGGTACGCTCGTCGCAAACATCGTTTATGTGCCGGAGTTCATCGACCCATCCGTGATGCAGGTGGTCTCCGAAAAGTTTGTGAGAAGACTGATCTCTGCCGCTGCGTGCGTGGCAGTCCCGGCGACCTGAGCGTCAGCGCGCGTTACGTTCCAACCACTCCAATGGGCCGAGCAATCGAGCATTCGCCGAGCCCCATATCCATCTGTATGCCAGTCGCTCTCTCCGGGATCCGACGTTTGAGTCTCCAATGGGCGATTATTCGGCGCTTCCACGTACATTCCGGATGGACGACTATTCGTCGACAATCGACGATACCATCAGCCGCCATCCCGGAACGCTCGTCGTTTCAAACAAGGATGCTACGTGACTCAATGCGAAAATCGAAGGAAACAGCACATGCAAAGCGAGTAAACATGACTGATCGAACAGCAAAGTTGCGTAGCGAGACACTGGCATCTCACATCCTGCCAGTTTCCGGAACAATGATCGGTGTCTGTGTCACGCTGATCGGATTGGTTAAGCTGGCCGAGGTCAAGCATGGCCCGTCTCATGTAGATGAATATGCGGCTCTTGCTGCGGTAACTTTTCTTGTAAGTGCCCTAACGTCATATCTGTCGATGCGCTACTCAGATCGAGCTACGCTCAGCGTCCGAATGGAGCAGTTCGCAGATACTGTTTTTCTTTGGGGCTTGATCGCAATTACTGCGGTCGCGACCCTGTTTGCGTACGAGGTAATCTAGCGCAACTCACATGACTGATTGTCACTAAGACGTATCTAATGTCGTTAGCCTTTGCCCCCTTCATCGCGTTCGCAGTTCTTAGCCACCTTGGTGCTCCAACACCGGCCCAGCGATGATATTGCGTGGGTTGATCGGACAGGAACTCGTGCTGGGTGGCGTTCCGTCGCTCATGTCGAATTTCGGTCGCGCGGCGGCAGTCGAGATTAGTCAGGTCTACTTTGGGTTGGCACCCGCGCCATTATTCTTGCGGGCCATTTGCTCGATTCCGTCGTTCGGAATAGCGAAATTCGCTGCGGCGCGTTTGGCTTGGCGATACCAGCAAAAATACCAGCAAAGTGGACCGCTGCGGTGGGCTTTTTGCTCGGATTTTCAATGCGCCGCGACAGATTCCGAGGAAATCCGGAATCGAACTTGTGCCTTAAGTTGTTGTTTTTATTGATGTTTTTCCGTGGTGCCCCTGGCCGGAATCGAACCAGCACTCCTTGCGGAACTCGATTTTGAGTCGAGCGCGTCTACCAGTTCCGCCACAGGGGCATTCGCCCCATCAGCCCGGAAGGCTGGCGTCGCGAAGCGGGCGGAATATAGCGGGCGGGGTGGTGGGGTCAACCCGCGCGGTTTTGATCCGGACGCGGCTCGACAGCGCCGGGTCCAGGGGATACCACGTTGGTATTGCAGGAGCTTTAGCCGTGACGCTCGCGACCGCCAATCCGCTGTCCACACATAGATCGGCCAATCCGGCGCTGACGGCGTCGACCGCCGTGGCTGTCATCGCCGCGGCGACGCTGGCGGGGGCCTGGTTTTTCCAGCTTGTGCTGGAGATCCTGCCCTGTCCGCTCTGCCTCGAGCAGCGTTATGCCTATTATCTCGCGGTCCCGCTCGGAGCGCTGGTGGCGTTCGCTGCCGCGAAGGGGGCGCCGCGGCCGCTGCTGCTCGCAGGGCTGGCGGTCCTCGCGCTCGCCGCGCTCGTCAATGCCGGGCTCGGCGCCTACCACGCCGGCGTCGAATGGGGCTTTTGGCAGGGGCCGACCGATTGCACCGGGCCGGTCGGGAATCTCGGCAGCGCCGGCACCCTGCTGCAGCGGCTGGATACGGTGAAGGTCATCCGCTGCGACGAGGTGCAGTGGCGCTTTCTCGGCCTCTCGCTTGCCGGCTACAACGTGCTGATCTCGCTTCTGATGGCCGCCATCGCCGCCTGGGGTTTTGCGCGGACGGTAAGAGCCTGAGAGATCGCCCGTTCGTCATTCCGGGATGCGCCGAAGGCGCAGGCTGGAATCCATCGGGCAACAGGCGCAAGCGGCGAAATGGATTCCGGGCTCATCGCTTTGCGATGCCCCGGAATGACAGTCCCGTCATTGTTCCGACTACCGCTACCCACGTGGTCCCCATAGAATGACGGCTGCGCCGATCAGACATATGGACGCGCCTGTAATATCCCAGCGATCGGGACGTGCGTTCTCGACTGCCCAGAGCCACACAAGCGAGGCGACAATATAGATGCCGCCATAGGTCGCGTAGGCGCGTCCCGCCGCCTCGCTCTCGACCAGCGTCAACAGGTACGCGAACATGGTCAGCGAGAGCAGGCCCGGAAGCAGCCACCAGATCGGCTTGCCAAGACGCAACCAGCCCCAGAACGCAAAGCAACCGGCGATTTCAGCGATCGCGGCGCCAACATAGACGACGGCAGTTCTCATAAGGGATCATCTCTCACGGCTCCCGCTGCTGTTCAAGGCGGCGGGTCAAATCGTCGCCGTCAAACCCGCGGCGCTCGAAGAAGGAGCTTCTCGTGCAGCGGCCATAATACGGTGATCGTCAATACCACCGTCGCCGTCACCATAGCGCCAGGGTGACCGCCAACTCCTCTTCGTCATTCCGGGATGCGCCGAAGGCGCAGGCCCGGAATCCATTGGGCCGCTTGCGCGAGTGGAGAAATGGATTCCGGGCTCATCGCTGCGCGATGCCCCGGAATGACAGAGGAGAAAAATTCGCTAGCGATTTCAATCTGATTTGGGTCGTCCAGTCCTCGCGCAAAAAACATTCCGCTTCCGCTGTCGGGCAAATCAGTGATTTAACTCCGTGCGTCTCACGGCGGATGAGGGGCGGGTCGCGATCGTCACGAACGTTGCGGTGAGATGCGGTGGACGCGGGTGCTGCGAACGACGAACGCAGCTATGCGCGGACGGCGAAGTCGTGTGGTTCTGGCGCCCCGACGCTGGCGCTAAGTTTTTTGCGCGAAACAAGTTCGCGCGAGAGGCGACGGTGGCAAGAAAGCCCGGTCACCGGGAAGAGCACGAAGTAAGTCGTAAACCACTGCGCAGGGAAAGCCGGAGTGTTTTCGGTTGAACCTGTGGTCCTACCCCCGTGCTTTTTGTTGCACGGGGCCCATGGGTGCAACCGGCACCCGGCTTTCCCTGCGCCCTCTGATATCGAGGAGGGCGGAAAGTAGATGCAAAGCTCGGGCGCGACGCGCCGCGAGAACGCGAACTCACATCCGCTGTTTCAGACGTAGGATGGGTAGAGCGAAGCGAAACCCATCATTCGCGCAGCTGGGTTCAAAGCTGATGGGTTTCGCTTCGCTCTACCCATCCTACGGGACCGCTGTTTGAAATTTGGATTAGCAAACCCTTGCTCACACCACAAAAGCCAGTGACGCCGATGGGGGGACGAGATCGTACACGGGGAAAGCTCGCCTAATCGTCCACATCCTCCTGCGGGCGGCCGAACAGGTGCACGATGCCGGGCGTCGCCAGCGTCACGAACACGAAGCGCGAGAGGTGGTGCGCGCCGACGAAGATCGGGTCGATATGCAGCGTCAGCGCCAGCGCCAGCATGGCGTCCATCGCACCGGGGGCAAAGGCGACGACGACGTCGGAGAGATGGACCTGCGTCGTCAGCGTGATCGCGGCAACGAAGATCGCGGAGATCACGATCGCGACCGCGAACGAGCCCAGCCCGGCATTGATGTGGCTGCGCAGGGTCGAGAGCTTCATCCGTGCAAAACGCGAGCCGATCAGGGCGCCGATGCCGACCAGCGCGACGCCGCGCACCCACGGCGGCAAGCCGCCCTCGATCGCGCCGACGCCGTGCAACAGGCTGGACGCGAGCATCGCGCCGAACATCCAGCTTGCCGGAAATTTCGCCCAGCGCAGCACGAGCGCCGCTCCGATGGAGGCTGCGATCAGCGCCACGAGCTCGATCGGCGAGGCGCTGGCGGAGGCAATCGTCGGCGGCGCTGCCGGTGCTATGCCGAGCACCGCCAGCATCAGTGGTAAAGCGGCGGTCAGGATGATCACGCGCATGGTCTGCACCACGGCGATCGCGGCGACATCGGCGCCTTTCTCGATCGCGAGCATCGTGATTTGCGACAGCGCGCCGGGGCTGCCGGCGAGGAAAGCCGAGGTCTGGTCCCAGCCATGTACGCGCTGCAGATAGAAGCTGCTGCCGAAGATCGAGCAGACGGTGGCGAGCGAGAGCAGCGCGATGGTGAGCGGATAGGCGCTCACATGCTGGATCAGTTGCCGCGATACCAGGGAGCCCAGCGAGATGCCGAGCAGAATCAGCACGGTCTGGGTCACCACCGGCGGCACGGTGAGCGGCCGGCCGGCGAGCGCGGCGATGCCGACCGCGATCATCGCGCCGGAAATCAACCCGCCCGGCAGGTTCGCCCACAAAAACAGCAGGCCGCCCGCGGCGCCGATGACGAGCGTCTCGGTCGTATTGAGGATGTTCGCGCGGCTGGGAATGGCAAGCGCCATCGATGCGGGAAGCTGGTTCACGCTGGCGTTATGCCAAATCCGCAGGCCCGCGACAAATGCATCTCGCGATTGCAGCAATGCGCCGGATTTTTAGAGCGTCGCTGCTCGCCATCCCCGTGTTCGGGAGGGCGGGGTGACACCCTTACTTCGTGCCCGCGCTTTTGTCGGCGGCTTCCTTCAGGCACTCCCGGCGGAATTTCTTGCGCTCCTTGCCGTGCAGGCTCTTCGCATCCGCCTGCTTGGAGCAGTCCAGCGAAGCGGCGCTGCGCGCCTTCTTCTCTTCCGGCGTCGGGGCCGCCTTGGTCTCGGTCTTGGCCGTGTCCTTCGGTGCGGGCGTGGTGGTTTGCGCAAAGGCGGTGCCCGTCAGCAGGAACGCGGCGAGGGCGGTTGTGGTGGCGAGGGAGGAAAACTTCGGCATGGGGCGCACCTCGAATGAGTGGACGCGAAACCGTCGTCGCCCGATGCTGAACCGCCGATGAATATCGCGCGTATCGGGCGGCACAATATTTTGAGCGGGCGGTTCGCCAATGCGTTGTCGCAAGTTCCGGTTGCGTTAGGATGCGGCCCTCGTCAACGCGCTGAGGTTTGACGGAAAGGGAGAACAACCATGACAATTCAAGCCAAACTGCTTTGTACGATGGCCGCCTCGGGTCTGGCCGCATTCGTGATGTCGGCGCCGGCGCAGGCCCTGACCGCGCAGGAATGCAGCGCCAAGTACCAGGCAGCCAAGGCAGCCGGGACACTGGGCGGCCAGAAGTGGAACGACTTCCGCAAGGCCGAGTGCGGCGCAAACGCAACGCCAGCCGCTGCCGCGCCCGCTGCACCGACAGCCGCCGCGCCCGCGCCGGCCCCGGCCGCCAAGGAGGCCAAGAAGGAAGCCGCTCCAGCCGCAGCGCCCACGTCGCCGGCAGGACCGGCGGTATTCCCGAACGCGGTCGATCCGAAATACGCCAAGGAGACCGAGGGCAAGGCCCGCATGCACACTTGCGTCGACCAGTACAATGCCAACAAGGCCAGCAATGCCAATGGCGGCCTGAAGTGGATCCAGAAGGGCGGCGGCTACTACAGCGAATGCACCAAGCGGTTGAAGGGCGCTGCTTGATCTCCTAGGGCATGATCCGGAAAAGTGGACACCGGTTTTCCGAAAAAGATCATGCCCAAACAAAGCAACTGGCGCGGCCGGAGTACGACACTGGCCGCACCAGCCTTCATGGTGCCGTGTTTCGGCCGACATTTGCGATGGGCTGTGCGGGCTCGGCAAAGCGGCGTGACATCTCGGCCCGCCGAGCGTAGACAGCGCAGGCAGCCGCGAGATTTGACATGAGCCCATCGACCGATCGTGCCGGGATCAATCCGGAACCCACGCGCCGCGCCGCGCTCGGCCTGATGGCTGTCGGCGTTACGCTGCTCAGCCGCGCTGCCGCCGCGCAGGACGAAGAGAAGGTGTTGACCGAAGCGGCCGTGCTGCGCGATCCGGAGATCCCTGTCGCCGGCAACGCCAAGGGCGACATCAGCATCGTCGAGTGGTTCGACTATCAATGTCCCTATTGCCGCAAGATCGCACCTGAACTGCAGCAAATTGCGCAGGACGATGGCAAGGTGCGCCTGGTGTGGAAGGACTGGCCGATCCTGGGCGATGTATCGAAGGTTGCATCGCGCATGGCGTTGGCGGCGAAGTATCAGGACAAGTTTCAGGCCGCGCATGAGGCGATGATGGGCCTCACCACGAAGCTGACCGAGCCGCGGATACAGGAGGTGCTCGCAGGTGCGAGCATCGATATGGATCGCTTGAAGCGCGATCTTGCGGCCAATGCCACATCAATCGATGCCATTCTTACGCGCAACAACGCGCAGGCCGAGGCGTTTGGTTTTCAGGGCACGCCGTCCTTCATCGTCGGTAAATTCCGCGTGCCCGGCATCCTGACCAAGGAGCAGTTCGTGCAGGCCATCGCCGATGCGCGCAAGGCGAACATGAGCCGCTAGTGGCCGTCGTGCTCGCTAGCGCGACGAAATCCTCTGCCAATCCTCATGGGCGCGAGCCTTCAGTGCCTTCAGGTCATCGGCGGCAACGTCCCAGTTGACGATGGTGCGGCCGCTCTGCGCGAGTTGGCCGCCCGCCACGCTCGACGTTCGCATCGAATCATAGAGATAAACGCCCGCAATCAGCAGCAGCGCACCCAAGATCATTCCGAAAAACGTTCGCATGACGAAACCTCCGGTGACCGCAGATAACGGGGATGGCCGGCGGATGGTTCCGGGTCGGGCCGGAACCGCACTCACGCCCGCCCGAAGGCGCGCAACACGTAATCAATGAACACGCGTACGCGCGGCGAGAGCTGGCGATTGCGTGGGTAGAGCAGGGATACCGGGACCGAGGGCGGCGGACATTCCGTGAGCACCTCAACGAGGGCCCCGCGCCCGAGATCGGCTTCGGCGTGGAAGCGCGGCACCTGGACCAGGCCAAGGCCGAGCCGCGCGGTAGCGAGGTAGCTCTCCGGTCCCGTCACCGACATGATCGCCGGCAGCATCACTTCGCGAACTGCACCGTCGACCACAAACTCCATCGGCCGCAGCCGTCCCGTTGTCAGCGAGCGTATCCCGATCATGCGGTGGCCTTCGAGCACATCGGGACCGGACGGCGTGCCGAAGCGCTCGAAATAACGAGGCGCCGCGCAGGTGAGGCGCTCCAGCATCACCACCTGCCTTGCGATCATGTCGCTGTCGGGCAGATGGCCGAAGCGCAACACGCAATCGACGCCTTCCTCGATCAGGTCGATCCAGCGGTCGCTCTCGCTCATATTGATCTCGATGTCGGGATATTCCGCGAAGAAGCCCGGCAGGTTCGGCAACAAGAAGTGACGCGCCAGCGTGCCCTGCACTTCCAGCCGCAACAGCCCCTTCGGTTTGCCGCCGCCGAATGCACCTTCGGCATCCTCGAGGTCGGCGATCAGTGACAGGCAGCGGCGATAATACGCTTCGCCATCGAGGGTCGGGCGGACATGCCGTGTCGTGCGTTCGATCAGCCGCACGCCGAGCCGTGCCTCCAGCGACTTGACGGCGTCCGTCACCGTCGAGCGCGGCAGCCCGAGATCCTCCGCCGCCTGCGAAAAGCTGCGCCGCTCCACCACGCGGGTGAACACCCGCATTGCGTCGAACCGATCCATCTCGATTGTCCGAGTTTTACGAACAGTAAGGCCAAAAAATACATGATTATCCGGGAGATGGAAGCGCCTACTTTACTCCTGCCACCCAGCGGCCTGGCCGCAAATCAGCAGGAGAACAAAGATGTCGAACGGGACCAAAAAAGTAGCACTGGTAACGGGCGCCTCGCGCGGGATCGGCGCTGCGGTCGCCCAACGCCTTGCAAAGGACGGCTTCACCGTCGTGATCAATTACGCCGGCGACACCAAAGCCGCCGAGGCGGTGGCGAGCCGGATCGAAGCGGCCGGCGGACGGGCGCTTACCGCCAAGGCCGATGTCAGCGATCCCAATGCAGTGCGCGGCATGTTCGATGCGGCGGAGGCCGCCTTCGGCGGCGTCGACGTGCTCGTCAACAACGCCGGCATCATGAAGCTTGCCGGGATCGCCGACACCGATGACGCGCTGTTCGATCAGCACGTCGCCATCAACCTCAAGGGCAGCTTCAATGCGATGCGCGAGGCCGCGCGCCGGCTGCGCGACGGCGGGCGCATCATCAATTTCTCGACCAGCGTCGTCGGCACAAAGTTCGAGACCTACGGCGTCTACACCGCGACCAAGGCGGCAATCGAGGTCTTGACCGCGATCCTGTCCAAGGAATTGCGCGGACGAGCGATCACGGTCAACGCGGTCGCCCCCGGTCCGACCGCGACCGATCTGTTCCTGCACGGCAAGTCGCCGGAATTGATCGACCACCTTGCCAAGGCGAATCCGCTGGAGCGGCTCGGCACGCCCGAAGACATCGCCTCGGTGGTGTCCTTCCTCGCCGGCCCCGACGGTGCCTGGATCAACGGCCAGACGCTGCGTGCCAATGGTGGTCTGGTCTGAAACTTCGACGTCGACGAGGCCTCTTGCGTCAGCGTAGCAAGCATTCCCGGGTTACGCTGGCGCTTCACCCGGGCTACGGCACTTCGTTCAGCCATTCCAGGATCGCCGCGTTGATCTCGCGCGGGTAGGTATGGCTGAGGTCGTCGAGCTCGCGATAGGTGACGGCAGCGCCGGCCGCGCTCAGCGCCTGCTGCGTCTGGCGCGCGACCTGCACCGGGAACATCCAGTCGAGCTTCCCATGCACGATATGGATCGGCAGGCCGCGCAGGCGATCCGCATCCGCCATCTGCGCCATCAACGGATGGAAGGTCGCGGCGACAGGCGCAAGATGGGTGAAGGGCGAGGCGCCGTCCAAGCCTGAAACATAGCAGAACGTGCCGCCGTCGCTCATTCCCGTCATCAGCATTCGCTTCTCGTCGATAGTCCAGCGCGCCCGCACGAAATCGAGAATGCGGACCAAATTCGGCGTGTCGATATCGTCGCCCATCAAGGCCCAGGTGCTTCCGCGCGCGGTCGGCGAGACCAGGATGGCGCCGCGGCTGCGGGCATCGCGCAGCCAGCTCCACAAGAAGCCGCGGCCATTGCCGCTGCCGCCGTGCAGCGCCATCACCAGCGGCCAGGCGCGCTCGGGTGTGTAATATTCCGGCACGTAGAGCGAAAAGCCGCCGCGGCTGCCGGGCTCGTTACTGTCGTGCAGGATGCCGGTGGTTTCACCGGCGGGCTCGGCCAGCCGCGCCAGCAGTTCGGCATCCCCGCGCAAGGCGGGATCGGTGAAGAACTCGTTCACCGGCGGCAATCGCGCGGCCAGCGGATAGAGCGCTTCCAGCGCGCGCGGCGTGTAGCGCAGCGCGCGGAACACGCTCACCAGATCGCCATTGCCGTCCTGCACTGCGCGCAGGCCCTGCCAGGCGGCGAGCGCCGCATCGCTTGCGGCTTCGAGCTGCGCGCTGATCGCGGCAAATTGCTCCGGCCAGTCGGCGAGCCGCGGGCGGACCGCGCGCAGCGCTTCGTCCGGCTCGCCCGCGATCTGCATCACATGGCCGAACTCCGGCGGGTGCAAATGGCGCGCGATGAAGCCGAGCGATTCGAGCGTCTGCAACAGCGGCGGCAGCACGGCCACGATGTCGTCCACCACGGCCTCGCTCATTGCGACGCTCCCGGTGCTCAATGCAGCCGCGGCCCCTTCAACAGTTTCGTGCGATCGATCGAGGCCAGCGTGACGTCGAAGGTGACGCCTTCGTGATAGACGGTGAGCGGCACGTCGACGCCGGCGGTGCCGAGCGACCAGAGCTTGCGATAGAAGCTCGCCTGGCTCATCACCTTTTCGCCGTCAACGGCGAGGATGACGTCGCCGGTCTTCAGCTCGGCGCGCGCCGCCGGCCCCTTGCCGGCGATGCCGACTACGACAATGCGGTTGTCGATCTCGGTCGTGTACATGCCTAGCCAGGGCCGCGATGGCCGGTTGACGCGGCCATATTTGCGCAGGTCGTCGAACACCGGCATCAAGAGGTCGATCGGCACCATCATGTTGACGTGCTCGGCGCGGGCGTTGCGCTCGCGTTCGAGCTGCAGCGAGCCGATGCCGATCAATTCGCCTTTGCCGGAGATCAGCGCGGTGCCGCCCCAATTGGGATGCGCGGGATAGGTGAAGATCGCTTCATCGAGCAGATATTCCCAATAGCCTGCGAATTCCTGCTTCGCCACGATCTGGCTCGCCAGCGAGCGGGTGCGGCCGCCGGCGCCGCCGACCACGACATTGTCGCCGACCCTCGTCGCGGCGGAGGAGCCGATCGGCATTGGTTCGATGCCCGGCCGTCCCAGCGCCTGCACCAAGCCGAAGCCGGATTCGAAATCGAAGCCGAGCGGATGGCCCTCGATCACACGACCGTCGCCAAGATGCAGCCACACGGTTTCCGCTTCAGTGATGAGATAGCCGATCGTCAGCACCAGCCCGTCGTCGATCAGGACACCGTTGCCGGCGCGCTCCGTGCCGAGCGTCTCCGCGCTGAACGCGTCGGACGGGATGATGGAGTGCAGTCCCACCACGGCAGCAAGCGTGCGGTCGAGGTCGAATTTGTAATTGCCGGAACTGGGCTGGTGCGCCGGTGGCACTTTCCATTCGGTCAAGGAAGACATGAAGGATCTCCGTAAGAATCGCGTTTCCTTCGACTAACGCCGCACCCAATAGTCAATGTCCGGTCGATCGTCCCGGAGGCAATATAACAACGAAATGAGCCCAGCGCGAGCGGGCTTCATCGTTTGGAACGACTACAAATGCGTCAGCCCCGCCGGTGCTGACGATTTTGAAACCGAACGCATCCGGGGATAGCATCGGGTCTGGCTAGCGGGTTACGCCCGAGAGGGTATGTGTCGCGGGAGCAAAGATCGTTGAAGGCGGAACGTCGCGCGCCCGCAAGTGCGGGCATCCTGATGTATCGCCGTTCGGGGGCGCGGCTGGAAGTTCTGCTCGTGCATCCCGGCGGGCCTTACTGGCGCCGCAAGGACGAGGGCGCGTGGTCGATCCCGAAGGGCGAGATGGACGGGGAAGAGGATGCAATCGCGGTGGCCCGTCGTGAATTTGCCGAGGAGACCGGCGTCGTCCTTGATCAGCCGTTTGAGCCGCTGGGCGAGATCCGCCAGCGTGCCGGAAAGCGCGTGATCGCCTTCGCCGTCGAAGGCGATCTCGATGTGCATGCTATCAGGAGTAATATGTTCGAGATCGAGTGGCCACCGAGAAGCGGGAAGATGCAGGCATTCCCTGAGATCGACCGCGCCGAATGGTTCGATCTCGCGGCCGCGCATGCGAAGATCCTCGAAGGCCAGCGGCCGCTGCTCGATCGTCTCGCCGAGCTTGTCGGCCCATCAGGGAGGAGTTTATGAGCGACCGCTTTGATCTCGCGCGCTTTGTCGATGCACAGGCTCCGGTTTATCGGCAGGTTGTGGCGGAGCTCAGCCGCGGCCGCAAGCAAAGCCACTGGATGTGGTTCATCTTCCCACAGCTTGCCGGCCTCGGGTTCAGCGCGATGGCGCAGCGTTTTGCGATCGCTTCCCGCGACGAGGCGATCGCCTATCTCCAGCATGATATCCTGGGACCGCGGCTGCTCGAGTGCACGCGTCTGGTCAACGCGGTCGAAGGCAAGACCATCCGGGATATTCTCGGCAGCCCCGATGATCTGAAGTTCCGCTCCTCGATGACCTTGTTCGCCGCCGCGTCGGCCGCTCCGGAATTTCCCGCTGCGCTGAAGAAATATTATGGCGGCGAAGCCGATCCGAGAACGCTGGAGTTGCTCGGCTAGAGCATGATCCGGAAAAGTGTGACGCGGTTTTCCGAAAAGATCATGCTCAAACAATAACCTAAAGCGCGATGATGCTTCATCCTCATCTCATCGCGCTTTAGCCAGTCCATTCGCTGTCATTCCGGGGCGCGACGAAGTCGCGAGCTATGATGTGCAATTGCACATCAGAGAATCCATCAGGCCTCATGCGCAGGTGGAGAAATGGATTCCGGGCTCGCGCTGACGCGCGCCCCGGAATGACGGCGCGTATTGAACGCGAGGCATGCAGAAATTGTCTCGAAGTCACTCCGCCTTCGCCTGCACGCGCGACGGCATGATCCGGAATGGGCGATTCTCCTTCAGCCATGCGGCGCGCTCGTCGCGCAACAGCGTGCGGCGGACCTTGCCGGAATCGTCGCGCACCTGCGCGTCCACGATTTCAAAGCTCTCCGGATGCTTGTAGCGGCTCAGCCTGTCGGCGAGGAAATCGCCCATACCGTCGACGATCGCCTGCGCATCGGCCGCACGATCGCACTCGATGATCGCATGGATGCGCTGGCCGAATTCGGGGTCGGGCAGGCCGACCACCACGCAGGAGCGCACGTCGGGGTGCGCACACACCGCAGCCTCGACCTCCGCCGGATAGATGTTGGCGCCGCCGCGCAGGATCATGTCGGCGAGCCGATCGCCGAGATAGAGATAGCCATCTTCATCCAGCCGGCCGATGTCGCCAAGCGACTCCCAGCCGTCGGCGCGGCGCTTCGGTTCGGCGCCGAGATAGTGATAGGTAGTGCCGGCGCCATCATTGGGCAGGAAATAGATCTCGCCGGTCTCGCCGGGAGCGACGTCATTGCCGTCCTCGCCAATGATGCGCAGGCGCGCAGTCTCGCCGATCTTGCCGACCGAGCCCTTGTGCGCGAGCCATTCGACGCCGGAGATGATGCAGGAGCCCTGCCGTTCGGTGCCGCCATAGAGCTCCCAGATCCGCTCCGGCCCGAGCCACTCGATCCATTTCTCCTTCAACCATGGCGGCATCGGCGCGGCCATGTGGAACACGACCTGCAGGCTGGAGAGATCGTAGCGGTTGCGCACCTCGTCCGGCAGCGACCAGATCCGGTGCATCATGGTCGGCACGAAATTGACCCATTGCACGCGTTCGGCCTCGATCTGCCGCAGCGTCTCCTCGGCATCGAACTTGGTCAGGCCGGTGAGGCGTCCGCCGCCGAACAAGGCAAAATGCGAAACGATGAATGGCGCGTTGTGATACAGCGGCCCCGGATTGAGCAGCGAGGCGCCTAGCGGGATGCTGAGCGGTGGCGCCATGGTGGTATCGACCACGGCGGGCAGATGATCGAGGATCACTTTCGGCCGGCCGGTCGAGCCGCCGCTCGTCATCGCCTTCCAATACCGCGAGACGGGAGCCGCGAGCGGCTCGTCGGAAAATCCTTCGGGCACGAAGCCGATTGGCAGCGAGTTCGGCGCATTCCAATCGGGTTCGCCGCCCACCACCAGCGCGGGCTTGAGGATATCGAGCACCGCGGCCGCTTCGCCGCGCGGCAATCGCCAGGACAGCGAGGTCGGCGTCGCGCCGCACTTCCATACCGCAAAGGTGGTCTCGAAGAATGCGTTGCTGTTGGGCAGCCCGATCGCGACGAAGTCGCCGGGCTTGACGCCCTTGGCCGCAAACGCCCGCGCGCGGGCATTGGCACCGCGCTCGAGTTGCTCCCACGTCAGCGTATCCTGTCCATGACGAATGGCGATCGTATCCGCCGGCTGGCGTTCAGCATACCAGCGCGGCACGTCGGCGATCGGGATCAGCATGAGGGCGTTTCCATTTTTAGTGGGCTGCTTGCAGCCGCTTGGTCTGTGTCTTGGATGGTGTGGCGCGGCGCCACTCGAAGCACTTCATCAACAAGGAGCGAGGCGAGTCAAGCAGCCGGCTGAGCGCGACGAAAGCCGAAAGTGAATTCGTCATTCGTTCGCGCCAACAATCACCGCCGTCATTCCGGGGCGCGCGTCGGCACGAGCCCGGAATCCATCGGGCCGCAGGTGTTGGTGGGAAAATGGATGCCGGGCTCGATGCTGCGCATCGCCCCGGAATGACAGCGCATGTACACCTCACCGGCTATCGGCCGATCCTTCGATCGCGTGCGCAGGTGCAGGACGCGATCCACCCTGTGGCTTGCGCGTGTAGATTTGTTCGATCTCGGCCGCGAAGCGATGCTCGAGCGCCGGGCGCTTGTTCTTCAGCGTCGGCGTTAGCAGGCCGGCAGCAATGGTCCATGGCTCCAGCGTCCACCATACCGCGCGCGGTGTCGCATAGGCCGGGTAGGCTTTGACGGCCTCGGCGATCCGTTTGACGAGGAACGCGGTTTCTGCGTCCGTGCCGCTGCCCGCGAGTCTGGCCTTCTCCCGCTCCCAGCTTTTCGCATTCAGCACCACGAGCGCCGCGAGGAAAGGACGATTCTCGCCGATCACCATGGCCTGCTCGAACAAGGGATCGGCGAGGATCGCGGTTTCGAGATCGACGGGCGCGATCTTCTCGCCGGTCGAGGTCACCAGGATGTCCTTGATGCGGCCGGTGATGCTGATGCGGCCGCCTTCGATGCGGGCCTGATCGCCGGTATGCAGCCATCCGTCGGCTTGCTTGATTCGGCGCGTCTCGTCCGGACGGTGCCAATAGCCGAGCATCACGTTGGGCCCCCGCACCAATAGCTCCTGATCCTCACTGATGCTGACTTCGATACCGTCGAGCGGCCGGCCGACCGAGCGGGGATCGTTGTCATCTGCGGTATTGACGGAGACGACGGGTGACGTCTCGGTCATGCCATAGCCCTGCAGGATGTCCAGTCCGAGCGCGAGGAACAGCCGGATCACGCGCTCGCCGATCGCCGCGCCGCCACTGACGGCGACGCGCAGCCGCCCGCCGAACTGAGCCAGCACCTTGTCGGCGACCAGGCGCTTGAGCAGCGGCCAGAGCATCCGGTCGAACAGCGACGGGCTGCGGCCTTGTTGCCTCGCGTCAAAGCGCCGTCCGCCGACGGCAACGGTAAGATCGAGCAATTCGCGTTCGAAGCGGCCGGCCGCCTCGCTGTGCTGCATGATCAGGGCATAGATGCGCTCATAGATCCGCGGCACCGAGATCAGCACGGTCGGCCGCACCTGCTTCAAATCATCGGAGAGCTGCTGCACCGATCGCGCATAGGCGACGCAGGCGCCGGCGGCGATCGGATAGTAGTAGCCGCCGGTACGCTCGAACGTATGCGACAGCGGTAGAAAGGACAGGAAGACATCATTTGGGCTGGCGGCGATGCGCGCGTGGATCGCCTTGACGTTCGCCACGATGTTGCCGTGCGAGAGCATGACGCCTTTGGGGCGCCCGGTCGTGCCGGAGGTGTAGACGATCGCGGCAAGATCATCCGGCTGCAACGCGACGTCGTCTGTGACGGCCTCGGCCGCCTGTCCGCGCTCCAGCCAGGATTTCAGCGCCATGAGGCGATAATCCATCATTGCCGGGTTTTCGGTACCTTGCAGATCGACGCAGACGACACGCTTGAGCGTATCCGTCGGCGCGCCGGCGCTTGCGAGGATCCGCCAACGGTCGATGGTGTCGACCAGCAGCAGCGACGCCGCGGAATCCTTCAGGATGTAGACGATGCTTTCGGGATTATCGATCGCGTGCATCGGCACCGGCACCAGGCCGCGCGACAATGCGGCCTGGTCCATCGCGATATGTTCGATGCCATTTGGCATCAGGATGGCGACGCGCTCGCCGGCTGCGAACCCCTCGGCGGCGAGTGCGCGCCGCCAGCGGTCGAACTCCAGGTCGATCTGGTGCCAGGAATGGCTGACCCAGCGCCCGGCGGCTGCATCGAAATGCCGGTAGGCTTCCGTATCAGGCGTTGCCCGGACGCGCCAACGCAGCAGCTCGGGCAGCGTGCGGACCTGCGCAAGCGTATCCGGCGCGCCGGTTTGCGGGATCAAAGGGGCGCCGGACCGTTCTTCCATCTGCACTTAGCCTCCCGACGACGTTGAGCGTCAAACGAAAACATGAATCTGTCGCACGGGGGCTACCTCACATCTTTGACTTGGCGCAAGAATGGTTATGTGGCGCGCCGGATGTCCGGACTCACTCCTCCAATGTGAATCCAACCCGCAGCGTGACCTGGTAGTGGCGAACGGCGCCATTCTCGATATGGCCTCGCGTCTGCACGACTTCGAACCACTTCATCTCGCGAATGGTCTTGGCAGCGCGGGCAATGGCATTCTGGATCGCATCCTCGATGCTCTTCTCGGACGATCCGACGAGGTCCAGGATCTTGTAGACGTGGTCTTTCTCGGCTGTCGTCGGCATGGCAAAACCTCCTTTGCAAGTGGTTTCAGGTCATTCGCGGCGTATCCGGATTGTCGCTCCGTCCACCCAGGATCAGTCGGTAGTGGCGCGGCGTCCAGTCTGAACGAGTTCACTGCACCTGGAGTTCCGCTCGCCTCGCTGCTCGCCCAACAACATGCGCCGGTGGTCATGGCCCCAGCGGCGGTTCTGACTGGTCGAGGTTTCCCGATCACGCTATCATCCCCAGGTTGCAGATCTTTCCGAGACCATAAGTTCAGATCGTCGCGCCCAGGGGGGAGCCTCATGAGATCGAGCGCTGCGGCCGTTGGCCTCTTGATCTGGTCCTGTCTTCCCGCCACCGCGGCGCAGTCCGGTGCCGAGCTTTATGCGCAGCACTGCGCCCAGTGCCACGATGCGGGCGATCCGCAGAGCCGCATTCCCAACCGCGCCGCATTGCAGTCGATGGCGTTCGAGCATGTGCTCAGAGCCATCACGTCGGGGAGCATGGCTCCCATGCTTAAGGACCGCACCGATGATGAGCGCAAAGCGATCGCCTCCTTCGTCACGGGGAGACAGGTTGGCGACAGCGCTCCTGCCGCCAAGGCCGACGCAGCGGGGCACTGCGTGGAAGCCGCCCACGGCTTCGACGGGGCGTTCGACCGGCCGCGATGGACCGGTTGGGGCGCTGATATCAACAACAGCCGGTTTCAAGCCGCCGAGATGGCGGGGCTGACGGCGGACGAGGTGCCTCGGTTGCGCCTGAAATGGACGTTCGGCTTTCCTGGCGTCTCCACCGCCAATGCCCAGCCCGCCGTGATCGGCGGCATGCTGTTTGTCGGCGGCGCCGATAGCAAGGTGCACGCGCTCGACGCCAGGAGTGGCTGCACGTTCTGGACGTTTGCGACGGACGCGCCAGTACGCACCGCGATCAGCTTCGGTCCGCTGCCGGGCAAGAATGAGTTCGCGATTTTCTTCGGCGATATCCGTGCCAATGCCTACGCCGTCAACGCAACAACGGGCGCACTGATCTGGAAGCAGAAGGTGGAAGACCATCCCGCCGCCCGGATTACCGGCACGCCGGCTCTGTTTTCCGGCGTCCTCTATGTTCCGGTCTCCTCCATCGAGGAAGCGACGGGATCGCGGCCCGCTTACGAATGCTGCACGTTTCGCGGCAGCGTGGTGGCTCTGGACGCGGCGACCGGCGGGCCGATCTGGAAGTCGTACACGATTCCGGATGCGCCAAGTCCGACGACCAGGAATGCCGCGGGGGTGCAGCTTTACGGTCCGTCCGGCGCCTCGGTGTGGTCCGCGCCGACGATCGATGTGAAGCGCGAGGCCCTGTACGTCGCGACAAGCAACTCCTATTCGAACCCGCCGGCGGATACGAGCGACGCCATCGTCGCATTCGACCTGAAGTCCGGCCGGATGTTGTGGCATCGGCAGGCAACCCCCAAGGACAGCTATGTCGTCGCCTGCTACGGGTACGACAAGACCAACTGTCCGGAAGATCCCGGTCCGGACCACGATTTCGGCCAATCGCCAATCCTGGTGAGCTTGCCGGACGGGCGCCGCATGCTGGTGATCGGGCAGAAGTCAGGAATAGTCCACGCTTTCGATCCCGATGACGAGGGCAAGATCATCTGGCAAACGCGGGTCGGCAAGGGAGGGCCGCTGGGCGGCAGCGAGTGGGGCTCCGCCGCTGATCAGCAGCGGATCTATGTCGCGAACTCCGACGTGCGGTTTCTTCGCGATGGCACAAGGCGTCTCGATCCGAACGCCGGCGGCGGTCTGTTCGGGCTGAATCTGGCTGATGGCAAGGTCACCATGCAGGTGGCGCCGGTCTCCTGTGGTGAGCGCGAGCGATGCAGTCCAGCCCTCTCCGCGGCGGTTAGCGCCATTCCTGGTGTTGTCTTCTCCGGCGGCGTGAGCAGTTATTTGCGCGCCTACGCGACCGACGATGCGCGTCTGCTCTGGGAATTCGACACCGCGCGCGACTATGAGACGGTGAACGGCGTCCCGGCACACGGCGGCGCCATTGACGGGCCCGGTCCGGTGATTGTGGACGGCATGCTCTATGTCAATTCAGGCTACGCGCAATGGAGCGGCGTGCCCGGCAACGTGCTGCTCGCGTTCGAGGTGAGCCCTCCGTGAAATGGGACGCGGCGACCGATCGGGCGCGTTACGAACGTAACAGACTAATGATCCTGCGAAATCGAGCTGAAACTCCGCGCGACCAACATACCCCTTCCGTAGACCGGGGCATGTTACAAAGGCGGAGACTGTACGATGAGGGCAGAGATCAGCGCCAAGAAACTTTCCGTCGGCTTCGCCAGCAATGAAGTCCCGACGGTTACCCTGCAGGAGCTTGAAGCGGATCCTCACGGTGTATTCCGTGCCTACCGCAAGGAATACCCCGTGGTGCTGCACGAAACCGGCGGATATTTCGTGCTGCGCTTTTCCGATGTTGACCGTCTGAGCAAGGATCTACGCTTCCGCCCCACCGGAACGAGCTTTCCCAGGATGCAGGGCTTCGACAGCGGGACGATCTTCGATGTGTTCGACTATGGCATGCTGACGGCCGACGGCGATGTACATCGGCGCCGTCGTGCGCCGTTCTCACGATTATTTGCTGCCCGCGCAATTGCTGAGATGCGTCCAAGCATTCGCCGTACGGCCGAAGATATCATCGAGGATTGGTACGGCGATGGCGAGGTCAATTTGCTCGACGAATTCGCGGCCAAGATACCCGCCCGCATCATTGCCGATCTCCTCGGACTCCCGCGCGAGGACATCCCGGAGTTTACGCTGCTGGTCTATGAGGTGACCAAGGCCTTCAGTCTTGGGCTCAGTCCGGACGATCTCGTCGAGATCGAGAGGGCGGGGCAAAGGCTACGCGAGTACGTCGACAAGATCCTCGGCGAACGTCGCCGCAGCCCGCGCGGGGATTTCCTGTCCGCGTTCCTGGCTGCCGCTGGCGAAGCCGGTGAAATGTCCCCCGAGGAGATGCTTTACCAGATTTTCCAACTGATCGTCGGTGGCACCGATACCACCAGGGTCGCGATCGCAGTACAGGTCGCTCTTCTGCTTCAGCATCGCGAGCAATGGGCGGAGGTGTGTCGTGATCCCGCTCTGGTTTCGGGCGCGGTCACCGAAGCGATGCGCTTCGAACCCAGCGTCGGGGCGGTCGCAAGGGTCACAAGCGAGGATGTCGATGTTGGCGGAACTGTCATCCCGGCCGGCCAGCTTGTCACGCTATCGACCATGTCGGCCATGCGCGACGAGATGGCCTATGATCGTCCTGACACCTTCGATATTCATCGCACCGACCAGCCACGGCTGCATCCGATCTTCGGCTATGGCGCGCATCGGTGCATCGGCGAGGCGATCGCCCGCGCCGAATTGGAGGAAAGCCTCAGCGCAATCGCTGGCCGCATACCGCAGCTCAACCTGGATGTGCCGCCGAAAATCAGCGGCCATTTCGGAATCCGCCGCGCCGACACCATGCGGCTCTCCTGGAAGCCGTAAGACGGTCCGGCAAATTCCTGCGCTACAGACGCCGGCGCGAGCGCAATTGGCTGGAGATCCGGCGGCTGCGGTCGGCCAATTCGTCCGCCTCCAGGTCGACAGCGGCGGAGGCCAGGCGATAGCTGCCGATCCGGCCGATGACATCGGCGGGCGAGATCTGTGGCCGGGCGCCGCTGGAGTCACGCTGAACAGATGGACTGCCGATGGTCCGCCTGGTCGCTGCGTCGACGCAGACTGCTTGATAAGCCTCCCTCTGGGGCTTGATGACGATCACGCAGTCCCGGTTGGCCGAGTAGGGCACGCGGAAGCTCAAGTAAGAGACGGTCATCGTCGGTCCTGTTCACGGGCAAAGTTCCGCCGTTCGCAGACGAGGACGCCTGCGGCCATTGCTTCGCGGGATTGGGAAGGGAGTTACGTGTTGGTTCAGTCAGCCCGCAGCGTCAGCGCGCGCGAGCAGAGTGTGTAGGTCGGGGTGCTCATGACCCGATACCTAACGCAAATCCTTGAAAAGTCGCTTCGATCTATCTCTAAAATTTGATGCAATCGCGAGATGCCGTCGGCCGCGCGCGCTTTGCTCGATCTCCTCGAAGAGGCGGTCGTCAGGAAAATGAAGTCGGTCCGTTGATCTGTATCAAGGAAACTGGCGTGGGGGCCGCCGGAATGCAGATTTGTCGATCGGCGGTTTCAACACAGGGGCAATGAGATGAGCATCCTTTGGACGATCATCATTGGCTTTATCGTTGGAGTGATTGCCAAATTCATTATGCCTGGCGACAAGACGGAGCCGAAGGGCTTTATTCTGACGACCATCTTGGGGATCGTCGTCGCATTCGTCGCGACTTACCTGGGCCAGTCCGTTGGATGGTATCAGCCCGGTGAATCTGCAGGTTTCCTTGGTGGCGTGGTGGGCGCAGTCGTCGTACTCTTTGTCTACGGCCTGTTCGCAGGCCGCCAAGGCCGCGCGACCTGATGTAGAGGAGAGGCAGCGCCTCTGACCTATCGGTGCGGGCAGCGCTGCAAGACGACCATCGGCCGAGAATGACGCGCTACGTGACCATATCCACGTCCTGCCTGATCCGGTCGCCATCCGGATCCATCGCAAGCACGTAAGCGGTAGGCCAAACGTGCAAGTTTAAGAAATCGCCAACGGACCGTGTTCAACACATGACCGGCGAATTGTCGAAACGACCAATCGCAATGGGCTCGATCGGCGTCCGCCGCACCCGGCCCCTCGTGTTTTGGATTGCGACTTTCGCGGCAATCACCGCGGTCGTGATCTTGTTGCGCGAAGTTCTGCTGCCATTCGTCGCCGGCATGGCGCTTGCGTATCTGTTCAATCCCCTGGCTTCTCGCATCGAGCGCTTGGGGGTGAACCGGCTCGTGGCCACGCTTGCCATTATCGCGTTCGTCGTTGCGCTGATCAGCATCGCGATGGTTCTGACAGTGCCCGTCATCGTCCGTGAGCTCTGGTATTTCGCCGAACACCTGCCGCTCTATGTCCGACGGGTGCATACGTTGGCAACCGATCCGGACCGACCGTGGGTAAGCAGGATCGTCGGAGAGGGACTGAACCACACCGAACGCTCGATCGGCGAGCTGACGAGAATGGCTACCAGTTGGTTCGACACCATCCTCCGATCGCTGTGGTCCGGGGGACGGGCTCTGATCTCGATCGTCTCGCTTGGCATCGTCACGCCGATCGTTGCCTGCTACCTGCTCTACGATTGGGACAAAATGATTGCGACGGTCGACAATTGGGTTCCGCCGGCACATCGTGAAACGGTTCGGATGCTTGCACGCGAGGTCGATAAGACGATCAGCGGATTTGTCCGCGGGCAGAGCTTCCTCTGCCTCGTGCTCGCGGTGTACTACGCAGCGGCATTGAAACTGATCGGTCTCGAACACGGGATCCTGGTAGGCGTCGTGGCCGGCTTGATCAGCTTCATCCCGTATCTCGGTGCGCTTTCGGGCCTGGTGGTATCTGTGTGCATCGCGATTGCTCAATTCTCGCCGGACTGGAAGCCGATTTGGCTCGTGTTGGCCGTTTTCATTGTCGGACAAGCGCTGGCCGACTACGTCCTGGCGCCAAATCTGGTGGGCCGTCGTGTGCATCTGAATCCGGTTTGGGTGATGTTCGCGCTGTTCGCCTTCGGCTATTTGTTCGGGTTCGTGGGCCTGTTGGTCGCGGTACCGCTCGCTTCCGCCATTGGCGTGCTGACGCGGTTTTCATTCCGCACTTACTATGCGAGCTCGTTGTATGCCTCGAGCGCCACCGCAGCGACGGAGACTGAGCCCTAGGCGCGCGACCGGGCGCCGGAGGCCATCGCTCGGGTTTAGCCGCGACCGACGAGATGGGCTGCGGAGCGCCAGGCGTGACGCGACAGCGCCTCGAGGCTTCGAACCGTTTCGACGCGAACGAGCGCCGCGTCGGCGGTAAGCGTTCCATTGGCGACCGCGCCCAGCGTCGCGCTGCGGTGGGTGCGCAGCATTTCGCCAAGTTGCGTCGCGCAACGCTCGAGCTCGGGCATGGCCTCGTCAGTGGAGACCGCGCGCGGACCGGCCATGACGTCGCCATGCGAGGCTGTGACCTGCGGCGATCCGTCGGCGCGGGCGGGCGCCGCCACCCCGCGCGCAATCGCGGCCGCGCTTCGCATCGCTTCTGCGCATAGCTCTCCGGCGCGGATGTCCTCCGGTCCGCCACTCACCGAACCGAAATTGATTCCGCTATTCGCCATCTCCGTCAGTCGAGACGCATGGTCGAGTGCGTGCAGTGTGCTCGTGAGACGCTGTTGCTCGTCGTCGCTCTCAGGCGGTCCGGTCACATCAGACAGGAATATCTGTGCCTGACGCAAGGCGTCTGCAGCATCCTGCACCGATGCGGTGTCCTTCCCCAGTCGGATTGGTTCAGCACGGCCGGCCAGTGCCGCCTCGATCGAACTGCATACCGTTACGAGCGCGCGTGCAATCGTTCGCCGCACCGCTTCCACCGCCACGATCGGGGTCTCAAGCGCGGAAGGGTCGAGGCACCGCGTGAGCGGCGAGCCACGCTCGGGCAGAATACGCTCGACCAGTCGCGTGAACCAGTTGATCAGCGGCAGCAGAACCACCACGCCGACAACATTGTATGCCGTGTGATACAAGGCCAGCAGCGTGACGCCATCGACGGTGCTCGAGGCGCGCACGAGTAGAGGGATGACGACGGGGAAAAGCGCCAGCGCGATAACGGCGGCGATAAGCTTGAAAAGGACATAAGCGATGGCCAGCCGCTTGGCGGTGGTGCTGGCGCCAATCGCGGCCAGGGCGGAACTCGTCGCTGTTCCGATGTTCTGGCCAATGATCAGCGCACAGGCCTGGTCCAGCCCGACCGCGCCGGCGAAGTAGGCGGACAGTGTGACCGCGACGGCGGCCGTTGACGACTGCATCAGCGCAGTCATCACCAGCCCAACCACGACCAGCACCAGCACGCCGAACAGGCCCGACCACCACCCGGCCTCGGGACTGCCGAGAACGGCAGGCAGGTCCGCCGGGTGCAACCGTTCGGCCAGCCCGCCCATGCCCTGCTGCAGGGTCGTCAACCCAAACAGCACTAGCCCGAACCCGGCGAGGGCGGCGCCCATCCCGGATATTCGCCCGCGGGCCAGAAGCTTGGTCAACGCGCCAACAAAGATCATCGGCAGTGCCGCAGCCGTGAGCGAGACGCGGACGCCGATGAGCGCGACCAGCCAGCCGGTCCCTGTGGTGCCGACATTCGCCCCGAAGACGAGGCCCAGCCCCTGCTGGAACGTGAGCAGACCTGCGCTGACGAGACCGATCGTCGTCATGGTCGTTGCGCTGGAGGATTGCACCAGAAGCGTGACGATAGCGCCCCAGAACGAGCCGTGCAGCGGCGTCGCCGCCGCCTTGGCTAGCACCGTGCGCAGGGCGGACCCGGCCAGCGCCTTCAGGCCGTCCGTCATCACGGTCATGCCAAGCAGGAAGAGGCCGACGCCGCCGAGTGTTGAGATTGCCGTAGACATGCGGGCTCCTGACGATCAGGCCAGTCCTGCACTCTAGCGCAGTTGCGGAGCGAGGGCAGCCGATCGTTCCGGCGGCGTCGACGCCCCTTCCTTCCACGCGGGGACGGTGGCTGGTATTCCGGGGAAGAAAGGCAAGCTTATGGGGGATTAAGGTGTCAGCCAAATCCTCGCATTAGAGGTGGGCCCAGAGTTATTGAAATGGATACGACTGTGGCAGGTGAACTCAACCTTAAGACGCTATTGAGAGATATGAAGCCCGAAATGCAGGAGAGCAGTTTCGTGTTTTGCACGATTGCGAGAGACGAGGAAATTCCCGACCGACACAGCACATCGCAGTGTGGAGGTGTGCGCAGACGAGGCCCTCGATCTCCTACGTAGATGATAGCCGCTATTGGCCCGAAGGGCAGTTCGCCTTGCTAGATTTACTGTCCTGAGACCCAAAAGACTGTCACCGGAAGCCTCAATGATTCCGTTTCGGTTATCGCTCATGGGGGACAGGCAAACTGTCGATACGCCACAAGGCCAGGGACTTGTCCGAATAGTCGCCGTTGGCTTCCGTGCAACCCTCATTGATTGTTGTATCCGGACTAGGAAACAGAAATGGAGCGGATCGAAGGTTCAGCGGCCGCCAATCTCCATCTTCAATATCCTGGTTCTGACGAATACCCGGGAACGTCGTCATTAGCAGCCATTTGCTTCCAGATCGCTTGATGTTTTCGATCGCGCGGTTGATCTGCGCAAATGAGAAATGCACGAAACAATCCCTGCACAGGACAAGATCGTGTCGTGGAATTGGGTCTTCGATAATGTCCATGCGTCGAAATTCCCGGTCGTCCTTGCTATGCCTCAACAAATTGGCCTCGATGATCTCAGGGACAATATCGGCGCCGAGATATCGAATGTCATCCAGGTCAGTCTCGGCCATCCATGTGAAGTCGCCGCAGGGCAGATCCAGCAACGTTCTCACGCCCAGGCCGCGCGGCAAATCCGACAATTCCTTGCGGAGCTTCTGCGTCGCGGTGATTTCAGAGCTAACGCCCGATACAGACGATTTTGCTCCCCAAAGATTGGTCTGATAGATCAGCTTGAAGCGCGCGGCGCGATCGAGGCCGACGAATTCCTGTCGTCGCTCCGCAAACCGCCGTTCGGCAAGTGCCGGACTACGTTCCCTGCCAAGAAGGGTCACACAGGAACGAAGAAGCTCATATTGGCTCGCCGAGGTCTCGTTAAAGGCTTCGTCTCTGTTGCTGACGATATCGTCGTAGCCAATGGGGCTAGCGAATTGGCGCGCCGTAAAATCAACTCTGCGTCCGTCGAGGCAATTGTAGAAATGCCACGCCCCATCGACGTCTGTCTTCAGGATATCTCCACCGAGAATTTCCTGAACCACCAAGGCGGTGACTGCGCACTGCCCTGCTGCTGGGTTGTCGGACTGCCATTTGCTGCTGGTCTCGACGGACCATGATTGTTGCAGCCGTCTGTAAAGATCGAGGTATAATGAACATCCGGCCGTCAAAGACAGATCCCCGTTGTGGCGGCCACCACAGTAGCGGGTGACGCCAGATGCAACAACCATTGGATGAGTGGACGCCTTCACTCGAGGCGGTTTCGTTCCGGTTGCCCGCACATTCTCGAGCTGCCTACCAGCACGTCGGCTACCGGCCCAATACCAGACTTGGCCGCTGCGATCACATGATCGATCTCGCCTTATGATGCACAGCGGACCAAGCCATCTGATTTGCTTGCGACGCACGCGGCGTCAGCGGTGGTGCGGCCTGACACGAATTGTCGGGACGGTCGCAAAGTCGGGATTGGCAGCGCAATAGGCCATGCGGCCTGATGCGGTAGCCTGACATTGCTGGTAGTTGGTGAAGCTACAATCGCCGGTGCCGGCAAACTCTTCGCCTTGGAGGCAATACCGGTACTCGCTAGCTGCGACCGGGGTTACGCCAGTTGCGAGGACGGTCGCGGACGTCGCGAGAGCAAGAAGGAAGCTACGCATCTTTCTCTCCCACGTTGAAGTGCCCCACGCGACGCTGGGACCAAACGTGCGGGTTCGACGTGAACTGGCTCACATCACTGGATTAAAATTTTCGAGATTAACTGCGCAGATGCGCTACAGCCTTTTTGTGGACCGGCGGCCAAGGTGATTGCAGACTGGTGCGACACAGCCGCCACGACATCTTGGTAGACGTCCATGAAAGACTGGCGCAATCTCCTGCGTTGTCATCCTCACGAGGAGCAGTCAAATGAAGGCCATGTCAGCGCTCGCAGCATTGGTGCTTTCGCTTGCCCCGGCTTGCGGCGCACAGGCATCCACGTTCGGTCATTGGTGTGAGCGGGCGGTGAAACAGCGGATGCTGGCGCCCTCGGCGTATCGCCGGGTCAACCTCATCGAATGGCAGCAGCCGGTCTTCTTCACGCCCTATTTTGCCTGGCCTCCGCAGCAGCCGCACAGCCGCCTCGAGGCGTTCGTAGAGTATGACCTTCACAACAGGTTCGGCGTTCCGCTGCGGTCGATGGCCAAGTGCGTCTATGGTCGAGATTAGTGAAGGCGGAAAACGTGACACGTGCTTTTGTCATGAGTCCCAGCACGACATGTGCCGGGACTCATGAAGTAACCAAAAAACCTTCTTCGGTGTAGGGATACAAGCGCGGGTCTTGCGTTTTGCTTGCGCCACGAAAGCGGTTGGCCTTGATATGCCCTGTACCGCGCTTCAGGTGTGCGTCGGCCAGTGCCGCTCGCGGAACCAGTTGCGATATTCCGACGACATCTTTGCGCGCTGTGCCTGCGGCGCATGCCGCTTGCACGTGGAAGCCTCCTCGCTGTTGTCAGGCGCGCCCCACCTCACCTCGACGCAGTCGTTCGGGTTATAGGCCATCTCGAAGCTCGCGGCACGATCGAGGACCTCCTTGAGCGACAGCGTCCACTGCGAGCCGTCGCTGCGGGTGTAGGATATTTTTCGCGAGGCGAGTTCGGACGCTAGCACCCCTTGCAGCTCGTTCTTCACATCCGCGATGTCCCTGCCGTTCGGCATCGCGTAGCGCGCCCCCCGCCGCACGACGCGATCAGGATAGCCCCGCACGACGTCCATCGCGATCAACAGGCGGAAATCGCGCGCCGGTGTGGAGTAATCCTCCCAGGCTCCTGACGTCTCGAAGATCGAGGGGCCGTTGGGCATGGCCACGTCGCCAGCCTGCTTCTCCTGATATTTTCGTCCGTTTTCGACCGAGGTCACACGCGTCTTCACCTGCTCGTTCAAACTCGCGATGGCGTCCGTCATCGCTTTCACCGGATCGAGCGGCTCGGGCGACATCACGTCATCCATGCGATCGTAAAAGTCCTCGGCACTCATCTTTGACTGATCGAGCGAAAAATCGGCGTACTGCGGATTGCTGGTGATTTCGGCGTTGGCCAACCGCCGCAACGAACCGCCTTTGTCGCGCGCGATCGGCCGGAAGTGCTTGAAACCCGGGCTGCCGAGCGCGGGGTCGTGCACGAACAGGAAATTGCCGCGCCAGAAGCGCTTTCGCGTGATCGACCCGTCCGGCTCGGCATCGACCGCGAGGAAGACGCCCGGCTTGCCGTCCATCTCCGGCACGCGATGAACGAGCATCAACACGTGTCCATAGGGATCGGCGTACACCGTGCCCGGGCGGAGCGTCTCTTGCGCCAGCGGAACGGTGTAGAAATCGGTGTTTTCGTCGCTCGCGGCGACCCGCACGGCGCCCGTATGCACGACGTCGCCGACGTCCCGCAGATATTCACTGAACGTCGTCGGCGGCTTTGGCTGCGGCTTCGGCGGAGCCGCAACGGGAGCTGGTGTCTGGGCCGACGGGGCGCCGCCGAACATGTTCAGGATCCTCGGCGTTTGCCCAGGCAGCGTGGCGTCGGCGATCGTCGCCGGCGCGATCTCCTGTTCGGGCGGCGCCGGCGGACGTGTCATCTCCGGATGCTCCATGTCGAACCACTGGTAGCATTTGGGCGCCCTGCCGCCGGTGCCGCGTGAGCAGTTGGAATAGCCGAACGGCAGCCCGACCTTGTAGGCAAAATAGGCGCGCAGGAAGTACACGAAGTCGGCGCAGTCGGGGCGAAGGCCGGTCTTCACGTTGTCTTCGCCGCGACCAAGATAGTTGAACAGGAAGTTGCGTGACCGGTCGCGCAGGACTTCATGCCAGGCTTTCCAGGACAGATCCTGATCGGGCGGCGCGTCGAACAGTTTTTCGATCCACGCCGAGAACAAGGCTTCCGTCTCGTGATTCCAGCTGTTGCGCACCTTCCAGAAGCGGCCGGCGGGAATAGCCACAGGGTCCGGCTTGCGCGCGCTCACGGAGATATCGTGTGTGATCGTGCTGCAATCCGCCGTCGGGTGGTCGAGCGCGAGCGTGGCGTGCCACGTCCCCGCGGCCGGCGCGGCGACCTCGGCAAGCCAGGAGTATGGCGCACCGCCGTGCCGATCAGACGATTTGGCCGTGACGCTTCCATCGGGCGCGACCAGCGACATCACACCCTCGAGCGGCTTTTCGCTGACGATCATGACGCGCAGTGGCGCCCCCTTCCAAGGAGCGAACGGCGAGGGCAAGACCGATATCCCGACCATCTCCCCGCACGGGCCCGACGCCGCGTGGGCTGGCGATCCAACTGTTGCGAAAATGAACGCGGCTGTTGCAGCAGCAAACCGGCTGGCGAGATGCATTTTGACAACCTTTCTGGAGGAAGCCGGAACCGCATTCGGCCCTGCCGATCCCCACTCGGACGTCCGTGGCTCAGCCGCCGCTACCATCGCGCGCCGTCACTGTCGCGGCTGAGGTCAGTTGCCACTCCAGCCGGCGTAGTTTTTCAAAGCAGAAGCCGAGCATGCGAATAACCGAGGACCACGATTGTCGGGCGAAACGCCGTAGATATGGCGAAAACCGGCACGGCGCGATTTTGTGAAGTGGTTGTTGCCGCGCCGCCACGCAGAGGTCAGTGATGCTGACCAATGCGGGATGTCCCTTTGTGTTCAGAAGCGGCGGTCGGGGCAAGCGCACGGCGACATCCGCCCTGGTTCGGACAGCCGACATGATGAAAGCGGAAGCGCGGTTCAGCTCAGGGGCCCAGCAGGCGACATTACCCGAAGTCATTCCGTTGACAGAGGTACACCGTTCGTCCGCCTGCCTGCGCATCGTTCGTCGCGTGTTCCAGCACGCCGAACCCAAAACGCGCGGTAAACACCTCGTATTCGGCAGGTGATAGGCTCGCGTGATACAGCGGATCGCCCCTGTATTCGCCGATGCTCTCACAGTGCTGCGGTCCGGTATTGAACATCAATATCGTTCCGACAGAGGCGTGGTCGGCAAAAACCGCAAACATTCTTCGCTGGTCGTCGTGATTAAGATGAAAGAAGCTGTCCCACGCGAGAATGCCGTCGAACCGCCGACCGAGCGACAATCGCCGCATATCCGCAACAATCCATTCTTGATCGGGCAGGCGATCACGGCAGAACGAGATCATCGTCGGTGAGGAGTCGACGCCGGTCACGCGCAGTCCTCGTTCAATCATCTGCTGCGCAACCGGTTGCCCTGGACCGCAGCCGAGATCAAGCACCGTGGCGTCCTTGGCTAGTCGGCCGATGAAGCGGTCGTGCCAGACCTTGTCGTTCCAATAGGCGTTCCGACGGTCGCGGTCCCACGCTGCTGCGTGCTTTTCGTAGTGAGGGATAATCTGGCTGGCGAGGTCACTCATTCACAGGCAGTGGGACTCAGCACACAAGTACGGCCGCACCCTTTACGGATCCAGCTCGGTGTCCCAGTACAGATAGTCGAGCCAGCTATCGTGCAGATAGTTTGGCGGGAACAGGCGGCCGTTGCGGTGGAGCTGGTGCACGGTCGGTGCGAACGGCGTCTGCTTCGGAAACATCTTGGCCTGCTGCGTCGTCAGGTTGCCCTTCCTGAGGTTACAGGGCGAGCACGCCGCGACCACATTCTCCCAAGTAGTCTGGCCGCCTTTGCTGCGCGGGATGATGTGATCGAAGGTGAGATCGTCAGGCGAATTGCAGTACTGGCAGGCGAAACGATCGCGCAGGAAAACGTTGAAACGCGTGAATGCGGGATGCGTGGTCGGCTTGACGAAGGATTTCAGCGAGACGACGCTGGGGAGCTGGATTTCGAAGGAGGGGCTCCGGACCGCCCGGTCGTAATATTCGACGATATTTACGCGATCGAGGAAGACTGCCTTGATCGCGTCCTGCCACGACCATAGCGACAGGGGATAATAACTCAGCGGCCGAAAGTCCGCGTTCAGGACCAGTACCGGCCAACCGCCTTGCGAGACATGTGCGTTCAAGTAACGCTCCCGGCCTCCATATCGCTGCGAAGCAGCATGTACTGACATACTACATGCAGCGTGACGGGATTGTGAAGAGCGTTGAGCCGTTTATCGTATTCCACGCTGCCATGATCCCGCCGTGATTGCCACCCGCTTGCAAGGCCCGTAAACGAGGCCGCAGATACCTCCTGCGTCGGCGGCCTCTGCAATGCTCACCAAGTCCCGCTATCTCGAGGCTCCACGCCGGCTGCGCGCCTTCGTCCGCGCGCATGAAACCAGCCTGGTGGTCCTGGCGGCACTGACCGGAACCATTGGCGGGCTGGTGGTGGCGGCCATGAGTGGCGCGGTGTCGGTCCTGCACGTCGCCCTGTTCGACCTGCCGTTCGGCGAGCGGCTCTCCAGCCAGATCAGCCTCGATCCGCTGCGCGCCGTGCTGGTTCCGAGCCTGGGTGGGCTATTGCTGGGCCTGGCCTTCCTCGCGCTGGCGCGCTGGCGGCCGAAGCGCGAGATCGATCCGATCGAGGCCAATGCCCTTTACGGCGGGCGGATGTCGTTCCGCGGCAGCGTGATCGTCGCCCTGCAGACGATCTGGTCCTCCGGCGTCGGCGCCTCGGTCGGGCTCGAGGCGGGTTATACGCAGCTCTCCAGCGGCATCGCAGCTTCGGTCGGCCGCGCCTTCCACCTGCGGCGCATCGATCAGCGCATCATGGTCGGCTGTGGAGCGGCGGCGGCGATCGCCGGCGCCTTCGGCGCGCCGCTGGCCGGCGCCTTCTATGCTTTCGAACTTGTGATCGGCGGCTATACGCCCGCGAGCCTGGCGCCGGTCGGGGTCGCCGCGGTTGCCGGCTATTTTGTCGCCCATTCCTTCAGCGTGCTGACGCTGGGGGTCGGCGTCGATGCCGCCGGCGACGTGCTGGGGCGCGACCTCGCCATCGCCGCGCTGCTCGGCGTGCTGGCGGCGCTGTTCGGCATCGCCATCATGCGCGGCGTCACGCTGTGCGAGACGCTGCTCGGAAAGACAGGGCTCTGGCCGCCATTGCGTACGGCGCTCGGCGGCTTCGCGGTCGGACTGATGGCGCTGCTGACGCCGCAGGTGATGTCCTCGGGTCATGGCGCGCTGCATCTCGGCGGCATCGTGTCCATACCGTTCGCCTTCATGGCCGGCGTGCTGTTCCTGAAAGCGGTGGCCTCGATCGTCTCGCTCGGCAGCGGATTTCGCGGCGGCCTGTTCTTCGCCACGCTGTTCATGGGCGCACTGGGCGGCCGGCTGTTCGCCGCCGGTTGCGACATGTTGTGGCCGGGCCTCCAACTCGATCCGGACGTCTATGCGGTGATCTGCATGAGCGCGTTGTCGGCGTCGGTCATCGGCGGACCGCTGACGATGTCCTTCATCGCGCTGGAATCGACCGGCAATCTCTGGCTCACCACGGCGGTGCTGGTCTCCGTCATCATCTCCACGATGATCACGCGGGAACTGTTCGGCTATTCATTTGCGACTTGGCGCTTGCATCTGCGCGGCGAGACCATCCGCAGCGCCGCCGATGTCGGCTGGATCCGCGATCTCACGGTGGACAAATTGATGCGCCGGGACATGACGACCGTGAATGCGGACGTGCCAATAGCGCAGTTCCGCAAGCAGTTCCCGCTCGGCTCCAAAACCCAGGTGGTCGCGGTCGACGGCGAGGGGCGTTACGCCGGGTTGGCATTGATCGCGGACGCGCATGCGGCCGATATCGATATGCACAACGGCCTCCTCGGCATCCTGCGCCACAGCGACGTGGTGCTGCATCCGTCCATGAACATCCAGGAGGCAATTGCGGTGTTCGACGCCGCGGAAGCGGAATCGCTCGCCGTGGTCGAGGAGGGTGCGGAACGCTGTCCGATCGGCGTTCTCAACGAGGCGCACGCGATGCGGCGTTATGCCGAGGAATCCGAGCAGCGCCGGCGCGAGGTGATCGGCGATATCTGATCGCGGCTCTTTGTTCGAGCATGATCTTCGCGCAAACGCTTCGCCATTGTCGCGAGGAAAAACCGGTCCCCACTTTTCCGGATCATGCTCTCAAGCGCGATGTCATTTGGTTGAATCGGCTTAGCCGCAAGTTCACCTCTCCCGAAGGGAGAGGTCGCGCCGGAGGCGCGGGTGAGGGGTTGCGGTCCCTCGATAGAGCAGATCCCCTCACCCGGCGCTGCGCGCCGACCTCTCCCTATGGGAGAGGTGAAAAGAGGCAGCGCCCACGGCGGATACAGTTCAACCTTAGCTCATCAAACTCTAGCTACGTTACGATCTTCTCCAGCTTCTGCAGGCAGCGCGCCACCCTTACCTCGGCCGGCATCTCGGTCTCGGGAAAGCTGGTCCTCCAGTCGGTGACGCCGACCTCGCCGACATAGATGTCGCCTTTGGAGTCGAGCGCGATGCCGTGCGGCGCCAGGAATTTGCCGGTCTCCACGCCCGGGCCGGTTTCGCCGCCGAGCCGCGCGATGCGATTGCCCTTGGCATCGACGATGGTCAGCCGGGGTCCAAGATTAGGTACCTTGCGGTTGACAGCCATGCCGGGACCGAGTTCGCCGATCACGAAATTGGGTTGCTTGCCGCCACAACAGCAGAGCGCGCAGGGACGGTGCAGATTGTTCCACTGCGTCTCGTATTTGCCGTTGCCGTCGAACACCTGCACGCGATGGTTCTCGCGGTCGGCGACATAGACAAAGCCGTCGGCATCGGTCGCGATGTTGTGAACGATGTTGAACTGTCCGGGATCGGTGCCGGGCGCGCCCCAGCTCCGCATCAGCTTGCCGTCGGGCGTGAATTTGTGGACACGGGCGTTGCCGTAGCCGTCTGAGACATAGATCTCGCCCTTTGGCGATAGCGCGGTGTGGGTGCAGCGGTTGAACGGCTCTCCGCTCATGAACGGCGCGGGCTTAGCTGGGATGCCGATCGTGAGCAGCACCTTGCCCTCGCTCGCGCATTTGCGCACAGTGTGGTCGCCGTCATCGGTGCAATAGAGATTGTCATCGGCGCCGATGTGCAGGCCGTGGGCGCGGGAGAACAGGCCTTCGCCCCAGCTCCGCAGGAAATTGCCCTCGCGGTCGAACACGATCATCGGATGCTCGCCGCGATTGAAGACGTAGATGCGGTCCTTGCTGTCGACCGCGACGGAGGCGACGTCGGTGAGCTGCCAGCCGTCGGGCAGCTTGGCCCAGTTCTGCACCACGCGGTAGCGATGCTCGCCGGAGCCGAGGATGGTCGACATGTGTTTTCCTCCCCAAGGTCGTTTTCATTCCGGGATGCGCCGCAAGGCGCAGGCCCGGAATCCATACTCACGATGGTGGTTATGGATTCCGGGCTCGCGCTTCGCGCGCCCCGGAATGACGGTGTAAACTACGCAAACATCGCCCGCGGCCCGACGTCGCGCGGCAGCAGGCCTTCCTCGATCGCCTTGATCTGCAGCGCCAGATGCTTCGAGCCGATCCGGCATTGCGCCAGTCCGCCGGCGATCAGCCAGAGGCCCGCCTGGTGCGTGCGGGTGTATATGTTGCGGAGCTCCTGCTCCTCGCCAAAGCCCCAGATCGTGCCGACGCGGTCGGCGACGTCGGCGCCGAACAGCTTCTTCACCAGTTCCTCCTGGCGCTTGTAGCCGGTCGCGAGCACCACGAGGTCGGCGGGGAGGAGTTCGCCGTTCTTCATCCTGGCGCCGGCGGCAACGAACGTCTCGATATCGGCAAACTGCTTCAGCGCGATCTCGCCTTTGACGATCAGATCGGAGCAGCCGACGTTGAAATAATAGCCGCCGCCGCGGGTGAGATATTTGAACTGCCAGCCGGTGTTGTCCTCGCCGTAGTCGAGCTTGAAGCCGACGCGCTTAAGGCCCTCGAGCAGGTCCTTGTCGAGCGCTTTCGATTTCTCGGTCACCATCGCGTGGCTCTTGCGCCCCAGCTTGAGCGGCATCGACATCGCGATCAGGTCGTTGTCGTCGAGCGTTCCCTCATTGTAGGGCGCATAGACGAGCTGCGCCGACGGCTCGATGCTGACCACCAGCGTCGGGCTGCGCTGCACCAGCGTCACGTCGGCGCCGCTGGAATAGAGGTCCTGGGCGATGTCGTGGCCACTGTTGCCGGTGCCGATGACGATGGCGCGCCTGCCCTTCCAGTTCTCGCCGTCGTCATAGCCGCTGGAATGCAGGACCTTGCCGGAAAAATCCTTCAGGCCGGGGATATCAGGCACGCTCGGAATCCCGCTGACACCGGTGGCCAGCACCACATGGCGCGGATGCATCTGGCGTTTCGAGCCATCGGCGCCGCGCAGCGTCACCGTCCAGCGGCCTTCGTTCGCGTCGTAGTGCCCGCCCTCGAACTCGGTGCTGGTCCAGAAGTTCAGCTCCATGGCGTCGACATAGGCTTCGAACCAGTTGGCAAGCTTGTCCTTCGGGATATAGGTCGGCCAGTTCGGCGGAAAGTGCATATAGGGCAGGTGGTTGACCTGCACCTGGTTGTGCAAGGTCAGCGCGTGATAGCGCTTGCGCCAATTGTCGCCGATGCGCTCCTCGCGGTCGACGATCAGCGTATCCACCTGCAACTGCTTCAGCCGTGCCGCGATGCAAAGCCCGCTCTGGCCGCCGCCGACCACGAGCACGGTCGGATCGCGGTCGGCATAGTCGGTCGACGCCTTGCGGAGGTCGAGCCAGTTCGGCCCGCGGAAGTCACGCGAATAGGCGTTGCCACGGGGGCGGTTGACGCCGAGCTGCTCCTCAAAGCCCTTGAGCTCGCCGAGCTCGGTCAGCAGCGTCCAGGCCTTGAGCGCGTTGCCGTCGGTAGGGTCAGGGATCAGGCGGACGATGCCGCTGCCGCGACCGGTCGTGGTCTCGAACTTGAACATCGCCTCGATCGCATTGGTGCCGGCCCGCATCACCTTGCGCGGGGCGCGGCGGTCGGGATCGATCACAAGGCGGCGTGGTGCCGCGCGGCCCGCATGCCGCTTCAACTCGGCAATGATGGCGTCCGCGCCGTCGATGGTCTGGATGTTCCAGCTCAGCGCCAGTATGTCACGCCAGAAACTATCGGGGAGAAACAGGAAATTGAGCGCGCCGTCGCCCGGCTTGCGAAGTGCGTCCTCGAATCGCGCGAGCCAAGTGTCGGCGGCCACCGAGATGTCGTCGGTCTTGTCGAGCATGAGCGTTTCCCATCACGGCCGTCTCCGCGGCGTGTTCCCGTGCAGCCTATACCTATTCGGCAGACCGCAGAAAGGTCGTGACGGGATGTCGGCTATTCCCAGAGCGAGAGAATAAGCCCCAGTTCCGGCGGCACGCGGCCGCTCAGGGTGTCGAGATAGGCTGCTTGCACCGCTGCGGGACCACGGCCTTCGCTCACCTTGAGCCATTGCTCAAGCTTCGGCGCGAAGCCGGCCCATGCGGGGCCCAGGCGCGCCTCGATTCCGCCCGGTCCCCATTCCTTAGCGCGCTTGCGGATCTGCTCGGGCGCGGAGAACCAGCTCGGCTTGGCGCCGGGCAGTTCCGGCTCGTTCTCCGATGAGCGACGATGCGTCAGTCCGACGCGCCCGGAATATTTCATCTGCGCGCCGAAGTGCCGGTGCAGCACCTCGCGCAAGCCGCTGTTGCCGGCCATGTCGACGAACGCCGCCGGCCGATCCGCAGCCAGCGACGCGACGCGATCATAAGTGATGACCTCGTCGTAGCAGCCGAGCGATGTCACGAAGCTGGTATTTGCCTCCGACGTCAGGCCGATCACCTCGATGCCTCTGGAGTGCAAGAGATGCGCGAGCCCGAACGCGGTCTTGCTGGAGGCGGAGGAGAGCATCACGCTTTCTGCGCCGAAAAATCCGTTCTCAGCGAGGAAGTCGTCGACCAGGAACGACAGCATGAACAATGGCCGCAGCAAGGCCTGGTAGTCGCCCTGCCGTCCGGCAAAGGCCGGATTGCCGCTCACACGTGCATAGGCATTGTAGACCGGCGCCACGCCCTGCCGATGTGCGGCGCCGTCGCGCAGGCCGCGCTTGCTGACTTCGGCGGCCTCGATCACAAGGTGCGTCGCCATCGGGAAATACCCGAACAACCGTTCACCCTCGGCAACGTTCGGATGGCGGGAGGCGATGACCTCGCCAAATCCCCACACCGGAATGCTGCCGAACCCATCCGGTGCAGGAAAGAGCTGCCAGTATTTCAGCTCGTCGCCGAGCACCGCATAGGTGATGTTGTTGGCGGTCAGCGCAAAGCGCGTCACCTTGACCAGCAATGTCTCGCTTGGAAGCACGGCGGCATCGGGCACCGTCTGCTCGATGAATTTGCATTGCTTGAGATCGTTGCGGGCGACGACGAAGTCGGTCGATGTCATGGCGGCGGCTCCGGCTCGTGACGTGCCGCCATCTTTGCGTCGGGCGATGGACGTTTTGCAACGGCAACATAGTTTAAAACGCTGTTCGCTTCCGGCGGCTGCGATGAAGCGGACGCCGGCCTGACAAGCCGTTTGAAATTGTGGACCCGAGGAAGACACGGGGCCACCTTTTTTGCCCTGAACGCCGTCAGCATGAACGCGACAGCAGTGCTAACGACATGAATCAGCATGCGCGTCCTCAACGTTAAGCGGAACGCGGCAGCGGAATGGCAGAAGAGAAGACGTTGTCGGGATCGTAGCGATGCTTGATCTCCATCAGCCGCCCGGCATTGCCGCCGTAGCTCTGTCTCGCGCGATCGAGTTCATCCTTGCCGAGAAAGTTCGGATAACCGCCGGGTAGCGCTGAGGCGAAGCGCTCGCGCGTTGAGCGCGTCCAGTGCAGGTGCCGCGGCCAGTCGCTGGCGTTGGAGCGATCCGGAAAGCTTGCCAGGATTTCGACCAGCAGGTGATCGCGACGCAGTCCGAACGCCGTCGCAGCCTCCGCGACGCGGGACGCCGCGCCGCGGAATTCGTGGGTAATGATCGCACATCCCGGCGAGACCGCGTTTTCCATCGCGTGGATGAACACGTCGATGGCGTCGCGGTCGAGCGCCGGCAGCCAGCAACTGTCCATCACGGTCTGCAATCCGCTCGCGATGTAGGGATCGAACATGCCGAGCAGGGCTGCGTAGGATTGCCGCTCGATTCCGCCCGCAAGCAGCGTTCCCAACCGCGCGAACGGCTGAAGCCCTGCTTCACCTTGTTCGGGCCGGCCGCTCCAGGTTGGAATGACCAGGACCACGATCGCGCCGCTTGGACCGACCATGAGCGTGTGCTGCACCGTCAACTCATCCGGCGCCGACGCCATTAATGCGCCGCATCGTTCGAGCACCGCGCGGGCCTCGGAAAAGGGATAGACGAGCATGCCGGAATGGACGCTCGGCAGTTCATGGACGCGATGACGCATCGCCGTCACCACGCCGAAATTGCCGCCGCCGCCACACAGCGCCCAGAACAGATCTGCGTTGCTCTCGCTGTCGGCATGCACGATGCGGCCGTCGGCCAGCACGATCTCGGCGGCGAGCATGTTGTCGATCGCCAGTCCGAAGCGTCCGATCAGCGGACCATAGCCGCCGCCGAGCGTGAGTCCGGCGATCCCGACGCTCGAAACCGATCCCGCCACCACCGCCAGCCCGTGTGGATCGGTGACAGCTATGACATCGGCGGCGCGGGCGCCGCCCGCAATCGAGGCGCTGCGGCGGTCGGCACTCAGCACCACCTTGCGCATGCCGCTCAGGTCGATCACCGCGCCGTCGCAGAGCGCACGGCCCGCCCAGTCGTGGCCACCGCCGCGGACCGACAGTGGCAGCTCGCGCTCGCGCGCAGCCCGGATTGCATCCTGGACATCCCCAGCGGTTCGGCAATGCACGACCGCACCGGGCGCGATGCCGACCTGCTTGGCCCAGATACTGGTCGCCGCCGCATAGCGATCATCGCCGGGCAATGACACCAGCCCGGGCAAGTCCTCGCTCAGGCCGCAAACGGCGGCATCGATCGTAGCAGACATGGCTTCACTCTCCTGTGATCGGCGCGAGCGGAGTGCTCGGCGTGTCTGCCGATTTACGGAGAAGCGGGCCCTGCGTTCGTGAAGATTCCTGCGGTTTTGCTGGTTCGCTCAGGTAAACTCGGAGGGCGCGACGCCGTACACGCGTCGGACCCATCGCGACAAATGGCTCTGATCTGCAAACCCGGTGTCGACAGCGATTTCCGCGAGACCCATTCGTCCTTCGCGCATATGCCGCGCCGCCGCCTGCAGGCGGAGATGGACCACGTAGCGATACGGCGTCATGCCGACCGATCGAGTGAATACGCGCGAGAAATGGAACGAGCTGCGGCCGGCGAGTGCGGCCAGATCGGCGACCTCGATCGGCTCGGCGAGATTGATCAGCACATAGTCTCTGATCCGCTGCAGCGCGCGTTGACCGAGCCGGCCGCGAACTGGGCGTCGCGGCGTCGACGTATAGTGGGAGACTAGGCGGCCGATGAAGCGGCTCGCGGCTTCGCTCCAGAACAGCGGACCATTGGGATAGCCTTGCGCACTCTCCGCGGCCAGCGACTGCGCCGCCTGCTGAAGCGTTTGGTCGTACCCCGACAGCCGTTCCGGCAGCTCTGCTTCGAGCGCGTAATCTTCCGCGGCCGCAAGCGCAAGCTGGGTCGGCTTGACCGCGACCAGCAGCATATCGGCGGTGCCGTCGGCATCGGCGGACGAGTCAATGCCGGCCGGACAGATCGCGAGCGCGCCGTGGGTCGTCTCGTGCCGAAGCTGCCGTCCGGCTATTCGGCAATCGAGCTGCAGATGGGGTGACATCTGAACGAAGACGAGGTGCTGATCCGGTGTGGCGTTGAAATGCGCCCCGCCGTCGAACAGCGCCCGGAACACCCGCACGCCGCTTTCGCCCGCCGGACCGTCCGCTTGGGACGTCGTCGGCGGGCTGCCATCCTTCTGAGCCCAGCGCACCTGACCGAACTTCGTCACGCCGATCGCGCTCCATTGGCAACGCATGAAACAACGTTGCTAGGTTGGGCGCGGATGGAGGCTGCGAAAGGGCGGCGAAGCCGTTCCTAACGCACACGTGAAAAGGCGTGAGAGCGCATTTGCCTCGGCCGCATCAAACGGCTGCGCGGAGCGTGCCTTCGCGATGCAGATCGCGCAGCTTGCGCTTGAAGATCTTGCCGGTGGCTTCGCGCGGCAGCGCGTCCATGAACTGGATGTCCTTCGGCACCTTGAAGTTGGCAAGTTTGCTGCGCAGAAAATCCTGCACGGCGGCGACCGACAGCGTCGCGCCCGGCTCGGGCTCGATGCAGGCGAACAGCCGCTCGCCATATTCGTCGTCGGCGACGCCGAACACCGCGCAGTCGCGCACGCCTTCCATGCCGATCAGCGCGTTCTCGATCTCGGCGGGATAGATGTTGACGCCGCCCGAGATCACCATGTCGCGCTTGCGGTCGCACAGGAACAGATAGCCGTCCGCATCAAGATAGCCGACGTCGCCGACGCTGACGAGGCCTTCACGCCCGGTTTCAGTGCGCGCCTTGGCATTGCCGTGATAGTCGAAATCCGGGATTGCCGTCTGCCGCATGAAGATCTCGCCGGGCTCGTTGACGTCGCATTCCGTCCCGTCGGGGCGGAAGATCTTGACGATGCCGCCTTCGATCACGCGGCCGACGGTGCCGGGCTTTGCCAGCGCCTCTGTCGCCGAATGCCAGATCGGGATCCCGGTCTCGGTGGAGCCCAGATACTCGTTCACCACCAGTCCCCACCAGTCGATCATCGCGCGCTTCACATCCTGCGGACAGGGCGCGGCGCCGTGAATGATGAAGCGCAACGAGGAGACGTCGTAGCGTCGTCTCGTTTCCTCCGGCAGCCGCAGCAGCCGCACGAACATCGTCGGCACCATGTGCATGTGGGTGACGCGGTGGCGCTCGACGAGCTGCAGCAGATCCTCGGGATCGAAGCGCGGTTCGAGCACGATGGTGCAGCCGCTGCGGAACGCCAGCATGCCGTAGCTGTGCGGCGCCGAATGATACATCGGCCCGTTCATCAGAACGATCTGGTTGTCGTTCGGCTTGATGCCGTAGGCGATCGCGCTGACGCGGGCGGCCGCGGCCTGCAGTTCGGGCGGCATCGGCTTGCGCCGCACGCCCTTGGGCTGGCCCGTGGTGCCTGAGGTGTAGAACATCGGCGAAGCGCCGATCGGGGCATCGGTCAGGGGCGCATGGGTGTCGCGCCAGCGGTCCCAGTCGGTCAGGCCGTCAGGCACCTGCGTCAGTTCAGGCGTGATGCCGTAGGCCGCGGCGATCTCGGGCGGCGTCGCCACCACCAGCAGCTTGAGCCCGGCGGGCAACCCATCGTGGATCTGCGGCAACAGGTCGGCATGACAGATCAGGACGTCCGCGCCGCTATCGGCGAGGATATAGGCGACCTCGTCGGCCTTCAGGTGCCAGTTGACCGGTACGATTGGGCTGCCGAGCGCGGCGGAGGCGGCCACCGCCTCGAACAGCGCAAAATCGTTGCGCAACATCATCGCGACCGGCTGGCCATCGCGCACGCCCAGCGCCCGCAACCCGGATGCTGCGCGGCCGATGCGCTCGTTGATCTCGCCATAGCCGATCCGGCGTTCACCGCTGATGATCATTCTCACACCCTCAATCTATCGCGACAGGCCTAGCGGTCGTCCAGGATCTCGCCGAAAGCGACCCAGCTCTTGCCGTTGAAGCGTCGCAACTGCAACTGCTGGAACGGCAGGTAATCATCCGGACCGGTCGTAACGGTCATTCCCGGCAACAATAGCGGCAGCTTGACCTCGCGCAGCGACGTCGCCTGGCGCAGGATGTTGTCGCGGCTGAAATCGTCCTTGCATGCCCTGAGCGCGGCCATCAGAAGTGTCGCATAGTGGTAGCCGGCGGCGTAGTTCGAATTGTTCAGGTCGGCATTCGGCAGATACTGCTTCATGAACGCAAAATATTGTTTCACACCTGCGTCATCGGCCCACTGCACATCCATCGTGTCCTTTTGATTGCTCGAGGAGATCAGGCCGACTGCATTCTCCAGTCCCGCCGGCTCCAGGAACGAGATCGAGGAGGCCGAGGTCGGCACGAAGAACAGTTCGGGCTTCCAGCCGAGCTCGGCCACGCCCTTGATCGACTGCGAGGTAAATTTCCCAAGCACGACGGCGAACAGCACGTTGGCGCCGGAGGCCTTCAATGTCGCGAGCTGCGAACTGATTGTCGGCGCGCTGGTCTCATAGCTCGCCTCCGCGACAATCATATTGGCGGCCTTGGGTCCGAGCGCGCGCTTGAAGCCGGCGGCATAGTCGCGGCCGAAATCGTCGTTCTGGGAGAGGATAGCGATCCTGGCGTCGGGCTTGGCCTGCAACACATATTTGGCATACACGATGCCCTCGGATTCGTAGGCGGCCATGCCGGGCATGGTCCAGGGAAAGTTCTTCGGGTCGGCCCATTTGGTGGCGCCGCTCAAGAGGAACAGTTGCGGGACCTTCTTGCCGTTGAGGTAGCGGTGCACGGCGCTGTTGGTCGCGGTGCCGAGCGAACCGAATATCATCTGCACCTCTTCCTGCTCGACCAGCTTGCGGGTCTGCTCGACCGTCTTGGGCGGAGAGTAGGCGTCGTCCATCGTGATGAACTTCACCTTGCGGCCGTTGATGCCGCCTTCGGCATTGACCTTGGCAAAGAAGGCTTCCTGCGTCCGCCCGATGATGCCGAAGCCGGACAGCGGACCGCTATAGGGCAGAGTCTGCCCGATGCGGATGTCTTCCTTGTCCTCGGCGAAGGCCGTTGCGATCGCGCCCAAGGTAAACAGAACGGCCAATGCGTGCCGCAGCTTCATGGTCTCTCTCCCGATGACTAAAGATTTTTATTCTGAATTGAGGGCGCTTGATCGCGCCTTTCCCTCGCCCCGCTCTTGCGGGGAGAGGGTTGGGGTGAGGAGCTCTCTCCGCGAATACGATGACAGAGACATTCGCGGAGGCAGCCCCTCACCCGAAATTCAAGCGCAGCTTGAATTTCGACCTCTCCCCGCGAAGAGCGGGGCGAGGTGAATTCATGCGCTCGCGCGTCTCTGGAAGTCGCTGCTTGCTTCGGTGAATTCCGTCTTGAGCCGCTCCACCAGTTCGGCGACCGGCGGCGCATCCGTGATCTGGCCGATGCCCTGGCCCGAACCCCAGATGTCGCGCCACGCCTTGGCCTTCATGTTGCCGCCGGAGCCGAAGTTCATCGTCGACTTGTCGGCAACAGGCAGATTGTTCGGATCGAGACCGGCGGCCACGATCGACGGTCCGAGGTAGTTGCCGTGCACGCCGGTGAACAGGTTCGAATAGACGATGTCGTGGGCGCCATGTTCAGTCAGCGCCTGCTTGTAGCGCGGATCGGCATTGGCTTCCTGCGTGGCGATGAAGCGAGTGCCCATGTAGGCGAGATCGGCGCCAAGCGCGAGCGCGGAGGCGATGCTCCAGCCGTCGGAGATCGCGCCCGACAGCAGGATGGTGCCCTTGAACCATTGCTTGACTTCGCGCACCAGCGCGAACGGCGACAGCGTGCCGGCATGCCCGCCGGCGCCGGCGCAGACCAGGATCAGGCCGTCGACGCCCTGCTCGGCGGCTTTCCGTGCATGCTTGACGTTGATGACGTCGTGAAACACCACGCCGCCATAGGAATGCGCGGCCTCGACGATTTCCGACGGCGGCCGCAGCGAGGTGATGATGACAGGAACCTTGTGCTTCACGCAGGTTTCCATGTCCCGCATCAGCCGGTCGTTGGAGGCATGGCAGATCTGGTTCACCGCGTAGGGCGCGACCTTCTTGTCCGGATGTCGCGCCTTGTACTCGCCGAGCTCGTCCTCGATCTGCGTCAGCCATTCGTCGAGCTTCTCGGCCGGCCTGGCGTTCAGCGCCGGAAACGAGCCGACGATACCGGCCTTGCACTGGGCGATCACGAGATCGGGCCCTGACACGATGAACAGCGGCGAGCCGACCACCGGTAGTTCGAGACTATTGGCGAGAAAAGCGGGCAGCGTCATTCCTGGGTCCTCCGGTGCCTGCGGCATCTTGATCTTGACGCTGTCAATATAGGGCTGGACGAAGCGGTGGCGCTGTTCAATATTGAACAGTCGTTTCAGCAGAAATGAACAGGCTATGCGAGGCTGCCGGATGGATTGGGACCTGTGCAAGACCTTCGTCGCCGTCGCGGACACCAGGAGTTTCGCCGGCGCCGCACGCCGCCTGCGCGCCAGCCACCCGACCATCGGCCGCAAGATCGCGGCGCTGGAGAAGCAGCTCGGCACCCGCCTGTTCGCGCGCTCCAATGACGGGTTGTCGCTGACCTCGCAGGGCCGCAAGTTTCGCGAGCATGCCGACGCCATGGCGGCCGCAGCGCTGCGCGCCGAGGTCGCGGCGTCCGCAACCGGCGAACAGGCGAGAGGCGTCGTGAAGCTGTCGATCGGTGCGACCTTGGCCGCGCACTGGCTGATGCCGCGGCTGGGGCCGTTCCTGCGCGATCACGACCGTATCCAGCTCGAGATCATCACCCATCCGTTTCCGGCGAGCGTGCGCCGCCGCGAGGCCGATGTGGTGCTGCGGCCGGTCGATGCCGGCGAGGAAAACCTGATCGGCCGCAGAATAGGCCGGCTCGGCACCGGGTTCTACGCCTCGCGCGACTATGCCGCGCGGCGCAAGCTGCCGGAGCGGCGCGAGGAGTGGCGGGGTCACAGCGTGATCGGTTTTGCCGACCAGGCGTCGAACGCGCATCTGGCGCGCTGGAGCGACTTCATTACGCGGCAGGGAACGGTGGTGATGCGCTGCTCGTCGCAAGGCGACATGCTGGCCGCCGCGCGCGCCGGGCTCGGCATCTCGGCGCTGTCCTGCTTCGTCGCCGAGAGCTGCCCGGACCTGGTGCGGGTCGCGCCGCAGAAGCTCGGCAGCGTCTCCGACCTCTGGCTGCTCGCGCATCCCGACCTGATCGAACTGCCCGCCGTCCGCGCCGTGACCAGCTTCGTCACCGCCTGTGCCCGCGAAGACCGCATCAGGCTGCGCGGCTAGTGCCCCGTAGCCCGGGTGGAGCGCAGCGCAACCCGGGACATCTGCATCAACATTGACGATCGGTCCCGGGTTACGCTGCGCTTCACCCGGGCTACGGGCCTGTCCAGAGAACTTTCGCCGCCCGCCGCGCTTGTCAAAGGACATGAGGCTCACAATCATGCGCCGACGCTCTGTAAGCGTTACAGTCAACGACAAGATGCAGCGGGGGTACCGCTACGTCCTCACCGAACCTGCCGGACGCAATTTCGATCCGGAATTTCGTCCCGAACTCACACCGAAGCAGCTGCTGGCCCTCGGCATCTTCTGCGGCAAGTACATGACGGACTGCCGCAAGGAATTCCCGGCGAGCTGGTTTGCCGGCGCCCGGCTTTCGCCTTCGAGACGCGACTGCTCGCTGAACTACTTCGGCGTCAACGCGAGCCAGCCTCTTTCGGTCTGGCGACAGAAAGGATGGATCCACCCCGACGATCCGCGCGGCTGGTTTCAGTGGTATTGCCGCTATTACATGGGCCGTCGCATATCGATGGAGGATGCGCGGCAGATCAGGCGCTGGAAAGCGATCCGGCGACATGTCGCGCAGATCAAGCGCAGTTGCGAACCCGGTGATCTGACCTGCAGGCCACGGCAACGCCAAGCGTTGCTCCATTGGGCCTACGACAGCCGAAAACTGTGACGAAGCCCCGTAGCCCGGGTGGAGCGAAGCGCAACCCGGGGACACCAGTATCGACGTTTGCCGCCGGCCCCGGGTTACGCTTGCGCTTCACCCGGGCTACGATCCTGCGCTCGTTTTCGCGCCGGCAATCACGCCTTCGCGCTTCTTCAGCACACGGTAATAAGCCCACCACAGATGCGCCGCGGCGCCGCGCAGCGGGCGCCAGGGCTCGGCCAGCGGCGCCATCTGCTTTGCCGTCGGCCGTTCCTTCAGTCCCAGCCCGATCTTGACCGCTTCCTGCACGGCGAGGTCGCCCGCCGGCCAGGCGTCGCCGTGGCCGAGGCAGAACAACAGATAGATGTCCGCGGTCCATGGTCCGATGCCGGGCAGCGCGGTCAGCGTGTTGTGGGCGATGTCGGCGTCTTCGTTCGCGAGCACGTCGAGGTTCAGCCGCTCGGCGGCGAGCTCGCGCGCGATGTGCTTCAGTGTCTTGATCTTCGCCGCCGACAGGCCGAGCCGGCCAAGCCGGTCGGCGCGCGCCTTGCTGATCGCATCATGATGAAAGGGATCGAATGCCTTGCTGACCCGGCCCCAGATCGCCGCGGCGCTCGCGGTCGAAAGCTGCTGGCCGCAGACGATCGCGGCAAGCCCGGCAAAGCCCGGCTCGCGCTGCCGCAGCGCCGGCATGCCGGTGATCTCCAGGACTGGCCTCAGCCGCTTGTCCTGCTTCACAAGAGTTTTGATCGCGTCTTCGAGGTCCGATTGGGTTTCGAAGTGGATGAGCATGGAGGAACAGTCTCGTCGCGTCATGCGCGGGCTTGACCCGCGCATCCATCTGCTATCGATAAGAGTCCTAGAGGATGGATTGCCGGGTCAAGCCCGGCAATGACGAATTCCAATACAATGTCGCCACCCGTTTTCCGATTCGCGCCGAGCCCGAACGGTTATCTCCATCTCGGCCACGCTTTTTCGGCGTTGTTGAATTTTGACCTCGCGCGCGAGTCCGGGGGACGCTTCCTGCTGCGGATCGAGGACATCGATCCGACGCGCTGCCGCGCGGAGTTCGAGACTGCGATCTACGAGGACCTCGCCTGGCTCGGCATCGCCTGGGAGACGCCGGTGCGGCGGCAGTCGGAGCATCTTGACGCTTATCGCGAGGCGGTCGAGCGATTGACCGCCGAGGGCCTGCTCTATCCGAGCTTTGAAAGCCGCGCTGAGATCGCGCGCCTGGTCGCCGAGCGCGAGGCGGCAGGACCATGGCCGCGCGATCCGGATGGCGCGCCGCTCTATCCGGGCGCCGCGCGATCGCTGCCGGCGCCGGAGCGGCGGCGGCTGATCGAGTCGGGGGCGCCTTACGCGCTGCGGTTGAACATGGCGGCGGCTCGCGCGCGGGTGAAAGATCTGAGCTGGGCCGAACAGGGGGCGGGACCTGCCGGCGAGCACGGAACCGTCATCGCCCGGCCGGAGGCGTGGGGTGACGTCATCCTAGTGCGCAAGGAGACGCCAACCAGCTATCACCTCTCGGTCGTGATCGACGACGCCCTGCAAGGGGTGACTGACGTTATCAGGGGGCAGGACCTGTTCTGGTCCACCAGCGTGCACCGGCTGCTGCAGGCGCTGCTCGGCATCGCTTCGCCGGCCTACCGGCACCACCGGCTGATCCGCGATTCGGTCGGACAGAAGCTGTCGAAGTCGACCAAGGCAACCGCCTTGCGGGAACTGCGCGCCGGCGGTGCGACGCCCGCTGATATCCGCCGTCTGGTGGGGCTACCCTAGGTGCTTCACCTCTCCCATTGGGAGAGGTCGGATCGCATCGCAAGATGCGATCCGGGTGAGGGGTCCTGCACTCTCGTGGGACCTGATCCCCTCACCCGCGCCGTCGGCGCGACCTCTCCCCGATGGGGAGAGGTGGTCCTCGCGGCCAGATCGAGCTCAACCAAACGGCCTCAGCCCACTTTCGCGTAATGGCGCCGTCGCCCAAAAGGTCTCCGTGACACCCACCACCCTCGCATGCCATTCTGCCGGCCGGGGCAGGGTTCACGGGAATCATGGCGGCAAGATCGCGCGTTGGGCGCACCATTCGGCATCCCAAGAAGACGCCGTCGCGGAAGCGTGTCTTGAAGGCGGCAAAGGCACGCCGCGGACGCGCGCCTGCCAAGGCGGGCCCCGGCGTGGTCGAGACCGCGCTGGCGGCCTTCGCGCATGAGGTGCGCACCCCGCTTACCGGTATTCTCGCGATCAGCAACCTGCTTGCGACCTCCGACCTCGACGAGCGCGAGCGGCGCTGGGTCGATACCATCCAGGCCGGCGCCGAGCATCTGGCCAGCCTTGCCACCCTGTTCGTCGATGCCGCGCGAAGCCGTGGGCCCGGCCTTGAGATCCGGCAGGATTTTTTCGACCTGGGCACGCTTGCCCGCAACGCCGGGAATTCACTCGCCGGGCGGGCGGCGGCCAAGGGCCTGCAGCCCTCGGTCGATATCTCCGAAAAGCTGCCCGCCTTCGCCGTCGGCGATCCCATTCGGCTGCGTGCGGCGCTGGAGAACCTGATCGACAACGCGGTCAAATTCACCGAGCGGGGAACAGTCGCGTTCGAGGTTACGCCGACGCGCGCCGCGAAAGGCAAGGTCGGGGTCGCCTTCGCGGTCTCCGACAGCGGCATCGGGCTTTCGCTCGCCGAGATCAAGCGCCTGTTCCGTCCGTTCTCGCAGGCCAATGTCCGGGTCGCCTCGCGCTTCGGCGGCGCAGGCCTCGGCCTATCCTCGGTCAAGCAGCTTGCGCGGGCGATGGGCGGCGACATCGTCGCCAGGCAGCGGCGGGGCGGGGGCACCACCTTTACGCTGACGATCGTGCTGGCGTCCGCCGGCGAACCGGCCGCATCCAACGGCGATGCCGGGAGCGACGTCCCGGCCGGGTCGCCGCGCGCGCTCCGGCTGCTCAGCGTCGAGGACAATCCGTTCGGCCGCGTCGTGCTCAACACCATCCTCACCGAGCTCGGCCATCAGGCGGAGTTCATCGGCGATGGAGAAGCGGCGCCGGAGCGGCTTCAGCAGGGCGCCTTCGACGCCGTGCTGATGGATATGGTGCTGCCCGGCATCGATGGGGTGGAGGCGATCAGGCGTATCCGCGCGCTTCAGTCGCCGCTTGGCCGCATTCCGATCATCGGGATTTCCGGCCGCAGCGAGGACGAGGCGGCATCGCGGGCGGCCGGCGCCGACGCGTTCCTGGTCAAGCCTGTGAGTCCGCGTGCTTTAGCGACTGCGCTGCTTGAAGCGATACGCCCTTCGGCAGGCGCGACTTGATGATCGCCGCATTCAATTCGCCGCCATAGACGAAGATCGCGGCGATGAAATACAGGAACACCAAAGCGATGATCACCGACGCGAGCCCCGCATACATCGTGACATAGTTCTTGGCGAAGCGCGCCAGGTACTGGCCGAACACGATGCCTGATATCAGCGAGGCCACCATGGTGAAGATGATGCCAGGCAGGATCTGCAGGAAATTACGGCGCCCCGCCGGCAGCCAAGCATGCAGGATGAACAGCGCAACGGTCAACGCCGTGATCGTGATGCCGTAGCGTGCAATGTTGAGGATGCGCTCGTTGCTCTCGACGAAGAACGGAATGTAGTGCCGTGCCGTCTCGAGTATCAACGGACCGAGCACGATCAGGAACGCCATCGCGAGCGAGGTGATGGCGGCGATCAGGGTGTAGCCGATCGATTCAAGCCGGAGCCAGTACCAGCGGCGCCGCTCGGGGACGGCGTAGGCGCGGTTCAACGCCACCCGCAGCGCCTCGACGCCATTGGAGGCGAAATAGACCGCGAGCGCCGCGCCGACGGTGAGGATGTCACCGCGCGTGGTCGTCAGGACGTCGTGGACCTGGCTGGACAGCGTGTCGGCGACTTGTTTGGGCCAGGTCTGCAGCAGCAGGCTCGCGGCCTGGTCGGCCAGTTCCTTGGAGCCGAAAAAGCCGGCGAGGGAGGTCAGCACGATCAGGAACGGGAACAGCGCCATCAGGGTCGAGAGCGCGATATGGCTCGCAATCGCCCAGCCGTCGTCGGCGAGGAACGTGTAGAACGCATCCATCACGACGTGGTAGACGTACCGAACCTGCTTCACTTCCCACCCTGATCCGGCCAGCCGAGGCCGCACACCAGCTTCCGATATAATCGCGCCAAACGCCAGATCGTTGCACTTGCCCTATGTGGCGCTTCAGATATCGCGGTGTTATGTAGCGCAGATGGCATCGTTCTTAAGTACGTTCATCCTCCCGATCGCGGTCGGCGCCGTCGGGATAGTCCTGTTGCTCGGTCTCGCCAACATGATGCGCGGCGGCTCGCCGAACACCTCGCAGAAATTGATGCGGCTGCGCGTCTTGCTGCAGTTCGTCGCCATCGTAATCGCGATGCTCGCGGTCTGGGCGATGGGGCGCTAGTTCTTACCTCTCCAAAAGGAAGAGGTGGTCGCAAATACCGGAGCTGGAACATGGTCGTGCTCAACAAGATCTATACGCGCACCGGCGACGACGGTACGACGGCGCTCGGAAGCGGCGAGCGGCGAGCGAAATATGATCTGCGCGTCAGCGCCTACGGCACGGTGGACGAGACCAATGCCGCGATCGGCGTGGTGCGGCTTCATCTTGCGGATAATCCCGCGCTCGACCGCATGCTCGGTCTGATCCAGAACGATCTGTTCGATCTTGGCGCCGACCTCGCGGTGCCCCAGCGCGAGGGCAAGGCGGAGCGTTTGCGGATGCTGGCGAGCCAGGTCGAGCGGCTCGAGCGCGACATCGATACGCTCAATGCCGAGCTGGCGCCGTTAACCTCGTTCGTACTTCCCGGCGGTACCCCGGCGGCAGCCTATCTGCACCTCGCCCGTACGATTTGCCGCCGGGCGGAACGGATGATGGTGGAACTTGCGGCCAAGCCGGATGAGCCAGTCAGCGAGGCTGGCATCCAATATATGAACCGCCTGTCGGATTTCCTGTTTGTCGCCAGCCGTTTCCAGAACGACAAGGGTGCCGGTGATGTGTTGTGGGTGCCGGGCCAGAACCGCTAGAATGGGTCTGAGATCCACGGGGCCGATTTTTGGCTTTCGCGCGTTGACCGCCGATAGCGGGACCTTTAGGTTCCGCGCCCAAGCCAATCAACCCCCTAATTTCAAAGCGAAAGAGGATCGATGAAGGTTCTTGTGCCGGTAAAGCGGGTCGTCGACTACAACGTCAAGGTCCGCGTCAAGAGCGATGGATCGGGCGTGGAGCTCGCCAACGTCAAGATGTCGATGAACCCGTTCGACGAGATCGCGGTCGAGGAAGCGTTGCGGCTGAAGGAAGCCGGCAAGGCGACCGAGGTTGTGGTGGTGTCGATCGGCCCGGCGCAAGCCTCCGAGACCATCCGCACCGGCCTTGCGATGGGCGCCGACCGCGGCATCCTGGTCAAGGCCGAGGGCACGGTGGAGCCGCTCGCAGTGGCCAAGCTCCTGAAGTCGGTGGTCGAGGCTGAGAAGCCCGGCCTCGTCATCCTCGGCAAGCAGGCGATCGACGACGATAGCAACCAGACCGGCCAGATGCTGGCCGCGCTGCTCGGCTGGTCGCAGGCGACGTTCGCCTCCAAGCTCGAGGTCGAAGGTTCTGACTTCAAAGTCACGCGCGAGGTCGACGGCGGCCTGCAGACCGTGAAGCTGAAGGGCCCGGCGATCGTCACCACCGACCTTCGCCTCAACGAGCCGCGCTATGCTTCGTTGCCCAACATCATGAAGGCGAAGAAGAAGCCGATCGACGAGAAGAACGCCGCCGATTACGGCGTCGACCTCACACCGCATCTCGAAATCCTCAAGACTTCGGAACCGGCAGGCCGCAAGGCGGGCGTCAAGGTCAAGGACGTCGCCGAACTGGTGTCGAAGCTCAAGACCGAAGCCGGGGTTCTCTAAATGACGACATTGCTGATTGCCGAACACGAACACGAGAAGCTGAAGGACGTCACCAACAAGGCGCTGACCGCGGCGACCCAGTTGGGCGGCGACGTGCATGTGCTGGTCGCCGGCGGCGGGGCGGGCACCAAGGCTGCGGCCGAAGCGGCGGCGAAGCTCGCCGGCGTCAAGAAGGTGCTGGTGGCCGAAGGCGAGGCCTATGCGCACGATCTCGCCGAGCCGCTTGCCGCGCTGATCGTCTCGCTGGCGCCGTCCTATGACGCGATCGTTGCGCCCGCGACCTCGCGCTTCAAGAACGTGATGCCGCGCGTCGCGGCCCTGCTCGACGTCATGCAGGTCTCCGAGATCATCAAGGTGGTCGCGCCTGATACCTTCGAGCGTCCGATCTACGCCGGTAACGCGATCCAGACAGTGAAGTCCAAGGACGCCAAGAAGGTGATCACGGTCCGCACCTCAACCTTCGCCGCGGCGGGCGAGGGCGGCAGCGCCTCGGTCGAGTCCGTGGCGGCTGCGGCCGATCCCGGTCTCTCCAGCTTCCTCGGCGAGGAGGTCGCCAAGAGCGATCGTCCGGAGCTGACCTCGGCCAAGATCATCGTTTCCGGTGGCCGCGCCATGCAGAGCCGGGAAAATTTCGCCAAGTACATCGAACCGCTGGCCGACAAGCTCGGTGCCGGTGTCGGCGCCTCGCGCGCGGCGGTCGACGCCGGCTATGCCCCGAACGACTGGCAGGTTGGCCAGACCGGCAAGGTGGTGGCGCCGGAACTTTATGTCGCGGTCGGCATCTCCGGCGCGATCCAGCATCTGGCTGGCATGAAGGATTCCAAGGTGATCGTCGCGATCAACAAGGACGAGGACGCGCCGATCTTCCAGGTCGCCGATTACGGCCTGGTCGCCGACCTCTACCAGGCGGTTCCGGAGCTGACCGAAGCGCTCGGCAAGCTCGGAAAATAAGCAAAGAGAACACCGGCCGGATGGTACGGCCCCGGCCGGTGTTCTTGTTTTTGAATGGCGTTTTTCGGCGAAGCAGGTACCTTTCGCCCGTAGCATGATCCGTACCCGGAGCGCCGCGTCGGCGCTAAGTGGGCGCCGGTTTACGAAAAAGATCATGCGCAAACGTAAGACTTGTCGGATATTGGGGACGTAGTAGGGGACTTGGGCGAGGCGCGATGGACGCGCTGTCCCGGTGGTGACAACATGACGGTCGCAATCAAGAAGGTCGGCGTAATCGGCTCGGGCCAGATGGGTAACGGCATTGCCCATGTGGCGGCGCTTGCGGGCTTCGACGTGCTGCTCAACGACATTTCCGCCGATCGCGTGAAATCGGCGCTCGCAACCATCAACGGCAATTTGTCGCGCCAGGTGGCCAAGAAGTCCATCACCGAGGAGCAGCGCAAGCAGGCGCTGTCCCGGATCGTCGCGACTGACAGCCTCGACGAACTGGCGGATTGCGATCTTGTGATCGAGACCGCGGTCGAGAAGGAAGAGACCAAGCGGAAGATCTTCCACGATCTCTGCGCGGTCCTGAAGCCGGAGGCGATCGTCGCCTCCAACTCCTCCTCGATCTCGATCACGCGGCTCGCCGCCTCCACCGACCGCCCCGAGCGTTTCATCGGTATTCATTTCATGAATCCGGTGCCGCTGATGGAGTTGGTCGAGCTGATCCGCGGCATCGCCACTGATGATGCGACCTTCGACGCTGCCAAGACGTTCGTCGGCAAGCTCGGCAAGCAGGTCGCGGTATCGGAGGATTTTCCGGCCTTCATCGTCAACCGCATCCTGCTGCCGATGATCAACGAGGCGATCTACACGCTCTACGAGGGCGTCGGGAATGTCGAGGCGATCGACGCGGCGATGAAGCTCGGTGCCCACCATCCGATGGGCCCGCTGGAGCTCGCCGATTTCATCGGACTGGACACCTGTCTGTCGATCATGCAGGTGCTGCATGAGGGGCTCGCCGATTCAAAATACCGGCCGTGCCCGCTCTTGGTGAAATATGTCGAGGCCGGCTGGCTCGGCCGCAAGACCCAGCGCGGTTTCTACGACTACCGCGGCGAGAAGCCGGTCCCGACGCGCTAACTTGTCGTTATTGCCGGGCTTGACCCGGCAATCCATCCCTAAAAAACGACTCATGTGAAGATTGATGGATACGCGGGTCAAGCCGCGTATGACATGCCATGATCGGGGCCGGCTGGCGCCCGACATATCCAGCTTTCATTAACCCCCCGCCGCCTATGGTGCGCCCGAATTGGGGAGTACCGCGTATGGATATGATGAGCATGGTCTCGGGCATTCTGGCCATGCAGGCCGGCGGCCTGCAGTCGCAGATTCAGACCTCGATCATCAAATCCAATGCGGACGCCGAGAAATCCGCGGTCCAGACGCTCCTGGGTGCCCCGTCGACGGCCAATCTGGCGCCGGGCGTCGGCGGTAATCTGAACGTCGTTGCCTAAATCCCTGCCGCGGCCGGCTGTACGGCGGCCGTGATCAGCTTCACGGCGTCATCGCTGGCCCATTCGGCCGGACCCGCAATGGTCGCGATCTCGCAGCCGTTGCCGTCGATGAGCATCGAGGTGGGCATCCCAAGCGCCTTGCCTATGCTCTTAAGGTCCTGGAAAACCTTGGCTTTCACATCACTGAAATAGCCGAGCCGGGTCAGATTGGCGTCTTTCAGGAAATTCTTAGGCTTGTCGAAGTCGCGGGTGTCGATGTTGATCGCCACCACCTCGAAATCCTTGCCGCCGAGCTTGGCCTGCAGCGCGTCCAGCGCCGGCATCTCCTTGCGGCAGGGTACGCACCAGGTGGCCCAGAGGTTCACCAGCACGGTCTTGCCGCGCCAGTCCGACAGCTTCCTCGGCTTGCCCTCGGCGTCCTCGAAGGCGAGGTCCGGGACCCGCAAGGGTTTCGTCGCCATCGTCAGCGCGGCGAGCTCGCCGTGTGCCAGCGGGCCGAGCTTCTTCGCCAGATCGACCGCGCCATTGCAGGCCGGATCGCCGGCCGGGCCGCGGCCCATCAGCCCGCCAAATCCGGAGACGCCGGCATAGCCGATCAGCGCACCCACCAGCACCGCGCCGATCACGAGCGGGATCCGGCGCGTTGCGCCACGGGACGGGGGAGTTTCGGGCATATCGTTTGTCATTCCGCGTCAGATATGGCTAAGCAGGGCCCGCGCCGGTGGCCGGTTCGGTTTTGACGGTCGGGCGATCAAGGGCAGGCCTGAAGTTTTAAGAAGTCGTGAGCGAGCAATCATGAGCAACAAGATGTGGGGCGGTCGGTTCTCCGAACGTCCCGACGCGATCATGGAGGAAATCAACGTCTCCATCGACGTCGATCGTCACCTTTACGCCCAGGACATTGCTGCGTCCAAGGCCCACGCCGCGATGCTCGCCGCGCAAGGCATCATCACCGCGTCTGATGCGAAAAATATCGGCAAAGGTCTAGACACGATTTTGTCAGAAATCGACAAGGGATCGTTCGATTTCAAGCGCGCGCTCGAAGATATCCATATGAACGTCGAGAGCCGCCTGTCCGAGCTAATCGGCCCGGCCGCCGGACGGCTGCACACCGCGCGCTCCCGCAACGACCAGGTTGCGACCGACTTCCGCCTCTATGTCCGCGACACGATAGATGAGACCGACGCGGCGCTGGCCGCGTTCCAACAAGCGTTGGTCGAGCGCGCGCTGGAACATGCCGGAACGGTGATGCCGGGCTTCACCCATCTGCAGACCGCCCAGCCCGTGACCTTCGGGCATCATCTTCTCGCCTATGTCGAGATGGCGGCGCGCGACCGCGGCCGCTTCGCTGATGCTCGCAAGCGGCTGAACGAATCGCCGCTCGGCGCCGCGGCGCTCGCCGGCACCTCGTTTCCGATCGACCGGGCCGCGACGGCAAAAGCGCTCGACTTCGACCGCCCGATGGCCAATTCGCTCGACGCCGTCTCCGACCGCGATTTCGTCCTGGAAACCCTGTCGGCTGCCGCGATCACGGCTGTGCACCTGTCGCGTTTTGCGGAAGAGATCGTGGTCTGGACCTCGCCGCTGGTGGGCCTGGTCCGCCTCAGCGACAAGTTCACCACCGGCTCCTCCATCATGCCGCAGAAGCGCAACCCGGATGCGGCGGAACTGGTGCGCGCCAAGACCGGCCGCGTGATCGGCGCGCTCACCGCGCTCCTGATCGTGATGAAGGGCCTGCCGCTCGCCTATCAAAAGGACATGCAGGAGGACAAGCAGGGCGCGATGGAGGCCTTTGCCGCGCTCTCGCTCGCGATCCGCGCCATGTCCGGCATGGTCGAAGACCTCGTGCCCGACGAGGGGCGGATGAAAGCCGCGGCCGGCGAGGGCTATGCCACCGCCACCGACCTCGCCGACTGGCTGGTGCGGACGCTGAAAATGCCGTTCCGCGAGGCCCACCACGTCACCGGCCGCATCGTGGCGCTGGCTTCGCAGCAGGCCGTCGCCCTGCACGAACTGCCGCTGAAGGCGATGCAGGAGGTCGAGCCGAAGATCACTGCCGACGCGCTGAAGGTGCTCTCGGTCGAATCATCGGTGAAAAGCCGCATCAGCTACGGCGGCACCGCGCCGAAGAACGTGCTTTCCCAGGCGAAGACCTGGGCGAAGCGGCTGGAAAAAGAGCGAAAATTTGGCTGAACGACAAATTTCGCTGCAATCTCATGGTTATCCGGGGGCTCGCCAGAGCAAATCAATGTTTGTATGGTGCGGTCCGCATTGGGGATTTCGTCGTGACCAGTAACCACCGCCTGACCCGGTCGGGATGGGCTCTCATCCTTGTCGGCGTTGCCGCGCTGACGCTCGGCGGCTGCGGACGCAAGGGACCGCTCGACCTGCCGCCGACCGCGAGCTCGGCGCAGACGCCGGCCGCGCCGCAAGATACCGAGACCCAGCGGGCAGCCCAGCCCAGCCTGTTCAATCCGAACTACGGAACGGATGCGCCGCCGGCTGCGGCCAAGGGTCGTCAGCGATCCTTCGTCCTCGACCCGCTTCTCGACTGAGCGCGCCATGAATCATTTCGACTATCGCGACGGCGTGCTGCACGCCGAAGCCGTTGACCTGTCCAGGCTTGCCGAGACCGTGGGCACGCCATTCTATTGCTATTCGACCGCGACCTTGGAGCGCCACTACCGGGTGTTCACCGAAGCCTTCGCCGGCGAGAAGGTGCTCGTCTGCTACGCGATGAAGGCGAATTCCAACCAGTCGGTCCTGCGCACCTTGGCAAAGCTTGGCGCCGGCGCCGACGTAGTCTCGGGCGGCGAATTGAAGCGAGCCCTTGCCGCGGGCATTCCACCCTCGAAGATCGTCTTCTCCGGCGTCGGCAAGACCGAGGCCGAGCTGCGCGCCGCGCTTTCCGCCGACATCCTCTGCATCAATATCGAATCCGAGCCTGAGCTTGAACTGCTGTCGCGGCTTGCGGCCGAGATGGGCAAGACCGCGCGCATTTCGGTGCGCGTCAATCCTGACGTCGATGCCGGGACGCATGCCAAGATCTCGACCGGCAAGTCCGAGAACAAGTTCGGCATCCCGATCTCCCGTGCGAGAGACGTCTATGCCCGCGCGGCGAAGCTGCCGGGCATCGAGGTGCGCGGGGCCGACATGCATATCGGCAGCCAGATCACCGATCTCAGCAAGATGGAGACGGCGTTCCGGATCCTCGCCGAATTCGTCCAGACCTTGCGCGCCGACGGCCACAACATCTCGCATATCGATTTCGGCGGCGGCCTTGGCATTCCCTATTACATGGACCGCGAGGCGCCGCCGGCACCCGACGCCTATGCCGCGATGGTGAGGCGCGTGACGCATAACCTTGGCTGCACGCTGATGTTCGAGCCGGGGCGGATGATCGTCGGCAATGCCGGCATCCTCCTCACCCGCGTGATCTATGTGAAGCATGGCGATGCCAAGAACTTCGTCATCATCGATGCCGCGATGAACGACCTGATCCGACCGACGCTGTACGAAGCGCATCACGACATCCTGCCGGTGCGGCAGGCCAAGAAAGACGCGCCGATGATGGTTGCCGACGTGGTCGGCCCGGTCTGCGAAAGCGGCGACTATCTCGCGCTCGACCGTTCGCTGCCCGAGCCCAAGCCCGGCGATCTCCTGGCGATCATGACCGCCGGCGCCTATGGCGCGGTGCAGTCCGGCAGCTACAACACCAGGCCCCTGGTGCCGGAAGTGCTGGTCAAGGACGATCAGTATGCCATCGTGCGCCCCCGCGTCGACGTCGAGGCGCTGATCGCGATGGACAAGCCCGCCCCGTGGCTGTGAGTGGCGATCGGGAATTAATGCATTTAAATTCCCGTCGCGATTTAACAGGTTTATAATTCAGCTTAACGATTGAAAAATCCGCGCGACAGCGGGAGTTTTCAAATAATCGGGCCTCCCGGACGAATTCCCGGTGCAGTGCGGAGGCTTGGGGAGCCGTTTTGGGCTCTGACGGGCGCCGCGCAGCTTTTGCCTTAACAGAACGGTGATCACACCATCTCACAGCCGCGGAGCGGTGCCCGCTGCTTGTCGGTGTGACTGATAAGTCTCGAAGAGGGCGTAGTATTTTCACTTTCTGCCCCAGATGCCTGCGTCATTTTCGCATGCCTGCCATTTAAATATTAAATCTTCATTGACAGATATTTAAATTCGAGTGAGATTAATATTATCAAATGCGGCTGAGCGGGGTGTAACAATGTCATTGCCAGGCTGGGTTCTCGCGATTTTCCTCTTGATGGCGGCGGCGGTGCCCGCCGGTGTGTACTTCACGGCCACGCTGTTCTTCCCTCCCGACCAGGTCTACACCTATGTCGGCCAGGGAACATATCGTGGTGCGCCCGGCCCAGCCGCTGGCGCTGGCCTTCCCTTTCTCGTCGCTGCAGGCGTCTATTGGTACGTCAGGCGCCGCCGCAACTCGAAATAGCGCTTGCGCGATAGGCGCCACAAAAAACGACCGGCACAAAACACTTTCGTTGAATGCAGAAAGACCGCCGAGAGGCGGTCTTTCTTTTGATTCAAACATCACCTTGTTCAGCGTCGTCCCGCGAAAGCGGGGATCCATAACCACAGGCGTTTGGGGTGTGCTCCGCTTCAACCGCTTGCTCGCGCGCCACCGACCACGACGCCCGCCGCTTTCTCGACCGGCTTGATCGCGGAGGTGAAATCGGAGTCCGGTCCCGTCTCGCGGATCACGGTTTCCCAGAGGCGGCCGACGGCCTCGGCGACTTCCATCGACAGGCCGAGCGACTTCATCTCGTCCAGGCACAGCCGCACATCCTTCACCATCAAGCCGGTGGCGAAGCCGAAATCGAACGTGCGCGGCAGCACCGAGCGCGGAAACTTGTCGCGGCTCGCCGTATTCATGCCAGAGCCCGCATTGATGACATCGATCATCACGGCCGGATCGAGCCCGGACTTCACGCCCATCACCACCGCTTCCGAGGTCGCAACCATCGCAGTCGCCGACAGGAAATTGTTGGCGAGCTTCATCGTCTGGCCCGAGCCCGGCTTCTCGCCGATGAAGAACACCTTGCCGATCACGTCGAGCGCGGGTTTCAGCACCTCGTAGTCCGCGCGCGGACCGGAGACCATCACCGCCAGCGTTCCTTTCTCGGCGCCGCCGACGCCGCCGCTGACGGGGCTGTCGATCTGCACGATGTTGCGCTTCGCCAATAGGTCATGGATGCGCACCGCCATCTGCGAGCCGACCGTTGAGAGATCGACGAAGCGCTTGACGCGCTCGCCCTCGATCACGCCGCCGGCACCGGTCGCGACCTCGAGCGAGGCCTGCAGCGAGGGCAGGCTCGCCATCACGGTCTCGACCCGGTCGGCGATCGCCTTCGGCGAGGACGCCGCTTGCGCGCCGCGCGCGGTCAATCGCTCGACGGCCTCCTTGCGCGTATCGAACACGGTAAGTTGATGCCCGGCCTCGACCAGCCGGCGCGCCATCGGAAAACCCATGTTCCCGAGGCCGATGAATCCAATTTCCATGGTGTTTCCTTTATCGTTGTTTGCATCGTTATTTGTGAGATCGTTGCGGCGAAACAGCACGCCACACACTCACTGTCGTCCCGGACTTGACCCGGGACCCATAACCCCAGGGAGAAGTTGTGGCGTCGGCCGGTGGCCCCAGTTTTCGCAACCACATCCGCCTGTGGTTATGGGTCCCGGCTCGCGCTTCGCTTGGCCGGGACGACGGCGGAGAAGGCGTTGCGCCTTATCGATCTCGGCGAATACTTCGCGCGCGATACGAAAGCTGTCGACGGCGGCGGGCATACCGCCATAGATCGCGACCTGCATCAGGATCTCGCGGATCTCTTCGCGGGTGACGCCGTTGGTCAGCGCAATTCATGCGGCCGGTTCAGGATCGAGATCATGGCGATGTCGAGCATGCTGCGGGTCTTGCGCGGCAATTCCTCGCGGCCCCATACCGAGCCCCAGCAATATTCGTTGAGCAGGTCCTGGAACGGCTTGTTGAAGCTGTCGACGTTCTTGAGCGCGTTGGAGACATAGGCCTCGCCGAGCACGGCCTTGCGGATTTCCAGGCCTTTGTCGTGCGTCTTTTGGTCCATAACGTTTCCTCATGCAGTTCAGAGAGCATGATCCGGAAAGATGGAAACCGGTTTTCCATGCCCGAACAAAAATGAGATCATGGCCCGATTTCGGCTCATGATCTGGGGTTGTGGCGGCGACGTTACGGGGTCGCTCACGCGCAGTCACGCCTTCGTGTTATGCGTAATTCCACGTGTGGGTTGCCGGAACGGAACGGGTGCCTCATTGCCGCCCTTGTGGTAAGGTGACGTGTCGGGCAACCCGGAGATTTTATTGAGCGGCGACCCCACTGAACCCGCGCGCGAGCATAACGCCGTCGCGCGGCTAAAATTGAACGAAGCCCTGCAGCGGGCACAATACGCGATCGCGTGGGAGCGCGTATGGCCGCATCTGGCCCGGTTTCTGACCGTCATCGGATTGTTCCTGGTCGTCTCCTGGGCGGGACTCTGGCTGGCGCTGCCGCTTGCGGTGCGTCTCGTCGGTGTGGGCCTGTTCGCGGTGCTGGCGCTCTCCGCGCTGTTTCCGCTGGTTCGCTTCCGCTGGCCGACGCGCGAGGAGGGCTTGAGCCGGCTCGATCGCGGCACCGGCATCCGCCATCGCCCGGCGACCGCGCTGAGCGATACGCTCACGAGCCAGGACCCGGTCTCGCAGGCGCTGTGGCAGGCACAGCGCGAGCGCACGCTGGCCTCGCTCAAGCGCATTCGTGCCGGCCTGCCGTCGCCCCGGCTTCCGATCCATGATCCCTGGGCCCTGCGGGCGTTGGTGATCGTGATGCTGGTCGGCACCTATATCGCCGCAGGCGATGAGCGTTCTCTCCGTTTCGCCTCCGCCTTCGATTGGAATGGCGTGCTGGCGCCGACCAATATCCGGGTCGATGCCTGGGTGACGCCGCCGAACTATACCGGCAAGCCGCCGATCATCCTGTCGTCGGCGAACCGGGAAGCGGCTGCCGCCGAGAGCGGGCCATTGGCGGTTCCCGCCGGCAGCACGCTGCTCGTGCGTTCCAGCGGCGGCAATATCGACGTCGTGGTCGGCGGCGGCGTGACCGAGGTTGCCCCGACCGGCGAGGCGCCGAAGGGCACCAACGAGCGGCATTTCAAGATCGCTGGCGACGGCACCGCGCATGTCCGCGCGCCGGCCGGCCAGCCGCTGTGGCGTTTTACCGCAACGCCTGACCGTCCGCCGTCGGTCGCCCTGGCCAAGGATCCCGAGCGCCAGGCGCGCGGCTCGTTGCAATTGTCCTACCGGCTCGAGGACGATTACGGCATCACCGAAGCGCGCGCGCAGTTCGTCGCGCGTCCGGGCGAGGCGCCGAAGGACCCCGGGAATGCCGGAACCAGGACGGCAGAGGTGCGGCCGCTGTTCGAGCCGCCGCAATTCCCGCTCGTGCTGCCGAACGCGCGCACCCGCAATGGCGTCGGCCAGACCGTCAAGGATTTGAGCGAAGACCCCTATGCCGGCGCGGATGTGACGCTGACGCTGACGGCAAAGGACGAGGCCGGCAATGAGGCCAAGAGCGAACCGTTCAACATGCGCCTGCCGGAGCGGTTGTTCACGAAACCGCTGGCGCGGGCACTGATTGAGCAGCGCCGCATTCTCGCGCTCAACGCCAACAAGAACGCCGATGTCTACGCCGCGCTGGACGCGCTGTTGATCGCGCCGGAAATGTTCACGCCCGAGGCCGGCACCTATCTCGGCCTGCACAGCGTGGCGCGGCAGCTCGAGGCCGCCCATACCGACAACGCGCTGCGCGAGGTCGTCGCCAGCCTGTGGGCGCTTGCCGTCACCATCGAGGACGGCAACATCACCGACGTCGACAAGGCGCTGCGCGCGGCGCAGGACGCCTTGAAACAGGCGCTGGAGCGTGGCGCGAGCGACGAGGAGATCAAGAAGCTCACCGACAATCTGCGCGCGGCGCTGGACAATTTCATGCGCCAGCTCGCCGAGCAGTTCCGCAACAACCCGCAGCAATTGGCGCGCCCGCTCGATCCCAACGCCAAGGTCCTGAGCCAGCAGGACCTGAAGAACATGCTCGACCGCATGGAACGGCTGTCGCGTTCCGGCGACAAGGACGCGGCAAGGCAGTTGCTCGATCAGCTCCAGCAGATGCTGGAGAACCTGCAGATGGCGCAGCCCGGCCAGAGCGGCGACAACGACATGGAGCAGGCGCTGAACGAGCTCGGCGACATGATCCGCAAGCAGCAGCAGTTGCGCGACAAGACCTTCAAGCAGGGCCAGGATTCGCGGCGCGACCGCATGCGCGGCAAACAGGGCGATCAGTCCATGGGCGACCTGCAGCAGGATCAGCAGGCGCTGCGCGACCGGCTGCAGAAGTTGCAGGAAGAGCTCGCCAAGCGCGGCATGGGTCCCGGCCAGCGCGGCGAGAAGGGCCAGCGCGGCCAACAAGGACAGCAGGGCCAGCAAGGCCAGCAAGGTCAGGGCGGCCAGGAGGGCGATCAGGGCGACGGCGAGGACGGGCTCGATCAGGCCGATTCCGCGATGGGCGATGCCAGCGGCCGACTTGGCGAAGGCAATGCCGATGGCGCGGTGGACTCGCAGGGCCGTGCGCTGGATGCGCTGCGCAAGGGCGCGCAGAGCCTCGCCGAGGCGATGCAGCAGGGCGAGGGCGAGCAGGCCGGCGACGGCCCCGGCAACCGCGTCGGCCGGCAGCAGAGCGGCGGCAACCAGACCGATCCGCTCGGGCGCCCCTTGCACGGCCGCGAGTTCGGTGACGACTACACCGTCAAGATCCCCGGCGAGATCGACGTGCAGCGCGTGCGGCGAATCCTGGAAGAACTCCGCCGCCGCCTCGCCGACCCGTCGCGGCCGCAGATCGAGCTCGACTATCTCGAGCGGCTGCTGAAGGATTATTGAGGCTCCGCGCGTAATGACGCGACGTGCGGCTCCCACACACAGCTGTCGTCCCGTCGAAAGACGGGACCCATAACCACAGGCCGTTGTTGTAGGCTTCGCCGCAACTGCTTGCTCGCGCCACAACACCTCCCTGTGGTTATGGGTCCCGGGTCAAGCCCGGGACGACGGAGAGAGCCCCGCGCAACCCTACGCCACCTTCCGCGCCGACAGCGCATCCGCCACCGCCGTGCGGATATCGGCGACCGAGAACGGCTTGGTCACCACGTCGTGCACGATCGCATTGAGGCCGGAGGCGCGCTCGCGCTGATCGGCAAAGCCGGTCATCAACAGGATCTTCAACTCCGGAAAGTCGCGCGCGCTGGCGAGCGCCAGTGCAATGCCGTCCATGACAGGCATCTGGATATCCGTGAGCAGCAGATCGAAGGCGCCTTGCTCCCGCGCCAGTATTTCGAGCGCGGCGGCGCCGTCCTGCGCGGTGACGGTCTCATGGCCGTCCATGGCGATGGCGCGCGCCACCAGCGAGCGCATCGAATCTTCGTCGTCGGCGATCAACACCCGCGGCATCGAGCTAACCTCCTTCGCAAGACACGTCTCGTATTCTAAGCCTTGCCGCCGGCCGCCAAATCCCGCTTGTTGAAGAAGCGGATATCGATGTCGCGCCCTTCCGGGGGCGGCGAGGCAAGGCGGGACTTGAAAAAGGCGCGTTCGCCCGGCTTCAGCACCGGCTGCTCCAGCACCGTGTTCCACGCATAAATCTCTGCGCCCTGCGCGTCCCGGACCGCAAAGCGCAACCGCGGCAGTTCCACCGGCTTTCGGGTCTCGCCGACGATCATGCCTTCGATCACCAGCACCGGCTTGCCGTCCACTGTCTCGTGACTGACTTTGACGTCCTTGAACGCCACCCCGCGCAGGTTCACCTCGAGCCCGGCCAGCCGGTAGAACAGCGCGGTCTGCGGCAACAGGCGCACGACGTCGCCGCGCCACACCACCAGCGCCACGATCAGCGCCGCCATCGCCGCGCAGGCGGTGGGCAGGCTCGTTGCGGGCATGCGGATGCGGGGCAGGGTGGGCAGTCTGAACAGTCCTGGCAGCCGGCGGCGGGGTTTGGCTTCGGCATCTACGTGAGCCTCGGCGTCTTCCCGGGCGACCGACGGCCAGTCCTGCCGGTCTGCATCGTCCGCCGGCCAGTCGGCCGAGATCGAGGGGCTGTCGACGACAGGCGTGCGCTCTTCCTCCTCCTGCCGCGCCATCGCCTCCCATTCCGCGGCGGCATCGCACGCGGCGGACCTGTTCGCCGCCGCCATCGCCGGCATCGGCGCCGTGATGTCGACGGCATCCTCCGGCCGCGCCAGCCAGACTTCCCTGCAGCGGGAACAACGCACCGTACGCCCGGCCGGACCTAACGTCTCCAGCTTGATCGCATAGGATGTTGTACAATGCGGGCAAACGATATGCATGGAGCCCAATCCCCACCATGGATGCGCCGGGATGCTACAAGGCGACCGTTAACGAATCGGAAACCATAACCGAAGCACAAACGCTTTGTTCGGCCCGTCGGCCCAGCCGGAAGCGGGCGCGAGGATTGAGCCAAGGTTCGAGGTTCCCGGCCGCCGCCCCAGTTGAACCCAACGTCCAACCCAATGTCGAGCGGAGCTAGAGCTTGGTTCGGTTCGAAAATGTCGGATTGCGTTACGGACTGGGCCCGGAGATTCTGCGCGACCTCAGCTTCGCCGTCCCCGCTCATTCCTTCCAGTTCCTCACCGGCCCGTCGGGCGCCGGCAAGACCTCGTTGCTCAGGCTCTTGTTCCTGTCGCTGCGGCCGACGCGCGGATTGGTGAATCTGTTCGGCAAGGATGTTTCGCTGCTGAGCAAGGACCAGATCGCAAACCTGCGCAAGCGCATCGGTATCGTGCTGCAGGACTTTCGCCTGCTCGACCACATGACGACCTATGAGAACGTCGCGCTGCCGTTCCGCGTGATGGGCCGCGACGAATCCAGCTACCGGCGCGAGGTGATCGATCTCTTGAAATGGGTCGGCCTCGGCGAGCGAATGGATGCGCTGCCGCCGATCCTCTCGGGCGGCGAGAAGCAGCGCGCCGCGATCGCGCGCGCGGTGATCTCGCGGCCGCAACTGCTGCTGGCGGATGAGCCGACCGGCAGCGTCGATCCGACGCTCGGGCGGCGGCTGCTTCGCCTGTTTATCGAGTTGAACAAGTCCGGCACCGCCGTGATCATCGCGACCCACGACATCACGCTGATGGACCAGTACGAGGCGCGGCGATTGGTGCTGCACCAGGGACGGCTGCACATCTATGAATAAGATCGGCCGAGAGCATGTGCCGCTCGTCGACCTCGGGCATGAACGCCCGCAGGTGTCGGCGAACGCGCGCAACATGTCGCCGATCGTGCCGCGCGCCTCGATCTCCGGCCGCGCGCTGGTCGCTGTCGTGGCGATCATGACCTTCCTCGCCTCGATGACCACGGGCACGGTGCTCCTGGTCAGCGCATCCGCAGCCGAGTGGCAGTCGGAGGTCGCAAGCGAGATCACGATCCAGATCCGCCCGGCTCCCGGCCGCGATCTCGATCGCGACACATCAGCGGCGGCGGAGGCGATGCGGACGCAAGGTGGGATCGTCGAAGTCCGCCCGTTCAGCAAGGAGGAATCCGCAAAACTGCTCGAGCCCTGGCTCGGCAGCGGATTGTCGATCGAGCAATTGCCGGTGCCGCGCGTCATCGTGGCGCGGGTGCAGCCCGGCGGCACGCCCGACCTCACAGCGCTCCGAGCGCGGGTCACGCAGGCCGCCCCCGGCGCCAGCGTCGACGATCATCGCGCCTGGATCGAGCGCATGCGCTCGATGAGCGGCGCCACCGTGTTCGCCGGCATCGGCATTCTGGCCCTCGTGATCATCGCGACGATCATCTCGGTCTCCTTCGCCACGCGCGGCGCGATGGCCGCCAACCGGCCGATCGTCGAGGTGCTGCATTTCGTCGGCGCCTCCGACAGCTACATTGCCAACCGTTTCCTGCGGCACTTCCTGATGCTGGGCCTCGAGGGCGGGCTGATCGGCGGCGGCGTCGCGATGCTGTTCTTCGGCTTCTCTGAATCGATCGCGAGCTGGTTCTCGGGCACTCCGGTCGGCGACCAGTTCGCAGCCCTGCTCGGCACCTTCTCGCTGCGGCCGTCCGGCTATCTGGTGCTGGCGCTGCAGGCGGTATTGATCGCCGCGATCACGGCCTGGGCCTCACGGCGGACGCTGTTCGCCACGCTCGATGATGTCGACTGATGGAACGGCCGGACTCCACTTCGCCCGAAAACGCACTAAAATTGCGTCCGGGGAAGGACAGCCATTATCCGATGAGCTCTGAACTCGACGACGGATCGCAAGAGCGCCGGCCAGCGCGGCCGCGCGGATGGCTGCGCGCGCTGATCGTCGCGCCGCTGGCGGTGCTGTTCGTCGCCGCCGGGTTCGGTTTCGTCGCGTTCCTGTCGCAATTGCGCGGCGTCGAAACCCAGCCCGAGCATAACGCCGACGGCATCGTGGTGTTGACCGGCGGTTCCTCGCGGATCTCCGACGCCGTGGAATTGCTGGCGGCCGGCTACGGCAAGCGGCTGCTGATCTCAGGCGTTCACCCGACCAATGCGGCGAGCGATATTTCCCGCTCGCTGCCCGAGAGCAATCAGGCACTGCTCAGGTGCTGCGTCGATCTCGACCGCTCCGCGGTCAATACCAGGAGCAATGCCGCGGAGACGCGGCGCTGGGCGCGTGAGCGCGGCTTCAAGTCGCTGATCGTGGTCACCTCGAACTACCACATGCCGCGTGCGATCGTCGAACTGTCGCACGCGATGCCGGATGTCGAGCTGATCCCGTTCGTGGTGATCGGCGATAAATGGCGCGACGAACCCTGGTGGATGAGTGGCGGAACGCTGCGCCTCCTGCTATCGGAATACGTCAAATATGTCGCGGCGGAGGTGCGGGTGCGGCTGGCCAGAATCGGTCTCGACCTGACGCCGGAATTCCTGGATCAACCCAGCGGCGCGCAGGCGCCGCGCCGGCCCGCGACCGCGCAGGTGAACTGACCAGACCAACTCGTGTTCGGGAATTCGATGTCTTCGATCTTCGTGCGCTCGCTCATCTTCAACGTGCTGTTCTATCTCGTGCTGGTGAGCTTAAGCATCATCGCGATCCCGACCGTCGTGTTGCCGCGCCGGGCGATGATGACGCTGGCCGCATGGTGGGCGAGCGCGACGCTGTTCCTGATGCGCGTCGTCTGCAACATCCGGGTCGAATTCCGAGGGGTGGAGAAGATTCCGAAAGGGCCCTTGATCGTGGCCGCCAAGCACCAGTCGATGTGGGAGACGTTCCAGCTTTTGCGCTTCTTCGACCACCCGCTCTACATGCTCAAGCGCGAGCTGACCTGGATCCCGGTGTTCGGCCAGTTCCTGATCAAGGCGGGCATGATCGCGATCGATCGCGGCGGCGGACCGCGCTCGCTGGTGAAGACGCTGCGCCGCGCGGCGGCTGAAGTGAAGCGCGGCCGCCAGCTCGTGATCTTTCCGGAAGGCACGCGGCGACCGGTCGGCGCGCCGCCGAGCTACAAGACTGGCGTCGCGCAGATCTATGCCGAGAGCGGCGTGCCGTGCCTGCCGGTCGCGCTCAACTCCGGCCTGTTCTGGCCGCGCCGCACCTTCATGCGCTATCCTGGGACGCTGGTTGTCGAATTCCTTGATCCGCTGCCGGCGGGTTTGCGGCGCGACGAGTTCATGACGCGGCTGCGCGAGTCGATCGAGGGCGCCACCGACCGCATCGTCGAGGACGCGCGCGCCGAGCAGGCGCAATTGTTCGGCGTCGTGCCCGATACCGCGAAGGCGAAGGTGTAGAGCATGATGAGATCAGGTCGCGTTGGCGCCACGTCGGAGGTGCCTTACCTCTCCCCGTCGGGGAGAGGTCGATTTGCGCAGCAAATCGGGTGAGGGGCCGCGGCTCTAACGATGGACCGCGACCCCTCACCCGCGCTTCGCGCGACCTCTCCCTATGGGAGAGGTGGGCAAACGCTGCCACGCCGATTCAAACAAGAGCCATCCCGCTTTAGCTACGTTCCTTCCTGCAGCGGCAGCTCGATGGGATGCGCGTCGTGCAGCATCGTCGCGAGCTTGTGCAACTGCGGATCGCGAAAACCCTGCTTCTCGATCGCGAGCACCGTGGACAGCACATAGTCGCGGTTGTTGCCCGAGCGGCCGTGGCCCTGCTGCACGTAGCGGAGCTGGTCGGCCAGCGTCAGCCGGCCGGCGTACTGCACATGGCTGCGGTCTACGACGTAAGTCAGCGCGGCCACCCGTGACCGCGGGTCGTCTTCGAGCCACACCGAGCGGTGCACCTCGCGATAGACGTTGGTGGTCTGCTCGCGGCCGCGCAGATAGGCGATGGTCTCGCTGCGCCGCTTGGCCGCGACGCGGAACGCGATGCCGCGGCAGGCGCCGCCGCGGTCGAGCCCGAGCACCAGCCCCGGCTTTTCCGGCGTGCCGCGATGGTCGAAGGAATACACGCAGAGCGCGCGATGCTCGCCGATCAGCCGCGCCTGCACCTGTTCCTCGAAGTCGAAACCCGGCTTCCACATCAGCGAGCCGTAACCGAATACCCAGAGGTCGCTGTCACCTGATTCGGGCGGGGAGAGGAGTTGCGCGGACATCGGCGCAAGGGCTAGCAAAAGCGCGGGGCGAAGCGAAGCGGTTTCATCGGCTTTCCGGCCGGCATTTGCCGCTTACATTTGCCAAAATTGACAGCCAGAGGTCGCCGCATGCCTGATATGACCCCCGCGCCGCACCGGCGCTCGCGTTGGCGTCTCTTTGCCGCCCCCGTCCTCGTCCTGATCCTCGCCGTGGCGTGGAGCGCGTTCTGGTTCTATGCCTCGTCCCAGGTCTGGGTGCAGGCCGATGCCTGGCGCGCGCAGGAGGCGAAGGCGGGCCGGGTCTATGATTGCGGCAAGCGATCGGTCGCGGGTTACCCCTTCCGTCTCGAGATCAGCTGCGAGGACGCCAGCGTGACCTTGATCTCGCAGACGGCCGGCGCGCAAACACCGTTCACCGCGCGGCTCGGCGAGATCCTGGTGGTGGCGCAGGTCTACGACCCCACACGCGTGATCGCCGAATTCAAGGCGCCGGCGACGCTCGCCGAGCGCGGCGCGCAGCCGTCGCTTGCTGTGAACTGGCGCTCGGGGCGCGCCAGCGTGGCGGGCCTGCCGGCGGTGCCGCAGCGCGCCTCGCTGGTGTTCGACGATCCCGCGATCGACCGCGTCAACGGCTCGGTGCAGACGCCGCTCGGCCGCGCCAGCCACGTCGAGTTGCACGGCCGCCTCGCCGAAGGCTCCTCCCTGGACAATCCGGTGATCGAGACCGCGCTGCAGATCAATGGCGGCAGCCTGCAGGACGTGCATCCGGTGCTGGCAACGCCGTTCGATGCCGACATCCGTACCAAGATTTCCGGCTTGAAGGACTTCACGCCAAAGCCGTGGCCGGAGCGTTTCCGCGAGATCCAGGCCGCCGGCGGCCATGTCGAAATCGTGCAGTCGCGCATCCAGCAGGGCGAGATGATCGCGATCTCCGCGGGTACCTTGAGCCTCAACGCGAGTGGCCGCATCGAGGGCGAATTGCAGATGACGGTCACCGGCCTCGAGCGCGTGATCCCGGCGCTCGGCATCGAGAAGATGCTGGAGGAGGGCGTGCCGCAATCAACGCTCGACCGCGTCGCGCCCGGCGTGAAGACGCAGGACCTCAACAATCTCTTCGGCGCGCTCGACCGCGCGGTCCCTGGTCTCGGCAAGATGGTCAAGCAGAACGCCAATGTCGGCGTTGCCGCCAGCATCAATTCGCTCGGCAACGAAGCCATGCTCGAAGGCAAGAAGGCGCGCAGCTTCCCGCTGCGCTTCGTCGACGGCGCAGTGCTGCTAGGCCCGATCAAGGTCGGACAAATCCCGCCGCTGTTCTAGCTTCCGTAGCCCGGGTGAAGCGCCGCGCAACCCGGGGTCTGCTGGTGACGCGGATAAACCTGCCCCGGGTTGCGCTGCGCTCCACCCGGGCTACCAAGCCCCACGCTACTTCTTCTCCAGATTCGCATGCGGCCGTCCGAAGTCCGGCGCGGCCGAATCCTGGCCGATCTCGACGATGCCGCGGCGGATGGCGCGGGTGCGGGTGAAATGATCGAACAGCGCCTCGCCGTCGCCGCGGCGGATCGCGCGCGTCAGCTTGGAGAGATCCTCGTTGAAGGTGCCGAGCATCTCCAGCACCGCGTCCTTGTTGCTCAGGAACACGTCGCGCCACATCGTCGGATCGGACGCCGCGATGCGGGTGAAATCGCGGAAGCCGCCGGCGGAGAATTTGATCACTTCCGACGACGTCACCTGCGCCAGCTCGTCGGCGGTGCCGACGATGGTGTAGGCGATCAGATGCGGCAGATGGCTGGTGATCGCGAGCACGAGGTCATGATGATCAGGCGTCATGATCTCGACCTTGGCGCCGAGCGCGGCCCAGAACTCGCGCAGCCTGCCGATCGCGCCCGCCTCAGTGCCCTCGGGCGGCGTCAGGATGCACCAGCGGTTGATGAACAGCTCGGCGAAACCGGAATCGGGACCTGAGTGCTCGGTGCCCGCCACCGGATGCGCGGGCACGAAGTGCACACCATCGGGGATATGTGGGCCCATGTCCCTGACGATGGCGCCCTTGACCGAGCCGACATCGGAGACGATGGCGCCCTTCTTCAGGTAAGGCGCGATCTCCGCCGCCACGGGTCCGCAGGCGCCGACGGGAATGCAGAGGATGACGAGATCAGCGTCTTTGACCGCCTCCGCATTGTTCTCCACCACGCGGTCGACGATGCCAAGCTCGGCGACCCGCGCGCGCGTCTTTTCCGAGCGCGCGGTGGTGACGATCTCGCCGACCAGCCCCTGCGCCCGCGCGCCGCGCGCGATCGAGCCGCCGATCAGGCCGAAGCCGATCAGCGCGATGCGTTGAAAGTGCGGCGCGGCGTTCACTTCTGATCCATGAAGTCGCGCAGGCCCTCGACCACGAGGCGGTTGGCCTCCTCGGTGCCGATGGTCATGCGCAGCGCGTGCGGCAGGCCGTAATTGTTCACGGCACGCAGCACCAGTCCGCGCTTGGTGAGGAAGGCGTCCGCATCGGCCGAGGTCTTGCCCTTTTCGGTCGGGAAATGGATCAGCACGAAATTGGCGACGCTCGGCGTCACCTTCAGCCCGAGCTTGCGGACCTCGTCCGTCACCCAGCTCCGCCATTTTTCGTTGTGCACCCTGGACATCTCGACATGCGCGGTGTCCTCGACCGCGGCTACCGCCGCGAGCATCGCCGGAGTAGAAACGTTGAAGGGGCCGCGAATGCGGTTCACCGCATCGACGATATGCGCCGGGCCAAACATCCAGCCGACGCGGAGCGCCGCGAGCCCGTGGATCTTGGAGAAGGTGTGGGTCATCACCGTGTTCTCGGTCGTCGCACACAGTTCGAGACCGAGGCCATAGTCGTTGCGCACCACGTAATCCGAATAGGCGGCGTCGATCACCAGGAGCACGTCCGACGGCAGGCCTGCGCGCAAGCGCTTGACCTCGTCGAACGGCAGATAGGTGCCGGTCGGGTTGTTCGGATTGGCGAGCCAGATCAGCTTGGTCCGCGGCGTGACCGCCTCAAGGATCGCATCGACACTTGCGGTGTAGTCGGTCTCCGGCACGACCACGTTCTTGGCGCCGTTCGCCTTGGTCGCGATCGGATAGACCAGGAAGCCGTGGGTGGTGGAGATCGCCTCCGAGCCCTCGCACAGATAGGTGTGGGCGAGCAGGTTGAGGATTTCGTCCGAACCGGCGCCGCAGATGATGCGGCTCGGGTCGAGGCCATAGGCGCGGCCGATTGCCTCGCGCAGCACCTTTGAGGTGCCTTCCGGATAGTCCTCGAGATGTTCGGCGGCGTGCTTATAGGCCTCGATCGCCTTCGGCGAGGGACCGAAGGGCGTTTCGTTGGCGGAAAGCTTGAACACCTTGCGCCCCGGTTCCGCCACCGGGCTCTTGCCGGGGGTGTAGGGCGCAATATCGAGGATGCCGGGATTCGGCACGGGGCGGGACATCTCTAACTCTCTAGCTCCGGATTGTAGGGGCGGGGGGGCACCGTATAGCGCGTTGCGTGGCTGCCGACGAGGGCCGATGAGCGCACCGAGGCTCCGGCGCGGATCAGGGCCATTTTGATCTCCTCGAAGCCGCGGCCGGCGACCGATACCAAAAGCGCCGCGCCGTCGAAGGCGGTGTCCGGCACCGCGACGATTTCAGCGAGCGGGGCCAGCGCGCGGGCGATCTCGGCATTCCAGCCGGAAACGCGCACGCTCCACATCTCGACTTCGGTCACCATCGCGTTGTCGGCGACGCGCGAGATCACGAACACGGGCAGCGCCGCGGGATGATCGGCGCGCTCCAGGAACGGCAATCGCGCGATGATCTTCGGCGCGCCCTCGGCCTCGAGGTCGATCCACCATGGCGTGCGGCTGGAAATGGCCGACACCAGCGCGAGGTCGCCCTTCGATTTCGCCACCGCTTCGACCGCCGCCTGCGCGCTGAAATGCGAGACGTAGGGCACCACGAAGCCGAAATGGAAGCGTGCCGAATCCCGCATCATGGATTCGCCGACCGAGACGTCGGCATGCACCGAGAACGGCGCCTGGACGTAGGTGAACGTCGAGATGATGACGCGCCAGATGCTCTCGATGGTGTCGAGCGGCAGGATGCCACGATGGCGCTCGACCAGGCTGCGCATCATGGAGGCCTCGCGCGCCGGCCGGAATGCGGAGCCGACTTCCTGGGTCTGCTTCACCCTGATCAGGCGGTCGATGATGTCGCCACGCGCCATCAACAGGTGATGAACCTGCTCGTCGATCGCGTCGATCTCTTTGCGCAACTCGGCCAGTGAGGGCGGCGCCGGAGGCGGTTTTGACATGCTAGGGCCCGTCGTTTCTCTTCAATCAGCAAGCAGACTCTTCACCTCTCCCCGCCTGCGGGGAGAGGTCGAAATTCAAGCGCAGCTTGAATTTCGAGTGAGGGGGAGCCTCCGCGAATCCGTCTGGTACCGTGTTCGCGGAGAGAGCCCCTCACCCCAACCCTCTCCCCGCAAGGGCGGGAGAGGGAGAAAGTGCGAGCCCCCGTTCTGTCCCATGGGGCCAGATGGTGCAAGCTCGGCCTAAAGGTCACGGTTAGGTTAACGGCCCCACTTGCCTTGACGCAGGCCGGGTAAGGGACTACTTTCCCAGCACTTCGTGGTCATTTGAGCCGGCCGGCTTGCAGCCACGTTAAAGAATTCGCTAAACAGGCCGGGGACAGATCGATCCCGGCCGAACCTTTGTTCAGGCCGGGTTTTTCATGGTCTGATTTCTGTCCGGGACCTCCGCGTCGGAGGAAGGCGCCACAAATGACCAAGGTGCAGTCGATCAAGAGTCCGTCGATTCAGGGTGAGGATCGCGCCCATGAGGCCGATCATCCGTCCTCGCTGGTGGCGAAGTTCGGCATGGATCAGCCGTTGAAGCTCGACTGCGGCATTGACCTTGCGCCGTTCCAGATCGCCTATCAGACCTATGGCGAGCTCAATGCCGAGCGCTCCAACGCCATTCTGGTCTGCCACGCCCTGACCGGCGACCAGCATGTCAACAATTTGCATCCGGTGACCGGCAAGCCTGGCTGGTGGGAGACCATGGTCGGCCCCGGCCGGCCGCTCGACACCTCCAGATACTTCATCATCTGCTCCAACGTGCTTGGCGGCTGCATGGGTTCGACTGGCCCTGCCTCGCTGAACCCTGCGACCGGCAAGGTATGGGGCCTGGATTTTCCGATCATCACCATCCCTGACATGGTGCGTGCGCAGGCGATGCTGATCGACCAACTCGGCATCGAGACGCTGTTCGCGGTGGTCGGCGGCTCCATGGGCGGCATGCAGGCGGTGCAATGGGCGGCGGCCTATCCGGAGCGCGTGTTCTCGACGCTCGCGATCGCCTGCTCGACGCGGCATTCGGCGCAGAACATCGCCTTTCATGAGCTCGGCCGGCAGGCCGTGATGGCCGATCCGGATTGGCGTGGCGGAAGCTATGTCGACCAGGGCACGCATCCGCATCGCGGGCTCGCGGTCGCGCGGATGGCCGCGCATATCACCTATCTCTCTGACGCGGCGCTGCATCGCAAGTTCGGGCGGCGGATGCAGGATCGCGAGTTGCCGACATTCTCCTTCGATGCCGACTTCCAGGTCGAGAGCTATCTGCGCTACCAGGGCTCGTCCTTTGTCGAGCGCTTCGATGCCAACAGCTATCTCTATCTGACGCGCGCGATGGACTATTTCGACATCGCCGCCGACCACAATGGTGTGCTGGCGCAGGCGTTCCGCGGCGTCGAGACCCGCTTCTGCGTAGTATCGTTCACGAGCGACTGGCTGTTTCCGACTTCGGAGGCGCGGGCGCTGGTGCACGCGCTGAATGCCTCCAGCGCGCGGGTCTCGTTCGCGGAGATCGAGACCGACAAGGGTCACGACGCCTTCCTGCTCGATGTGCCCGAATTCTTCGACATCTCGCGCGCCTTCCTGCACTCGGCGGGCAAGTCGCGCGGCCTTGGCGATGCGGGGGCTTAAGTGATGGCGCTTCAGGAGCAAACTCTGCCGCTGCCCGGCTTGGCGCCGCAGGCGAGCACGAGCCTTCGTCCGGACCATCTTCTCGTCGCCGAAATGGTTGAGCCCGGGTCGCGCGTGCTCGACGTCGGCTGCGGTGACGGCGATCTGTTGCAGCTTCTGGAGAGTCGCGGCATCGATGGCCGCGGCATCGAGTTGTCGCGCGAAGGCGTCAACCACTGCGTCGCCAAGGGACTCGCGGTGGTGCAGGGCGACGCCGATACCGACCTCGGCAACTATCCCGACGATGCGTTCGACTACGTGATCCTGTCGCAGACGCTGCAGGCGACGCGGCAGCCGAAGGCTGTGCTGGAAAATCTCCTGCGCATCGGTCACCGCGCCATCGTCTCGTTCCCGAATTTCGGTTTCTGGAAGATGCGGCTGCAGCTTTTGATCGGCGGGCACATGCCGCGCACCGAAAATCTGCCGGCCACCTGGTACGACACCCCCAACATTCATTTCTGCACCATCAAGGATTTCGTGCAGCTCTGCGACGAGATCCACGTCAAGATGGAGCGCGCCGTCGCGCTCGACCTCTACGGCCGCCCGGTGCCGCTGAACCTGCCGTGGTGGGTCTGGAACATGTTCGGCGAACAGGGCGTGTTCCTGCTGAGCAGGGGCGGGAAGGGACGCTGAGTACTCTCCCCGTCATTCCGGAAGACCTCTCCTCCGTCATTCCGGGGCGATGCGAAGCATCGAGCCCGGAATCCATTTCCTCCACGAACTCTGCGGCTCGATGGATTCCGGGCTCACGCTTCGCGTGCCCCGGAATGACAGGCTAAACTGTTGCCGCGAGCACCTCCCCTCGTCATTCCGGGATGCGCCGAAGGCGCAGGCCCGGAATCCATTGCGCCGCAAAACGCGTGGATGAATGGATTCCGGGTTCACGCTTCGCGTGCCCCGGAATGACGGTTACACCATCGACCTGGGATCGCGCGGCAGCCACCTTCCCGCTTCCACCAACGCAATAAACCGCTCGACCATCTCGTTGAACAGCGCCGGTTCCTCGAGATTGAGCACGTGTCCCGATTTCGGGAAGAACGTCAGCCCCGCCGCGGGCAAATGCTTCTTCAAAAACAGGCTCGGCTCGACGCAATTGTCGTCCTCGTCGCCGCAGATGATCAGCGCCGGCGTCGGCACGCGTCCGATCGCTTCCGCCATGGTGTAGATCGAGGGCCGGCCGCCTTGAAAGCTGCGCATGGTGTTGGCCGATCCCTTGGCATCGTGGCGCGCGAGTGCGGCATAGAAGTCGGCATGGCCGCGCGGATCCTTGACCAGGAACGGAATCCGGCCCGGCGCCTCGCGCGTCACCTTGGCGACCGCTTCCGATCCAATCGTCTCATACTGCTCGGCATTGGCCCGGCATTGCGCACGGAAGGCGTCGAGGTGTTCGAGACTTGAGCCGGAGCCGACGCCTGCGAGCGTCATCGACATCACGCGCTCGGGCGCATTCAGTGCAACCTGCAGCGACGAATAGGAGCCCATCGACAGCCCGACGAAATGCGCGCGGGCGATGTTCAGATGATCGAGCACCGCGAGCGCATCGGTGTAAAAATGCTTGTAGCTGTAGACCTCGGCCGATGGCGGGACGTCGGAGGGCGTGTAGCCGCGCGCGGAATAGGCGATGCAGCGGTGGCCGCGCGAGAAATAACGCATCTGCGGCTCCCAATTGGTGTGATCGGCCGCGAACTCGTGCAGGAAGATGATCGGCGTTCCGCTCCCAACCTCTTCGAAATAGAGGCGGACATTATCCTTGGCGACGGCATAGGGCATTTTAACCTTTTCCTTCTTGTGAGCCTGCGCGGCGAGGATTGCAATTAACCTTCACGGCTGCAATGCGGCGGCATCGTTTCTTTTTCGCCGCCAAATGTTCGCGAAATCGTCCCGCAATTTTTCGCCGCAGCGCGGCACGACATCTTTGTCTTGCCACATTGAGCGGCACAAAACGCGCTGCGGCTGTCATCCAGATGTCATCCACAGACGGGCGCACCTGGGAAAACGGGGGTGTAACAGAAGGAAAAAATGGGAAGTATGGTTCAGTTGCGTGCGTTCCGCCGGTTGCTTCGAGTTCTGGCGCTGGCGTTGTGTTCGACGGTTATCGTCGCTTCTATTTCTCCCGCTTCGGCACGGCCTCATCACGGCGCAGGGCGCCACGCCAGGGCCGATCATGCCGGTCATCATGCCAAGCATCACCATGCCCGCGCTCACCACTGGCGCAGGGTCCGCGTCTCGCGCTTTGAGCGCGGCGTCGCACAGATGCAGGCGCAAGGCTTTGCCGACAGCAATGCGAGTCTGTCGCCGGAGCCTCAGCAGGCGGCAAGCTTCGGTTCATCGAACATCGTCGATGAAGCCCGCCGTCACCTCGGCGGCAACCCGACCAGCCGCGGCAGCCTGTGGTGCGCGCGCTTCATGAACATGGTGCTGCAGCATTCGGGTTATCGCGGCACCGGCTCCGACATGGCGAGCTCGTTCGCCCATTACGGGCAGCGTGTCTCCGGACCGCAGGTCGGTGCCATCGCCGTGATGTCGCGGGGACGCCGCGGCGGCCATGTCGGCATCATCACCGGCATCGATGCCAAGGGAAATCCGATCATGATCTCCGGCAACAACGGCAACCGCGTCCGCGAAGCCCCGGTCTCCCGCAGCCGCATCTACGCCTACGTGATGCCGACGAATTAGCCGCTACACTCTCCACCGTCAGCCCGGGCTCGATGCTTCGCATCGCCCCGGAATGACAGCCTCCGTCATTGCGAGCCAACGGGTCGCGCGAACGCGCGCCGGATGACAGGCTCCGCGAAGCAATCCATGCCTCCACTTGCGGCGCTATGGATTGCTTCGCTTCGTTCCACTTCGCGGTCGGTCGCAAAGTCGTCGGCATCGATCGAGGCTATGGCGTCGTCGATCGCGCACAGTTTGCCGCAAGTGACGACATAGGCGTCGCCTCGCAGTTCACTCTCGATTTGCTCCGCAACCGCAGCGAGCTCGCCTTGCGAGCCTCGGCCACGCCTGAATGCGTTCCAGAAGATCTTTCAGGTCTGCTGCGGTCACGCTGCGATTACATGTGGCGCGGCCCGGGATTGCTATCAGCCGGAACCGATCTTCCCGAACGCCAGCACGTGCAGCCCGAGCCGCCGGCGGACGATCCAGAACAAGAGCACGGTCTCGAAGCTCAGCGACGTCGATATCGCTATGGCGGCGCCGTGGCCGCCGAAGCGCGGTACCAGTGCGACGCACAGCACCAGGTTCATGACGAAGGCGAGCGCGTAGGCGAGCGCGCAGATCTTCTGGTGGCCGAGCATGTTGAGCAGACGTTCGACCGGGCCGATTGCAGCGCGCACCACGAGGCCGATGGCGGCCAGGAACATGATGTCGTAGCCGACGACGAATTGCGGCCCGAACAGCCAGAGCAGCGGCTTGCCAAAGGCGAGCAGGAGGACGGTCGCGGCGAGCGAAGGCCAGAACGTCCACTGGATCGCATGGGCGACATAGGCCGATAGCCGCGCCTTGTCGCCGAGCGCGTTGTATTCGGCGAAGCGATGCGCCGTCGTCGCCGACATCGCGTAGTGGATGAAGGACACCAGCGCCAGCGTCTTCACCACGGCAAAGTAGACGCCGACCTCCTCGGAGGAGCGGAACTGCTGCAGCACCAGCACATCGGTGTAGGAGAGCAGCAGATAAAAGCTTTCGACCAGCAGGATCGGCAGTGAGACCGCAAGCCAGCCGCTGATGTCGTAGGCCTTCTCGCCCGGCTCGACGTGGGCCGCGAGGCGGCGGTTCAGCACCAGCATCTGGCCGATCATGGCGATCCACACCGCCGCGGCGCTGGCGAGCATCGCGGCGGTGGCGCCGAGATCGAAGCCGAGCACGACGGCGCCCGCGGTGAAGCCGATGATCAGTCCCTGGCGCACGATGAATTGCGGCATCAGGCCGAGCCGCATCCAGTCATGCGACCGGGCAATCCCGTCCTGGGTATTGGCGACCACGAACGCCGGCAGCGTCAGGCAGCCGATATAAAGCGGCACGACCGTGTCCATGCCGATCCATGGCGACAGCAGCTTGACGAGGCCTGCGAGCAGCAGCGAGACCGCGGTCGACACCGCAAAAGTCAGCCAGCGGCTGCCGGACAGAAAACCGCGCAATAGCGCGTGCTCGCCTGCCGTGCGGTATTCCGGAATGAGCTTCTGCGCCGAGGCCGAAATGCCGAAATCCATCATGCTGCCGAGCAGCAGCACCCAGGTCCAGACATAGACATAGACGCCATAGTCCGAGCTGCCCATCCAGCGCGCGAGCAGGATTTGCGAGAGATAGGCGGCGACGGCGCTGACGACGCGGATGACGAAGATCGTCCCCGCGAGCCGCCGCGTGACAGATGCCTCGCCGGAGCCGCCGATCAGGCCGCGCATACGCGCCATCATGCCCGTGGGCGAAGCGGTTGCGGATTGGGCGTCCATCACGGCCAAGGCGAAAATTCCCAAAATGCCGCGCGTTTGCGACAGGGGCCCTGAACTATCAACGAAACGTTAAGAATGGGTTGGGTGGATAACGGTGAAACCATAGCCCGGATGGAAGCCAACGGGTCGCGCGATACGCGCCCGATGACAGGCTCCGCGCAATCCGGGCCCGTCTTTCAGCGCGGGGCCACTGTCCCCGGGCTACAAATTCCTAATCACTCCAGATTAGTGTTGAACTCGTAGGCGCGGTCGCCGCCGACCAGGGTCAATTTCAGCGCGGCGCCGTCCGGATTGGCGCCCGGCGGCAGGCCGTCGAGCTCGAAGGAGAACCGTTTCACCCCGGGTGGGGAGTTCGGCTCGAGCTTCGGCACCGGCAGGGCCCAGTCCGGCGTCGGTCCCTCGACGTACAGGCTGACGTCCTTGCCTTCGGGCGCGGCGACATCGACCAGCACGGTCGACTTGCCGCTGCGTTTGACGTCGCGGATCGTCACCGGGTTGGGATCGCCGATATTGGCCGGCTTCGGCACGGCGTCGAGCGCGGATGACAGCGCGCCGTCCTCGGTGGAGGCGACGCTCGCAAAAGCAAGCTCGACGCTGGTCTCCACAGGGATGCACAGCTTCTCGCACACCGCATAGTTAATGTTGGCGCGCAGCGTCAGCGGCTTGTCCGCACTCTTGGCGACGATCCGAAGCGGCAGCACCACCTGGTGCTTGTAGCCGAGCGAGGTGCCGCCGGCGCCGTCGTCAAATTTCATAGGCGCCGGCCACAACACTGTCACCGCGTCGACATTTTCCGACTTCGAGAAATCGAAACGCGGCGGCACACCGGAATCGCCGGGGGTACGCCAATAGGTTTTCCAACCGGGCTCGAGTTGGATGGCTATACCGCCTAGCAAAACCGCGCCGCTACGCGAACCTGCAAGCAGCCGTACCGCCGAATGGGCGTCCCGCTGCCAGGGCGAGGAATCCTCGGCATGTACCTCCGTCGCAGGCCAGACGACTGAAAGAGTGGCTAGCAGGCCGAGCGCAGCCCGCATGGGAACTATGGCGATCATGGAACGTCTTTACCGGCTGGTTATTGCGTAAACCATTGAATTGCGTGTGATGGATGGCGCGAATACGGCGCTCTGCTTGATTGACAGAAGCCTCACCCAATATCAGGATATCAAATCAGCATGGAGGCCTTTCAGATGACTCCTGAAGGCAAAGCACCAAAGACCGCCCGCGGCAAGGTGGCCGGCGTCGGCGACAATTCGTCGGGCAGCGGTTATCTCGACGGCCAGATCCTGATCGCCATGCCGGTTATGAGCGATCCCCGCTTCGAGCGCTCCGTCATCTACATGTGCGCGCATTCCGCCGAAGGGGCGATGGGCATCATCGTCAACCGTCCGGCCGGAAGCATCGATTTCCCGGGGCTCTTGGTGCAACTCGATATCATCCAGAAGGCCGACCAGATCAAATTGCCGGAAAATGCCGAGACCATGAAGGTCATGAAGGGCGGCCCGGTCGATACCGGCCGCGGCTTCGTGCTCCATTCCAGCGATTTCTACATCCAGGATGCGACGCTGAATATCGACGACGATATCTGCCTGACCGCGACCGTCGACATCCTGAAGGCGATCGCCAAGGGCTCCGGCCCCAGGCATGCGATCCTGGCCCTGGGCTATGCCGGCTGGGCCCCGGGGCAGCTCGAAAACGAGATCCAGCACAATGGCTGGCTGCATTGCGACGCCGATGCGGAATTGATCTTCGGCGACGATGTCGAGGACAAATACGACCGCGCCCTGCGCAAGATAGGCATCGACGTCGGCATGCTCTCGAACGAAGCTGGCCACGCGTGAGGCTGTCATTGCGGGGCTTGACCCGGCAATCCATCGGTCAAAAATTGCGTTCTTGAAGAGGTGATGGATGCGCGGGTCAAGCCCGCGCATGACGAGCGTTGATTGCGTATAACAGCTATTCCGCGGCCTGCTGCGCGACGGTCGGCTCGGTGCCGGCTACGGTGGCGCGGCGCATGTCGCGGGGCTGCGACTGGTCGTAGCGGCGGACGCGATGCATGGTCTGGCGATTGTCCCACATCACGAGGTCGTGCAGCTTCCACCTGTGGACATAGACGAATTCAGGCTGGGTCGCATGCTCGGTGAGGTCGCGTAGCAGCAGCCGGCCCTCCGGCATGCTCATGCCGCGCACCGCGCCCGCGTGCGACGAGAGATAGAGCGACTTGCGGCGATGCACCGGATGGGTCCGCACCAGGCGCTGCAGCACCGGCTTGAACATCTCCTTCTCCTCGTCGCTATAGTCGAGAAAGCCCAGCGAGCCGCGTGAATACATCAGCGAGTGCTCGCAGATCAGGTCCTCGATTTCAGACTTGGTCTCCTCGTCCAGCGCGTCATAGGCCGCGCGCATGTCGGCGAATTCGGTGTTGCCGCCCTTCGGGTTCACCACCCGCGCCGACAACAGCGAGAATTTCGCCGGAATCGGCCGGAACGAGCTGTCGGAATGCCACAGGCAGTTGCCGAGATTGAACAGATGGGTGCGGTGATCCTTGGGTAGCGGCTTGCCGTCCTTGCCGAGGTTGGAGACGTCGTTCAGCCCGGAGGAGAGGCGATAATCCGCCTTCTTGGTCACGTTGCCGCCGCGCGCGTTTTCGCGCTCGCCGAAGTTCAGCGCAAAGGCCAGTTGCTGCTCGTCTGTTATGTCCTGGTGGTGGAAGACGAGCACGGCGTATTTGTCCATCGCCGCCTCGACTTCGATCGCTTCCTGCCTGGTCAGCGGCTTTCGCAGATCGAGGCCTGTGACCTCACCGACAAAATGCGGATGAAGCTGCCGGATCGCGATGGCCATGGCGTTCTCTCCTCATGTGCAGGCGGTTTTTCCGCTTCGTTTGAGGAAAGGCTATCCTGTGACGTTGCCAAGTCAACGCGGCGCCGGCGCATGGCCCCTTGCACGCGGCGGCCCGGACACGTTGCAGCGCATCACGCATTTCGCGCCATCAGCCCGCCATCCACCGGGATCACCGCGCCGGTCAGGAACGACGCCGCCGGCAGGCACAGGCTCAAGGTCATGTGCGCGACCTCCTCCGGCTCGCCATAGCGGCCGAGCGCTGTGCGGCGCTTGGCATAGATCGTCTTATGCTCTTCCGGAATCCGGTCGGTAATCCCGGTGCGGATCGGGCCCGGGCAGATGCAGTTCACAGTGATGCCCTCGCGGCCCAGTTCCACGGCAAGCGAGCGTGTCAGCCCGGTGACGCCGGCCTTCGCCGCGGAATAAGGACTGTGCAATGCGGTAGCGCCGAGCGCCTCGGTGGAAGCGATATTGACGATGCGCGGGCATTTCGATTTTCGCAAATGCGGCAAAGCGGCGCGGATGATGCGCTGATGCGCGGTCAGCATCACCGCGATCGCCTTGGCCCACGCGTCATCATAGCCGTCGTCGTCGATTGCGACGCGCACGGAGATACCGGCGTTGTTGACGAGGATGTCGAGCCCGCCGAAATGCGCGGCGACGCTGCCAATCACGGCCGGGATTGCATCGCGATCGGCGACGTCGAGCACCCACGCCTTTGCCGTCCCTCCACTCTTGCCGATCTCCTGCGCGACCGTTTCCGTGCCTTCGGCGGTGATGTCGGTGACGGCGACATTGGCGCCCTCAGTGGCGAACACCAGCGCGGTGGCCCGGCCCATGCCGCTGGCGGCGCCGGTGACGAGAACGGTCAAGCCTTTCACCGAGCGGCTGAGCTGTTTGAATTCGGACATCGTGTGACCAGTGGGATGGAGGGAACAGGTTGCAGGATTGACAAGGCTGGCATCGATCCGCAGACAGGTCAAACAAGCAAGAAGCAAGGGAGAAAGCGTGCGATGAACGAGCTCGATTTCAGCGGCAGGCAGGTTCTCGTGGTGGGCGGCTCCAGCGGCATCGGCAACGGCATCGCGCAAGCATTCCGCGCCAAGGGCGCGCGCGTGCATGTCTGCGGCACGCGCGCCAAGGCGAGCGACTATTCGGCAGAGGAAGGTTCGCATCTGGACGGGTTGGAATACTCGCAGCTCGACGTCGGCGACGCTCGTGCGATCGCGCAATTCAAGCCGACCTTCGACCGGCTCGATGTGCTGGTGCTGGCGCAAGGCGCGGTGATCTACCGCCGCGGCGAGTTCGAGATGGAGGGCTTTCGCAAGGTCATGGAAGTCAACCTCATGAGCCTGATGGCGTGTGCGACCAAATTCCAGGCGATGCTGAGCGCGAGCAAGGGCTCGCTCATCATCGTCAGTTCGACCGCCGCCTATCATTCGACGATGGGAAATCCCGCCTACAACGCCTCGAAGACCGGCGCGATCGGACTGACGCGGACGCTTGCCGAGGCCTGGGCCGAGGATGGCATCCGCGTCAATGGCATCGCACCGGGCCTGGTCGATACCAAGATGACCAAGGTGACGACGGCGAACCCGAAGCGGCTCGAAGGCGCGCTGGAGCGGATTCCGCTGAGGCGGCTCGGCACGCCGCAAGACATGGCGGGTGCCGCGCTGTTCCTGGCCTCGCCGCTCGCCGCCTACATCATCGGCCAGACCATCGTCGTGGACGGCGGGTTGATTTTGTAGGCGCAGGAACCGCGGCTGGGCTCGCCGGTTACTTTCCCGGAGAAGGAGAGGAGTGACCGCGATGGATACTGATCGGATCGCTGGTGCCACCAAGGAGTTTGCCGGCAAGGCGGAAGGCACCGTCGGTGAAATGGCCGGTGACAGCAAGACGGAAGCATCAGGCCGCGCGCGCGAAGCCGCCGGCACGGTGCAGAATCTCTATGGCCAGGCCAAGGATGCCGCGCGCGACGCCGCGGACACCGCCGTCAACTACGCCAGGGATGCTTACGAGAATCGCGGCGAGACCGTTCGAAGCGGCCAGCAGGCGCTGACCAAGACCGTGCAGGACAATCCGATCGGCGCCTTGCTGGTTGCCGGCGGCCTCGGTTTGGCGCTCGGGCTATTGCTGTCGCGCCCGCCGCGCCGTCCGCCACCGCGCTGGCGCTATTAGCCGTCATTCCAGGGCGCCGCGTAGGGGGCAAAGCGAAGCGTGGCCACCGCCTAACATTCCGCTCGCGATGGTGGGTACGCTTCTCTTTGCCCACCCTATCTTTGGAATGACTGCCGTCACCATCTCATGAAATTGCCGAACGGCGCTTCCGCGGATCGTCCGACATCTGCCGGTGGACGTGGAACGATCGAGGCCGGCGGCCGCGGCGGCGCTGTCTGCTGACGTGGCCCGGTGGCAGGCGGCGAGCCGAAGCCGAAGAAATCGCCAAAGGTCGAGGCAGGCGGCGGATTGGGCTGGGCCGGCCGGAACACACGCTTCTGCGCTGCCGGCTTTGGCGGCGCGGGAGCTGCGGCCGTCGCCGCCGGCGCTGTTCCGGCGCCCGCACCTGCGCCAGTCCCCTCGGGGGTGGTCGCGGCAACCGGCGTTTCGCCCTTGGCCTGCTCGCGACCGATTTCGCGGCGCGGCCAGGCAAAATCGTCGGCGCGGCCGGCGGGTGGCGCGAGCGGTTCGCCCTTCACCAGGGTTCGTGCCGTGAGCGGATCGACCGCGGCTGGACGCGAGCCGGGGCCGCCGAGCAACTGATCGGTGCCGACGGAGGAGGCGACCAGCGGCACAATTGGTCCCGCCAATGGCCGTGCAGGCTGGCCGGGCGTAGCACTGGCGTCAGGCGTCGCCGGCTCGGTCGGCAGCGCGATCGGTGTGGAGCGGGCGAGCAGCCGCGTCACCTCGCGGTCCACATAGTGCGCCAGCTTGCGCGCGCCGGCCTTGGTGAAGAAGACGCCGTCCGAGGTGCGGAGCTGGCGAATCTGGCCTTCGAAATCCGGGCCCTTCTGCATGAAGCGACCGGCCTCGTCGACGAAGCCATCCCAGACATCGACGTAGGTAATGCCGGCCTTGGCCGCGCTGTCCCGGTACAGCGAATCCAGGAACAGCATGTCCGACGTTCCCTTCTGGCCGCGGATCGCCGGCAGGCCGACCCACAACACCGGCACGCCCTTGCTCTTCAGCACGCCGATCAGTTCATCGATCTTCTTGTTGTAGAGCTCGACCCAGCGTTCGTCGCGGAATTCATAGACGCCGTTTGCCGAACGCGCGCTGCGCTCGGGCGCCGCGGCCTGCGGCGCGTCGGCGGCATCCTCGGGCGATAATTCGGCATCGACCGGCTTGTCGTCCGGCTTGGCGGCGCCATCCGAAGGCTTGGCGTCCTTCTTCTCGGTTTTCTTGTCGTCCTTCTTGTCGACGACAGGCTCGCGGATCGAAACGCGGTCATTGAGACCGAGTATAACCACGATCGCATCCGCTTTTTCGGTGGCGAGGATGCTCCGCGCGGCGGCGGCCCAATCGGAGGGCTCGCCCTTGGGCTGGTATTTGATCAGGCCGGACACGGTCTTGTGCTTGCGGATCACGCCCATGTCGGGCTGTTCGGAATAGGTGTCCTCGAGGCCATAGGCGAGCCAGTCTGCCATGGCATCGCCAAGCACCAGCACGTTGCGCTCCGGCGCCGTGTCGCGCTTCGCCGGCGGTGGCGCTCGCGAAAAATCCTGACGCGGCGCCTGTTGCTGCTGTTGTTGCTGCGGCGGCGCATGCTGGAAGGGAGCGAAGAAATCCCCGCCGAACCAGCCGCCGCCATTGTTGCGCGGCGCCGAGCGCTGCGGTGGACCGCCAAAGCCCGGAAAGCCGAAGAACTGCGCCGAGGCGGGGCCGGCGATCCCGACCAGCAGCGCGATCGCAACCGCGAGCGCGACCAGCGGGCCGCTCTCGGTGAACATGCGCAGGAAGGACTTTGGCTTCGGCATCAAAGCTCGGTCGAAATGGATTTTGAGGACAACGCCATACTACCGGAATCGGGCCTCAAGCGGGCATATTTTCCAGCATGGATCGGGCATCCGCCCAGGTCGTCAAGGCCGGCGGCCAAATAGCGGTATTTGGGTGATTTTTGGGGTCTTATCGCCCTCTCAGGCGCTCCAGCATGTCGGAAGTGGCAAATCCGTCGGCGGGCGTGCCGATCGAGGCCTGGAAACCGCGCAGCGCTTCCCTGGTCTGGCCGCCGATCTGGCCGTCCGGCGTGCCGCGGTAAAAGCCGCGCTGGGCGAGCAGTTGTTGCAGTTCCAGCCGTTCGGCCCGCGACAGCACCCGTTCCTGGCGTGGCCAGGGCTGCACGAAGGGCGGCCCGCCGCGCAGGCGGTCGGCGAAATGGCCGATCGCAAGCGCATAGGCCTCCGCCGGGTTGTACTTCATGATCACCCGGAAATTCTGCATCATCAAGAAGCCCGGACCTTCAGCGCCGGCAGGGGCGAGCAGATAAGCCTTGTCGGTGGAGCGCGGGAACGGCTGGTTGTTGGCGCGCCGCAGTCCAAGCTGCTGCCATTGCGCGAGCGTCATCGCCTTGGCACGGTCGGCCATCATGTAGTTGAAGTCCTTGGGAACCACGACTTCGTAACCCCAGCTCTGCCCGGTCTGCCAGCCGTCCTTTTTCAGGTTGTTGGCGGTTGAGGCGATCAGGTCGGCCGGGTTGTCGACGACATCGCGCCTGCCGTCGCCGTCACCATCGACCGCGTAGCGCTTGAAAGCGGTCGGCATGAATTGCGTCGGACCGAACGCGCCGGCCCAGGAGCCGCGGAGCTGCTCAGGGCGCAGATCGCCGCGATTGAGGATCTCCAGCGCCGAGAGGAATTCATCCTTGAAGTAGGCCTGCCGGCGGCCGATGCAGGCAAGGGTGGCGGTCGATTGCACCACGCTGCGGTCACCCATCTGGGTCGAATAATTGGATTCGATCCCCCAGATAGCCGCGATCGCGTAGCGGTCGACGCCATAGGCTTTTTCCGCGGCGTCGAATTGCGCCTTGTATTTGGCGAGGATCTCGCGGCCCGTGGCGAGACGGTTGTCGTTCACGAGGATGTCGAGATAGTCCCAGATCGCCTTGGTGAATTCGGGCTGCGAATCCAAGAGATCCATGATGCGCAGGTCGGGCGTGAGCCCCGCGGTGAAGCGCTCGAAATTCTCGCGTGTGACGTTGCGTCGCGCCGCATCGGGCCACATCGAGGCGACACAATTGTCGAAATTGGCCGCCGCCTGCCGAATCGCGGCCGCCGTCATCAATGGGTGGCCGGAAGCGCCGTCCTCTCCGCTCCAGGGCGGAGCCGAGCCGTCGCCGGTGGCGGCTGCGGGCGGTGGCGAGGGGTTGGGTCCCGAGAACAGATTGCCGAACAGATCCGCGAGCCCACCCTGGGACTGGGCCAAGGCCTGATTGGAAACAAGCAGAACCGCCGCGATTATCATCGCGCTGGTTCGGCTCCTGGTCGCTGTTCCCGTCCGCCGCATGGCTCGATCTGCCCGTTCCAACGATTGGTTCAGAAGGCCTTGTGACGGTTTCCAACAGCTTAACAAAGGCGAGATTTTGTTTTGATCGGTCACAACGACAAAAGCGACGCGGCATCACACATCCGCCTTTGTTCCCGGCTGCAAACCGGATAGCAAGGTGCGATACCCGTCTCACACATTTCAAGGCTCAAGGCGCCCGACATTCCCATGAAAATCCGTAAAGCCGTCTTCCCCGTCGCTGGTCTCGGCACCCGGGTCCTGCCCGCCACCAAGGCGATGCCGAAGGAAATGCTGACCATCGTGGACAAGCCGCTCATCCAATACGTGTATGACGAGGCGAAGGAGGCCGGGATCGAGCATTTCGTCTTCGTCACGGGTCGTAACAAGGCCATCATCGAGGACCATTTCGACCGGATGTTCGAGCTCGACACCACGCTTGTCGCGCGCGGCAAGAAGGCGGAGTTGGACGTCCTGGCGCAGTATCAGCCGGAAGCAGGTGCCGTGAGCTTCACCCGCCAGCAGGCGCCGCACGGGCTCGGCCACGCGGTATGGTGCGCCCGCGACATTATCGGCAATGAACCTTTCGCGGTGGTGCTGCCGGACGAACTGGTGCTGAACACGCCGGGCTGCCTTGCCCAGATGATCGAGGCCGCGAGCAAGCTCGGCGAGAAGTCAAACCTGATCGCGGTCGAGGAGGTGCCGGACCATCTCACCCACCAATACGGCATCTGCGGCGTCGGCCCGCGCCACGCCCATCCCACCATGTTCGAGATCAACGGCATGGTGGAGAAGCCGCCGAAGGGCACGGCGCCATCCAACCTCTCGATTACCGGCCGCTATATTTTGCAGCCGGAGATTTTCGAAATCCTGGCGACGCAGGAGCGCGGCGCCGGCGGCGAGATCCAGCTCACCGACGCCATGATCGGCCTGGCGAAGACGCAGAAATTCTATGGCGTGGAGTTCGAAGGCGAGCGGCACGATTGCGGCTCCAAGGCCGGCTTCCTGCGCGCCAACCTCGCCTATGGCCTGCGCCGCCCCGAACTGCGCGACGGCCTGCTGGCGGAGATGAAGAAGTATCTGGAGAAGTGACGGCAAACGAGCTGTCGATTGCCGTCATTGCGAGCGTAGCGAAGCAATCCATTTCGCCGCTTGTGGAGGCATGGATTGTTTCGCTGCGCTCGCAATGACAAGATCTGGAGAAACGGGGCCGTAACGGCGGCCTCTCTTACGCCACCAGCGACATTGTCTGCAGGCTTGAGACCACACTCTGGTTGCGGCCATTGGCCTTGGCGGCGTAGAGCGCCCGGTCGGCGGCTTCCACCAGATCGGTCCAGTTCTGGCCGGCCAGAGGCGTCAGGCTCGCGACGCCGATGCTGACGGTGGTGATGGTCTCTCCGTCACACCATTGTTCGACCTTGCGGCGGATCATCTCCGCCACGCCGAACGCTTCCACGGCGCTCTGGCCGGGCAGCAGCACGGCGAATTCCTCGCCGCCCAGGCGCGCCGTGCAATCGCCGGCGCGCCGGACCGCATCCGAGATGCAGATCGCGATGCCAACCAGCACCTGGTCGCCGGCCTGGTGACCATAGGTATCGTTGAAGGCCTTGAAATGGTCGGCGTCGATGATGAGCAGGGCGAGCGGCGTCTCATGCCGGCCGGCGCGGCGCCATTCCGTATCGATATCGGCATCGAACTTGCGCCGGTTTCGCAAACCGGTCAGCGCGTCGGTGGTCGCGAGCTCCTCGAGCTTCTCCTCGGCCTCGGCGCGGCGGCCGATCTCGCGCGCCAGAAACAGCGTGGTGCCGAGCACGAACAGGACCAGTGCCGCCATGATGGCGCCGATCCGGGTCGCCTCCTTGCGCCACAGGCTGAAGACGCCGTCCAGCGGCTTTCCGACCACGGTAAACAGCGGGCCGTTTCCGCTGCGGCGAACATAGAGCCGCGGGGTCTGGTCGATCGGGCCGGCACCGGCATAGGAGCCGTTGTTCTTCAGGTTGTCTGGAGTCCAGTTGCGCCGCTCCGCCAGGTTGGTGCCGATGACATCGAGATCGAACGGCGTGCGCATGATGATCGTGCGGTCGCGACGCAGCACCGTGATGGTGTCGCCGGGGGCAAGCGTCAGCCGTCCGAACAGTTCGTGGAAATAGCTGAAGCGGATCGAGCCCGCGACGACGCCGAGAAAACTTCCGTCTTCGCCGCTGATGCGCCGGCTCAGCACGATCGCGTAGGCGCCGCGGTGGAGCATCGGCTTTGAGATGTAGAGGCCTGTGTAGGGCTGGTCGCGATGGATGTGGAAATATTCTTCGTCGCTGCGGTTCTCGATCAGGGGATCGAGCGTCGATGCATCGTCTACCAATTGCCCCGTGCTGTCGAAGACCTGGATCGCGCCAAAGTGCTTTGCGGTGGCGGCGTGGTCGAACAGGATCAGGTGCCGGACCTCATTGCTGACTTCCTTGATCTCCGGCATCACCATGGCGCCGGCGACCGCGCGCAGCGAGAGGTCGTACAGTTCGATGTTGCGGCTGATATCGGAGTCGATGCCGGCGGCGAGGTTTTCCAGCGTCTGCCGTGCCAGCTCCTCCTCGCCGCGGCGCATGTCGAGCATGACGCTGGTGCAGATGGTGGAAAAGCCGATCACGGTCGCGACCGAGGAAGCGATCAGGAGCTTCGTCGATAGCCGCCAGTGCCGCTTTGCTTGTTGTCGCCGTTCGTTTGGCATGTTTGGTCCCGGGCCACCCTTCATGCACCGGAAACATTGTTGCCGCCTTAAACGGCGACAGCGAACCGCGAATGGGTTAACGGTTGGTTGGTTCGACTGACAATTTTCGGCAATGACGTGAATTCAAGGGACCTGAGGTGAACGATTACGGCCCATTGCGGGACTATCTGAAGAGGCAGACGCTGACCGAACTGGTGCTCAGCTTCGAGGAGATCGAGGCCATCATCGACGCGCCGCTGCCGCGCGCGGCGCAGCGCGCCTCCTGGTGGGATAGCCTGCGTAGTCCACAGGAAAGGATGCCGCAGCGTGAAGCCTGTCTCGAAGCCGGCTATGCCGCCATGCGCCAGGCCGACGGCAACAGCGTGAAGTTCAAGCGGCTCCCCCAGCGTCGTTCCCGCGCAGGCGGGAACCCATAACCACAGGGCGTTGTTGTTAAGCTCGCTGTGGCTCCAGCGTGCTGCAAAATGCACACTTGTGGTTATGGGTCCCGGCTCAAGGCCGGGACGACAGCGGAAGATCAGCTCGCGGCTTCCAGCCGTTCCTCGGTGAGCAGGCGCATCGCGGCGTCGGCGTCCATCGGCTCGCCGAAGGCGAAGCCCTGCGCGTATTCGCAGCCGAGCTGGTAGAGCTCGACCGCATCCGAATCCGTTTCCGCGCCTTCCGCCACCACGTCCATGCCGAGGTCGTGGGCGAGCGCGATGATCGATTTCAGGATCACGGGCCGGGTGCCGCGGCTGGTGGTGCGGACGAAGGACTGGTCGATCTTGATGGTGTCGAACGGGAAGCGTTGCAGGTAAGACAGCGAGGAGTGGCCGGTGCCGAAATCGTCCAGGGAGAGCCCGGTGCCGAGCTCGCGGATGCGCGCCAGCATCTGCGCGGCGTGCTCCGGATTCTCCATCACCAGCGATTCCGTCAATTCCAATTTCAGCGTGCCGCGTGCCACCGAGGAGCGCGACAGCACGGTCCTGATGTCGTGGATCAGGTCGTGGCGCAGCAATTGCCGTGAGGAGACGTTGACGGAGGCAAAGATCGGCTCGCGCGAGCGCATCGCGCGTTGCCAGATCGAAAGCTGCCGCGCGGTCTGGTCCATCACGAACGTGCCGAGGTCGACGATCAGGCCGATCTCCTCCGCGATGGAGATGAATTCGGACGGCGACATCCGCCCGAGTTTCGGATGATCCCAGCGCGACAGGGCCTCGAAGCCGGCGATCGAGCGGTCCTCGAGCCGCACGATCGGCTGGTAGAGGATGGTGATCTCCTGCCGCTCGATGGCGCGGCGCAATTCGCTCTCCAGCGTCAGCCGGTCGGTCTTGCGCGCGCGCATCGCCGGCTTGTAGACGTCGATGCGGTCGCCGCCGATGCGCTTGGAATGATACATCGCAAGCTCGGCGTCCTTGATGATCTCGTCGGTGAGCTGCGTCTGCGGGTCGGAGAGCGCCAGCCCGATCGAGGCGGTCAGGAATATCTCGCGGTCGTTGAAGGCGATCGGGGCGCGGATGGTCTTGCGGATGGTCTCGGCAAAGGCGGTGATCCGCGCCGGGTCCTGCTCCGACAACAGGATCAGGCCGAACTGGTCGCCGGCCAATCGCGCCAGCGTGTCCTGGGGTTTGAGGATGCGGGTCAGGCGGCGCGCCAGCGTCAGCAGGATGGAATCGCCGACCGCCATGCCGACGGAGTCGTTGACCTGCTTGAAGCGGTCGAGGTCGATCACCATCAATGTCGGCCGCAGCGTCGGCACCGTCTTTGCGAGATTGGCGACCGCGCTGAGGCGGTCCATGAACAATTTGCGGTTGGGCAGGCCGGTCAGATTGTCGTGGACCGAGTCATGCAGCATCCGCTCTTCGGAGTTCTTGATGTCGGTGACGTCGGTGAGCGTGCCGACGACGCGCGAGACCTCGCCGTCGGAGCCGACGACAGGCCGCGCCTTCAGCGCGAACCACATGAAATGGCCATCCGGCGTGCGCAGCCGGAAATCCTGCACCAGGCGGCCACGGCGCTGGTCGAGCACGCTGTCGAGCGCGGCACGGAAACGGTCCTGGTCGAGCGGATGCAGCACCTCGAGCCATGTCGCCGCCGGTCCTTCCAGCGTGCCGCGCTTCAGGCCAAGCAGGGCCTCGGTCTCTGGGCTGGTGAACACCTTGTCGGCGGAGACGTCCCAGTCCCAGATCAGGTCGCCTGAGCCGGTCAGTGCCAGCGCCCGCCGCTCGACATCGGAGACGACGCCGGTGGTGGCGCCGCCGCCGGCAAACGCGTGCTGCATCACCGTGAAGCCGATCAGCATCACGATCAGCACGAGGCCGCCGAGCAGCGCCGGGCCGACGATGTCGTTGGTGACGCTGCCCGCCACCGTCATGCCGGCCGCGACCACCCAGACCACCAGCAGGAACCAGGTCGGGATCAAGAGCACGGCGCGATCGAAGCCGTGGGTCGAGAGATAGACGATTAGGGCAAAGCCGGCGAAGGCGATCATGACGAGCGACATGCGCGCGATGCCGGAAGCCACCGCCGGATCGAACAGCGCCAGCGCCACCAGCGATCCCAGGAACAGCAGCCAGCCGATGGTGATGTGGGAATAGCGCACATGCCAGCGGCTCAAATTGAGATAGGCGAACAGGAACACGAGCAGCGTCGCCGCCAATATCGCCTCGCCCGCCGCGCGCCAGACGCGCTCGGCGTTGTTCGACATGTCGAGCACCTTGCCCCAGAAGCCGAAATCGACGCCGATATAGACCAGCACCGCCCAGGCGAGCGCGGCTGCCGCCGGAAACATGATGCTGCCCTTGACCACGAACAGGATCGTCAGCACCAGCGCTAGCAGGCCGGAAATACCGATCACGATGCCCTGGTAGAGCGTGAACGAGTTGACCTTGTCCTTGTAGGACTCCGGCTCCCACAGATAGAGCTGCGGGAGCTTGTCGGTGCGCAATTCCGCGACATAGGTGACGACCGCGCCCGGATCGAGCGTGATGCGGAACACGTCGGCAGTCGGGCTTTCCTGCCGCTCGGGACGGTCGCCGACCGACGGCGTGATGGTGGCGATGCGCGACAGGCCGAGATCCGGCCAGAACAGGCCGGATGAGACGATGCGGTAATGCGGCGCGACGATCAGGCGGTCGAGCTGGTCGTCGGTATTGTTGGCGAGCGCGAACACCACCCAATATTGCCCGCCCTCGCGGGCGCGGACCTCGATGCGGCGGACGATGCCGTCGGTGCCGGGCGCGGTCGAGACCTGGATGCGGTCGGTCTCGCTGCGCTGGTGGTCGAGAACGGCGGTGAGATCGATCGCGGGCGCGTCGCTGCGGACGCTGACGGCGTCAACTGCGCGCGCCGGAGCGGCGCCGACAACCATCATGAGGGCCAGCGCAAGCGGCGCAAGCCACCTGATCAGACGCAATGTCAGTACTCCGCGCTTTCACGATTCATGCGGGCGAACCAGCGCCCCGCCGCTCCCGGATAAATGCCACGAAAGCGAAGGAAATCAAAGGGTTTCCGGCTAGGCCGGCAGTGGAAGCGTTAAACGACCAACACAATTTTGCCAATATGTGCGCTGGTTTCCATTCGCCGGTGAGCGTCGGCCGCCTTTTCCAATGGGAAAGTGCTGTCCATCAGCGGCTTTACCCGCCCCTCGCGGAGTAGCGGCATTACCTTGGCCTCGATCGCCGCGACCATTGCCGCCTTGTCCGCATTACTACGGGGGCGGAGCGTCGAGCCCGTATGGTGCAGGCGCTTCACCATTAGTTTCGCGAAATTGGCGCTCGCTTTTGGCGCTCCGGCCAGGAAGGCAATCTGCACGATTCGACCCTCGACGGCGGCTGCGTCGTAGTTGCGGTCGATATAGTCGCCGCCGACCATGTCGAGGATGACATTGGCGCCGGCGCCATCGGTTGCGGCCTTCACCTCGGCTACGAAATCCGCGGTCCTGTAGTTGATCGCGCGATCGGCGCCAAGCTTGAGGCAGGCCTCCGCCTTGTCCTGTGAACCGACGGTGACGATCACCTTGGCGCCGAACGCCTTCGCAAGCTGGATCGCCATGGTGCCGATGCCGGAGGAGCCACCATGGATCAGCAGCGTCTCGCCTTTTTGCAGGCCGCCGCGCTCGAACACATTGTGCCACACCGTCATCAAAGTTTCGGGAAGCGCGCCGGCTTCCTCGATCGATAGCGACGGCGGCACCGCCATCGCCTGCCCGTCCTGCGCGATGCAATATTGCGCGTAGCCGCCGCCGGCGACCAGCGACATCACGGTGTCGCCGACCTTGTGCCTGGTGGCGCCGGGACCGACCGCCACCACCTCGCCTGATATCTCGAGGCCGGGCAGGTCGCTCGCGCCCGGCGGCGGCGGATAGGAACCGGAACGCTGCGCCACGTCAGGCCGGTTGACGCCGGCCGCCTTCACCTTGACCAGGATTTCGCCCTGGCCTGGTAGCGGCACCGGGCGCGTCTCCGGCAGCAATACTTCCGGCCCGCCGGGCTTGCTGATGCCGACGACGGTCATTTGCGCGGGCAGCTTTTCCATGGTTTTTCCTTGGCGAAATGGGAGGATTCCAGACGCGGCACGTTGATTACCCAGCCTGCATCGCGCTGGCAACCGCCGCAACGGGATCGTGACAGAGCATGGCCGGAAAGTGGAGACCGGCTTTCATACTCGAAGCAAAGCACGGAGAACGCGCATGGCGATGGAAGATGACGACCGGCCGAGGAAGAAGATTTCGCACGAGATCGGGCAGGACCTGTCGCTGCTCTCGGTCGAGGAATTGACCGACCGCATCGCGATGCTCTCGGCCGAAGTGGAGCGCCTGCGCGAAGCGATGACAAAGAAGCGCGCCTCCAAGGAAGCCGCCAACAGCTTCTTCAAATCGTAGCGCTCACCCGTAGCCCGGATGGAGCGCAGCGCAATCCGGGACCGGTGCATCCGGCTCGCACCGATCCCCGGATTATGCTGCGCTCCATCCGGGCTACGAAACTGGTATCCTGTCCCAAACTAGGCCAATGGCCGATATGGCAAACGAAGCTTAAACAAAATCGCTCATTTACGATCAATTAAGCTTTCTCGTTTATGACTGCATCGTCCTCGTTTGGACACCGAGTGGCTCCTGTCCACTCTGTTTGACGCCTCCCTGTTATCAACTTCAAAGCCGCCGGAAACGGCGGCTCTTTTTTGGCTTTGTCACAGGCTTGTCGTCGCCGCCATGCGGCCGGAAACCATAAATCCGGATGCGGCTGGACTCTTCGCCCGGCAAGCGCAATGATTTGTTCATCATAAAGCTGGCGCAAAAGCCGGCGGTGTTCAAAATTAAAAGTGGCGTGAGGGCGTTAACCATGCTGGAGCGGTCGCAAAGCGATTCCGCACTTGTTCTGTTCAGCGAGCGGCTGACCAATTCTGCGGCATTCGGAGCCTTGTTCCGTGAGGGCATGGACCTGGTCGAGGAGACCGCCGCCTATCTCGATGGCGACGGCCGCGGCCAGGCCAAGGCGCTGGAACGGTCCGTCAGCCTGACCTATGCGACCGAAAGCATGCGCCTGACCACCCGTTTGATGCAGCTTGCCTCCTGGCTGCTGCTGCATCGCGCGGTGAAGGAAGGCGAGATGACGCTGACCCAGGCCAATCGGGAGAAGACCAAGGTCAAGCTCTCCGCAGCCGATCCGGGTCCGGCGGAACTGATCGAGAAACTGCCGCAACAATTGCAGGACCTGATCACCCGCTCGATGGACCTGCAGGCACGCGTGCGCCGGCTCGACACCACGATCCATGCGCCGCCCGCCGATCGCGCCGCGATCGGCAACCCGCTGGTGCCGCAGCTCAACCGCCTGAAGGCCGCGTTCGAACGGTAACTGCAACTCTAACCGTCATTGCGAGCCACCGGGTCGGCGCGAAGCGCCGCCCGATGACAGGCTCCGCGAAGCAATCCATGCCTGCACCCGCGGCGCTATGGATTGCTTCGCTGCGCTCGCAATGACGCGTGGAAACAAAAAACGCCCCTGATTTGGCAGGGGCGTTCGTTGAACGTCGAAAAGGAAGAAGGAAGCGCAGTCTTGCGCTCAGTCCTTTTTCAAAAAGCCGGAAAACTTCTTCTGGAACCGCGACACGCGGCCGCCGCGATCCAGGATCTGCTGCGAGCCGCCGGTCCAGGCCGGGTGCGACCTGGGGTCGATGTCGAGCTGCAGCTTGTCGCCTTCCTTGCCCCAGGTGGAGCGGGTCTGGTACTCGGTGCCGTCGGTCATCACGACCGTAATCGTATGATAATTCGGGTGAATATCGGCTTTCATGACAGTTCCTTCGGCGCGCCGGCGCCCGTCGCAAGGGGTCCAAAGATACGGGATTTGGGCCGCTCTATAGCGTAAGGAAACCTGCAAAACAAGCCACCGGGATCACCGGATTAGGACTCTTCCGGATTTGCCAGCCGCTTCCGCGGGGCCTATCTGGAAAACATAAAAACTGGTCCTTGTCCCGATGAGCGCAGCCGAACAGCTTGACCACCCGCCCAGTCCGATGCCGCCGCGGCGCGATGCGCTGCTCGAAGGCGAAGCGCTGGTTGAAGCCACCTTGACCGAGACGGAAGGGAAGAGCCGCGCCAGGCTGAAGCCGCTGCTGGCGCTTGCGCCCTATGTGGCGCGCTACCGCGGACGGGCGATCCTCGCTTTTATTTCTCTGACGGTTGCGGCGATCACGACGCTGATCGTGCCGGTCGCGATCCGGCGCGTGATCGACTTCGGCTTCACGGCCGAAGGCATCGCCATGATCAACAACTACTTCAGTGTGATGATCGCGGTGGTGGCGGTGCTCGCCGGCGCCAGCGCCTCCCGCTATTACCTGGTCATGACGATCGGCGAGCGCATCGTCGCCGATCTCCGGCGCGACGTGTTCGCGCATCTGATCTCGCTGTCGCCGTCCTTCTTCGATTCCGCGCGCAGCGGCGAGTTGGTGTCGCGCCTGACCGCCGATACCACCCAGATCAAATCAGCGGTCGGCGCCTCCGTGTCGATCGCGCTCCGCAACATGATGCTGTTCCTCGGTGCCGCCGCGATGATGGTGGTCACCAGCCCGAAGCTTTCCGGATTCGTGCTCTTGGCGATCCCGATCATCGTGATCCCGCTGGTCGCGTTCGGGCGCTGGGTGCGACGCTTGTCGCGCAATGCGCAGGATACGCTCGCGGACGCCAGCGCCTATGCTTCCGAGCTGGTCGGCGCCATCCGGACCGTGCAGGCCTTCACCAGCGAGCGGCTCGCCGCCACGCGCTTCGGTGGCGAGGTCGAGCAGGCCTACGACGCCGCGCGCAGCTCCACCCGCGCACGGGCCGTGCTCACCTTGATCATCATCTTCATCGTGTTCTCGAGCGTGGTGCTGATTCTCTGGGTCGGTTCGCACGACGTGCTCGCGGGCGCGATGACGCCGGGACGTTTGGGCCAGTTTATTCTCTACAGCGCCTTTGCTGCGAGCGCCCTCGGCCAGCTCAGCGAAGTCTGGGGCGAAATCTCCGCAGCTTCCGGTGCTGCCGAGCGGCTGTTCGAGATCCTGCGGGTCAAGCCGGAGATCACGGCGCCGGCCGCGCCGCTCGCGCTGCCGCAGCCCGCGCGTGGTGACGTTGCGTTCGACAATGTCAGCTTCGCCTATCCGACGCGGCGGTCGGTGAAGACCGTTGACGGTGTCTCGTTCTCGGTGCGATCAGGCGAGAAGGTCGCGATCGTCGGTCCCTCCGGCGCGGGCAAGAGCACGCTGTTCCATCTGTTGCTGCGCTTCTATGATCCCGCCTCGGGCACGATTTCGTTCGACGGCGTGCCGATCCGGCAGGCCGATCCAAGCGTGGTGCGCTCGCGCATGGCATTGGTGCCGCAAGACACCGTGGTGTTCGCAGCGTCGGCGCGCGAGAACATCCGTTTCGGGCGGCCCGATGCTTCCGATGCCGAAGTCGAGCGCGCCGCCGACCTCGCGCACGCTACCGAATTTCTGCGACGCCTGCCCGGCGGCTTCGAGGCCCAGCTCGGCGAACGCGGTGTGACGCTGTCGGGCGGCCAGCGCCAGCGCATCGCGATCGCGCGCGCGATCCTGCGCGACGCGCCGCTCTTGCTGCTCGATGAAGCCACCTCCGCGCTCGATGCCGAAAGCGAGACGCTGGTGCAGACCGCGCTGGAGGAGTTGATGCGCCACCGCACCACACTGGTCATCGCACACCGCCTCGCCACTGTGCTGTCCTGCGACCGCATCCTGGTGATGGAGCATGGCAGGATCGTCGAGCAGGGCACCCATGCCGAGCTGGTCGCCGCCAACGGGCTCTATGCGCGGCTGGCGAGGTTGCAGTTCGAAGGGATTTGAGAGCTCACGATCTCGGCTCTACGGCTTCCACCGCATCTTCAGTACCGGACGTCCTGACGTCGGGTTGAGGTCCTCGCCGGCATGCACAAAGCCGTTTCGTTCATAAAAACGGATGGCCCGCGCATTGTCCTTATTGACCAGCAGCGTGACGCCATCAGGCGAAAGGCGCTTGGTTTCATCGACCAGCGCGCTTGCCAGCTTTGAACCCCAATGCGCGGGATCGACCACGAGCTGGTCGAGATAGCCGCTTGCATCGATGGTCACGAAACCGATCAGCGCGCTTGCCTCTTCCGCGACGATGATGGTTGCCTTCGGCACCAGTTCGCCGCGCCAGCGCTCGCGCCACCACGCCACGCGCGCATCGAAATCGATCGTCGGATAGGCCTGCTGCCAGGTTCGCCGCCAAAGCTCGATCGCCGCGTCCTCGTCCTCGGCGCGATAGGGGCGGAGGTCAAAAGCCCCGCTCAAGCCGCCACCAACGCCGTCATGCCCGGGCTTGTCCCGGGCATCCACGTCCTTCCTGCTCGCGACGCCGGAGAACGTGGACGGCCGGGACAAGCCCGGCCATGACGCTGTGGCGAGAGCCTGCCCAACATCGCCGTTACCGTTCCGTCAGCTTCAGTTCGATGCGGCGGTTACGCTTGTAGGCGTCTTCCGTCTGCGCGGCGTCGAGCGGCTGGAATTCGCCAAAGCCGGCGGCGACGAGCCGCTGTGCGGGCACCCCGAGCGAGATCAGATATTGCACCACCGAGATCGCGCGTGCGGCGGAGAGATCCCAGTTCGACTTGAACACCGGGCTGTTGATCGGCCGCACGTCGGTGTGGCCGTCGACGCGGAGCACCCAGGCGATCTCGCTCGGGATCTGCTTGTCGAGGTCGATCAGGGCAGCCGCGAGCTTGTCGAGCTCGGCGCGGCCTTCGGGCAGCAGCGTGGCCTGTCCGGTATCGAAGAAGACTTCGGACTGGAACACGAAGCGGTCGCCGACGATGCGGACGTCTGGCCGGTTGCCCAGGATGGCGCGCAGGCGGCCGAAGAACTCCGAGCGGTACCTCGACAGTTCCTGCACCCGCTGCGCCAGCGCCACGTTCAATCGCTGGCCGAGATCGGCGATGCGCCCCTGCGATTCCTTGTCACGTTTCTCAGAAGCATCGAGCGCTTCTTCGAGGGCGGCAAGCTGGCGACGCAATGCGCTGATCTGCTGGTTCAGCACTTCGATTTGCGCCAGCGCCCGCGCGGAGACCAGCTTCTCGGAATCGAGCGCCTTGGTGAGCTCGGTGGCGCGGCCCTGCGCGTCGCTGCCGGCATTGGCCAGACCCTCATAGAGGCCCTTGACACGGTCGCGCTCGCCTTCGGCCGAGGCAAGTCCGGCGCGGAGCTGCGCGATCTGTTCGCCGAGGCTGAGCTTGCCGAGCTTTTCAAGCGACAGCATGTCGTTGAGCTGGGCGATCTTGGCGTTGAGCTGTTCCAGCGCCTTGTCCTTGCCGGAGACTTCCTGCGACAGGAAGAACTGCACCACCAGGAACACCGAGAGCAGGAACACGATCGACAGCACCAGCGTCGACAGCGCGTCCACGAAGCCCGGCCAGTAGTTGAAGCCGGATTCACCGCGGCGGGCACGGGCAAGGGCCATTTTGACTCTCTACTAGCGTTAGCAAGGGTACCTCCAGGGAGGCCGCAAGTTACACCTCTCCCGGAGGGAGAGGTCGGATCGCCTCGGCGATCCGGGTGAGGGGTTTTGCTCTATCGATAGACCGGGCGCCCTCACCCGGCGCTACGCGCCGACCTCTTCCTCCGGGAGAGGTAACCGTGTGGCTCTCGTCCGTCTTCAAGATCGACACCGTCCCCGTCTCTCTAACTCTTCTCCGGCTGACGCGCGAGGCGTTCGAGCAGGCGCTTGATCTCGCGGTTCTGTTCGCCCTGGCCGTCGGCCCATTCCCGGATCATCTGTTGCTCGGTGCGCATATGCGCAACCAATCCCTGGATCGCTTCGGCCAGATTGGCCATCGCCGCGGTGGTGCCGCGGGTTCCCGCGCCTTCCTCCACCGCGACACGCAGCCGCTCGATCGCGTGCTGCAGGTTGCCGCCACCACCTGCGGCGGCCACGACGCCGTCACCGGCGTATTCGCGCACCGTGGTCGCAAGCCAGTCCTCGAGATCGGTATAGAAACGGTTCTGTGCCTGGCTGGATTGCAGGTCGAGGAAGCCGAGGATCAGGGAACCGGCGAGGCCGAACAGCGAGGACGAGAACGAAATGCCCATGCCGCCGAGCGGGGCGGCGAGGCCCTCTTTCAGCGTGTCGAACAGCGCGCCGGCGTCGCCGCCGACCTTCAATCCATCGATCACCTTGCCGACCGAGCCGACGGTTTCGATCAGGCCCCAGAAGGTGCCGAGCAGGCCGAGGAACACCAAGAGGCCCGTCATGTAGCGCGAGATGTCGCGTGCCTCGTCGAGGCGGGTCGCGATGGAGTCGAGCAGGTGCCGCATCGTCTGCTGGCTGATCGACATCCGCCCGCTGCGCTCGCCGCCGAGGATCGCCGCCATCGGTGCCAGCAAGGTCGGCCGCCGGTCGATCGCGAGCCCGGGATCGGCGATCCGGAAATTGTTGACCCATCGCACCTCGGGATAGAGCCGGATCACCTGGCGGAAGCACAGGATGATGCCGATCAAAAGCACCGCGCCGATCAGCGCGTTCAGCCCGGGATTGGCGAAGAAGGCGACGAGGATCTGCTTGTAGAGGACGATGGCGATCAGCGCGCACAGCACCAGAAATACCAGCATCCGCACCAGGAAGATCCGTGGAGAGGACAATTTGCTGAGTTCGGTCTCCATGTCGGAGCGGGGAGAGGAGGGCATTGCCGGCATGTCCGTTGCGAAAAGCCGCGTTGGGCAGCCAATATGGCACAGCGGCCAAGGGAAGAAAGACAGGAAACCTGTGATTCGGGGCGGAAGCGGAACTGGATGGCGACCGCCGCGATATCATCCACCGAAATCGTCCCGTTCGACGATGTTCCGCGCATCATCAATTGGGCGAATCGCCGGCCTCGATTTGCGGGACGCGCGCACCGATCCTCATTCGGCATTGATCGCGAAGCAAAGCGAACGGATGCCTGCACCGGATCGCGAGAGACGGAGAAACCATCGGGAAAACGCCGGAAGCTGATTCTCCCCCGCATGCGGGTTCGAGAAATCGGTTTCGGCCGCTGCGTCGGAGAAGGCGCAGTCCGTTACCCCCACAAGCTCCGATGGAACCGGTTTCACAATCCGGTGAATCGGAGAAAAATATGCTAATTCAATATGTTCTCCGTATGTGACATTGAGCCGCCGCCGTCATGTATTGCGTCGCAGCACCCCCGCCTTATCCTGAATAGCGTGACAAGGCGGAGTCGGCAGAGACACCGCGTGTCCAAGTGTGTTCAACAATTCAAACTCGGGGCGACGCTTTCAATGTCCGGACTACGCGCACGAACGGCATGCATTCTCCTGATGCTGGCCGCCACGGCGCCACTGCTAGCCGGCTGTGATGAGCCGACTGCCGCGACCGCTGCGTCGGAGGCGGCGCCCGAACCCGAGGTGAGCGTTGTCGTCGCCAAGCCGCAGCCGCGCGCGGTGCTGCGCGAGCTGCCCGGCCGCGTCGCGCCGACGCGCGTCGCCGAAGTCCGCCCGCGTGTTTCCGGCATCGTCGTCGAGCGCCTGTTCCACCAGGGCACTGAGGTGAAGGCCGGCGATCCCCTGTATCGCATCGACCCGCGGCCATTCGAGGTCGAGGTGCAGTCCAATCAGGCTGCGCTCGCGCGCGCCAAGGCTGTGCTCGATCAGGCCGCCCAGCATGCGCATCGCGTTACGACGCTCTACAGCCAGAAGGCGATGCCCGAGGCCGAGAACGAGAAGGCGATTGCCGCGCAACGCCAGGCCGAAGCGGATGTCGCGGCCCGCGAGGCGGATCTCGCGCGCGCCAAGCTCAATCTGGATTACGCCACCATCCGCGCGCCGATCGACGGCATCGTCGGCGCCGCGCTGGTCAGCGAAGGCGCCCTGGTGGTGCAGAACGATTCCACCTCGCTTGCGACCATCCAGCAGATCGACCCGATCTATGCCGACTTCACCCAGTCGGTCACCGAGCTCAACCAGCTACGCCGCGCATTCGAGACCGGCGAACTCGACCGCATCGCGCCTGACGCGATGAAGGTGCGCCTGTTGCAGGACGATGGCACGATCTATCCGATTCCTGGCAAGCTCTTGTTCTCCGACGCCAAGGTTGACGCCTATACCGGGCAGGTGACGCTGCGTGGCGAGTTCCCCAATCCAAGGCGCGAATTGTTGCCGGGCATGTATGTGCGCGTGCTGATCGAGCAGGGCATCGATTCCGACTCGATCGCGGTCCCGCAGCAGGCGATTCAGCGCAATGGCGGTGGCGGCAGCGAGGTGTTCGTCGTCAAGGACGACGGTCGCGTCGCGGTTCAGCCCGTGCGTACCGGCTCGCTGCAGAATGGGCAGGTGTTCGTGACCGAAGGTCTGAAGTCCGGCGACCGCGTCGTGGTCGAGGGCTTCCAGAAATTCGCGGCAGGCGACAAGGTCCGGCCGCAGGCATTCACCGAGGCGGCGGATGCTTCGATCGTTGTGCCGGGGGAAAATAAAGCCGCGCAAGCGCTGCGGTGATCCGAGATGGCGAGCTTTTTCATCGACAGGCCGATCTTCGCCTGGGTCGTCGCGCTCTTCATCTGCCTGATCGGCGCGATCTCGATTCCGCTGCTGGCGATCGCGCAATATCCGATCATTGCGCCGCCCTCGATCTCGATCTCGACCAGCTATCCCGGCGCCTCGCCGGAAAATCTCTATAACAGCGTCACCCGGCTGATCGAGGAGGAGCTGAACGGCGCCTCCGGCATCCTCAATTTCGAATCCACCAGCGACTCGCTCGGCCAGGTCGAGATCATCGCCAATTTCGTTCCGGGCACCGAAACCAGCCAGGCATCCGTCGAGGTGCAGAACCGCCTCAAGCGCATCGAGGCGCGCCTGCCGCGTGCCGTGATCCAGCAGGGCATCCTGGTCGAGGAAGCGTCCAGCGCCGTGCTGCAGATCATCACGCTGAACTCGACCGATGGCAGCCTCGACGAGATTGGCCTCGGCGACTTCATGATCCGCAACGTGCTCGGGGAAATCCGCCGCATCCCCGGCGTCGGCCGTGCCACGCTGTATTCGACCGAGCGCTCTTTGCGCATCTGGATCGATCCGGCAAAGCTGGTCGGCTATGGCTTGACCGCCGACGACGTCAACAAGGCAATTGCCGCGCAGAACGCGCAGGTCGCCTCGGGCAGCATCGGTGCCGAGCCGGCGACGGACTCGCAGCGCGTCTCGGCGCTGGTTCTGGTGAAGGGCCAGCTCTCTTCGCCGGACGAGTTCGGCGCCATCATCCTGCGCGCCAATCCTGATGGCTCGACCGTGCGCCTGCGCGACGTTGCGCGGCTTGAGATCGGCGGCCTCAGCTACCAGTTCCAGACCCGCCTCAACGGCAAGCCGACGGCGGGCCTCTCGGTGCTGCTGTCGCCGACCGGCAACGCGCTCGCGACCGCAAGCGCGGTGGAAGCCAAGATGAAGGAGCTGTCGCGCTTCTTCCCGGCCAACATCTCTTATGAGATCCCCTACAACATCACGCCCGTGGTCGAGGCTGCGATCGAGAAGGTGCTGACGACGCTGGTCGAAGCCGTGGTGCTGGTCTTCATCGTGATGTTCCTGTTCCTGCAGAACATCCGCTACACCATCATCCCGACCATCGTCGTGCCCGTCGCGCTGCTTGGCGCCTGCGCCACGCTGATGCTTCTCGGCTATTCCATCAACATGCTGACCATGTTCGGCATGGTGCTGGCGGTCGGCATCCTCGTCGACGACGCCATCGTGGTGGTCGAGAACGTCGAGCGCATCATGGCCGAGGAGGGCTTGCCTCCGAAGGAGGCGACCCGCAAGGCGATGTCGCAGATCACCGGCGCCATCATCGGCATCACGCTGGTGCTGGTTGCCGTGTTCATCCCGATGGCGTTCTTCCCGGGATCGGTCGGCATCATCTACCGCCAGTTCTCGGTCACCATGGTCGCCGCCATCTCGTTCTCGGCGCTGCTGGCGCTGTCGCTGACGCCGGCGCTGTGCGCGACATTGCTCAAGCCGGTCACGGCCGGGCACGGCCATGCCCGCCGCGGCGTGTTCGGCTGGTTCAACCGCACGCTCGATGCCGGCCGCGACGGCTATACGCGCACGGTTGGATGGACGCTGAAGCGCACCGGACGACTGATGCTGATCTATGTTGCGCTTCTGGTCGGGCTTGGCTGGGGCTTCATGCGGCTGCCCGGCGGCTTCCTGCCGGTCGACGACCAGGGCTTCATCACCACCGACGTGCAGACGCCCTCGGATTCCTCCTTCGCCCGCACCGAGGCGGCGATCGAGAAGGTCGAGAAGTATCTTTTGGCACGCTCCGCCATCGAGAACGTCACGTTCCTCACCGGCTTCAGCTTCCTCGGCCAGGGCTTCAACACCGCGCAGGCCTTCATCACGCTGAAGGACTGGTCGGAGCGCGGGCCGAAGGATTCGGCGGCCGCAATCGTCGCCGACATCAACCGCGACCTTTCATCGATCCGCGACGCCAAGATCTCGGCGCTGCAGCCACCTCCGATCGACAACCTCGGCAACTCCTCGGGCTTCTCGTTCCGCCTGCAGGACCGCGGCCAGAAGGGTTACGCCCAGCTGATGGCTGCCGCCGACCGCCTGATCGCGGAAGCCAATGCCAGCCCCGTGCTGCAGAAGGTCTATATCGAAGGCCTCCCGCCGGCGCCGCAGGTCAATCTGGTGATCGACCGGGAAAAGGCCGGCGCCTTTGGCGTCACCTTCGAGGACATCAACAATACGATCTCGACCAATCTCGGCTCGAACTACATCAACGATTTCCCGAACCGCGGCCGCATGCAGCGCGTCGTGGTGCAGGCGGACAAGTTCACCCGCATGAATGCGGATGATATCCTGAATTACAACGTCAAGAACAACCGCGGGCAGCTCGTGCCGTTCTCGTCCTTCGCCACGGTCGAATGGCAGAAGGGACCGACCCAGATCGCGGGCTTCAACTATTATCCCGCCGTGCGCATCTCCGGCGAGGCGCGAGCCGGCTACACCTCAGGCGATGCCCTGAACGAGATGGAGCGGCTCGCGAACAGATTGCCGCGCGGGTTCGGCTATGAGTGGACCGGACAGTCGCTGCAGGAGAAGCTGTCGGGCTCGCAGGCGCCGTTCCTGCTAGGCTTGTCGGTGCTGGTAGTGTTCCTCCTGCTCGCCGCGCTGTACGAGAGCTGGACGATTCCGATCGCGGTGCTGCTGACCATACCGCTCGGCGTCACCGGCGCGGTGATCGCCGCGAGCATGCGCGGGCTCGCCAACGACGTCTATTTCACCGTCGGCCTGATCACCATCATCGGCCTTGCCGCCAAGGACGCCATCCTGATCATCGAATTCGCCAAGGACCTGCGCGCCCATGGCAAGCCGCTGCTCGAGGCGACCATCGAGGCCTGTTCGCTGCGTTTCCGCCCGATCCTGATGACCGGCCTCGCCTTCGTGTTCGGCGTGTTCCCGATGGCGATCGCCAGCGGCGCCGGCGGCGCCAGCCAGCAGGCGCTCGGCACCGTCGTCATGGGTGGCATGATCGCGGTCGTGATCCTGGCGCTGTTGATGGTCCCGGTGTTCTTCGTCAGCGTTCAACGCGTGCTGGCCGGCGACCGCGAGCCGAAGGAGGCGGCGCCGCAGCAGCCGCATGCGGCACCGGCACGGCCAACGCACTGACATGTCATTGCCGGGTCAAGCCCGGCCATGACGACTTGGTTGCAAAGAAGCAACTACCCCAGCGGCTTCAAAATCTTCACCAGTTCGCCGTGCACGAATTCGTTACCGCAGACCACGTGTCCGGTTTGCAACGGATCGTCATTGCCCTCGATGCCGCTCACGGTGCCGCCGGCCTCGCGCACCATGATCTGCCCGGCTGCGATGTCCCACGGGGAGAGGTTGCGTTCCCAATAGCCGTCGAGGCGGCCGGCGGCGACGAAGGCGAGGTCGAGCGAGGCGGCGCCGAAGCGGCGGAAGCCGGCGACCTTGTTCTGCAGCACGGCCATCTCCTTCAGCGCCAGTCCATGGTCGCCGCGGCCGATATGGGGCAGGCCGCAGGCGACCACGCATTCGTCAAGCCTGCGGCGGCCGGCGACGCGCAGGCGCTGGTCGTTGAGGAAGGCGCCCTTGCCGCGCTCGGCGATATAGAGCTCGTCATTGGCGGGGTTGTAGATCACCCCCGCAATCACCGTGCCCTCGCGCGCCAGCCCGATCGAGATCGCGAATTGCGGGATCCCGTGCAGGAAGTTGGTGGTGCCGTCGAGCGGATCGACGATCCAGCTATGGCTCTTGTCGGTGCCCTCGCGGGTGCCGCCTTCCTCGCCGATGAAGCCGTAGCCCGGGCGGGCCTTGGCGAGGTCGGTGTAGAGCATCTCCTCGGCGCGCTTGTCGGCCAGCGAGACGAAGTTCGCCGGCCCCTTCAGCGACACCTGTAGGTGCTCAATCTCGCCGAGATCGCGCTTGAGGCTGCGGCCGGCGCGGCGCGCGGCCTTGACCATGACGTTGATGAGGGCGGAATAGAGCATGATGGAGGGCTTGTCGGTGGGAAAACGGCCCAAGCGCCGTCGGGGATTTCCGACTGCGTGCCCTCTCGGGATGGCGCCGTCAAGGCGTCATTTGCCGGTGCCGAGCCAATTGCGTGCGGCCTCCTCGGCCTTGGCGCGGTCCTGCGGGCTCATGTCCAGCAGCATCTCGTCCAGTTCCGGATCGCCCTTGCCTGCGGTCTTGGCGACGGTGTGCCATTTCAACGCCTCGACCTTGTCCTGCGGCACGCCCTGGCCGGTGGCGAGCAGGCGGGCGAGGCGGTTCTGCGCGATTGGCGAGTTCTGCCGGGCCGCCTTGCGCAATAGCGCCACCGCCGCCGGCTGGTTCCGCGGCGTGCCGGAGCCGTTGTAGAGCGCGATCGCATATTCGACCTCGGCATCGACATTGTCGGCGAGCGAGGCGGCCTGCAACAGCCGCACCGATTTCTCGAGATCCTTGGGCACGCCGGTGCCCTCCTTGTAGAAGGTCGCGAGCGCGTACTGCGCCTCGGGACTGCCGGCGTCGGCCGCCATCCGCAACAATTCGGCACAGCGCTTGAGGTCCTGCGGCAGCGTCTGGCCGTCGAGATAAAGCAGCGCCAGATTATAGGCCGCCTTGGGATTGCCGAGTTTGGCCGAGGACGCCAGCAGCTTGACCGCCTCGTCCTTGTTCACCGGGCCGCCGCGGCCGGCAAGCCGCATCATCGCGAGCGCGAACATCGCCTCGCGGTCGCCGGCATCGGACCCGCGCTGGTACCATTCGGCGGCCTTGCCGTAATCGCGCTTGACGCCGAGCCCGTTGGCATAAAGCTCGCCCAGCATCGTCATCGCCTTGGGGTCGCGGGCGTAGTTTGCGCGGTTGGTGGCGAGGTCGAAGGCGGTCTTGTAGAGGCCGCGCTGATAGGCGCCATAGACGAGATCGACATTGGGATCGTCGAACGGGTGCGTCGGGGTCGGCGATGGCGAAGGTGAAGGCGACGGCTTTGGCGCGGCCGGCTTCTTTTCCGCCGCGCTCTTCGGCTTTTCCGCTGCTGCCTTCGGCTTTGGCGCAGGCTTCTGCGCTTCCTTTTTCGGAGCCGGCTTGCTGGCCGGCGCCTGTGCGGCGGGCGGCGTCAGCGAAATCTGCGCGACCGCGCCCGTCGTCAGCACGGCGCAGCCGAGCACCACCGCTATCGGACGCAGCAGACTCATTCCGGAGTCAGTCCTGCCCTTGGCTTCCCAACCGCGCTCGCATGCGCTTCGCGGATGGTCGCGCCGACCTCGGCGAGCGCTGTGCCAGCGCCGCGCTGGTCGGCGAAGATGAAATCGCCGACGAGGACGAAGTCCGCGCCGGCGGCTGCAAATTCGAAAGCCTCTTCACGCGAAATGGCGTAGCCGACGCAGGGCGGCTCGAACAATTCGTCCCACCAGTTGAGCCGCTCGGCGATCGCCTGCGTCGAGGGCCGCTGCCCGCTCGCATCGGGCTCGCCGAACAGCACGTAATCGGCGCCGAGCTCGCCGGCGGCCATGGACTCGTGGCGCGTCGGCAGCCCGCCGACGCCGGCGATGCGGTCCGGCTTCAGCGACGGCAGCGCGTCCTCCAGCGCGGCAAGGCCGGTGAGATGCGCGCCGTCGGCGCCGGCGCGCGCGACGAGCTCGACATGGCCGTCGATCAGGAGCGCGGCGCTCTGGACCACCGGCGCTAGCGCTTTCACGCGCGAGATCATCGTGCGTTGGTCGGTCTCGCGCAGCCGCACCAGCACTGCCGCGACATCGGCCGCGGCGAGCAAAGCGGGCAGGCTTGCGATGAGTTCGGAGGGATCTTCCACCACCGGCGTCGCGAGATAGAGGCGCGGCGCCGGGCGCGGCGGAACGGGCTTTGCGGCCAATTATGCCACCTTCTTTTCCAGGCCGGTCTCCCACTCGCCCTTGCTCGCGAGCGCGTTCATGCGTGCGCGGTGGGTGAAGGCGCGCTGGCCGGCCGCGACATTCCCGGCCTTGCCGGACCACGCCTTCTGCGGCGCCGCCTGCAGCGCACGGCCGTAGGAGAAGGTGAGTTTCCAGGGCAGGCCGCCGATCCGGTTCATGGCGTCAAGATGCGCGGTTGCCTCCTCATCGCTCTGGCCGCCGGAGAGGAAGGCAATGCCGGGCACGGCTGCCGGCACGCAGGCCTTCAGGAGGCGAATGGTCTTTTCCGCGACGTCCTGTACCGATGCCTGCTTCGGGCTCTTCTTGCCCGATACCACCATATTCGGCTTCAGCACCATGCCTTCGAATGCGACGCGCTGCACGAACAGTTCGTGGAATACGGTGTTAAGCACCTGCTGCGTCACCTCATAGCAGCGGTCGATGTCATGGCCGCCGTCCATCAGCACCTCCGGCTCGACGATCGGCACGATCTGCGCCGCCTGGCACAGTGCGGCGTAGCGCGCGAGCGCATGCGCGTTGACATGGATCGCGGTCGTGCTGGGAATCCCCTGTCCGATGTCGATCACCGCGCGCCATTTCGCAAAGCGCGCGCCGCGCTCGTAATACTTCTTCAGCCGCTCGGCCAGCTTGTCGAGGCCGACGGTCACGAGTTCGCCGGGGCAGGCGGGCAAGGCTTGCGTGCCCTCGTCCACCTTGATGCCGGGGATGCTGCCGGCCTGCTCGATCAGCTTGACCAGCGGCGTGCCGTCCTTCGCGTTCTGCCAGATCGTCTCGTCATAGAGGATGACGCCGGAGACATATTTGCTCATCGCCTCCGTCGAGCGAAACAGCATCTCGCGGTAGTCGCGCCGATTCTCCTCGGTCGATTCCACGCCGATCGCGTCGAAGCGCTTCTTGATGGTCCCTGAGGATTCGTCGGCGGCCAAAATGCCCTTGCCCGGGGTGACCATGGCAAGCGCGATCTTGTTGAGGTCAGCGAGATTCATGGAACGTCCTCCAGATGGTTCATGCCCTTGCAAACCAAAATAGGCGGTTATCGGGCAATTGCCTAGAAAACGTTCGCCGCGGCCGACGCCGCGCGCAAGCCGGAGCAGGATTAACATTAAAATCGAACAGCGACTACAAATCGAACGACCCTCCGCCTTCCGGGTGCGAGGGGAGGGTGGAGAGCTTGTAGCCCGGGTGGAGCGGAACGCGTAACCCGGGACATCTGTGTCCGCGTTGCAAGTGGCCCCGGGTTTACGCTTCACGCGGGCTACGGCAGCGGCGGCTTCACGCCACCTTCGGATCGAGCTCGCCCTTGGCGTAGCGCTTGGCCATTTCCGCCGTGGTCAGCACTTTCTTGATCTTGCTGGCCTGGCCGGCGGTATTGAACTCCTGCAGCCGCTGCTTGCACAGCTTGGTCATCGCTTCCATCGCGGGCTTCAAATATTTGCGCGGGTCGAACTCTTCCGGGTGTTCCTTGAACACCTTGCGGATCTGCCCGGTCATCGCCATGCGGTTGTCGGTATCGATGTTGATCTTGCGCACGCCGTTCTTGATGCCGCGCTGGATCTCGGAGACAGGCACGCCCCAGGTCGGCTTCATCTTGCCGCCGAACTCGTTGATGATGTCCTGCAGATCCTGCGGCACCGAGGAGGAGCCGTGCATCACCAGATGCGTGTTCGGCAATTTACGGTGGATCTCCTCGATCACGTTCATGGCGAGGATGTCGCCGTCCGGCTTGCGGGTGAACTTGTAGGCGCCGTGCGAGGTGCCCATCGCGATCGCGAGCGCGTCGACCTTGGTCTCCTTCACGAACTTCACGGCTTCGTCCGGATTGGTCAGGAGCTGGTCGTGGGAGAGCTTGCCTTCGGCGCCGTGGCCGTCTTCCTTGTCGCCCATGCCGGTCTCGAGCGAGCCGAGCACGCCGAGTTCGCCTTCCACCGAAATGCCGCCGAGATGGGCCATGTTGGTGACCGTCCTGGTCACGCCGACATTGTAGTCCCAGTCGCCGGGCGTCTTGCCGTCGGCTTTCAGCGAGCCGTCCATCATGACAGAGGTGAAGCCGGACTGGATCGCGGTCATGCAGGTGGCGGGCTCGTTGCCGTGGTCGAGATGCACGCAGACCGGGATCTGCGGATAGATCTCGGTCAGGGCGTCCATCATGTGCTTGAGCATGACGTCATTGGCATAGGCCCGGGCGCCGCGTGAGGCCTGGATGATGACCGGCGCGTCCACGCTCGAGGCTGCCTCCATGATCGACAGCGCCTGCTCCATATTGTTGATATTGAAGGCCGGCACCCCGTAATCGTGCTCAGCCGCATGGTCGAGCAGTTGCCGCAAGGTAATGCGCGCCATCCGAATTCTCCCTGTATTTGCAGTGCGTTCGCGCGTGAGCTGGTAGTCAGCGGATTTTCAGGACTTCGACGCCCGGCAGCGGCTTGCCTTCCATCCATTCAAGAAATGCGCCGCCGGCGGTCGAGACATAGGTGAAATCGTGCGCCACGCCGGCCTGGTTCAGCGCCGCGACGGTATCGCCGCCGCCTGCGACCGAAATCAGCTTCTTGGCCTTGGTGCGTTCGGCGGCGTGCTTGGCGGCCACCACGGTGCCGCGATCGAACGGGGGCAGCTCGAAGGCGCCGAGCGGGCCGTTCCACACCAGCGTCGCCGCATCGTCGATCGCGGCATGGATGCGGGCGATCGATTGCGGGCCGACGTCGAGGATCATGCCCTCGGCCGGGATCGCGTCCAGGCCGTAGGCATGCGATGGCGAATTGGCCGCGAAGTGGAAGGAGACGACGGCATCGACGGGAAGGATGATGGCGCAATTGGAGGCCGCGGCCTTGTCCAGGATGCGCAGCGCGGTCGCGGCGAGATCCTTCTCCGCCAGCGACTTGCCGATGCCGACGCCCTGCGCATGCAGGAAAGTGTTGGCCATGCCGCCGCCGATCACGAGCGCGTCGACCTTGGTCACGAGATTTTCGAGCAGGTCGATCTTGGTGGAAACCTTGGCGCCGCCGATGATCGCGATCACCGGCTTGCTCGGGGCTTCCAAGGCCTTGCCGAGCGCGTCGAGCTCGGCCTGCATGGTGCGTCCGGCATAGGCCGGCAGCTTGTGGCCGAGGCCTTCGGTGGAGGCATGGGCGCGGTGCGCCGCCGAGAACGCGTCATTGACCCAGATGTCGCCGAGCTTTGCCAGTTCCGCGACGAAGGCCGGATCGTTCTTCTCTTCTTCCTTGTGGAAGCGGGTATTCTCCAGACAGAGGATCTCCCCGTCCTTCAGCGCCGCCACAGCGTTTGCCGCGGCCTCGCCGATGCAGTCCTCGGCGAAAGCGACCGGCTTCTTGATCACTTTCGACAGCGCCTCAGCGACGGGCTTCAGCGATTCCTTGGGATCGCGTCCCTTGGGGCGGCCGAAATGCGCGAGCAGGATGACCTTGCCGCCTTTGTCGGAAAGCTCGGTGATCGTCGGCGCCACACGGTCCAGCCGCGTGGTGTCGGTGACGCGGCCATTTTCCATGGGCACATTCAGATCGACGCGGAGCAGCACGCGCTTGCCCTTCACATCGACGTCGTCGAGGGTGCGGAAGTTTTTCATGTCAGGGCTTCCTCTGTCATGGCCGGGCTTCGCCGTCCGAAGGACGGCGTCGCTTTCGCTCGCCTATGTCCCGTCCATCCACATCCTTGCTCCTATGGAAACAAGGACGTGGATGCCCGGCTCAAGGCCGGGCATGACGACAAACAAATGGTTACAGCAGCTTCCCGATCGCGACGGCAGTGTCGGCCATGCGGTTGGAGAAACCCCACTCGTTGTCGTACCACGACATCACGCGCACGAGCGTACCGTTCTGCACCTTGGTCTGGTCCATGTGGAAGGTCGACGAATGCGGATCGTGGTTGAAGTCGATCGAGACGTTCGGCGCGGTGGTGTAGCCGAGGATGCCCTTGAGCTGCTGCTCCGAGGCGCGCTTCATCGCCTCGTTGATTTCCTTGGCGTCGGTTGCGCGCTTGGCGACGATCTTCAGATCCACCACCGAGACGTTCGGCGTCGGCACGCGGATCGCGACGCCGTCGAGCCTGCCCTTCAGTTCGGGCAGCACCAGGCCGATCGCCTTGGCTGCGCCGGTCGAGGTCGGGATCATCGACATCGCCGCCGCGCGGCCGCGGTAGAGATCCTTGTGCAGCGTGTCCAGCGTCGGCTGGTCGCCGGTATAGGCATGGATCGTGGTCATGAAGCCGGTCTCGATGCCGACCGTGTCGTTCAAGACCTTCGCCACCGGCGCGAGACAGTTGGTGGTGCAGGAGCCGTTGGAGATCACCAGGTGCTCCTTGGTCAGCGTGTCATGGTTGACGCCGTAGACGATGGTGGCATCAGCGCCGTCGGCGGGCGCGGAGACCAGCACGCGCTTGGCGCCGGCGGTCAGATGCGCGGACGCCTTATCCTTCGCCGTGAAGATGCCGGTGCATTCCAGCGCGACGTCGACGCCGAGCTCCTTCCAGGGCAGCTTGGACGGATCGCGCTCGGCGGACACCTTGATCTTGCTGTCGCCGACGCTGATCGTATCGCCATCGACGGTGACGGTGCCCGGGAAGCGGCCGTGCACGGAGTCGAAACGGAGCAAATGGGCGTTGGTCTCGACCGGGCCGAGATCATTGATCCCGACCACTTCGATGTCCTTGCGGCCAGACTCGGCGATGGCTCGAAGCACATTGCGGCCGATGCGGCCGAACCCGTTGATTGCGACCCGGACTGCCATGCTGTTTCACTCCTCTAATAGCTGTTGCCGTCCCCGCTGGCGCGTGCTCCAGCGAGGGTGTTACGGCGGATCGCCCGGTTCGGCCGGACGAGGACGGATTAGATAGGAGTTACCTAGTCCTTTTTCGGGGCAAGCTCAACCGCTAGCCGACGCGCTTCAGGGCAGCGTTAACGGCGGCCTCGGCGGTAATTCCGAAATGCTTGAACAGGTCCTTGGCAGGCGCGCTGGCGCCGAAACCGTGCATGCCTATGAACTCGCCGTCCTGGCCGATCACGGCATCCCAACCCCAGCGCACGGCCGCCTCGATCGCGATCTTGATCGGCGCGTTGCCGATGATGGCCTTTTTCCGCTCTTCCGGCTGCGCCAGCAACAATTCGAGCGAAGGCACCGACACAACCCGCGACGGGATGCCGCGTTCCGCGAGCTGTTTCTGCGCGTCGACAGCGATCTGAACTTCGGAACCGGAGGCGAAGAATGACACTTTTGCGTCACCTTGCGCCGCGACCAGCTCATAGGCGCCATGGCTGCACGGATTGTCGGCAGGCGCGGTGGTTCGAAGCTGTGGCAGGTTCTGCCGCGTCAGTGCCAGCACCGTCGGGCCGTCGATCCGGTTCAACGCGAGTTCCCAGCATTCTGCAACCTCGACGGCATCGCAGGGGCGGAACACGCGCATGTTGGGAATGGCGCGCAGCGCCGAGAGATGCTCCACCGGCTGGTGTGTCGGGCCGTCTTCACCGAGCCCGATCGAGTCGTGCGTCATGACATAGACGACGCCGGTACCCATCAACGCCGCAAGTCGCATCGCCGGCCGCGCATAGTCGGTGAACACCAGGAAGGTGGCGCCGTTCGGTGCAAAGCCGCCGTGCAGGAAGATGCCGTTCATCGCCGCGGCCATGCCGTGCTCGCGGATGCCGTAGTGGATGAAGCGGCCCTTCGGCGTCTTGGCGGAGAAGTTGACCGCCGATTTCGCCTTGTTGTTGTTGGAGCCGGTGAGGTCGGCCGAGCCGGCCAGAAATTCCATCGGCATCGCGGCGGCGATCACCTCGATCGCGGCCTCCGACGATTTGCGGGTCGCGACGTTGAGCGGGTTTTCGAGCAGCGCCTTCTTGTGTCCCTTCAGCGCCTTTGCCAGCGACGCCGGCCGTTCGTGCCGCAGCCGGCGCTCGAATTCCGCGCGCTTGCGGCTGCCGAGCTCGGCGTAGCGTGCGTCCCACTCCTGGCGCTCCGCCGCGCCGCGCGCACCCGCTTCGCGCCAGGCCTTCAGCACGTCATCGGGCACCGAGAACGGTTCGAGCGAGATGCCGAGCTTTTCCTTGGCGGCCTTCAGTTCGTCGGCGCCGAGCGCTTCGCCATGGACTTTGTTGGTGCCGGCCTTGGTCGGCGCGCCGTAGCCGATCGTGGTCTTGCAGGCGATCAGCGTCGGCTTGCTCGATTTCTGCGCGCGCGTAATCGCGTCCGCGATCGCTTTCTGATCCTGGCCGTTGATGTGCTCGGCGGCCCAGCCCGCCGACTTGAATCGCTTCACCTGGTCGACGGAATCCGCAAGCGATGTCGGGCCGTCGATCGAGATGCCGTTGTCGTCATAGAGCACGATCAGCTTGTTGAGCCGCCAGTGGCCGGCGAGCGCGATCGCTTCCTGCGACACGCCTTCCATCAGGTCGCCGTCGGAGGCGAGCACGTAGGTGTGATGGTTGACGATCTTCTTGCCGAATTCGGCAGCGAGCATCTTCTCCGCGACCGCCATGCCGACCGCCGTCGAGATGCCCTGGCCGAGCGGGCCGGTGGTGGTCTCGATGCCCTTGGTGTGGAAGTTCTCCGGATGCCCCGGCGTCAGCGAACCCAATTGACGGAAGTGCTTGAGATGGTCGAGCGTCATGTCCTTGTTGCCCGTGAGGTACAACAGCGAATAGAGCAGCATCGAGCCGTGGCCGGCCGAGAGCACGAAGCGGTCGCGGTCCGGCCAGGCCGGGTCGGCCGCATCGAATTTCAGAAACTGTGTAAACAGGACGGTCGCGACGTCGGCCGCACCCATCGGCAGCCCGGGATGGCCGGATTTCGCCTTCTCGACCGCATCCATTGCGAGCCCACGAATGGCGTTGGCCATACGGGTGTGATCGACTTGCGTCATGATGAAAATCCGTCTGAAATGAGAGGCTTGGCTTGCATGCGCGCTGCCCGGAGGGCCGCCATATGCGGGTGGTAGGCACGGGGAAAGGCTGGATAGCACCTCAATTCCGGAAGTCCAAGGGAAGTCGAAGGCAAGGAAACGCGCTTTCGGCCGCAAAGTTGCCTCCGGTGTGTCCGGCCGAAGGGGGCACGAACCCCCTAAGCGCCGGTTTCCCGAGCGGACGGGCCTGGGTAAAACCGACAGGTGCGACCCCCGGGGCGGCTCCATCTATCGGTGCATAGTTTACCGGCGGCGTTGCGCCGGCCTCGCTCACCACGTAAATTTCATCGCCTAAGCGCTTGCCGAACCGCAAGGATTCGCGGACGGCCACGCCATCGAGGATGTACGTTGTCTCGTATGAGCGATCGTTCCACCAACGCGGCTGCCAATGCCGAGCCCGCTATCGCCGACGTCGACGCCGCCACACGGCGGCTGATGGCGGCGCTGGATGCTCTGGAAAGCGCCGTTGAGCGGCGGCGCGAGGCTGACCGCGACGAGAACGAACTGGCGAGCCGGATCCAGGCGCTCGGTGCCGATCGCTCGCGGCTTGCGGACGAGCTCGATAGCTCATTGGTGAAGACGCGCAAGCTCGAGCGCACCAATCGCGAGATCGCCGAGAAGCTGGATGCGGCAATCGGCACCATCCGCGCCGTGCTTGATGGCGAGGAGAACACGCGATGAGTCACATCAACGTCACCATCAACGGCCGGCAATACCGCATGGCGTGCGAAGAGGGGCAGGAAGTTCGTCTCTTGAAGCTCGCGGAGAACCTTGAATCGCGCATCGAATCGCTGCGCGGCAAGTTCGGTGAGATCGGCGATGCGCGCCTGACCGTGATGGCGGCGCTCACCGCCTGCGACGAACTGGTCGACGCCGGCGCACGCATCCGCAGCCTGGAGCAGGAAATCGAATCCTTGCGCGACTCCGGCGCTGCGGCGGTCGATCGCGCCCGCGCCACGCAAGTCGCGATCTCGAACGCACTCAACGCCGCCGCTGAGCGGATCGAGAAAACCACGCAGGTGCTCAACCGCACCATCGGCGGCGGTATCGCGATCGGCTAGCCCGCTGTCTTACCCTCCCCTTTCAGGTGAGGGTAACGTCCACCCGAAATCCATTCCCGCTGGCGGAACGCCGCGCGCATCGCTACATTAGCCCCTGCGAAGCTGCGTTGCGCGTCAGGAGCCATATATCCCCGGGGCCTTATCGATCCTTTAGGGAACTGTCCCTGGCCGGGTCCGTGGACCCGGACATATGGTGCCCACCTACTTTCGTAGGGAACTCCGGGATCGAGCGCTCCAACGGCCTCTGCGGCTTCGCGCTTTGTTTTTTGCATGCGGTGTTCACGGGTACCCGGCGTCGGCCATACCCCGGAAAGCGGGGTATCCAGTACGCCGCGGCTTCGCAGGTTGATCACTGGAGCATCGGTTCTGATTGATCCGAAGCTCTTCATTTTTGTTTGACGCGTTTTCTTTACGCGAACCGGTATCCACTTCGCTTGAAAACGCTCTGACGGCTCTGGAATACTGGATCACCCGCCTTCGCGGGTGATGACCGTGGAGCAAGACATCATGCGCGCGATCTCTCCGAAGGCTGAGCTCCGCAGCGCCGCGCTCACCCGACGTGATGCGCTGAGCGAAGAGGAGCGCACTGCTGCCGCCGCGAAGATCGCCAAGCGCGGACTGCCGTTTGAGATCGCGCAGGGCACGATCGTCTCCGGCTATTTCCCGATCCGCAGCGAGATCGATCCGATGCCGTTGATGCTGAAGCTCGCCGAGCAGGGCGCACAGCTTGCGCTGCCGGCGGTCACCGCGCGCGGCCATTCCCTGCTATTCCGCGCCTGGGCCAAGGGCGACCGGCTGACGCTTGGTTCGCTCGGTATCCCCGAGCCGTCGCCGGTTGCGGCCGAGCTGATCCCCGACATCATGCTGGTGCCGCTCGCCGCTTTCGACCGGGTCGGCCACCGGATCGGCTATGGCGCCGGCTATTACGACTTCACCTTCACCCATCTGCGCAAGACCAAGCACGTGATCGGCATCGGGCTTGGCTTTGCGGTGCAGGAAATCAAGGCGGTTCCGGCTTTGTCGCACGACGTCGCGCTTGATTATGTGCTAACGGAGCGCAAGGCGTTCGATTTCCGGGAGTAGCTGAATTTGCGTATCCTCTTCGTCGGTGATGTCGTCGGCAAGACCGGCCGCACCGCCATCTTAGAACATCTTCCCGGCATGATCCGTGACTGGTCGCTCGATCTCGTCATCGTCAATGGCGAGAATGCCGCCGGCGGCTTCGGCATCACCGAGGCCATCTACCAGGACTTCCTGGATGCCGGGGCCGACGCGATCACGCTCGGCAACCATGCGTGGAATCAAAAGGAAGCGCTGGTGTTCATCGAGCGCGCCCCGCGCCTGATCCGCCCGCTCAACTTTCCGCGCCACGCGCCGGGCCGCGGCGCCACGCTCGTCGACACCAAGAACGGCAAGCGTGCGCTGGTCATCAACGCGATCGGCCGCGTCTTCATGGAGCCCTCCAACGATCCCTTCGCTGCGGTCGAGCGCGAGCTCGAGGCATGTCCGTTGCGGCAGGCGGCGGATGCGATCGTGGTGGATTTCCACGGCGAGGCGACCTCCGAGAAGCAGGGCATGGGCTTCTTCTGCGATGGCCGCGTCAGCCTCGTGGTCGGCACCCACACCCATGTGCCCACCGCCGATCACCAGGTGCTGCCCGGCGGCACCGCCTATATGACCGACGCCGGCATGACCGGTGACTACGATTCCATCATCGGCATGCAGAAGGAAGAGCCGCTGCAGCGCTTCCAAACCGGCATCCCCTCCGGCCGCTTTGAGCCGGCCGCCGGCGAAGCGACGCTGAGCGGGGTTGCGGTCGAGACCGACGACGCCACCGGCCTCGCGCTCCGCATCGCGCCGGTACGCGTCGGTGGACGACTCGAGCCGGCTCTGCCGGGTTTTTGGGTGGGCTAGTTCAAGAACGCGTCGACTGCGAATGGGGTGCGCTGACGTGCGCGATACCGCCTCTTCGACCCGATTTCGTTTGTACAATCTCACCCGAAATGTTGCATCCGAATTGATGGCTCGGCTTTTCACGCATACGGCGTGACATTGCCTCACGGTCGGGAGTGGTCCGTCGCGTTGCGCGGAGCGATCCCGCCAGGGAGGCGACTATGAAGTTCGATTGGATGTCGGACAGCATCCGGCTGCATGATCAGCCGCAGCATTATCCTTGGGATGATGGAGATCCCGCGTACGGTACCAAGTTCTCGCCGGCCCGTTTGCATCATCTCACGGCCGATAGCCATGACGGCGCCGGCGGCTCCTCGTTCGGCTCGCCATCTAATGCGTCCGTCCCGTCTCTCGATTCGACTGGAGATGGAGGCCGCAGCCTTCATGGCAACGCGGATGTCCACCAGCCCAATAATGCCGGTCAGTTCGGGGGCGCTCCCGCGCACCAATCCAATTCGGGTAACAGCAATACTGGCACGATCGATACAGGAGCGAACGAGGCCGGCAACGGCGGCGACGGATTTTTCTATGGCGGCATCATTCACGCCTCCCTGGTGATCTATCAGCCGATCAACATCGCGGTATCCGTGGGATATGGTTCAATCGCCATCGCCGAGCAGACCAACGATGTTGATATCAACCAGTCCGCGCTGCAGATGGCCGGCATCGGAGGCAGTGGCGGCGATGGTAACATTGCCGCGGGCGGAAACGTCGACCTCTCTTTCTTCGGCGCCAGTGGGATCACGACAGGCGACAATCACGCCGGCAACGGCGGCGACGGTCATTTCCTTGGAACGCTGCTGGATGCGCCGGTTGTCATCTACCATCCCGTCAACTTCGCGTTTGCGGCGCCCGGCGGCAGCGCGCATGCGAGCCAGTTGAACACGGTCGAGATCGATCAGTCCGCCGTGCAGATCGCAGGGATCGGCGGGCAGGGCGGAAACGGCAATGCCGCAGGCGGTGGCGACGTATCCGTTCATGGTCAATCCAACGGCAACGGACAAGGTTCAATCGACACCGGCGGCAATCAGGCCGGCAACGGCGGCGATGGCCAATTTCATGGCGACCTCGTCCACAAGTCCGTCGCTGTCTATGATCCCGTCAACATCTCGGTCGCCGGATATAATTCCACCAACCAGGCATACCAGCTCAACGACGTGCATCTGGATCAGTCCTCGTTCCAGATGGCCGGCAGCGGGGGCGACGGCGGCAGCGGCAATGTCGCGGCGGGCGGCAGCGCAGCGCTCATCTCTGCACTCCTGGGCGGCGGCTCCAATGCGATCGCAACCGGACACAACAGCGCGGGCAATGGCGGCAGCGGCCATTTCTCCGGCAGTCTCATCGATGTCAGCGTCGCGATCTATGCTCCCATCAACATCGCCATCGCCGGGCCGCATTCGACGGCCGAGGCGGATCAGATCAATAATGTTCACATCGATCAAAGCGCGGTTCAGATCGCCGGAATCGGCGGCAACGGCGGCCACGACAATCTTGCGCTGGGGGGCGACGTCGCGATGCATCTGTTGTCCGATCTTCATCTGATCGGATAGGGCGCCGAATTTCGATAGGGCATGTAATCCTTTCGGGCGTAGTCCGCGGAATCGAATGACATCCCATTTGGCATCTATCGCGGGCCCGTCGTCGGCGGACAAACTCGCATCGCGCATCCGCTTCCAGGACAGGGAGGAATGTCGCGCGAGGTAAACTCAGCACGGAGGCTCAAATGTCGAAAGGCAAGGGATTTCTCAAGGTTTCCGATTCGATCGATTTCAAGTCAATCAGCACAGGCGGTCAGAGCGTCGGAAACGGCGGCGACGGCTACTTCAAGGGAAGCATCAGCAATTCACCATCGATCAAGTTCGATCCGTCGAACAAGGCCGATGGTGCCGACGTACACGTGAAGACGGGCGACTACGTCAGTCAAAAGGCATCCTGGGATGCCGACGGCGGTGACGCCAAGGCTTCGAAGTACTCGAAGGCTTATGGCGGCGACGCCAAGTCGAACGGCGATCAGAGCTCGTCCAGCGGGTACGACACGTCCAAGGTGTATGCCAACACGACGGCGCATCAGTCGAACTACCTGAAGGCGGACATGCATCAGGAAGTCGCGGCGGGCATCGGCGGCGATGGCGGGAGTGACAACCTCGGCATGGGCGGCGACGTTGACGTGCATATTGGTTAGTACTTTCTGATCGGCGGCCTCATTGAGGCGGCTGAGGCCGGCGGTCCATGCCGCCGGCCTCAGATTTCCCGCAAAACGATCCGCGCAAAAGGTCAAGCCTTGAAGCTCTGGCGGTGACGATCATGCTGATGCCGCTGCTTCGGTTCAGTCTGCTGCAGACGCCCTGGACGCCGTTGCAGGCGGCGCTGCGGACCTGCGCAGGCTCGCTCGCCATCGTGCTCGCCTATAGCTGCAGCTACAATCTGCTGCTGTTCGCTCCCTCGATCTATCTGCTCCAGATCTACGATCGCGTGCTGCCGAGCCGGAGCAATGAAACGCTCCTGATGCTCACTTTGATCGTTGCACTCACGGTTGTGGTGGGCGGGGTGCTTGACGCGCTGCGTCGCTCGGTCCTGGCGCGCCTGGGTGCCTGGCTGGAAGACCGGCTTCGGCCCACCGTGCTCTCCGCCTGCCTTGATCATGCGTTTCGTAACGATTCAGCACGCGCTTCGGATGCCTATCGCGATCTCACGGCCGTGCGTCAGTTCGTCGAGTCAGGCGCGTCCCTGACGCTGCTCGATGCGCTCTGGATTCCGCCATTCCTCGCCGTGCTGTTTTTCGTGCATCCATTGCTTGGGGGCATTGGCGCCTGCAGCGTGCTGTTTCTGTTCGGCCTCACGGTGGTCGGCGATCTTCTCACCGAAAGCGCGCTGGCGAAATCCGCGATCGCCCTGTCCAGAAGCTACGGCCGCCTTGCGATGGTCGCAGGCCACGTTCACCTGATCCGCAGCATGGGAATGCTGGACGACGTGGCGCGCCGTGTCTACGTGGATGCGCGGAACGCGCAAAGCGAGCACGACCTGGCGCAGCGGCGGAACGAGATCATCATGCTGATCGCCAAGCCGACGCGTTCATTGGCGCAAGTTCTCATCATGGGCGCAGCCGCGTGGCTCGTCCTCGATCACGGCAAGAGCGCGGCGATCATTTTTGTCACGATGCTGATGTTCAGCCGGGCGCTGGCGCCGGTCGAAGGCGCCGTTGCAAGCTGGAAAGCGCTGAAGAGAGCGCTGGATGCCTATCAGCGGCTGACCAACGTCCTTGCCGCCGTTCCACCTACGACCGAAAACACGGACAGTCCGCCGGAACAGTCGACGGGCGATCTTGTCGTCGACAATATCGGCGCGAAGGTTTCGGAAGGCGAGTGGTTTCCCATCAAGACCATCTCGTTCCGGCTCGCGCGCGGAGAGTGCCTCGGCATCATCGGTCCGTCCGGCTCCGGCAAGTCCACACTCGCAGGCATCATTGCCGGAATCTTGTTGCCGGGGCAGGGGCGCGTCCTGCTCGGCGAGACCGACATCTCGGCCCTGCGCGGAGGGCGGCAGGGCCGTTACCTCGGCTATTTGCCGCAGGACATCGATCTCGTCGGAGAGACGATCAAGGATATCATCGCCCGACTGGACGACGCCGATCTGCCAAAGGTCATGCATGCCGCCAAGCTCGCCGGGATTCACGAGAGTATCCTGCGGCTGCCGCTGGGATACGATACCATCGTCGCCAATGACGGCGGCATATTCTCGCGCGGATTTCGCCAGCGCCTGGGGCTGGCGCGGGCATTCTTTGGCGAGCCGCGGCTGGTCGTGCTGGATGAGCCGAATGCCAGCCTGGACTACACCGGCGAGCGGGTGCTGCTGGATGCCATCGAACAACTGAAGATCGCCAACGTCACCGTGGTCATCGTCACGCACCGGATGGGCATCCTCGCGGCGACGGACAAGATCGCCATCATGCAGGACGGCGCGGTCACGGCGTTCGGCGAGAGCGAGGACATCTTCGAGCGGTATTTGAGCCGGCCGCAAGTGGCTTCCCAAGTGGCATCGCAGGAAACGGCTCTCCCATGATCGCAAACCTCCGAGCCCTCGTGCGGTTGCCGCCCGCCTTCCTGCCGAAGCGCGAGAGCGGCGTCGTGATTACCGCGATCGACGAATTCGAGCCACGGCAGTTTCCCTGGTGCCCGGCGCCGACGCAAGCCTCGCCGCGCTACAGGCTCGGCTACGTCACCCTGGCCGGCAATCTATTGGTCGTCGGCTTTGTGCTGGGTCTGGGAATCTGGTCGGCCTTTGCTCCGCTTGAAAGCGCGGCGATCGCGTCCGGCGTGGTCGAATCGGAATCGAGCCGGAAGACGATCCAGCACCTCGAGGGCGGCATCATCAGGAAAATATTGGTCGCCGACGGCGACGCCGTGAGCGCGGGACAGACGCTGATCGCGCTCGACGACACCAGGGCCCGCGCCGAGGTGCAAAGCCTGCAGGGGCAGTTGTGGGACGCGGCCGCACGCGAGGCAAGGCTTCTGGCCGAGCAGCAGGGGCAGGAGCAGATCTCGTTTCCGACATGGCTCGACAGGATCCGAAGCACGAGCGGCTCGGTCGATTCGGTGCTGGCGGCACAGCAGAACATCTTTGAAACGCGCCGGCAGGTGTTCCAGTCCCAGGCCACCATCCTCAGGGAAAAACGGCTTCAGGTCGCAAAGGAGATCGAGGGGCTCAAGTCGCAGGAAGACGCGGTGGTGCAGCGGGCCACGATCGTGCGCGAAGAGCTCGACATGGTGACCATCCTGGTCAACAAGGGACTCGAGCGCCGTCCGCGCCTGTTGAACCTTGAGCGGGAGCTGGCCGATATCGAGGGACGGCGCGGCGAGATCATTGCGCATATTTCGCGCGCCAAGCAGGTGATCAGCGAATCGCAGGCGACGCTCCTGAAGCTCGAGAGCGACCGGCAGAACGAGATCGCACAGTCGTTGCGCGAGGCGCAGAACCAGGGCTTTCAATTGCGCGAAAAATTGCTGGCGGCGCAGGACCAGTTGTCCCGAACGGAGGTCAAGGCACCCGAGGACGGGGTGATAACCGACCTGCGGGTTCATACGCCAGGCGGCGTGATCGGCGCCGGCGCCGCGCTGATGGATCTGGTGCCCCGGCAGGACAGGCTGGTCGTGATCGCGCGCCTGAAGCCGGAGGACATCGACGTGGTTCATCCGGGGCTGAACGCCGACGTACACCTCTTGCCCTACAATCAACGTCGCGTCCCGCGTCTCAAGGGAACGGTGATGCACGTATCGGCCGATCGATTGCTCGACAAGCGCACCGACCAGCCATATTACGCGACGAAAATCCGCGTCCAGGATTCCAAGATCGTGGAGAATGGCTTGAAGATCATTCCGGGAATGCCGGCCCAGGTGTTCATCACAACCGGGCGCGGCACCGTGGCGATCTACGCCTTGCGGCCTCTGCTCGACAGCTTCCACACCGCCTTCAGTGAAGACTGAGCGACGGCAGGAATAGCCAGATCAGGATGACGAGAATGCGCCGGGCTCCGGTCCGCGGTGAACGGTCGATCTTGCGCGCCAGCGCAGCACGGCCTCGGTCCGATTGCGGGCGGCACACTTCCGCATGATGTGGTGAATGTGCATCTTCACCGTGTTTTCCGAAAGCTTCAGTTTGGCGGCGATCAGCTTGTTGGGCAGGCCGAGCTCCAATTCCGCAAGCACGTGTTGCTCGCGAGGCGTGAATTCGATCTGGTCCTGGTTTGCCAGATATATCGGCGCCAACGGGCTATGGTAGATCGGTTCGCAGCTAGAGGACCCGTCCTGCCCTTCAATTGAAAGCGGTCTGTAGACGCCGCCGGCGAGAACAAGACGCAAGCCGGCGACAGCGAGCTCGACCGGGATCGAGGTCGGAAAAAAGCCTTTGATGCCCCGATGCAGGGCTGCAAGCGCGGTGGCTTCGTCGTCCCGGTTGCAGAACAGGGCGATCGAGGCGTTGGGGCAGCAATCGGCGAGCAGCGCGAGGTCGCCGGCGACGGAGGGATCAGCCACCGATTTGTCCCCGATGCTGAGCGTTGCCAGCCGAACGTCGCGTCCCGTGGCGCAGCCGAGATTGTCGGTCGTGGCCATCTCGACGATTTCGAATCCGCTCAGCTCCTGTCTGAGAATGTGCAGAATGCAGGTCCGCGCCAGCGTGAGCGGATCGATGATGAGCAGGACCGGCAACGGCAGCGATCCGTTGAGCCGCTCTGCAGCAGAGACAAGGTCGTCCATAATATCCTCAATTGAAGGAATTGCCGCCCTACCCCAATCATTTCCATGCCAATGACGAGAGCATGATTCGGAAAAGTGGAAACCGGTTTTCCCTGCGACAAACGCAAAGCGTTTGCGCAGGAAGATCATGCTCAAACAAAGAGATGAGATCATGATCCGATTCCGTCTAATCGGATCATGATCCAGCGTCGCGCAACCGGCCTTTGGCACAAGCCTCTGGCCGATCGAACGCGCACGTTGGTCACCGGTATCCGCTTTCCCGGTGTCACGCTTCAGTTACAAATATTCCGATATGCGATCGCCGCGGCTGAGTTCGCTTTGCCGTCGACGACGTAGACGTCATCCTCCTTCACGAGATACAGAAATGGCTTCTCCCCGGTGTCCTCGCCCGACGCCTTCTTTCCCCTGACATGACCACAGATCGTGTCCACCGATCGCCCCAGCGTATTCTTCCTGATTGCCCGCTTCGCGTCCGTGAACTCGGCCGATGCCGGATCTTCCATTTTTGCTGCGACCGACATCTTCGCCTTGCTCAGGACGGCCTCGGATGTCCCGGCAGCCGCGGCGCGGTCTTCCATCGCCTTCGGCGGCGGGTTCTTGCCACGCGGAACCCTTGTGTCCCGACGGGGCGGTGATCGCTTCTCTGGCTTCGCCGACGTTGCAGCCTTCGTTGCCTTCGCCGCAGTATCGGGCGTGGGCGCGCTCGCCTTCGGCTCCGCCTGAGGTGGCACGCTCCCATCGAAACAGATTTTCGACCCGCACATCTGCAAGCTCGCCTGGGTAGACGGAGGCATGCCATAGCCGATCAGCATTCCTGCCACCAAGCCAATGAGAAGCAGTCCCATGCAATCCCCCTCCTCGGGGTAGGGCAGACTTCCACTCGCACTTCTTGCGACTTGATTTTGCGCTGATCCTCTATGTGTCCCGCAAAAGCGTTAAGCGCGCATTAAGCGTCGAACCATTGCTCAGCCGCGCTCGTGCATGGTTAACGCAGCGAGGAAATATGTCGGGAGCGAGGAGGCACAAAGCGCATGATCTGCTGCGCGAGATCCGTGGGACGTTCGATCAGGATCTGCGCTCTGGGCGCTAGGCCCGTGATGCTGTAAAACTCACGATCATGCCAGATCTGACTCAATTCGCGCTTTTCTTCGCCGCGGCCTTGGTGCTCGCCGTCACGCCCGGTCCGGGCATCTTCTACGTCGCTGCACGCACCCTCGCTGGCGGCCGTGCGGAAGGCGTGGCTTCCAGCTTTGGCACCGGATTGGGCGGCATGGTCCACGTCGTCGCGGGCGGCTTGGGCGTTTCCGCTATCGTGCTCGCGAGTGCGGAACTGTTCACAGCGCTGAAGCTGATCGGTGCCGCCTATCTGATCTGGATAGGCCTTCGCACTCTTCTGTCGGCCCGCAGGGACGCATCGCCAGATTTGAAGGGGGGACCAGCGGCACCGCCGATCGGGCCGCGACGGGCGTTTCGCGAAGGAGTGCTGGTCGAGGCGCTGAACCCGAAGACCGCAGCCTTCTTCCTTGCCTTCGTTCCGCAATTCGTGACCCCGAGCGCAGGCCACGTCGCTTTGCAGTTCGTGATGCTTGGCTTCGTGTCGGTCGCGCTCAACACCCTCGCCGACATCGTGGTCGCCTTCGCCGCGAGTCGCATCCGCCAAGGCGCAGCAGCACGTCCCGCGTTGATTCGCCGCCTGCGAGAGGCATCGGGAGCTGCGATGGTCGCGCTGGGCATCGGCCTCGTGCTGGCGAAGCGTCCGGCCAATTGATTGCCGGGCTGCGCTGCTTTCACGATCTGCCATCGCTCACGGTCGATGGTGATGTAGCGCGTCCTGGTCTAGCATGACGCCGGGGCGGATCTTATCCCGTGTGGACGGTGATCGTGCGGTCCGACCAAAAAGCTCCAGCGCGTATGAAAAGCAGAGCCATCTCCTTCGGCGTCGGGTCGCCGTGGCGGCCATGGGCCGCGCTGGCGTGGGCCGCACTCCTCTTGGCAATTCTCGTGTCGTTCAGGCCGGCGGTCCCGGTCATCTGGGGTGACACGCCGCCGTTCGTGGAATCCGCGCTGCGCACGCTTGAGGCAGGACGGCCGACCGTGACGGGTGGGCGTGACCCGGGCTACCCGGCATTCCTGGCCGTGACGTTCGCGTTCGGAGGCGACCTCGGAACGGTCGTGCGCCTGCAGCAGGCGGCCTGGGCCGTTCTGATGCTGGCGCTTGCGATAACCGCGCAGGCGGCGACGCGCAGTGCCGTCGGGCTGATTCCGATCATCCTGGTCGCGACGTATCCGGGCTTGTTGCTGTTCACGAACGTGCTCACCGCGGACCTTCTCTTTGCGGTCTTCCTCAATCTGGCAACAGCCGGATTGCTCGTTGCCACCTGCATCGACGGAGCGGCGCGATGCTGCGCGGTCGTCGCTTCCATCCTGTGCGCGGCGATCGCAGCGTGCTTGAGATCGCAGGGACTCCTCGTCCCGATCGCCGCCATCCTGGTGGGCGCCTGCCTTGTCCGGCCGAAGACGCCCGCGCGCCTTGCCGTGATGGCCACCTCCATCGCGGCGGCGCTGGCGCTTCTCCTTGCCGGCTCACGGTTCGGAGTTTCCAGCTCCGACCAGGCCTCGGCCGTGTTCGTCCCCAAGACACTGTTCTGCAATCACCTGAACATCGTGCTCGCAAGCGATGCCGCGCGAGGTGAGATCGTATCGGCGGCAGGCGACCGCGCCGATGCCACAATGGCGCGGCTTGCCACCGACTTCGCCGCGGAGCCGGGCCGCTGGCCCGTACTCGGGTTCTTTGGCGACGCGTGCCTGTTCGACAGCGAACTGGATCGGGATTTCGCCGACACGACCGGACATGCCGTCGGGGCAACGGCAGCCTATTGGCGGATCTTCCTGGCCGCCGCGCGCGATCGGCCGCTGGTCTACGCAGGCAAGTTCATTCGTCAGATGGCCTATGGCTTTTCGTCGGCATGGCCGCCTTATGGACTCGAGCCTTTCATACCAGTGTCCAGCGACGACGTGCCGCACGTGTCCGAGATCATGGCGCGGCACGGCCGGGCGGCCGAGCCGAACGATCTGCAAGGCGGACCGGTTCGGATCGGCCTATTGTCCGACTTCCCTGTAACTTCCGCCTATCTGTTCAAGGCATTGTCCGCTGCCTTCGTTATCGCCGTCATGTTCTGGACGGTGGCAGCCGTGCGGCGTCGGCGGCCAGCTTTCGTGACGCGCGCAGGCATCGTGGTCGTGATGTGGGCGGCTTCGATCGCGACCGCCGCCGCCGCTCACACTCTCGACGTCTCGCGATATCTGATGCCCGCAGTGCCGATGGTGGGCCTCATGCTGTCCCTTTTCGCCGTCGAACCGACTGAGACACTGATGGCCGATCGCGCGGTCGCCGCCGCGACGATCAGACGTGCGATGCGTTCCGGCCCGAGGAGCGGCTGATAGGCATCGTAGCAATCCGCTGCGCTCGCTCGCAGCAACGGGGACGACGAAGCGTTGGGACAGCGAAGCTGCCGAATTACATCGCTTGCGCTGATACGAGTTTGGGCGTTGAGTCCATTAGCTAAGCTACCTAAACGGGTGCCGCTGATCCCATCAAATTCTCAAGCAGTCTTTCTGTTCTGATCACGCGATGCGGACAGAACGCCGTATGCCGAGCGCATTTGCCTTTCGTAGATCGCAAGCCAAGCGCTCGGCCGAATGAGCGCAATCGGCATTGGTGCATGCCAACATAGCCGGGGAGGAGAATGATGAGCACTTGGCTAAGTGAACGAGAGCAGCGCCTCGTTGCCGGCGCTGAAGCGGCATCGGCGGCGACGCCGATTCCTACCCAGATCGTATCAAACGGCGAGTATCTCCCGCCCCCGCAGAGCGCCCTTCAGAAAAAGGTTGAAACTCGAATTAACGAGCTTGCTGATTCTAACGGCAAATGGCTGGGCCTGAGCCGCCGGCAGTTCCTGCACACGAGCTGCGGCATGGCCGCGGCCTTTCTAGCCATGAACGATGTCTACGGTAACGTCTTTCAAGTCGCGCCGGCCGAGGCCCGCGAACCCGATTTGATGCTTGCCCGGGCGCAAAACCTTGCCGAGCAGTTCATCTTTGACGTTCAGACCCACTTTGTCCGCGACGACTTCGACCACAAGGAGCTGTTGGGACTAGCGCAATTTGCGAGTGACCACTGGAATCCGAAGATGAAGGAGGAAGGCGTGTCGTCGCTCGCCCGGTACAAGTTCCAGAACTACGTTAAAGAGATCTATTACGACAGCGACACCAATATGGCTCTCTTAAGCGGAGCACCGTTCGACGATCCGAGCTGGTGGCTGCTCTCCAACGAGCAGATCGTCAAGGCGCGCGAACTCATCAACGGCTTCGCTGGCTCCCGGCGCCTGCTGGCGCACAGCGTCATAACGCCCAAACAGCCCGGCTGGATGGAGGAGGTTGACAAGGCGATCGAGGTCTACAAGCCGGACTCCTGGAAGTCCTATACGATCGGCGATCCGCTGGCGCCTTCCAAGTTCCCGTGGCGGCTCGACGACGAGCAGGTGATGTATCCGTTCTATGAAAAGGCGGTGAAGGCAGGCATCAACACGCTGTGCATCCACAAGGGATTGCTGCCGCCCGATTACGAGAAATCGTTCGCCGGCGTCTGGGAATACGCGACGGCTTGGGACATCGGAAAGGCAGCCAAGGATTGGCCGCAGATGAACTTCGTGATCTATCACTCGGCGCTGCGGGCGTTCCTCGAGCTGCCGGACAAGGCATGGGTGGATTTCGAACAAACGGGTCGCATCCAGTGGGCCTCCGATCTTGCGGAAATCCCGCAGAAGTTCGGCGTCACCAATGTCTATGCCGAGCTAGGCACGTCCTTTGCCAACTCGGCGGTCGCGCATCCGAAATTCTGCGCCGCGCTGGTCGGCACGCTGATCAAGGGCATGGGCGTGGATCATGTGATGTGGGGCACCGACTCGGTTTGGTACGGCTCGCCGCAATGGCAGATCGAGGCGCTACGCCGGCTCGAAATCCCGGAGGATATGCAGAAGAAGTACGGGTTTGCGCCGCTCGGCGACGCTAACAGCGCCGTCAAGCAGCAGATCTTCGCCGGCAACGCGACCAGGTTCTACAAGATCAAGCTGAGGGCCGCTGACAATAGCAGTATGCCAGCCTTTTCAGAGGACCGCCTGGCGGCGCTCAAGAATGAGTACGCCTTGGGGGCCAAGGAACCCTCGAACCTGCGCTACGGATACGTTCGCGCCGCGTAGAGCATGATCCCGGACTCGGCACCCCTTTGCCGAGGAGACCTCCGTCAATTGGAGAGGGACAACGATTCGCGGCGCGACAAGCTCGCTGTGAATTGCCTTGCCTTCGTCCAATTCGCGTCGATGCGAATTGGACACCGGTTTCGTAGCCCAGGTGGCGTGAAGCGCAACCCAGGGTACCTCCGTCAACCTCTACCAGCGGCCCCGGGTTACGCTGGCGCTTCACCCGGGCTACGGCACTTCCAAATACCTACTGCGCCGTCTGCTGCCGCAGCTCCGCGACGTCCTTCGCCGTGAGCTTCGAGCCCTTGGCGCCGAAACGGGCGGTGACATAGTTGGCGACTGCCGCGATCTCGTCATCCGAATAGGCGTTGCCAAATGCCGGCATCGAGAGCGCGCCGTCCGGCGTGGTGCGCTTGGTGCCGGACAGAACGATCTGCGCCACGTTGGTGGCCGCGGGATCGTTGACCGCCCACGACCCGGTCAGCGTCGCCGTCGGCGACACCAGGCTCTCGCCGGTCCAGCCGTGGCAGCTCACACAGGCGCCCTCGAACACCATCTTGCCCCTCGCATCCGCCGTTACGCCTTGCTTGTGCGAGGCAGGTGCTGCGGGAGCCGTGGTCGCCGGCAGGTCGGGCGAGGCCTGCGGCGGTACGCTGCGCAGATAGACGGCGATGGCGCGGACGTCTTCCGGCGCGAGCTGGCTCAGGCTGTTGTCGACCGCTTCGCCCATCGGCCCGGAGGCGGTGCCGTGGCCGAGCGCATGGCCGGTCGAGAGGTAGGAGACGAGCGCCTCGTCGCTCCAATTGCCGAGGCCGGTGGCCTTGTCGGAGGAGATGTTGAAGGCGCGCCAGCCGGCGGTCACGGCGCCCGCGAATTTCTTGCGGTTGTCGAGCGCGAAGCCGAGATTGCGCGGCGTGTGGCACTCGCCGCAATGGGCGAGCGCTTCGGCGAGGTAGGCGCCCCTGTTCCACTCCGGGCTCTTCGAGGTGTCGGGCGCAAAGCGCGTGTCCGGGTTGAACACCGCCGACCAGAACAGCATCGCCCAGCGCTGGTTGAACGGGAACGCCAACGTGTTCTCCGGCGCCGGCGCGCGCACCGGCGGCAGGCTGAATAGATAGGCCTTCACCGCCAGCAGGTCCTCGTCCGTCATGTAGGTGTAGGACGCATAGGGCATCGCCGGATAGAGCATCGCCCCGTCATGGCGCTTGCCGCGCTGGACAGCGTTGAGGAAATCCTGGTCGCTGTAATTGCCGATGCCGGTTTCCTTGTCAGCCGTGATGTTGGTCGAATAGAGCGTGCCGAACGGCAGCTTGAACGCCAGCCCGCCGGCGTATTGCTTCTCACCCGGCTTGGTGTGGCAGACCATGCAGTCCGCCGCTTTGGCCAGATATTCGCCCCGCTCCACCAGGCTCGCTTTCTCCAGCGCTGCTGGCACGCCGGTCGGCCTGCCGGCGCGGTAGTCGGCGACGGCCGCCTTGTTGCCACCTGCGAAATCAAGCGGGCCCGGGCCACGGACGATCCAGACGCCGATCGCAACAGCCGCGATGATGATCACTGCAAGGCTCAACAGGATACGCTTTACCCGTCTCATGCCTTCTTCCCCACGGCGATCAGTGAACGGTCGATCGGCAGGCGCCGCAGCGCCACGCCCGTTGCAGCGTAGATCGCGTTGCGTAGCGCAGGCGGTCCGGCGTTGACGCCGGCTTCGCCAATGCCGCCTGGCGCTTCGCCGCTCTTGACCACGGTGACTTCGATCTTCGGCGTCTCGTTGATGCGCATCATGCGGTAGTCGTGGAAGTTCGACTGCTGCACGCGACCCTTGTCGATGGTGATCTCGCCATAGAGTGCGGCGGTGAGGCCGAAGATCAGGCCGCCCTCGATCTGCGCCTTCACCGTGTCGGGGTTGACCGCGATCCCGGTGTCGACCACCGAGGTGACGCGGCGGAGCACGATCTCGCCGATGTCGTCGATCTCGGCTTCCACCACGGTCGCAAGGAAGCTCGCAAACGAGGGCTGCACGCAGACGCCGCGGCCGACGCGCGGTGGCAGCTTTTCGCCCCAGCCGGACTTCTCGGCGGCGAGGTTCAGCACCGCGAGCGCGCGCGGACTCTTGGTCAGCATGCTCCGGCGGAATTCGACCGGATCCTTGCCGGCCTTGCGCGCAAGCTCGTCCATTGCGCATTCGAATGCGAACACATTGTTGTTCGGGCCGACGCCGCGCCAGAAGCCTGTCGGCACCGCCGGCGGCTCGGCGCGGACATATTCGACGTGGAAGTTGGAAAAGTCGTAGGGGGTCTCTACGGCGGCGTCGACTGCGTCGATATCGACTCCCTTCTGGAACGCCGGGGGCAGCCAGCGCGCAATGACTGCCGAACCGGCGATCTTGTATTTCCAGGCCGCCACCTTGCCGTCGACCAGAGTCGCGGTGACCTGGTCGCGATAGACCGGGCGATAGACGTCGTGCTGGATGTCCTCCTCGCGGGTCCATATCACCTTGACAGGATAATCGACCTGCTTGGCGATCTTCACCGCCGTGATCACCATGTCCGGCTCGAGCTTGCGGCCAAAGCCGCCGCCGAGCAGGTGGTTGTTGACGATCACCTTGTCGACGGGAAGGCCGGCGGCCTTTGCGGCCTCCGACTGCACGCGCGTCATGATCTGCGTGCCGGTCCAGATCTCACAGGCATCCGGCCTGACGTGAACTGTCGCGTTGATCGGCTCCATCGAGGCGTGCGCGAGGAACGGCAGTTCGAAGCTCGCCTCGAATTTGTCGCCGCTCGCAAGACCCTTGGCGATGTCACCGACCGATTTTGCGACCGCGCCGTCCTTCTCGATGGCGGCGCGCAGATGCTGCCAGATGTCCTTTGTGCCGAGCTTTGCGTTAGGTCCCTCGTTCCATTCGATCTTGAGCGCTTCGAGGCCTTTCTTTGCCGCCCACATGTGATCGCCGATCACCGCGACCGTGTCCTCGAGGACCACGACCTTGCGCACACCCGGGATTTTCACCGCAGCGCTGTCGTCGACCTTGCCGACCTTGCCACCGAATACGGGGCAGGCAGCCACCGTTGCTATCTTCATGTTCGGCAGGATCGCGTCGATGCCGTAGACGACCTTGCCGTTGACCTTGTCCGGCGTATCCAGCCGTTTCAGGGGCTGGCCGATATAGACGAAGTCCTTGGGGTCCTTGACCGGGACATCCTTCGGCGGCGTCTCGCCTTGCGCGGCCAGCGCCAGTTCGCCATAGCCGAGCTTGCGGCCGCTTGCCGCGTGCACGACTTCGCCTTTCGACGTCGTGCAGCTCGCAGGCTCGGCCTGCCATTGCACTGCTGCGGCCTGCACCAGCATTGCCCGCGCGCTGGCGCCCGCAGCGCGCAGCGGCTTCCACCAGGCGCGGATCGAGGTCGAGCCACCCGTCGCCTGCAAGCCGAAGACGGGATTGGCGTAGAACTTGTCGTTCGGCGGTGCGTGCAGCACCGCAACCTTTGCCCAATCGGCGTCCAGTTCTTCGGCCAGGATCATCGAGATCGAGGTGTAGATACCCTGGCCCATCTCCACCTGCGGCATGATCAGCGTGGTTTGGCCGCTCTCGTCGATGCGGATAAAGGCGTTGGGCGCGAACTTGCCGTCGGTTGCGTCCTTCGGCTGCTCCGGCTCGTTGACGGCCGCGCGCAGCGGCAGATGAAAGGCGAGCAGGAAACCGGTGGCGAGCCCACCGGTGAGGAGCGCGCGCCGCGACACGCCGTCCGAGCTGTCTTGCTGGCGGAGTTTTTCTGCTGTCAGCATGATGCGCCTCCTACGACTGACGTCCCGAGGCGGCCTGCTTGATGGCCTCGCGGATCCGCACATAGGTGCCGCAGCGGCAGATGTTGCCGGCCATCGCCGCATCGATATCGGAATCGTCGGGGTTCGGCGTCGCGGATAAGAGCGCGGCTGCGGCCATGATCTGGCCCGACTGGCAATAGCCGCATTGGATCACTTCAAGTTCGAGCCAGGCCTTCTGCACCTTCGCGCCGGCAGGCGAATTGCCGACCGCCTCGATGGTCGTCACCGGGCGGCCCTGCACCGCGCTCACCGGCAGCACGCAGGAACGCACCGCCTTGCCGTCGATATGCACCGTGCAGGCGCCGCACTGCGCGATGCCGCAGCCGAACTTGGTGCCGGTCATGCCTAAGATGTCACGCAGCACCCAGAGCAGCGGCATTTCGGGCGGCGCATCGAAGGATTTCTGTTCGCCATTGATGGTGAGTGTCGTCGCCATAAGCATACCCCAGATTCAGCGGCCGCGGACAGCGGACGCGTCAACGAAACCGTATCGCATCGCGACGAGCTAGGAAGCGAAGACATGTTTCGCAATGCTAGTTCGTGCTGACCATGCATAGGATGATGGGTGTCATCACATCATCGTGTGCGTTATTCTAGGGGATGGAAGCGAAAATCGATCAAGGCCGCGCGAAAGAACCGTGCGTTTTGAAAAGACTGCGTGAAGTGCCGGACAGTGCGGTGACTGCTTAGAAAAGAGGCCGTCAGAGCCTATACGCCGTGCGGAAGCCGCCCCAGTGCCGGCCGCGTACGCGGACCGGCACGTCGATCTCGCGCATCATCACCATGTTGCCATTGCCCATGTCGCGGGCGTAGCTCTGGATCAGATAGGCGCGCTGGTTGCGCCCGGCGGCGAGGCCGGCCGCGTCATTGAAGATGCGGCGGTTGCGGCTGTTGGCGGTGTTGAAGGCGACATCGCCCGGCCGCTGCGGGTGCGAATAGATCTTGTTGTGCACCGGCAGATAGCCGTTGCGGTCGATCACGGCGCAGAACGCCATCCGCGGATCCTTGGCGAGGAAAGCCTCCTGGAACGGCGGCAGCGCGCGCTCCGCCCAATCCAATATTTTTGTGCGGTACTGCATCGGATTGGTGCCGGATATCTCGACATAGTCGGTGTCGAACATATCCTCGATCGTGACGGCGCCGCTCGCGATCCCGTTCTCGAAAATCCTGGTCAGCGCCACGCCCGCTTCCATCGCGCGCATGACGAACTCGGTGTTCTCGTCGCGGATCGCCCACAATTTGTCTTCGATCGTCTCGCGCAGCTCCAAGGTCAGCGCCTCGAAGCGTGCCTGCGCGCCGGCCTTGGTCTTGTCGGCGATCCGGATCTTGACGGCGCCGACATCCTGAAGTGTGGCGGCAAGGCTCTGGTGCAGTTGCAGGCGTTCGGCCTCGGGTCCCGAGATCAGGATGCCGTCCATGGATATCTCATAGACCGGCGCGGTGACGACGCTGCCGCGCGCTTGCATCTCGAGCTTGAGGTTGCAGGGCAGCCGCTCGCCCTTGCGTGGGTCTTCGCGCTCGCCCTGCCGCAGCAGCACCGCGCAGCGCGATTTCAGTTTTTGCGCAAAGCTGGTCACCGCGCGGCCGGCCTGGGCGACGTCCTTGCCATGCGCTTCGGCGTCCCTGGTGGCCTGATCGATCTGGGCGGCGCTGTCGCCGACCGCGACGATGAAGCTCGAGGCGGAGGCGGCATTCTGCGCGATCTCGCCGGTGGTCTTATGCTGCTCCGTCACCGCGCCGCTGACATGCGCGAACACCGGGCGGATCGCCTCGATCGCCTGCGCGATGCGGTGTACGGCATCGGCCGAGCCCGCGGCGTCCTTCTGCAGTGCCTCGATCTTCTTCGTGATCTCTTCGGTCGCGCCCTGGGTCTGCACCGCCAGCGCCTTCACTTCGGTCGCGACCACCGCGAACCCCTTGCCGGCGGCGCCGGCGCGCGCTGCCTCGATGGTCGAGTTGAGGGCGAGCAGCGTGGTCTGCCGCGCGATCTGTGCGATCAGGTTGACGACGTTGCCGATCGCGGCGGAGGATTCACGCAGGCGGTCGACATTGGCGCGGGCCTCGCGCGCCGCGGCGCCCGCTTCGTCGGCGAGCCGGCCGGCGTCGCGCACCTGCGCGCCGATCCCCTGCGCCGAATCGGTGAATTTGTCGGCGGCCTCCGAGAAGGTCGCGGCCGTGGTCTGCGCCGCATTGGTGCGGCCGGTCAGCGCATCCGTGCGCTCGCGAATGGTCGCAAGCGTCGCAGCGGTCGCCTCGGCTCCGCCGGCCACCGATTGGGCGGCGCGCTCGAGCTGCCGGATCATGCCTCCGAGCTCGAGTTCCAGCAGCTCGAGGATTTCCCTGGCCGAACCGGTATCGGGGGAGGGGTTATCGGCCGGCGCCGCCGCTGCGGTCGCAACCTTCGGCTCGACGGCTGCTGCCACGCGTTCCGGATCTCGCTTGCGAAACAAACCGAACGCCGCCATGGGGGTTCTCTTGCAAGTTGAAATGGACTGTCCGATTCTCTCATTCGTAGGTGAAGTCGTGGTTAACGGCTGCCTGATTTTCCGGCAGGCGGCACGGCCGGTATGCCAGATCACGCCGCAAGTCTTTGATTTTGGCCTGTCGGAGGCCTATAACGCCGCGCTTCACCCCCTATTTTAGAGACGATTCCCAAGGGACCTCGCATGGCCGGCCATTCCCAGTTCAAGAACATCATGCACCGCAAGGGCCGGCAGGATGCCCAGAAGTCGAAGCTGTTCGGCAAGCTGGCCCGCGAAATCACGGTCGCGGCCAAGCTCGGCACCCCCGACCCCGCCATGAACCCCCGGCTGCGCGCCGCGATCGTTGCCGCGCGGGCGGAAAACATGCCGAAGGACAATATCGAGCGCGCCATCAAGAAGGCCGCTGGTAACGAGGGTGAGAACTATGACGAGATCCGCTACGAGGGCTATGGCCCCGGCGGCGTCGCCGTGATCGTCGAGGCCCTGACCGACAACCGCAACCGCGCCGCCTCCGACATCCGCTCCTACTTCACCAAGTCCGGCGGCAATCTCGGCGAAACCGGCTCGGTCGCCTTCATGTTCGACCGGGTCGGCATCATCGAATATGACCACAAGGCCGCCTCCGACGACGCGATGCTGGATGCGGCGATCGAGGCCGGCGCCGACGACGTCGTGTCGAGCGAAAGCGGCCACGAGATCTACGCCTCCCCGGAATCCTACCGCGAGGTTGCCAAGGCGCTGGAAGCGAAATTCGGCGAGCCGCGCAAGGCTGCGCTGACCTGGAAGCCGCAAAACACCGTCGCCGTCGACGACGAGACCGGCGAGAAGCTGCTCAAGCTGATGGATCTGCTCAACGACCACGACGACGTCCAGAACGTGTTCGCCAATTTCGAGATATCGGACGCGCTGATCGCGAAGATGGGCGGGTAGCCCCATCTCTCGTGATGCCGTCATGGCCGGGCTTGTCCCGGCCATCCACGCGTATCCACTCGTGCTGAAGGACGTGGATGCCCGGGACAAGCCCGGGCATGACGAGGTGGGTGCACCGCTTTCCCCGTGCATGACCTCTCCGTTTGTGTTTCGTTCTCGAAACGCAGCGGTTATCACTACCCCATGACAGGCCAGCCGATTCGCAAACCCACCCGCATTCTCGGCATCGACCCGGGCCTCCGCCGCACCGGCTGGGGCGTGATCGAGGTCGAGGGCAATCGGCTGGTGTTCATTGGCTGCGGCTCGATCGAGCCGTCGGAACGGCTGCCGCTGTCGGGCCGGCTGCTTGCGATCCATGAGGGGCTGGCCGCCGTGCTCGGCGATTTCAAACCGGCGGAAGCCGCGGTCGAGCAGACGTTTGTCAACAAGGATGGTGTTGCGACGCTGAAACTCGGTCAGGCCCGCGGCGTCGCCATGCTGGCGCCTGCAATGTTCGGCATCGAGGTTGCCGAATATGCGCCGAACCAGGTCAAGAAAACCGTGGTCGGCGCCGGACACGCCGAGAAGAACCAGATCGCCGTGATGCTGAAGATCCTGCTGCCTAAGGCCGAGCCGCAATCGCCCGACGCCGCCGATGCACTCGCGGTCGCGATCACGCACGCCCATCACCGCCAAAGCACCGCGCTGCGACTGAGAGTAGCCAGCCTATGATCGGCAAATTGAAAGGCCTCATCGACTCCTATGGCGAGGATTACGTGATCCTCGATGTCGGCGGCGTCGGCTATCAGGTGCATTGCTCCGCGCGCACGCTGCAGGCGCTGCCGTCCCCCGGCGAGGCCGCGGTGCTCTCGATCGAGACCTATGTGCGCGAGGACCAGATCAAGCTGTTCGGCTTCCGCACCGACAACGAGCGCGAATGGTTTCGCCTGTTGCAGACCGTGCAGGGCGTCGGCGCCAAGGTCGCGCTCGCCGTGCTTGGCACGCTGCCGCCTTCCGACCTCGCGAACGCGATCGCGCTGCGTGACAAGGCCGCGGTGGCGCGCACGCCCGGCGTCGGGCCGAAGGTCGCCGAGCGCATCGTCAGCGAGCTGAAGGACAAGGCCCCGGCCTTTGCCAATGTCGATCCCGCCGTGATCCATCTCGCCGGCGCCATCGACAACGAGCGCGCGCCGCGGCCGGTGACGGACGCGATCTCCGCATTGGTCAATCTCGGCTACGGCCAGCCGCAAGCCGCCGCCGCCATCGCCGCCGCCTCGCGCAACGCAGGCGAGCAGGCCGAAACCGCGCAGTTGATCCGGCTGGGCCTGAAGGAACTGGCGAAGTGATGGCTCACCCTACGGGACTATGCCTTCGCACTGCCTGTTACTGTGCCCTCTCCCCTTGTGGGAGAGGGCACAGTACCGGAATCGGCGACGAACACGATTGGGTGAGGGGTTTCTTTCCGCGAGCAGCTTGCCCGCCGCGACAACTCCTCATCCGTCGCGCATTGCATGCGCGCCACCTTCTCCCACAACGGGAGAAGGGAAGGACGCGCGCTTTGCCCACCCTACGATCGTCACGGAATTGACGACATGAGCCCGCCCTCCCGCATCGTCACTCCCGAACGCCGCGCCGATGATGTCGGCGACACCGCGCTGCGTCCGCAATCGCTGTCCGATTTCGTCGGCCAGGCGCAGGCACGCAAGAACCTTTCGATCTTCATCGAGGCCGCACGCAAGCGCGGCGAGGCGCTGGATCACGTGCTGTTCGTCGGGCCCCCGGGTCTTGGCAAGACCACGCTGGCGCAGATCGTCGCGCGCGAGCTCGGCGTCGGCTTTCGCGCCACTTCGGGCCCGGTCATTGCAAAGGCTGGCGATCTCGCCGCGCTGCTCACCAATCTGGAAGAGCGCGACGTCCTTTTCATCGACGAGATCCATCGCCTGAGTCCCGCCGTGGAGGAGGTACTCTATCCCGCGATGGAGGATTTTCAGCTCGACCTCATCATCGGCGAGGGTCCTGCCGCGCGCTCGGTGAAGATCGAGCTTGCAAAATTCACCCTCGTGGGCGCCACCACGCGCGCCGGCCTGCTGACCAATCCGCTGCGCGACCGCTTTGGGATTCCGATCCGGCTCAACTTCTACACAGAGGAGGAGCTGGAGAAGATCGTCACCCGCGGGGCCCGCGTGCTGAACATCGGCATGAGCCCTGACGGCGCCAATGAGATCGCCCGCCGCGCCCGCGGCACGCCGCGCATCGCCGGCCGCCTCTTGCGCCGGGTGCGCGATTTTGCTTCGGCAGCAGATGCCACGTCGGTCGACCGCGCCATCGCCGACCACGCGCTTTCCGCGCTCGAGGTCGATGCCGCTGGCCTAGATGCGATGGACCGCCGCTATCTCAGCACCATCGCGATGAACTATGGCGGCGGCCCGGTCGGGGTCGAGACGATGGCCGCCGCCCTGTCGGAGCCGCGCGATGCGATCGAGGACATCATCGAGCCCTACCTGATCCAGTGCGGCTACCTGCAGCGCACGCCGCGTGGCCGGCTCCTCACCTCGCATGCCTTCCGCCACCTCGGCCTCGCCGAGCCCACGCGCGATCCCTCGCAATTCGGCCTGTTCGGCAACGATAGCGACGACTGATCTTCGATTGTTGTAGCCCGGGTGAAGCGCCAGCGTAACCCGGGGCCGCTCTTGAACGTTGGTGCAAGAGTCCCGGGTTGCGCTGCGCTCCACCCGGGCTACGGCATCGCGCGTTCACATCCTCGTGCGGCAGAACCCCTGACAATCTGCACAAACGCACCGCAATTCCGCTCCAATCGGACCCCATCTACGGGGAGCATCACCGATTGTCCCATGTTCTCACGACGTCAATTTTTCAGATCCATCGGCGGCCTCACCGCCCTCACGGCGTCGACCTCGGCCTATGGCTTCGGCGTCGAGCCGGTCCTGCGGCTCCGCGTCACGCGTTACCATCTCACCCCACCGCGATGGCCGGCGGATTTCCCGCTGAAGATCGCCGTGATCGCGGACCTGCACGCCTGCGATCCCTGGATGTCGCTGGAGCGCATCGAGACGATCGTCGCGCGCACCAACGCACTTGAGCCCGACATCATCGTCATGCTCGGGGACTACGTCGCCGGCCACCGCCATGTCACCCGCTTCATTCCGGCAAGCGAATGGGCCGCGGTGCTGGCGAACCTCAAGGCGCCGCTCGGCGTGCACGCGATCCTCGGTAACCACGATTACTGGGACGACAAGACCGTGCAGCGCGAGGGTCAGGGGCTGACGGTGGCCCATCGTGCGCTCGAAGCCAACGGCATTCCGGTCTACGAGAACGATGCAAAGCGCCTGACCAAGGCCGGCCGCCCGTTCTGGCTCGCCGGCCTCGGCGATCAGCTCGCTTATATGCCGGCACGGCGTTTCCGCCCCGTGCGCCGTATCGGCGTCGACGATCTCGGCGCGACGCTCGCGAAAGTCACCGACGATGCGCCGGTCATCCTGCTGGCACACGAGCCTGACGTCGCGCTGCGCGTCCCCTCACGCGTGGCGCTGCAATTGTCCGGCCATACCCATGGCGGCCAGGTCCGCGTGCTCGGCTGGTCGCCCGCGGTGCCGCCGCGGCAGGGCGTCGAGCTCGCCTACGGCCACCTGCGCACCAATTGCGACGTCATCGTCTCCGGCGGCCTCGGCTGCAGCATCATGCCGTTCCGCATCGGCGTTCCCCCGGAGATCGTGCTGGTGACGCTCGGCAAGGCCGGACCGGCCGTGGCGTAATACGCGCTTGCGTGTGGCGCGGATTTTGCGCAAAAGCTCGATCTTCCCAGCGAGACGATCGAGGTTCGCAAGTGACAGCTCATCTCGACGGCGAGATCCGCGACGGCCGCCATCACATGCAGTGCCGCGTCTATTACGAGGACACGGATTTCTCCGGCATCGTCTATCACGCCAACTATCTGCGCTTCATGGAGCGCGGCCGCACCAATCATCTGCGGCTGATGGGTGCCGAGCAGCATGCGCTGTTTGCCGAGACCGAGGTGGAGACGCCGGGCTTTGCATTCGTCGTGCGCTCGATGCAGATCGATTTCCTGCGGCCGGCGCGGATGGACGATGTGCTCGACGTCGTGACCTGGCCGGTCGCCGTGAAGGGCGCCTCGATCATGCTGGCGCAGGAAGTGCGGCGCGGCGAGGAAGTGCTGGTGAAAGCGCAGGTGCGCGTCGCCTTTATCAGCCAGGGCAGGGCGCAGCCGATCCCGAAATCGCTGCGGTTATTGTTGAAGGCCGATGTGGTGTGAAGATCGTGCCACAGATTCGGTGTCGTCCCGGCGAACGCCGGGACCCATAACCACAGGGAGCGGTTGTTTGGCGACGACTTCGACCAGATCGCCCCACCGATAGATCCCGCGGTATGGGTTCCGGCTCAAGTCCGGGACGACAGTAGTGTCACGCCGCAGCCTTGTGGCGCGCGATTTCGGCCTTGTAGAGCTCGAACTCCTCCGCGATTGCTTTCGCCACCGAAGGCCGCGCGCGCAGGCGTTCGTAATAAGCCTTCAGCGTCGGCCATTTTACGAGGTCAACCGGCGGCGTCGCCATGGTCCAGTTGATGACGGTGACGAGATAGGCATCCGCCACGCTGAAATGGTCGAGCAGGTAGTCGCGCCCCTTCAGATAATTTTCGAGATAGTCGAGCCGCGACAGGTTCTTCTCCACGACATAGGTCTTTGCGTCCTGCGGCGCCTTCTTGTCGAGCAGCGTCACGAACAGGCCCTTGTGCAGTTCGGTGCCGATGAAGCAGAGCCATTGATGCAGCCGGCTGCGCTCCATGCCGGTGCCGCTGCCGAGATTGGCCTCTGGGAAGCGGTCGGCGACGTATTGCAGGATCGCGGCGTTCTCGGTCAGCACCGCGCCGTCATCGGTGCGCAGCGTCGGCACCAGGCCGAGCGGATTGACCTCTGTGAAATCCGAGCCGTCGTTCAGCACCACCTTGCTCCTCGGATCGACCTCGAGATAGTCGGCGCTTGCTCCCGCTTCATACAGCGCGATGCGGGTCGCCATCGAGCAGGCGAGCGGCGAGAAATAAAGCTCCATGGGTGCCTCCTTGGCGGTTCGGCCCGGCGGCCGGGCCTCCTGTTGATTTTTGTACTGTTCTGCATAATATGGTTTCGGTCAAGGAATTTTCTGCGAAATGGTACAAAAAAAGAAGAAGCTGCCATCTGCTGCCAAACCGTCGGCTGGCAAAAAGGCTGACGCCGCTGAGCCGAAGCGGCGCGGCCGGCCGCGCGCCTATGAGCCCGACGTTGCCCTCGGCAAGGCGCTCGACCTGTTCCGCAAGCGCGGCTTTGCAGCGACCTCGCTCGACGATCTCAGTGCCGCGACCGGCATGAACCGGCCGAGCCTTTATGGCGCGTTCGGCGACAAGCGCGAGCTCTACATCAAGAGCTATCAGCGTTACCGCGACGATGCGCGCACCGCGATGGTCGACATCTTCCGCGAGGAGTTGCCGATCCGCGAACGATTGACGCGCATCTATGCGGTGGCGCTCGACATCTATCTTTCCGGCGATTCCCCGCGCGGCTGCTTCACAGTAGTGACGGCGGCTTCCGATGCGGTCGCCGATCCCGAAATCCGCGCCTTGGCGCTCGAAGGCTTCGTCGAACTCGACAAGGCTTTTGCCTCGTGCTTCCGCCGCGCCAAGGAGAAGGGCGAGCTATCCGCAACCGCCGACATCGCCACGCTCGGGCGGCTTGCTTCCGCCACCCTGCACACTATCGCGCTCCGCGCCCGCGCCCGCGTCTCGCGCGAGGAATTGGAAGCGCTCGTCAATGGCGCCATCGAGGTGATGTGCCGCTAGCGCGGCATAGTCCGACTAATTCGCGATGCCCAGCGCAATGCCTTTTTGAACAGACTGGGGTGTGCGACGACTAATATTACGTCTGCAATCGTTTAAATCAGGAATGAAATAGCGCCGTCACCTCATCCCTCCATCCTTCGCCATGCGATGCGAGCGGTGCGAGATGATCAAAACATCTCCCTCTCTGAAAGGTGAAAAAATGGCCCGAATTTCCTCAATCTGTTTCGGTCTGATTGCCTACGCAACCTTCCTTGGCACGATTCTCTATATGATCGGCTTCGTCTTCGGTGCCGTCGTGCCGAAAGACATCGACCAAGGGCCCGCTACGCCAACGCTCGAGGCGGTGATCATCAATCTTCTCCTGCTGTCGCTCTTCGCTCTCCAGCACAGCGTGATGGCCCGCAGGTCATTCAAGCAGTGGTGGACCCGGTTCATTCCACATGAAATCGAGCGAAGCGTGTATGTCCTTCTCGCCAGTCTGGTCCTGATCTTGCTGGCTTGGCAATGGCGCCCGATTCCAGCGATCATCTGGAGTGTTGCTGATCCGGCCGCCGCCATCGCCCTGTCAGGGCTCGCACTGTTCGGCTGGTTGATCGTGCTGTTCGCCAGCTTCCAGATAAACCACTTTGAGCTATTCGGTCTGAAGCAGGTGTTCGCAGATCCGGCGGTCAGCGCTGTTGGCTCTCGTTTCAAGACTCCATTTTTGTACAAACTGGTACGCCATCCGCTCTATCTGGGCTTCATCATCGCGTTCTGGTCGACGCCAACAATGACGGCTGGGCACTTTCTATTCGCGGCCGTCGCAACAGCCTACATTTTCGTTGGCGCCAGCCTGGAGGAGCGCGATCTGATTGCGCTGTTTGGCGATCAGTATCGGCAGTATCGCGAGCGAGTGGCGATGCTGGTGCCCTGGCCTCGTTCCATCAAGGCCGATCACTACACAACGGAGCCTAACGCGAGCGACCGCTGAGATTGTTCGTAGCGCGCTCGTGCAAGAACTCTCTTCGAGACCGGATAGTAACGCGCCCGCCAGTCGGCCGCGGCGGCGGGATGCTCTGTGGCTTGCGCTACTGCTGCTGGCCTCATTGACGCTGCTGACGGATCGCGCAGCCGCGGCCGAACAGGTCGACCCCACGCCGCGGATCGCGATCATTTCGGCCTATAGCCCCGAATGGCTCGCGCTCAAGAATGCAATGAGCGCGACCCGGACGGAGATCATAGCTGACGTGACCTACATCGTGGGTCGCCTCGAAGGCAAAGACGTCGTTCTTTTCCTCAGCGGCGTGTCAATGGTCAACGCCGCCATGACCACGCAGGGCGCGATTGATCATTTCAAGATCAGGCGCATCGTCTTCTCCGGGATTGCCGGCGGCATCAACCCCAGTCTTTCGCCAGGAGATGTCGTCGTAGCCGATCGCTGGTCTGAATATCTCGAATCTGTGTTTGCCCGGCAAGACGGAGCCCGCTGGTCGATACCGAACTGGCTCGGCAAGACGCTGCCGAACTACGGCATGATTTTCCCCCGCGCGGTCGGAATTGCTCATCCGGGTGAGCGCGAGCCGGAAAAGCGGTTCTGGTTTGACGTCGATCCGACCATGCTGGAGATTGCACGTTCGGTCGCGCCGAAAGTCGAGCTGAAGGCCTGCCTTAATCCGGATGTCTGCGGAACCACACGTCCTCGCGTCGTCGTCGGAGGTGCCGGCGTCTCCGGTCCGGCGTTCATTGACAATGCCGAATTCCGCAAGTGGATTTACGATACTTTCAAGGCGAGCCTAGTTGACAATGAAAGTGCGCCAGTCGCCCATGTCGCCTATTCGAACCATATCCCCTTTATAGCCTTCCGCGGCCTGTCGGATCTGGCTGGCGGCGATGCCGGCGGAAACACGGAGAATGAGCTCGAACACCTGGCGTCGGACAACGCCGCCGCGGTGGTCAAAGCATTTCTCCGCGCTCTCCCAGCTCAAGAGTCTCCCGAAAACCGCTCCAGCGAAGGAAGCAAGTAACATAGACCTGTAGCTGCGCAGGCAGGAACGCGGGCGCTTCCCAGCCATGCACGAGATGTGCTCGCGGTCTCATCGTGTCGGGCGCTCTCGGAAGAGCGCCCGCGTGTTGAACGATAGAGCCCACTACTGGCCGGGATGTGCCTTGATGGCTTGCTCGACTTCCCGTTTGACGGCTTCAAGGTTGAAGCTCGCCGGCGCCTGCATTGGAGGGAAGTCGATGGCCGTTTGCGCCAATCTGGCAACCTCTTGCTGAACAAGCACGAAGCGCCAGAATTCGCGGGCCATGAAATCATTCATATAACCTCCGCCCATGTTGTTCAGGCTTTCGCCGCGGATTGACGGCGTCCGCTCAAACGGGTCTTGGCGGATGTTGACCATGGTTGGCATGTCGGTGGTGTCTTTTTCTCCCGGCCACCCATAAGGCTGCTGGAAGAACTGAAACTTGAAGTTATCGTGGCGAAGCGCACCGAGATGCGGACCGGCGAAATAGAAGATCTCATGGCGAACGGAGGGACCCTTGCCCGTCAGCAGATCCATCTGATTGTAACCGTCGAGGTGGTTCTTGTAGCTGCGGCCTTCCAGCGTCACGCCCTTAAGGAGCTGGTCGGCAATGTTCGGGTTTCCCGCCGCAGCGGTTAGTGTCGGGAACCAATCGAGGCCAGAGAAGATTCCATTCTCGACCGACCCCGGCTTGACGCGGCCCGGCCAGCGAATGATGGCCGGCACGCGGAAGCCGCCTTCAAAACTGGTCCCCTTGGTGGCCTTGAACGGGGTCATGCCGCCGTCCGGCCAGGTGAACACCTCGGCGCCGTTGTCCGTCGTGAAGATGACAATGGTGTTGTTGGTTTCGCCGATGTCATCGATATGCTTGAGCAGGGCGCCGACGCTGTCGTCGAGTTGAGCCATGCCCGCTTCCTCGAGACCGAAGTTCGTCTCGTTGTTCTGCATCGCACTGTATTTCTTCGACAGGAACGTCCAGACGTGCATTCGCGTCGTGTTGTGCCAGACGAAGAAAGGTTTGCCGTCGCGCTTGGCCTTATCCATGAAGTCGCTGGAGGATTTGACCAACACCTCGTCGAAAGTGGTCATGTCGTACTTCGGTTTCAGGAACGGCAGATCATGCATATTCGGCACGTTCGACATATCTGGAAACGGGGGCAGCGGCCCCTCGTCGACGATGCTTTGCTTGCCGATCTTGCCCCAGCGCGGCATCTCGGTGGGGTCGTCCTTGTCCGTCGCGTAGCTGTGGATCAGGCTGCGCGGGCCATACTTGTTGTAGTAGTCCTGGTTGGCGGGGAACGAGTACCAGTACGGATCAGACATCGCGTCGAGGTGATATAGATATCCGAAGAATTCGTCGAAGCCGTGCACTGTCGGCAGATATTTGTTGAGATCGCCGAGGTGGTTCTTGCCGAACTGCCCCGTTGCGTAGCCGAGCGACTTGAGCACGGTGGCCAGTGTCACGGCCTGGTCCGGGATGCCAACATCGGCGCCAGCCTGACCGACAGTCGTTAGTCCCGTGCGGATTGGCAGCTCGCCAGTGATGAAGTTGGCGCGTCCTGCCGTGCAGCTCGCCTCGGCGTAGTAGTCGGTGAACATCATGCCTTCCGACGCCAGCTTGTCGAGGTTTGGCGTCTTGCCGGACATCATTCCGCGGTGGTACGCGCCGACGTTGAACCAGCCAACATCGTCTCCCATGATGACAAGAATGTTCGGCGGCCGTTGCTGCTGCGCGGCCGCCGGTGGTGCGGTCGCCGCCAGCACGGCAGCGAACAGCGCGAGTACGCCGATCCAAACGGTCTTTCGGATACTCATGATCTGTTCCCTTCCTCGAACTGTTGCCGATTGCACTACCAAGCGCTTCTCGGAGCGCACCCCTGCAGCGAGCGCATCCAAGCGAGCCTTCCGCCTCTTGCTCTTCAGCGTATTAAAGGTGGCCTGACCGCGACTATGCACTTCCGGCAGATCGCATCCCGAGAGAGGGAGGGGCCTCAGTTTGCGGGTATGCGCGTCATGGTGCCCACCACGGCCTCCGCAGTCTCCAGCGCTCCCTCAACCCATCCCTGCTTGGTCGACCATGCCTCGCTGACGATGTGCAGCGCCGTTCCGGGCACCGGAGATGCGATTTTCTTCATGATTTCCCGGCTCTTCACGCCCTGATTCCAGGTGTGCCAGGCGCCGCCGTACGGATCTTCTTCCCAGTTCATGAAGCCGACTGACAGCGGCGCTGCCATCGGCTGATCGAGCCCGTGCACGACCCCGATCTGGCGACGGACTTCTGTCGCCACGGGGCCGTCAGGATCGAGCATGGTGAATCCGCTGGCGCCCGGCTGTTCCAGGCGCCGCAAGCCAGCCCAGTAATCGAGCTGCGGACGATCGAAATAGCCCATGGTCAGGTGGCCTGTCGCGCCTGCCGGCCGGTCGGGCTCGGTGCCGAAATAATAGATCTGCCGGATCGGCAGGTCGGTGGTCGCCCGTCCGCTGGTCAGACCGAGCGAACGCCACCAGGGCTGCTCATGAGCGAGAAAGACCTTGCCAAGCGGGCGCGGCGTCACGGTTGCAAGCAGAGCTGCGATGGGTGGCTCTTTCAACGCAGCGCAGTCGTCGATGATCTCGATCGCCCGGCGCGGCAGCGCAAGTACGACCCGGCGCGCACGAACGGCGCGCGGTCCGTCAGGCGTCGTGAAGACGAGTTCGTGCAGGCCATCGCCTGTCTGGGCTGGAGTGCGCAGTGATACCAACCTATGCTGATGATGAATGGTGCTGCCTTCGCGCATGACGGCGGCCGCAAGCGCGTTCGGCAAGGCCTGCATGCCCTCCACCAGAGTTTTCTCGGTCGGGCTGCCGGTATACTCGATCACCAACGACAATGCGTCGGCGGCATTCCAGTTGCTCACGACTGCACTGTAGCCAATTCCCATCTCGATGAACTGCAGCGCCTCATCGGATAGAAATCGGCCGAGCAGATTGCTGAAGCCCCAGTCGATCAGCGGAAAGCCGTCGAGGGTGAGCGACTCTTTCATCTTCACCCACTCGTCGGGCGACAGGTGCTTCATGGAAGGCATCACCCGTCGGACGGCTTTGACGATCAATTCGAACGGATCGAGATAGAGTTCGTCCGGGCGCAGCCCATAGGGGAGGGGTTGCTTCTTTGCGATGTCGCCGGCACGCCACTGCTTGCCCCGGGAATAGAAGATGCTCTCCGAGTTGCCCGTGGTGAACTCGCGAATCCCGAGACCGAATTTTGCCGCGAGCGAGGTGATGAGCGCGTGACTGGAAAGAAAGCGCATCCCGCCGAATTCTGCGGCGATGCCGGTGGTCCCCGGCATGGTCACGCTGAGCAAGCGGCCGCCGACGCGCGCGGATGCCTCGAACACCGCCATGCCGCCGGGAGGCTGGCCGCAACCGAGCAGGCGCCACGCGGTGTAGAGGCCGCCAACCCCGGCGCCGACGATAGCTGTGTCCAAGGTTTCACCGGTAGATCGAAATCGATCGTTGCCGCTCATTGGGGTTATTCCTGTCAAGTCGAACGATCACGATGCTGCGCGGCCCTGATAAGGAGTGGCCTGGGAGCCGAGGTAGAACGCAAGTCACATTGATCGTCACCAGAGACTTGGTCAGTCCGCTGAGTTCAGGAAAGATGCAATGTTTCAACCGTAACCGAACTTCGATGCGTAGAACTATTTCCGTACTGAGCGGGGAAGATCTGGGGCGAGCTTACGACCCATAGGCGCTTCATCAGGAAGTGGGTCGCACCCATACGGGCTTTGATCGTGCCGAAGGGATGCTCGACCGTCTCGCGCCGCGTCCGCATGGCGTCGGGATTGGAATCGAGCCGTCTCTGGACCTCCTCGACCACATGCTCATGCTCCCAGCGCGTGATGCGGCGCTCCTTTGACGGCGTGCATTGGCTCTTGATCGTGCAGCCTAGCGTCTTTTATCGCAGGGGAAATCCCAGGCCGCTCCCGCTCGCCGAGACCGCCATCAACATTGTTGTCTGTGACAAGTACCTGCAATTGGATCTCCTTGCTTGTGGCTGCGAATGCGACACTTCCGTGCAGGCAGTCAAATGCGCAGGAGCTTCATTGCGATTTTGAGGATAGCGGCGGCGACATTCGTCACCGGAGTCGACGTGCTGATCTGCTCGCAACAGCGATGCAGCTTGGTGACATCAACGTCACCACTCTCGTTGACCACTGTCAATCAAGGAAGTCTATTCTTGCAGGCCTACAGACTCACTCAAAGCCTCTCTGATCGGAGCACCAGAATTGGCTGGGCGAACAAGTTGGCTTCCCTCCTTGCAAAATCCGAAAAGTGATGTATATAGGACTTGTTCGATTAGCCGCTGTGCCTTGTTGAATGCGCCTGCGGGCTCCTTTTCCAAAGACATCGACGAAGTTGAAGATAACCGCGCGGTTGTCGCGCGGCATGCGCTTGCGCGCTTTGGAGAAGAAAATGACTACAGGTATTGTCAAGTGGTTCAATGGCCAAAAAGGCTTTGGTTTCATCCAGCCGAACGACGGTGGCAACGATGTGTTCGTTCACATCAGCGCTGTTGAGCGGGCTGGCCTTTCCGGACTCGGAGAGGGTCAGAAGGTCAATTTCGAGGTCAAGACCGACAAGATGCGAGGCAAGGTCAGCGCTGAGAACCTCTCGCTGGCTTGATATCGTCGGCGCCGTTTCACGGATGTACTGAAACGGACCCTCTGCCCGCTCGATCCTCGGATTGAGCGGGTTTTGTCCGTTGTGGAGCCCGGTGAGCGATGAGCGCGAAGAAGCCGACAGAGCCATCCCCCGAAGGCATTGCGCGTTCCTATCGCAAGCGCCTGGCCGCTGAAGAGGGGGCGCGGGCATTGGCAGACGTCGAAAGGCATGCGATCGAAGTTCGCACGAACATGGCGCGACTTCGAGAGACGCGTGAGGCCAAGGAAGCAGCTGACGCAGCCCTTCGAGTAGCTTTGCCTCCAGTGCCTGCGCCAAAGAAGCGCCCAAGGAAGCCGCGGATTTAGCGACCTGCAACCAGGGCCAACGGCGAAGAAAATTGGGAGGGCCGATCAGATGCCAGAGAGCGCGGGTCGTGCGTAGAGCCAGGTCGGACGGCGGCGGGACGATCACCTTCTTTCTCGCGTTCGGCGCAAATCGACAAATGTGCCGGTTAGCGACGACATTCAGCACGCAGAAGCAGGCCTTCAGCTATCTGCAGAAGCATCGAACAGAATTCGAGCGTATGGCGCGGGCGCGTCTTGCTTCAGGCGAGCTCGAAGACGGGATTGTCGTACTTTCGATGCTCTAGTTGTCAAGCCGGACCTGGTTTGCAAGAGCGCTTTTCGCGATCTCAATTGAATGCCTGGACTCTTTCGCAGACCAATGTCGCTCTGGAGACGAGGCTTCGTTCGTCCCGCGCTTCCGTGGCAAGCTATCGATACCCGTAAACGTTTCAAGCTCCTCCGATATCGGCAACACACTGCCCCCGCGGCCCTTTGACTGGTCAACCCCAGGCCTTCTTCGTCTGCGGCAAGCGACTCGTCATCAAATTAGAAATGCGACATCTAGGGCGCCCTGTCGAGCTGACTTCGTCGCTCCGCTTCCCTGGCCAACCGTTCAGCTTTCAGCCGCTCCCGATTTGCATGGAACGCCTGTTCGGCCTTTTCGTACTCAGTGATCACTTTGTTTTCGGTCTGCTTGAACAGATTATTCGCCTCATTGGCTGCATCCGATGGGGAATGCTGTCTCATGCGTCTCCTCCTTGTTTCTGGTGATCTTCAGTCGCCCAATGTCAGCGGCTTCGAGGTGCTCGGCTTATCGTCGGGTCGGCTTACTACGCTTGGGGCGATCAATTCGCACGCGGTCGAACTCCTTGGGGCCGTCGAGTAGATCACGCTTGCGCACTGCCCGATCATCTGCCGTCGTCGTTGTGTCGCCTATGCCATCGATCGTGTCGCCAGCCATTTTGCGAGCGCTCTGCTTCTGGCGATCCTGATCGGCGTGCGACGTAAGTCCCAGTTGCACCAGGCGGCTTATCGCCTCGGACAAGCCAGGCTTGTCTTCCTGCTCATCTATCCATGCTACGATGGCCCTCAGCAATGATTCCGAAGGACTAAAGCCTGCAACCTGAGCTTGGGTGGAACGGCTTACCGGTTTTCTCATCGGACCTTTCAGTTTGCAAACAGAGTGGCCGTGGCGGCCCGCGCCTCGGCACAATCAGAAAACCAACGAGCAGTCCTCCCGATGGGTTCCGACTGAACAGGGAAGCGGGAGCTATCCCTTGCGCAAGATGATGACGCTGCAGACTCAAGGTCGTCCATTACGGGCGCCTTGGAGCCGGAAGTTGACATTCAACGAAGTGAGGGCTGGTAACTGAGGCGGCCCTACTTTCCCAATGCATCGACTGCTTTGGACGATCTGCGCAATGCGACTTCGCTCACGGCTAATACCGCGTCATTGTGACCAATCGTCAGCAAGGCTAACCGAGCGATCAACGATCGTATGTTAACCCGGTTCCTAAAGGCGCTCGCGCTCGGTCGTTCTATTTTTCAGGCGGCCTCACCGGACCTGCGATCAGGCGATATGTCGGAACCCACGCCGTATTCCACGTCTCCATCGTTGCTCCGCAAACGGCACATTCGAAGCTGCCGATCTCACGGCTCTCAGCCATGGCTTCGGAGCGATTATAAACAGCGCCGCACCTGCACCCTCGATGACGAGTCCCAGTCATTGAGGTTTTATGCGCTCCTCGAGCCACGATTGCCAGCCCTCAAATGTCCGGAAGGCGTCAAAGGCATCGATGTTGTCAGGTTCGCAGCACGTCAGCTTTCCCTCCGAAAGCGACGCTTCTTGCGACACCTACGTTCTTGAATAACTGAAGCCCGGCGCGACAGTTGCGCTAATACCCCCGCCTGCGGTCGACCACGTGCTCCAGCGCGTCGCCGGCCTCATAGCGCTCGATCTGCCGCGCGACATATTTCGAGATCTCGTCCGGATCGGTGTCGGCCGCATTGTGCGGCGTCAGCACCACCTTCGGATGGCTCCAGAACGGGCTGTCCGGAGGCAGCGGTTCGGTCTCGAAGACGTCGAGCGAGGCGGCGCCGAGTGTGCCGTCGTCGAGCGCGCGCAAAATGTCGACCTCATCCTGCAATCCGCCGCGGCCGGCATTGATCAGGACCGGCGCGCCCATAGGGCTGTTGCGATTCAACTGGGCAAAGACCTCGCGGTTGAGCACGTGCCGCGTGTCCGGCGTCAGCGGCAGCAGGCAGATCAGGATGTTGGTCTGCTGCAGGAAGGCGCCGAGCTGTTCTGTCCCGGCAAAGCATTCGATGCCGTCGATCTGCTTCGCGCTGCGGCTCCAGCCAACCACGCGGAAGCCGATCGTCCGCAGCACCTGCGCCGCGTCGGCCCCCAGCGTGCCCATTCCCATGATGCCGATCGTGATCGCGCCCGCTGCCCATTGATGCCGAGGCGCCCAGCGTTTCTCGCGCTGCGACTGGCGCAAGTACAGTTCCTGGCGGTGATGCATCAGCACGTGCAGCGTCACATATTCCGTCATCCGGCCGGTGAGATCGGACACCGCGACGCGGACCAGCGGCACGTTGGGCAACGAGGCATCCGCCATCAGCGCGTCGACGCCGGCGCCGAGATTGAAGATCACGCGCAAATTCGGAAACGCCGCAAGTTCGCCCGGGCGCGGCTTCCAGACCGCGGCGTAGTGCACATCAGCGGGATCGCCGCCCGCATCGGGTAACAGCAGCACGTGCCTGTCCCGGCAGACTTCGTCGAACCGGGCTTTCCATCGCACCGGCGACCAGTTTTCGGTGCCGCCATGCACCAGCAACGCCAACGCGCCTTTCGTCATTCCTGCAGCCCTCGCTCGTCAACGTGATCTGAGTCACATAACGATCAAATCGGTCGCATAGTCTCCTGCCATCAATCAAGGGGAGACTTTGAGAAAGCCCACGCCCATAGCTGGCGCGACGACGAAGCCAAAGCGCGTCGTATTGCGGCGAAGTACGGAATCTACTGGTGATGCGGAAGCTGCCGCCCCGCGTCATTGCGAGCGGAGCGAAGCAATCCAATCCATCTCGCCACTCGTGGAGGCATGGATTGCTTCGCTCCGCTCGCAATGACGGCGGGCGCGGTGCGGCTGGAACTCACCCCTTCTCAAAATTTCTTCTAAGTGTTGTCGGCTGCGGGCATAATCGTTCGTCTTCAACACAACGGAGATGCCTGACGCATGCTGTATGCCATCCTTTGCTATCACGACGAGGACATGGTCGGTTCCTGGACCAAGGAACAGGACGCGGCCGTCATGAAGAAACTATCCGTCGTGCAGGAAAAGCTCGCCCAGCAGGGCCGGCTTGGGCCGGTGGCGCGGCTGTTGCCGACCACGGCGGCGACCACGCTGCGCAAGGACGATCCGCCGCTGGTGCTGGACGGTCCTTTTGCCGAGACCAAGGAGCAACTGCTCGGCTTCTATGTCGTCGACTGCAAGAATCTCGACGAGGCGCTCGAGGTCGCGCGCGACCTCGGCGCGGCCAATCCGGGCGGCGCCTATGAGATCAGGCCCGTCGGGGTTTTCAACCCGGGGAGTGTTCAGCCGTGACCGATACCGCCTGGATCGACGCCGCGCTGACTTCGGCGCGACCCCAGGCGGTCGGCGCGCTGCTCCGCTATTTCCGCGATCTCGACCGGGCGGAGGAGGCGTACCAGAACGCCTGCCTGCGCGCGCTGAAGAGCTGGCCGCAGAACGGTCCGCCGCGCGATCCAGCGGCGTGGCTGATCATGGTCGGCCGCAATGTCGGGATCGACGATATCAGGCGCAGCCGCAAGCAGGAGGCGCTGCCGGACGACGACCAGGCGATCTCCGATCTCGACGACGCCGAAGACGCACTAGCCGAACGGCTCGACGGCTCGCATTATCGCGACGACATCCTGCGGCTGCTGTTCATCTGCTGCCATCCCGATTTGCCGCCGACCCAGCAGATCGCGCTGGCGCTGCGCATCGTCTCCGGCCTTTCTGTGAAACAGATCGCGCGCGCCTTCCTGGTCAGCGAGGCCGCGATGGAGCAGCGCATCACCCGTGCGAAGGCGCGCGTGGCGGAGGCGAAAGTGCCGTTCGAGGCGCCGGGTGCGGCCGAACGCAGCGAGCGCCTCGCTTCCGTCGCGGCGATGATCTACCTGATCTTCAACGAGGGCTATTCGGCGAGCGGGGACACCGCCGAGATCCGCAGCCCCCTCTGCGAAGAAGCAATCCGGCTGGCGCGGCTGCTGCTGCGCCTGTTCCAGAGCGAGCCGGAGATCATGGGGCTCACCGCGCTGTTGTTGTTGCAGCACGCCCGCGCTGCGGCGCGGTTCGATGCCGACGGCGCCGTGATCCTGCTCGAGGACCAGGACCGCCGCCTGTGGAACCAGACCTTAATCGCCGAGGGGCTGGCGCTGATCGACAAGGCGATGCGCCATCGCCGCAGCGGTCCCTATCAGGTGCAGGCCGCGATCTCCGCATTGCATGCCCGCGCCGAAAAGCCCGAAGACACTGACTGGATACAGATCGACCTGCTCTACGGCGCGCTCGAGGTTATGCAGCCTTCGCCGGTGGTGACGCTGAACCGCGCGGTTGCGGTCTCCAAAGTTCGCGGGCCGGAAGCGGCGCTCGAGATGATCGATCCGCTTGCCCAGCGGCTGCAGAACTATTTCCACTTCTACGGCGTCCGCGGCGCCTTCCTGATGCAGCTCGGCCGCAATGACGAGGCCCGCGTCGCCTTCGACCGCGCCATCGCGCTTGCCAACACGACCGCGGAGGCCGCTCACATCCGCATGCATCTCGACCGCCTGATCCGCGACAGCCAACCGCGCGGCGCCAAATCTTCAAAGAAATAGTTTTCCGCTACTGCCCTCAAACCCAAGGAGCAAGCCATGCAGGTCAATCCCTATCTGTTCTACAGCGGCAATTGCGAAGCGGCGCTGAAATACTATGAGAAGGTGCTCGGCGCGAAGATCGAGGCGATGCTCACCCACGAGCAGGCGCCGGAGTCGATGCCCGTCGCGCCGGACTGGAAGAAGAAGATCATGCACGCCAAGATCACGATCGACGGCGAGATCATCATGGCCTCCGATTCGCCGCCGGAATATTTCAACAAGCCGCAGGGCTTTGCGGTCTCTCTCACCGTGGAAGACCCGGCCGACGGCGAACGCAAGTTCAAGGCGCTCGCGGAAGGCGGCACCGTGACCATGGCCTTCACGCCGACCTTCTGGGCCAAGGGTTTTGGCATGTGCGTCGATCAGTTCGGCATCCCCTGGATGGTGAACTGCCCCGCCGAAGGAATGTGAGCTATCGGCACCGCGGATAGATCGCCGAGAGGTCGCGTCCGCGCAACAGCAAAAGCCGCGACGTCAATCCGCCGTGGCTTACGATCCAGCCGCGCACCGGTGCCGGATAGGCCTCGAGCACCGCCTCGGAGGCCTCCGGCTCGGCATAGAAACGTCCGCTCCTGTCGACCGAACGCGCGGCATGGAAGCCGAGCACGGCGCGCCGCGTCACACAGATGCGGTTGTTCGGAACCATCGAGAGCACCAGTGTGCAGGCCGACAGGCAGGGCCCGTCGATCACCACGCGCTCGCCGGAGGCGCGCACGCGCGCGAACAATTCGATGAACGGCTCGACTTGTCCGCCCGGGCTTGCCAGGATGCGGACCTCGGCGCGCGCGAACGAACTTGCTCCGAGCAGCGCCGCTGCGATCAAAGCCGCCTTGATCACCGCCCTTGACATCCGCTGGCTCCCCGATCTCCTCGTTCTCCTCGCATATTTAGCGGCGTCGCATGCGGCAAGATTTTGTCATGCAGCTTCGTCTAGACTATCGAACTACATGCGATTCCTTCGCATGATGCTGCTCGCCGCAAGGCTGGCCCAGGCTTCAAGATGAACATCGAAACCAACCTGTGGCTGATCCGGCACGCGCCCGTCGATGGGCCGAAAGGGGTCATCCATGGCCCGGACGCGCCGGCCGACCTCGGTGACGAAGCGGCGCTTGCCGCGCTGAAGGCAAGGCTGCCGCAAGGCGCGTTCGCGGCCTGCAGCCCGGCGCGTCGCACGCGGGAGACCGCGGCCGCGCTCGGGCTCGCAGCGGCCGAGAACGCCGCCTTTCGTGAACAGGATTTCGGCGCCTGGACCGGGCGGCGTCACAACGATCTCGTGACTGAGCTCGGCGATGCCTATCACGCGTTCTGGCGATCGCCGGCGAGCAACCGGCCGCCCGGCGGCGAAAGCTTTGTCGATCAGATCGCGCGCGCGAGGCAGGGGCTGGCGGCGCTGCCGGCGGGCGATGCCGTGCTGGTCGTGCATTCCGGCACGATCCGCGCCGTGCTCGCGCTTGCGCTCGCCCTTCAGGCTGAGAACGCCTTGCGGTTCGTGATCGATCCGCTGTCGCTGACCCGGATCGATCGCCTGGCCAATGGCTGGCGCGTCATCGCGGTCAACCAGCGGCCCTAGCCGTTCTGCCCTTGTCCGCGCAGCGTCGGCAATCCGATGCCGGCGGCATCGAAGCCGCCATCGACGGCGAGGATCTGCCCGGTGATGTAGCTTGCGCGGTCGGAGCTGAGGAAGAAGATCGCTTCCGCCAGTTCCTCCTCGAGGCCGTAGCGGTTGAGCGGGATCGCGTCGTGATAATCGGCGCGGATGGCGGCCGTATGCACCGCTTTCGCCATCGCGGTGTCGACCGGGCCAGGCGCCACCGCATTGACACGGATGCCGAGCGAGGCGAGCTCGACCGCGAGCTGCTTGGTCAGATGCGCTAGCCCTGCTTTGCTGGTGCCGTAGGCCGAGCGCAGCGTCGAAGCGCGCACCGCCGAGATCGAGGTGATATTGACGATGGCGCCGCCGCCATGCTCGCGCATCAGCGGCGCGGCTGCCTTGGCGCAAAGGAACGGTCCGGTGAGGTTCACCGCCAGGATCCGGCTCCAATCGGCGTCCGAGGTCTCGAGCAGCGGCGCGAACACCGCAACCCCGGCATTGTTGACGAGCGCATCGAGCCGGCCGAAGCGTTTTTCCACCGCGGCGACTGCTGCCGCGACAGCAGCGGCGTCGGAGACGTCGCAAGGCAGCGCCAGCGTGTTCTCGGCCTGTTTGAGGCTCGCGACCGCCTCGTTCAGCAATTCGCGCTCGATATCCAATAGCGCCACGCGCCAGCCCTCGGCAAGGAATCGCCTGGCGGTGGCAAGCCCGATGCCGCGCGCCGCTCCGGTGACGAGCGCGACCTTCTGCGAAGATGAAGTCATGGATGTTCCAACGTTTTCCGATATCGGTTCCTGTTGCGCCGTCTACCTGGCGAAAGCAAGGTCTGCGGCCGCGAAATAAATCCGCCGGCGATGTCGGGCGCCCTGAGCCCTGCTTCGTCTTCCCTGTGGCGGCACATCCGGCCGCCGGCAACAGGAGTTTCCATGTCGCTGACGCTGCACTATCACCCGCTGTCGTCGTTCTGCTGGAAGGTGCTCATCGCCCTCTATGAGAACGACGTCCCGTTCGCGCCCCATCCCGTCGACCTTTCCAATCCTGCCGAGCGCGCGGCGCTGTTGAAACTGTCGCCGATCGGGCGCTTCCCGGTGCTGCAGGACCATGCGCGGAACCAGGTCGTGCCGGAATCCAGCATCATCATCGACTATCTCGACCGCCATTATCCCGGCCGCACCAAGTTCATTCCGGCTGAGGCCGATCTCGCCTGGCAGACCAGGCTGCGTGAACGCTTCTATGATCTCTATCTGCACCTGCCGATGCAGAAGATCGTCGGCGACCGGCTGCGGCCGGCCGACAGCAAGGATCCGTTTGGCGTCGAGGAGGCGAGGGCGCAGCTGCTCGCCTCCTACCGCATCATCGACGAGCAGTTGGCGCCCGGCGGCTGGGCGGCGGGCGAGGCGTTCACGCTTGCCGATTGCGCCGCCGCGCCGTCCTTGTTCTACGGCAACATGATGGTGCCGTTGGGCGACGAGCACGAGAATCTGCGCGCTTATTTCGAGCGCCTGAAAGCGCGTCCGTCCTTCGCGCGGGTCATGAAGGAGGCCGAGCCCTATTTCAAGCTGGTGCCGAAGGAGAGCTGAATGCCATCCACCGACAAAGCCGGGATCATCCGCGCGATCTTCGCCGCCTATCTGGCGAACGACCGCCAGCGCGTCGAGGCGGCCTTCACCGACGACTTCCGTTTCACCAGCCCCTATGACGACAATCTGGACAAGCTGACCTATTTCGCCTGCTGCTGGCGGGATAGCGATTGGATCGCGAGCCATGAGCTGGAACGGATCTTCGTCAAAGGCGACGAGGCCTTCGTGACCTATCGCTGCGTGGCGAAGGACGGAAATAGCTTCCGCAATACCGAGTTCTTTGCCTTCGACGGCGACAAGGTGAAGCGCATCGACGTCTATTTCGGCGCCACCTATCAGGATGGCAAATTCGTCAAGCAGGGCGCGTAGGGTGGGCACGCCGCCCGCGCCCAATTGCCGCAATTACCTCCAGAATAATTTTGCAGGGACCTGTCGGTGCGGCAAAACCCGGTTCGTCTTATCTGCGAGTGCCTGAAGACAAGTGACCAAACCAATAAGTGACCCCCTAACGGAGCGCGAGACGATGCGATTCATGGTGATAGTGAAGGCCAGCCGGGACACCGAAGCCGGCGTGATGCCCTCGACGGAACTTTTGGCCGCGATGGGCGCCTTCAACGAGGAGATGGTCAAGGCCGGCGTCCTGCAAGCCGGCGAGGGCCTGCATCCGAGTGCGAAGGGCGCGCGGGTCGGCTATGGCGGCGGGCAGCCCCGCGTCACCCGCGGGCCGTTCAGCTTGAGCAACGATCTCGTCGCCGGCTTCTGGCTGATCGAGACCAAATCGCTCGATGAAGCGATCGACTGGATGAAGCGTGCCCCGTTCGAGGACGGCGAGATCGAGATCCGGCAGGTGTTCTCGACCGAGGATTTCGGCGAGGCATTGACCCCCGAACTGCGCGAGCAGGAAGAGCGCCTGCGCGCCCAGGTCGCCACAAGGTAGCCCTCGCCGTCATTCCGGGGCGTCCGAAGGACGAGCCCGGAATCCATCGGACCGCGTGCGCAAGCTGAGAAATGGATTCCGGGCTCATCGCGTTGCGATGCCCCGGAATGACATCCCCCAAACCACAAGGAACCACCCATGCGATTCATGATGCTGATGATCCCGCTCGGCTTCGAGACCGCGCCGCCGAAGATCGACCTCGATCCCGAACGCGTCAAAGCGATGATGCAATACAACCAGGCGCTGAAGGACGCCGGCGTCCTGATCGCGCTGGACGGCCTGCATCCGCCGTCGGCGGGCGCCCGCGTCTCTTTCGCGACCGGCAAGCCTGTGGTCACCGACGGTCCGTTCACCGAATCGAAGGAAGTGCTCGGCGGCTATTGGATGATCAACGTGGCCTCGCGTGCGGAGGCGATCGAATGGGCCAAGCGATGCCCGGCCAGCGAGAACGAGATCATCGAGATCCGCCAGGTGCAGGAAATGAGCGATTTCTCGGAGGAGGTGCAGAAGGCAGCCGCCGGCTTCGAAGAACTGCAGCGGGACTCGGCACACCGTTAAGTCGCGCACCGATCACAAATTCAACGCCAAGGGAGAAGCACATGAGCAGCAACGATACGTTCCTCGCCGTCTATCTCGGCAGCATGAACGGTGCGCGAATGACGGCCTGGCGCGCGCTGCCGGAGGCCGAGCGGCGCGCCAAGGAGCAGCAGGGGATGGCGGCGTGGGGCGCCTGGGTCGAAAAGCATCAGGGGGTGATCGTCGAGATGGGCGGCCCGCTCGGCAAGACCAAGAAGGTCGACGCGAACGGCATCGGTGACATCACCAACCTGTTGACCGGGTTCACCGTGGTGCGTGCCGCCTCGCAGGAGGCCGCCGCCAAAATGTTCGAGAACCACCCGCATTTCGCGATCTTCCCGGGCGACTCCGTGGAGATCATGCCGGTCCTTCCGATTCCGGGCCGTTAATTTCGCCGCCAGCCCTGCAGCCCGGGTGAAGCGCCAGCGTCACCCGGGGCCCGGAAATGCGGACACAGCCGTCCCGGGTTGCGCGGAGCCTGTCATCGGGCGCGCGTTCGCGCGACCCGTTGGCTCCGCCCGGGCTACGAACCGCCGTCATTCCGGGGCGATGCGATAGCATCGAACCCGGAATCTCGAGATTCCGGGTTCGGCTCTGCGAGCCGCCCCGGAATGACGCGAAGTTGCGCCCTCGGCGCTAGTGACCTTTGCATCCTGCTCATGTAAGAGCTTTTCACATGAGCTGGCGCAAGGATCAGCGCCGCGGCGAGCGCGGCTATCATCACGGCAATCTCAAAGAGGCGTTGCTGCAGGCGGCGCTCGACTTGATTTCGCAGAAGGGGCCGGCCGGCTTCACCTTCGCCGATGCCGCCCGCATGGCCGGCGTCAGCCCCGCCGCGCCCTATCGGCATTTCCGCGACCGCGACGAGCTATTGTCGAGCATCGCCCAGCGCGGCTTCGAGCAGTTCGAACAACTCCTGACGCAGGCGTGGGACGACGGCCGTCCGGACACGATCACCGCGTTTGAGCGCGTCGGCAAGGCCTATCTAGCCTTCGCCCGCGAGGAGCCGGCGTTCTATTCGGCGATGTTCGAATCCGGCGTTCCGGTCGAGACAACTCCTGCACTGATGGCGGCAAGCGAACGCGCCTTTGCCGTCATTCGTGCCGCCGCGGAGCGGCTTGCGGCTTTGGCGCCGCCCGGCGTGCCGCGTCCGCCGGCGATGATGATGGCGCTGCACATCTGGGCGATGTCGCACGGTGTCGCTTCGTTATTTGGCCGTGGCGATGCAGCGCGTCGCAAACTGCCGATGACGCCGGAAGAACTGCTGGAGGCCGAAGTCCTGATCTATCTGCGCGGTCTCGGCTTCCCCACCGAGCGCACGCCCGAGCCGCTGGACGAAAAGCCTGCCGGTCCTTGGGGCAAACCGAAATAAAATTGCCGAAATAATTTTGTCGCACCCCCGTGGGGTCGCCTTGACTTTCGGAATGGATCGGCCAAGTATGTAAATGTTATTTACATTCACAACGGCGTGATGCCGTGATGGAGAAGGGAAATGGCCTACACCGCAGATGTCAATCGATGGCGCGGCCCTGTGGAAGAACCCTACCGCCCACGCATGTTCGAAAGCCCGTGGCACCCCGGCTGGATTGCCGTGACCATTCTCGGCTTCATCATTTGGTGGCCGATCGGGCTCGCCCTCCTCTTTTTCACACTCGGGAGCAGAAGAATGGGTTGCTGGAGTCACCACGATCAGGATCGCTGGCAGAACAAGATGGAGCGGATGCAGTACAAGATGGATCGCATGCGCGACCGCATGGAGCGCCGCGGCTTCGGCTGGGGCTTTGGTCCGCCCTCGAGCGGCAACCGCGCCTTCGACGAATACCGCGCCGAGACGCTGCAGCGTCTCGAAGAGGAGCAGAAGGAGTTCAAGGAATTCCTGAGCCGCCTGCGCCACGCCAAGGACAAGGAAGAGTTCGACGCCTTCATGAACCAGCATCGCCAGCGTCCGACTCCGCCGAACGACCAGCCCCCGCCGCAGCAGGGCTAAAGCCATAGCGTTTTCAAGCGAAGTGGGCACCGGTTCGCGTGAAGAAAACGCGTCAAGAATAAGATCGAGAGCTAGCCTTCAGGCGATGTGCCCCCATAAAACCTGATGGCCCTGAGCCGCCCGTTTGCGAAAGCAGACGGGCGGTTTGGTTTTTGAAGCGGCCGTGTTGAACACTTCCGTTGCCGCAATGATGCTGTCGTCCCGGCCTTGAGCCGGGACCCATAACCACAAGTGTTTGGAGTGTGCTCCGCTGCAACCACTTGCACGCGCCACAACAACCGCTTGTGGTTATGGGTCCTGGCTTTCGCCAGGACGACACTGTGCCTCTTGCCAATGGCGTCGCACGATGCCAATCAAGTCCCATGGACGATTGCCTGACCTTCACTGCGTCGCGCTGGTGGCGCTCCTTTTAAGGAGCGGCACGTCGTCTTGTCTCATCTGCAAAACATGAACGAGTGCCGCCGCGGTCCGGCGGGCGCATGTTCTTATCTCAACAGGTCTCTCCGTGCTGCGGCTCCATCAGGAGAACGCCAATGCCTGTTGCCTTGACTGCTACCATTGCTGCCATCGTCGGGCCGCTCGCGTGGCTCGGCCGCCAGGGCACGCGCGCCGTCGCCGCGTTAGTGTTCATCGGCATCGCGATCCCGCCGCTCGGCGAAGCGTTGCGGCCCTTCGTTACGGAGGCCGTCTTTCTCCTGCTCTGCATCTCGTTCATGCGCGTGGATATCTCCGCGCTGCGGCTCTATCTGCGCCGGCCTGCGATTGTGCTCGCTGCGACGGCATGGACGCTGCTGGCGGTCCCGGCCATGACCGGCGTGTTCTGGCGCGCGGCCGGCCTCGGCACAGCCTCGCCGGACCTGTTCCTGGGCCTGATGCTGCAGGCGGTGGCTTCGCCGATGATGGCTTCGCCCTCGCTCGCGGCGCTGATGGGGCTGGACGCCACGCTGGTGCTGATCACGCTGGTGACCGGCACCGCGCTGGTGCCGCTCACCGCGCCGCTGTTCGCCTATCTCTTCTTCGGCTCTGCCTTGACATTGTCGCCGGTCGCCCTCGGCGCAAAACTGTTCCTGATCCTGGCCGGCGCGCTCGCGGCCGCCGCGATCATCCGTTTGTTGTTCGGGCTTGCCGCCATCGAGCGCCACAAGGCGCCGATCGACGGCCTGAACATCCTGATCCTCCTGGTGTTCGTTTGCGCAGTCATGGGTCCGGTCGCGCCGAGTTTTTGGCGTGAACCGCTGCAGGCGCTGGGGCTGACGCTGCTCGCCTTTGCGGTGTTCTTTGCGCTGCTCGCCGGCACCATGCTGGTGTTTCGCCGCTTCGGCATGGAGCGCGCGCTTTCCTTGGCCGTGATGGTGTCGCAGCGGAACATGGGCCTGATGGTCGCCGCCACCGACGGCGTGCTGCCGGGCCTGACCTGGCTCTACTTCGCGCTATCGCAATTCCCGATCTATCTTGCGCCGCAACTGCTCAAGCCGATCATGGGCAGGCTGACGAAGTGGCGGTAGAGGTGCCATCTGCTTTCGCAGGCGGGCCGCACTTCACCTCTCCCATAGGGAGAGGTCGGCGCGCAGCGCCGGGTGAGGGGTTACGCTCTCTCGATAGACCTCAACCCCTCACCCGGATTTCCCGCTGGCGCGCGAAATCCGACCTCTCCCTTCGGGAGAGGTGAAGGCGCCTCATACATTCGATCCCTGAATCGCGTCGATCACGGCATCCGTCACCTCTTTCGTCGTCGCGTTGCCACCGACGTCGGGCGTCAGCACACCGGCGGCGCAGACGCGTTCCACCGCCGCCATCAGACGCATGGCCGCGTCCTTCTCGCCGAGATGCTCCAGCATCTGCGCGCCGGTCCAGAAGGTCGCGACCGGGTTGGCGATGCCCTTGCCGGTGATGTCGAAGGCCGAGCCGTGGATCGGCTCGAACATCGAGGGGAAGCGGCGCTCGGGATCGATATTGCCTGTTGGCGCGACGCCGAGGCTGCCGGCGAGCGCGCCGGCGAGATCGGACAGGATGTCGGCGTGCAGGTTGGTCGCGACGATGGTGTCGAGGCTTTTCGGGTTCAGCGTCATGCGCACCGTCATGGCGTCGACCAGCATCTTGTCCCAGGTGACATCAGGGAATTGCTCTGCCACTTCGGCGGCGATCTCGTCCCACATCACCATGCCGTGGCGCTGCGCGTTCGACTTCGTCACCACGGTGAGCAATTTGCGCGGGCGCGACTGCGCGAGCCGGAAAGCATAGCGCATGATGCGCGTGACGCCGACGCGGGTGAAGATCGCAACTTCGGTGCCGACCTCTTCGGGCAGGCCCTTATGCGCGCGTCCGCCGGCGCCGGCATATTCGCCTTCCGAATTCTCGCGCACGATCACCCAGTCAAGATCGCCGACGCCGACATTGCGCAAGGGCGAGGCGACGCCGGGCAGGATCTTGGTCGGCCGCACATTGGCGTATTGGTCAAAACCCTGGCAGATCGGCAGCCGCAGCCCCCACAGCGTGATGTGGTCGGGCACATCGGGCGCCCCGACCGCGCCGAAATAGATCGCATCGAACTTCTTCAGTTCGGAGAGCCCATCGGCCGGCATCATGACGCCGTGCTTCTTGTAGTAATCCGAGCCCCAGTCGAACGTCTTGAACTGGAACGCGACGTCGCCGGAGCGTTTCGCCAGCGCTTCCAGCACACGAATGCCCGACAAGATCACCTCGGGGCCGATACCGTCGGCAGGAATGGCGGCGATGGAATGGGTGCGCATGAGTTTCTCCCGGGGCGCGATTGTGGCTTCGACGAGCTTTGGCCGATGCGTAACCCACCATTTCGCCCACGCCAAGTTTTGTCCGTCATTCCGGGGCGCGCGCAGCGCGAGCCCGGAATCCATCGGGCCACAGCGCGAGAGGCGAAATGGATTCCGGGCTCGATGCTCCGCATCGCCCCGGAATGACGGAGGGACGCATTGCGCAATCCTCTCCTCCGTCATGGCCCGGCTTGACCCGGCCATCCACGTTCTCCCGTCCGCGGCGGCAAAGGACGTGGATGCCCGGGTCATCTGCGCCAAGACGCGCTTCGCGCTTTTGCCCGGGCATGACGGCATCGTATCATTCGCGCGATTTTCCTTAGGCCAATCAACGTGATTTGCCCCGTCCAGCCCTCGCGGCAAAAACATTCCGCTTTCGCCGTCGGGCAAATCAGTGATTTAACTCCGCGCGTCTCACGCGAATGAGGGGCGGGTCGCGATCGTCACGAACGTTGCGGTGAGATGCGGTGGACGCGATGCGTGCGACTGACGAGCGCACGCATCACGGACGGCGAAGTCGTGTGGTTCTGGCGCCCCGACGCTGGCGCTAAGCTCGCGAGCAGCAAGAGCTGCCGCGGGTGACGGTGGCAAGAAAGCCCGGTCACCGGGAAGAGCACGAAGTAAGCCGTAAACCACTGCGCAGGGAAAGCCGGAGTGTTTTCGGTTGAACCTGTGGTCCTACCCCCGTGCTTTTTGCTGCACGGGACCCATGGGTGCAACCGGCACCCGGCTTTCCCTGCGCCCTCTGTTCAATGAGAGGGCGAAACGAACGCAAAGCTCGGGCAGGTCATGCCGCGAGAATGCGGAGTCATATCCCCTTCGCTGTTTGACAATTGAAGCCAGCCTATCTCCTTAGGATGGGGAACAAGCAGCAGGGAACCCGCCCATTCCCGTAACCGGCCGGATTTCCTGCATTTCCAGCCGCCAAACCGGGCTTTGGTAACCTCGCCTTAACCACGGTTAGAGTCAGGTGAGGGACGGAAATGACGCGCGAACAGCCCTTGTTTTGACATGTTGGCGGAGGAAGCAGGGCCCGGCCTTGGACGGCCCTCCCATGCGACAGATGAAAGCTTTTCGCGGCTGGCGCTTACCGCCGCGCTGGGCGCGCGGCTGCGAGGGGCGGCTCAAGCGAGGTGGAGACCGGTTCGCGTGAGGAAAACGCGTCGAAACGAAAATCCGGGACCGGCAGCCATTTGCTCCGGGAAGGACACAGGATCTTTGCGTTGAAAGGATATTGCCGATGAATCCCGCCGACGTGGCGCAGGCAGCGCTGCCCATGGCCTCGAGCGACGTGTCGCTGATCGCGCTGTTCCTGCAGGCCCACTGGGTCGTGAAGGCGGTCATGCTCGGGTTGCTCGCCTGCTCGGTCTGGGTCTGGGCGATCGCGATCGACAAGATCTTCCTGTATTCGCGCACCCGCCGCGCGATGGACCGGTTCGAGCAGGCGTTCTGGTCAGGGCAGTCGATCGAGGAACTCTATCGCACGCTGTCGGCCAAGCCGACCCAGTCGATGGCGGCCTGTTTCGTGGCGGCGATGCGCGAATGGAAGCGCTCCTTCGAGAGCCATTCGCGCTCCTTTGGCGGCCTTCAGATGCGGATCGAGAAGGTCATGAATGTGTCGATCGCGCGCGAGGTCGAGCGGCTGGAACGGCGGCTGCTGGTGCTCGCGACCGTCGGCTCGGCCGGCCCCTTCGTCGGCCTGTTCGGCACCGTCTGGGGCATCATGTCGAGCTTCCAGTCGATTGCGGCATCAAAGAATACCTCACTGGCGGTGGTGGCGCCGGGAATCGCGGAGGCGCTGTTTGCGACCGCAATCGGCCTGATCGCCGCAATTCCGGCGACTATTTTCTACAATAAGTTCATTTCCGAGGTGAACCGACAGGCCCAGCGCCTGGAAGGCTTTGCCGACGAGTTCTCCGCGATTCTGTCGCGCCAGATCGACGAACGGGCCTGATGAGGCAGCAAGTGATGAACGCAAGCGGTGGGTTTTAGGCCATGGCGATGAGCATGGCGGGTTCGTCGGGCGGCGGTGGCCGCCGTGGCCGGCGCCGCGCCGCCGTGATGGCGGAAATCAACGTCACGCCGATGGTCGACGTGATGCTGGTGCTGCTCATCATCTTCATGGTCGCAGCGCCCTTGATGACGTCGAATATCGACATCGACCTGCCGATCGCGAGCGGCGGCAAGTCGATTGCCCAGAACACCCCGCCCTTGACGCTGTCGGTCAAGCGCACCGGCGGGAGTTGCAATTCGAACGTGGAACTCTATCTCGGGGACGCCCCGATCTCGGCTGCCGACCTCTTGCCCAAAATCAAGGCTATCCGGGAGACCCGGTCGGATAACGATGCCGTGGTATATCTGCGCGGGGACAAGGACGTCTGTTACACGGATATGATGAAGCTCTTGGGCCAGATTCGCACCGCCGGCTTCAAGGCCAACATCGTCATCATCCCGGAGGGGGGATCTTGAGATCTTAAGCTGTGGCAGAGCAGGGTAAGTTGCAGGGAAAATTGAAGGTCAAGGTCGACAAGACACTGGTGGCATCGATCGCCCTGCACGTGCTCGTGCTGGGATGGGGCCTCGTATCGTTTTCGTCCAAGGCCTATGTCCTGCCGGACGAGGAGACCGTCGCTGTCGACGTCATCTCGTCCGACCAGCTTGCCCATGTGATGGCCGGCCAGAGGACCGGCAAGAAGGAAAATCCGAAGCCGCTCGTCGAGAAGGTCGCCGAGGCCAAGCCGGTCGACGACACCGTCGGCAAGATCGAGGACAAGAAGCCGCCCATCGTCACCGACACTGCCCCGCCGCCGACCCCGAAGGTGGAAGAGAAGCCGGTCGAAAAGAAGCCCGACCCGCCGAAGCCGGTTGCAGAGACCAAGCCCAAGGAAGAGCCGAAAAAGGAAGAGCCAAAGCCGGAGCCGAAGCAGGCCGAGAAGAAGCCGGACCCCGTGAAGCCCGATCCGATTGCCGAGGCGATCAAGAAGGAAGAGAAGAAGCCGCCGCCGAAGCCGCAACAGCAGGCTGCCAAGCCGCCGCCGGAGCAGAAGCTGAAGGAGCGCGTGTTCGACCAGTCGAAGATCGCAGCGCTCCTCGACAAGCGCGATCCGACGCGCCAGGCGGCAGCCGGCGATACGCTCAATTCCAACGCAGCGCTCGGCCTTGCCCATGGCAAGGCCGCCGACAATTCGGCGACCTGGGGCGCGATGTTCAAGAGCCAGGTGGAGCGGTGCTGGAAGAAGCCCTATGGCGGCATCGAGGCGATGCAGACGGAAGCCGCCTTCGTGATCCGCCTGAAGCGCGACGGCACGCTCGAGGGCATGCCCGTGCCGGAAGGCACGGCAGCGACGCCTTATTTGCGCGTCTATCAGGAGAGCGCGTTGCGCGCGATCATCGAATGCCAGCCGTACAATCTGCCGGCGGCCTTCTTCGACGAATGGAAATATTTTTCGCCCGTGTTCACCGAACGAAAGACCTGAGCGCGATGTGCGCTTGAGGTCCCATAAAGCAAAGTTCGCCAACGATGACCAATCAGAACAAATCGTTTGAGACGTTTTTCCGCCCGACCCGCCGCCAGATCATTTCCAGCATGGCCGCGCTCGGCACCATTGCCGCCGCACCGCGTGGCGCATTCGCGCAAGGGCCGAAGCGCGTGCAGATTCCCGACGGCGAGTTCGCGCCGCTGCCGATCGCGATCCCGAATTTCACGGCCGGTACCCCCGGCGATACCGAGGTCGGTGCCGGCGTCACCCAGGTCATCACCAACAATCTCAAGCGAAGCGGTCTGTTCGCGCCGATCGACCAGGCCGCCTATCTGGAGAAGAACATCAATATCGACGCCGCGCCGAACTTCCAGAACTGGAAGTCGGTCAACGCGCAGGCGCTGGTCACCGGACGCATGACCCGGCAGAACAACGGGCGCGTGAAGGCGGAATTCCGCCTCTGGGACGTCAATACCGGCCAGCAGCTCGCCGGCCAGCAATACGACACCTCGGCCGAATATTGGCGGCGCATCGCGCACATCATCTCCGACCAGATCTATGAACGGCTGACCGGCGAGAAGGGCTATTTCGATACCCGTATCGTCTTCGTCGACGAGACCGGATCGAAGGAGCGCCGCGTCAAGCGGCTCGCGCTGATGGACCAGGACGGCGCCAATGTGCGCTATCTGACCCGCGGCTCGGACCTCGTGCTCACGCCGCGCTTTTCGCCGTCGACCCAGGAAATCACCTATATGGAGTTCGGGCAGGGCGACCCGCGCGTCTATCTGCTCAACATCGAGACCGGCCAGCGCGAGATCGTCGGCAATTTCCCGGGCATGTCGTTCTCGCCGCGGTTCTCGCCGGACGGCCAGCGCATCATCATGAGCCTGCAGCAGGGCGGCAACTCGAACCTGTTCGTGATGGATCTGCGTTCGAAATCGATGACGCGGCTGACCGACACGCCGGCGATCGACACCTCGCCATCTTTTGCACCCGACGGAACGCGTATCTGCTTCGAGTCCGATCGTGGCGGCAAGCCGCAGATCTATGTGATGGCGGCAAATGGCGGGCAGGCGCAACGCATCTCCTTTGGCGACGGCAGCTACTCGACGCCGGTGTGGTCGCCGCGCGGCGACTACATCGCGTTCACCAAGCAGGGCGGCGGCCAGTTTGCGATCGGCATCATGAAGCCCGATGGCTCGGGCGAGCGGATCCTGACCTCGGGCTATCACAATGAGGGGCCGACCTTCGCGCCGAACGGGCGCGTCGTGATGTTCTTCCGCGATCCCGGCCAGGGACCGTCGCTCTTCACCGTCGACGTTTCCGGCCGCAACGAACTGCGTGTGCCGACGCCGGGCTTCGCGTCAGATCCGGCGTGGTCGCCGCTATTGTCGTAAATTGCCGGGGGGCTTAAGCGGGTAACCATTCCCGTTAACCGGAAAATTTTTCCCAGTCCATTGAAACTAAAAGAGGATTTCTTCTGAATAAAACTCGAAACAAGGTCTTGGTAACGATATTCCCTCAGAAAGACTTCATCAGCGCCGGGTAGAACTGCACGTTACAACAGGACGTGTATGAGCAGCATGCAGCTCGCCAACCAGAGCGCGGATTCCGACCAGAAGGTGTCGCCGTCGATCTACGCGGCACTGATCGATTCGCTGTTCCAGAATCCGGCGCCCCTGTTCGCCGGTGCTGCGCTGGTGGCAATGGCGGCAGTGCTGACCGCCATGAAGACGCAGCTGCTCTGGCTCTGGCCCTGTGTCGCACTGCTGGTGATCACCGGCGCCGCCCGCGCGGTCGACATGCACTGGTACATGTCGCGCAGGTCGGTCCTGACCACCGAGGAGGTGGCGCGCTGGGATGTCCGCTATCAGATCGGCGCGATGGCCTATGCGATCGCGCTCGGCGTCTGGTGTACGGTCACGCTGCTCGGCAGCGACGATGCGGTCGCGCACATGATCTGCCTGTCCGTCACAACAGGCTATGTGGCGGCCGGCGCGGGCCGCACCTACGGCCGGCCGTGGATATTCCATGTCCAGATCGCGCTCGCCTGTGGTCCGACCTCGATCGCGCTCGCGATGAAGGGAACGCCTTACTATATCGGGATGGCGATCGTGGCCGCGGTGTTCTTCCTCGCCCTGAAACAGATATCGACCAACTTGCAGCGGATCTTCGTGCAGGCGTTGGTGGCGGGCGAGCGCGAGGCCGCGCTGGCTAGCCAGTTTGACACCGCGCTGAACAACATGCCGCACGGCCTGTGCATGTTCCGCGCCGATGGCCGGCTGGCCGTCATGAATCATCGCTTTAGCGAGATGATGCAGTTGTCGGAAGATCTGGTGCAGCGCGGCGCCAGCGCGGCCGACATCATCGCAGCCTGCGTCAGCTCCGGTTCGATCTCCGATGCAAGTGGCAGGAAGATTCTCGCCGAGATCGAACACACCGAGACGCGGGACATGGTTACTAACGATCCGGACGCCACGCGCGGCCGCGCGCTGTCCTGGACGTTCCAGCCGATGACCGGCGGTGGCGCCGTCGCGCTGCTGCAGGACATCACTGAGCGGTGCAATGCCGAGGCCAGGATCAACCATCTGGCGCGCTACGACGAACTCACGGCGTTGCCCAACCGTGTCCATTTCCGGGACGAGATCGGTCGCCTCCTAGCCGGCCAGCAGGGCGCCGCGCAACTGTCGGCCCTGCTGTTCATCGACCTCGACCAATTCAAGCAGGTCAACGACACGCTCGGCCATCCCTGCGGCGACCAGCTCCTCTGTGCGGTAGCCGGCCGGCTCCGCGAAATGCTGCGGCCGGAAGATTTCGTGGCGCGCTTCGGCGGCGACGAGTTCGTGGTGTTCCAGCAGGACATCAAATCGCATGAGGACGCGGCCAGCCTTGCACGTCGCATCGTCGATCGCCTCAGCGAGCGCTACAAGATTCACAATCACCTGGTCGAGATCGGGGCCAGCGTCGGCATCGCCATGACGTCGCCGGGCGTCAGCGCCGACACGCTTTTGAAGAACGCCGATATGGCACTCTATCGCGCCAAGGCTGACGGGCGCGGCACGTTCTGCTTTTTCCGCGACGAGATGGCCCAGATCGTCGAAGCGCGCCGCATCCTCGAGCTCGACCTGCGCAAGGCGCTGGCGAACGAGGAGTTCGAGCTCTATTACCAGCCGCTGGTCAATCTCAAGACCGGCAGGATCACGACCTGCGAGGCGCTATTGCGCTGGAATCATCCGGTGCGCGGCACGGTCTCTCCGATCGAGATCATTCCGGTAGCGGAGGACATGGGGTTGATCGTCGATCTCGGCCGCTGGATTCTACGCAAGGCCTGTATGGAATGCATGGCCTGGCCCGAATCCGTCAGCGTCGCGGTCAATTTGTCGCCGCAGCAGTTCCATCAGCGCGACGTGCTGAGCGAGGTCCGCTATGCGCTGGAGGTTTCGGGCCTGCCAGCGCGACGTCTTGAGATCGAGATCACCGAGTCCTCACTGTTGCGCAATACGCAAGTGACGCACGACGTGCTGTCGCAGCTGCATGCGCTGGGTGTACGGATCTCGCTCGACGATTTCGGCACCGGCTATTCGAGTCTGAGCTATCTGCACAACTTCCCCTTGCAGAAGGTCAAGATCGACCGCTCGTTCCTCGAAGGTATCGATACCGACCGCCCGCTGACGCTGCTGCGCGGCGTGGCGCGGCTGTCGGCCGATCTCGGCATGTTGGTCGTGGTCGAGGGCATCGAGACCAACGAGCAGCTCGAGCTGGTCGGCGCCGATGGTGCGGTCACCGAGGCGCAGGGCTATCTATTCAGCCGCCCCGTTCCTGCGGTGCGCATCCGCCAGTTGTTGAAGGCTTCCCACAGCCGCCATACCGACGATCAGCCGTTCGTGGTTGCCTCGCGTTCGATCGCCTGAGATCACCCGATACCGTAGTCTTACCGGCGTACCGACGCATGGTCGGCGTACAAGCCGTGCGCGTAGCGGTTAACCGTAATGCCGCGATCGCTTTGCACACCAGTTAAGAAGCTGTTAATTTATTCAAATGCGCGTAAAGGTTTACCGCGCGCAAAAGTTGTGTGTGCTGGTGATAGTTTTTTGGAGTAGCCCATGAGGTCCGCAGCCGAAGCCATCAAGCCGGCTACAGGACGGCTTGCGGACCCGCTGGATCGAGTCGATTACCGTCTCGCCGAGACCCCTGAGGAAAAGGACGAGATCTACCGACTCCGCTATCGCGCCTATCTCCGTGAAGGCGCAATCCAGCCTTCGGCCGACGAGCGCGTCGTCGATCAATATGAGGACGCTCCGAACGCCTGGACGTTTGGCGTGTACGTTCACGGCGAACTCTACAGCTCTATCCGGATCAGCGTGCTGACGTCCGAGTGGCGGATGTCGCCCTCAGTTGAGCTGTTCGGCGACGTGCTTCATCCCAAGCTCGATCAGGGCCTCGTCTTCATCGATTCAACGCGCTTTGTCGCCGACCCTGAAAAGGCGCGGAATTTTCCGGAACTGCCTTATGTCACGGTGCGGCTCGGCTCGACTGCCGGCGTTCACTTCAATGCGGACTACGGGTTGGCCATCGTTCGTGCCGAGCACATGGCGTTCTACCGTCGGGTATTCCTGCACGAGGTCTGGTCCCAGCCTCGCCTCTATCCGGGCCTGGTCAAGCCGGTCGGATTGATGGCCGCACACCTGCCGAACGTGTCTGAGCGGGTGCTCGCCCGCTATCCGTTCCTGCGCTCGAGCGCGTTCGAACGAAGGATGCTGTTCGAGCGGGGGCGGGGTCAATCTGGTACCACTGATGTCCGGCCCTCCTTCGCGCAAGCGTCGATCGTTCCAAGTTCCTGAATAGTCCGGCTTCGCCCGAACTGTCGCTGAAGTCCCGCACTCTGCGCCGATTCTTCCCGGTAAAGCCGGGAAATCGGCGATTCCGGCGGCCTCCGCGCTTGTCTTCACCCTCGCGCCACATTTACAACCCATTAACCATCGGGGGCGCTTTTCGCCGTTCGTCCGCATTTGATCGGGTCTGGCAAGGTCCCATCAAGGTTGACGGAACGTTCGCTTAACCATCGCCCTGTAGATCGGATGAGAGTTCGAGAACGTGAGCGTGGAGGCTCCGGGAATGAAATATCAGATGCGAATCCTCCAGGGATTGAAGCTCGCCGCGGTGGTGGCGGTCGCGCTATCGATGGGTGCATGCGCCAAGAATAATCTCGGCGCCGATGGCGCGATGGCGAACGCGGCGACCCCGGGCAGCCAGCAGGATTTCGTCGTGAACGTCGGCGACCGTGTTTTCTTCGAGAGCGACCAGACCGACCTGACCCCGCAGGCGATCGCGACCCTGGACAAGCAGGCGCAGTGGCTGCAGAGCTACAACCGTTACAGCTTTACCATCGAAGGCCATGCCGACGAGCGCGGCACACGTGAATACAATATCGCGCTCGGTGCGCGTCGCGCCCAGGCGGTTCGCTCCTATCTCGCCTCGCGCGGCATCGATCCGAGCCGGATGCGCACCATCTCCTACGGCAAGGAACGTCCGGTGGCGGTCTGCAACGACATCTCCTGCTGGTCGCAGAACCGCCGCGCCGTGACGGTGCTGAACGCGAGTTCGTGAGCTTTCGAAAACTCTGCGATTTGCCGCCGGCGCCGAGAGGCGCCGGTTTTGTTTAAACGTTGATTTGCTTCAGTCACAATTCCGGCGTACTCCCTGCCTCAGTGTGATTCCGCGTCGATTTTCGTCGTCAGGGCAAGATGTCATCCAGATTTCTTAGAGTTGCACGCGCCGCGGCGGTTGCCGCGGGACTGGCCATTTCCGCACCGGCCTTCGCACAATCCGACGATGCCGACCTCGAAATGCGGGTCCAGCACCTGGAGAACCAGCTTCGGCAGCTGACCGGCCAGAACGAGGAACTGCAGTATCGTAACCGCCAGTTGGAGGAGCGCCTGCGTCAGCTCGGCGCTGCGCCGTCCGGCCCCGGCGGCCAGCCCCAGGCCGCCCAGCCCGGCGTTGCCGCCATGCCGCCGACCGCACAGCCTGCACAGTCCTACCCGCCGCAAGGCGGCCAGCCGTCCTATGGACAGCCGCAACAGGGCTATGGGCAACCGCAGCCGGGTTACAGGCAATCGCAGGGCGGCTACGACCAGACCCAGATCGCAGCTCCCGCTCCAATCGTTCAGGAGCCGGCAGCGCCAGCGGCGGGAGGGCGCCGCGGCCGTGGCGATGCCTTCGATCCCAACCAGAACCCGAACGCCCCGGGGGCGCCGCGCGCACTCGGTGGCGGCCAGATGCCGATGTCACCGGATGCTGCGGTCGGCGCGCCCGGCGGACGTGGCGCCGGCGAACCGCTCGACCTCGGCAACACCAGCCCACGCAATGCCGGCGCACCGGCGGGGGGTGGCGCCATCGCCGCACTGACCACCTTGCCGCCATCGGCGACATCGAAGGACGAGTTCGATCTTGGCATCGGCTATATGCAGCGCAGGGACTATGCGCTCGCCGAGGAAACCATGCGGAATTTCTCGCAGAAATATCCGAGCGACCCCTTGATCCCGGATGCGCAATATTGGCTCGGCGAGAGCTACTTTCAGCGTCAGCAGTATCGTGACGCCGCCGAGTCCTTCCTCGGTGTGACCACGAAATTCGACAAGTCGGCCAAGGCGCCGGACGCGCTGCTGCGGCTTGGCCAGTCACTGGCGGCGCTGAAGGAGAAGGAAGCTGCCTGCGCCGCGCTCGGCGAAGTGACGCGGAAATATCCGCGGGCTTCCACGGGCGTCAAAGCTGCCGTCGATCGTGAGCAGAAGCGGATCAAGTGCTAAACCGGTGCCGCTGGGGCCTTTCGGCTCCGCGACCAGTGGCACCGCCATGTCCGATGACAGCAGCGCGATCTCCGCGACAGAAGCCAAACGTCTGTTAGACGACTGGAAGCGCGCGCCAGCGATCGTTCTGGCCGTGTCCGGCGGTCCGGACTCGGTGGCGTTGATGTGGCTCGCGGTGCGCTGGCGCCGGACACTGAAGCAGGGGCCGCGGCTGATTGCAGTCACTGTCGACCACGGCCTGCGCCCGGAGGCCGCGCGCGAAGCGCGTGAGGTCAAGCGCCTTGCGGGCACCCTCGATCTGCCCCATCGGACGTTGCGCTGGACCGGGACCAAGCCGAACAGCGGCCTGCCGGAGGCGGCACGCGAGGCGCGCTATCGCCTGCTGGCCGAAGCGGCCCGCGCGAGCGGGGCGACGCATATCCTCACGGCCCACACCCGCGACGACCAGGCCGAAACGCTTCTGATGCGGCTGCTGCGCGGCAGCGGCATCGCCGGCCTCGCCGCGATGGCGCGCGAGACCGAGCGCGAAGGGGTGAGATTGGCGCGGCCGCTGCTCGCTGTTCCAAAGGCGCGGCTGATCGCTACCCTGGAGAAAGCCAGGATCGGTTATGCGGTCGATCCGACCAATCGTGACACTGCGTTCACGCGTCCGCGGCTGCGTGCGCTGATGCCGGCACTGGCTGCAGAGGGCGGCGATGCCCGGAACCTGGCGCGGCTGGCAGCGCGGCTCGCTCGGGCCAATGCCGCGGTGGAAGTGCTGGCTGATGGTGCCGAGCGCTACCTTGCGCTGCGCGATGGCAATGCGGCGCGCCCCGGATTCGATGCCGGGGCCTTTGTGGCCCTTCCCGAGGAGGTCCGGCTGCGCCTGCTCAAGCGCGCGATCGACCGCGTGGGCCATGAGGGGCCGGCCGAACTGGGCAAGATCGAGGCCCTGCTGGCCGCACTCGATCAGGCGGTTACGCAGAGGGCGGGCAAGCTGAAGCAGACGCTCGCCGGCGCGGTCATTGGGCTCGCCAATGGGCGGATCCGGGTCGAGCCGGCACCGCCGCGCAGGAGCCGGGCCCGCTGATATTCAGCCGAATAGGAAAATTCCCGACATATCCGCTTAACTACCCCCGAAAAACCCGGATCTTTGCGCCATTATTTGACCGGGAATCGGGCTAGGATGCGCTAAATAGTCCTGTGCAGTTCCCTTGGCATATACTCCCGTGGCACCTAAATTGTATGCAGTCGCTAAGGGGGGATTCCCAGGGATTTCCTGAAGTGCCCTGCCTGAGGCCGCCCGAGGATAGTTTTGAGGCCGCGATCCGCGCGACCACGAAGGAAGATCAATGAACGCCAATCTGCGGAATTTCGCCCTCTGGGTCATTATCGTCTTGCTGCTGTTGGCGTTGTTTACGCTCTTCCAGAATCCGGGTCAGCGCGCGTCCTCGCAGGACATCTCGTTCTCGCAGCTCCTCAGCGAAGTCGACCAGGGCCATGTCCGCGACGTCGTGATCCAGGGGCCGGAAATCCATGGCACCTTCACCAACGGCTCGAGCTTCCAGACCTACGCGCCGAACGACCCGACGCTGGTGAAGCGCCTCTATGACGGCAAGGTGCAGATCACTGCGAAGCCGCCGGGCGACAACGTGCCGTGGTTCGTTTCGCTGCTGGTCTCCTGGCTGCCCTTCATCGCGCTGATCGGCGTGTGGATTTTCCTGTCGCGCCAGATGCAGGGCGGCGCCGGCAAGGCGATGGGCTTCGGCAAGTCGCGCGCCAAGATGCTGACAGAGGCGCATGGCCGGGTGACGTTCGAGGACGTCGCCGGCGTCGACGAGGCCAAGCAGGACCTGCAGGAGATCGTCGAATTCCTGCGCGACCCCGGCAAATTCCAGCGTTTGGGCGGACGCATTCCGCGCGGCGTGTTGCTGGTCGGCCCTCCCGGCACCGGTAAGACGCTGATCGCGCGCGCGGTGGCGGGCGAAGCCAACGTGCCGTTCTTCACCATTTCCGGCTCCGACTTCGTCGAGATGTTCGTCGGCGTCGGTGCATCGCGCGTGCGTGACATGTTCGAGCAGGCGAAGAAGAACGCGCCTTGCATTATCTTCATCGACGAAATCGATGCGGTCGGCCGCCATCGTGGCGCCGGCCTCGGCGGCGGCAATGACGAGCGCGAGCAGACGCTGAACCAGTTGCTGGTCGAGATGGACGGCTTCGAGGCCAATGAGGGCGTGATCCTGATCGCCGCCACCAACCGGCCCGACGTGCTCGATCCGGCGCTGCTGCGGCCCGGCCGCTTCGACCGTCAGGTCGTGGTGCCGAACCCTGACGTCGTCGGCCGCGAGCAGATCCTGAAGGTTCACGTCCGCAAGGTGCCGCTGGCGCCCGATATCAACCTGAAGACCATCGCGCGCGGCACCCCGGGCTTTTCGGGTGCCGACTTGATGAACCTCGTCAACGAGGCCGCGCTGACCGCCGCCCGCCGTAACAAGCGGATGGTGACGCAGGCCGAGTTCGAAGAGGCCAAGGACAAGGTGATGATGGGCGCCGAGCGCAAGTCGCTCGTTATGACCGAGGAAGAGAAGCTTCTGACCGCCTATCACGAAGGCGGCCACGCGATCGTCGGCCTCAACGTCGTCGCCACCGACCCGATCCACAAGGCGACCATCATTCCGCGCGGCCGTGCACTCGGCATGGTCATGCAATTGCCGGAGCGCGACAAACTGTCGATGTCGCTGGAGCAGATGACCTCGCGTCTCGCGATCATGATGGGCGGACGCGTCGCGGAAGAACTGGTGTTCGGCCGCGAGAAGGTCACCTCGGGCGCGGCCTCCGACATCGAGCAGGCGACACGTCTGGCGCGCATGATGGTGACCCGCTGGGGCCTGTCGGAACAGCTCGGCACCGTCTCCTATGGCGAGAACCAGGATGAAGTGTTCCTGGGCATGTCGGTGTCGCGCACCCAGAACGCCTCGGAGGCGACAGTCCAGAAGATCGACTCCGAGATCAAGCGCCTGGTCGAGGAAGGCTACAACGAGGCGACGCGAATCCTCACCGAGAAGCGCGCCGATCTCGAAGCACTGGCGAAAGGCCTGCTCGAGTTCGAGACGCTGACCGGCGACGAGATCGTTGATCTCTTGAAGGGTAAGAAGCCGAACCGCGAGTCCGTGCTCGAGCCGACCACGCCACGTGCCTCCGCCGTGCCGCCTGCCGGCAAGTCGCGTCCGCGCCCGGATCCGGACCCCGGCCTGGAGCCGCAGCCGCAGGCGTAAGCGCGATCAGAGAGCAAGACGTACAGAAGCCCGGCCTAGTGCCGGGCTTTTGCTTTGGCGATTGCTCCACATTCCATCGTCGTCCCGGGCTTGCGTGCCGCTGCGAAGCCCCTTGGGCGTAGCCGGGGCCCGGGACTCATTCCACAGGCGGCTGTCGTGGCGCGAGCAAGCCGTTGTAGCGGAGCACACTGTAAACGCCTGTGGTTATGGGTCCTTCTTCGCAATGATGTTGCAACCGCCTGCATATCGTCATGCGGTCCCGGGCGTGCCGAGATGCCGGTCCAACATCTGCTCCGGTGTCTCGACGACCTCAATCCTCTCGCCATCGCCACCGACGAAGGCGAGTACGGTGCGCTCGCCGTCGCGCCACATGCTGCCGACGAGCGCGATATTGATGTGAATGGGCTGCTCCGTCTCGAACCTTGTGCATTGAATCCAGAAGCGCATGGCGTTCTCCTCTTCGAGCCGCCGCAGGATAAGAGACGGGGCGGCGCTGTCTAGCCAAGCGACCGCAATTCGCGGGCGGCGGCGACCATGTTGGCGAGCGCCGGGCGCACCTCTTCCCACTTGCGGGTCTTCAAGCCGCAGTCGGGGTTGATCCAGATCTGCGCGTCGGAGAGCCGCTCTCTTGCGAGCTTGAGGAGGTCGGTGATCTCGCCAATGTCAGGCACGCGCGGTGAATGGATATCGTAGACGCCGGGACCGATTTCGTTCGGGTAGCGGTAGTTCCGGAAGGCGTCGAGCAATTCCATTTTCGAGCGCGAGGTCTCGATCGAAATGACATCGGCGTCCATCGCCGCGATGGCGTCGATGATGTCGTTGAACTCGGAGTAGCACATATGGGTGTGGATCTGGGTCTCGTCCTGCACGCCGGAGGAACAGATGCGGAAACTATCGACCGCCCAATCGAGATAGGTCTTCCATTCCGACCTGCGCAGCGGCAGGCCTTCCCGCAGTGCTGCTTCGTCGATCTGGATCATGCCGGCGCCGGCCATCTCGAGATCGAGCACCTCATCGCGGATCGCGAGCGCGATCTGTCGGCACACGTCGCTGCGCGGCAGGTCGTCGCGGACGAAGGACCAGTTCAGGATGGTCACGGGGCCGGTCAACATCGCCTTCACCGGCTTTGCCGTCAGTGACTGCGCGAATTGCCACCATTCGACCGTCATCGGCTGCGGTCGTGAGACGTCGCCATAGAGGATCGGCGGCCGGACGCAGCGCGAGCCATAGGACTGCACCCAGCCGAGCTCGGTGAAGGCGAAGCCGGAAAGCTGCTCGCCAAAATACTGCACCATGTCGTTGCGCTCGAACTCGCCATGGACCAGGACGTCGAGCCCGATATTCTCCTGCCAACGGATGGCGCGCGCGGTCTGATGCTGCAGATAGGTCTTGTATGCGGTATCGCTGAGTGCACCATTGGCATGTGCGGCGCGTGCGTTTCTGACATCGGTTGTCTGCGGGAAGGAGCCGATGGTCGTGGTCGGGAAGCGTGGCAGATTGAACCGCTCGCGCTGCACCTCGGCACGCTCGGCGAACCGGCTGGCACGATGGCGCATGCCGCCATCGATGGCGGCGAGACGCTGGGCAACCTTGGCATCGTGAATCCGCGGTGAGGTCTTGCGCGCGGCCGCGGCGGCATCGGACGCTCGGATCGCTTCGGACGCAGGGGCCCGGCCACTTCCAAGCGCCGCGCCCAGTGCGGCAAGCTCTTCGAGCTTCTGCACCGAGAATGAAAGCCAGGTCTTCACCTCGGGATCGAGCTTGGTTTCCAGGGCGAGATCGATGGGTACATGAAGCAGCGAGCAGGATGGCGCGATCTGAATGCGCTCCTTGCCGAGCTTTGCGACGACGGGCCCAAGCTGATCGAGGATCCGGCTCAGATCCGCGCGCCAGACGTTACGGCCGTCGATCACGCCGAGCGACAGCACCCGTTCTTTCGGAACGTCGATGAGATCGCCGAGCTGCTGGGGCGCGCGCACGAGATCGAGATGGAGGCCGGCGACCGGAAGATCAAACGCGACCGCACGATTGCCGCCGAGCCCGCCGAAATAGGTCGCCAGCATGATCCTGATGTCCGGCACCGCTTTGGCGATTTCGGAATAGGCGCGCCGTAGGGCTTGCTGAGCGGCGGCGTCCAGATCAAGCACGAGAGAGGGCTCGTCGATCTGCACCCATTCCGCACCGCGGGCAGCGAGTTCGCGCAATAGTTCGATATAGACCGGCAGGAGCCTGTCGAGCAGCGACAGCGTGTCGAAATGCGGTTCCTTGGACTTGGCCAGTTTCAGGAACGTGACCGGGCCGACCAGCACGGGGCGGGTCTGATAACCCAGCGCCTTCGCCTCCTCATACTCTTCGATCGGCTTGCGCGATGAGAGTGCAAAATACTGGTTCTTGCGAAGCTCCGGCACCATGTAGTGATAGTTGGTGTCGAACCATTTCGTCATTTCGAGCGCCGCCACGCCATGTGCGTGATGGGCATGTCCGCAGGCCTCGTCATGCGCGTCGGCCGTGGTGCCACGCGCCATCGCGAAATAGGTCGCAAGCGGCACCGCGCCGCCGGTCCAGCCATAGCTTTCCGGGATAGCGCCGACCATTGCGCAGGTGTCGAGCACCTGATCGTAGAACGAGAAATCGTTCGACGGGATCACGGTGATACCGAGTTTCTTTTGCCGCGCCCAATTGGCCGCGCGCAGCCCGACGCCGGTTTCGATCAGCGTCTTTTCGTCTGATGTGCCGGACCAGAAGCGTTCCAGCGCAAATTTCAGTTCACGGCGCGGACCGATCCGCGGCGTGCCGAGGGACGCAACAACAAGTGAAGTGGAAGACATTGGCTTAACCCCATGAGTTGGGGGCAAAGGCCGTAGTGACACGTCTGGATTCCCTGCGCGAGGTGCGCACGGAATCGCAACCGCACCACCGGGACACCCCGCCCGAGGACGTGTATGTTGTCGAGGCAGGTCTCCTGGCTCGCGGGTCGTTGCTGCGGTCCGGCCTTCCCGAAGCTTTGCAGGCTTCAGTGGCAATTGTGGACCGCGGCTCGCCGCTTACAGTTGCGGGGGCAGCTCCGGCTTTACACCGGCTTCCCTCTTAGCTCCGGAAAAGATCTCTCCGAAGAACCACGACGCGTTCACTTACCGGCAAGATCGCGCGAACGTCAACTCGGCTGACATCACGTGCGCGTGGAGCCGGTTGTTCACAGCGTCAACGGCGTGGACCGGAATTTTTGCGCTTCGCCCATACGTCCCATTGACACCATTCCCCAAATCGCACCAGATGTAGCTGTCACGGTCCATCATGACGCAAGGAATGGTGGCCAAGAGGGAAGCTGGTGATCGCGCGTTGCTCGCGAGAATCCAGCGCTGCCCCCGCAACTGTAAGCAGTGAGTTGCTCCCGATTTTAGACGTCACTGATGCGGCATCGCATTGGGAAGACGGGGAGTGACGCCGACCTGCGAGCCAGGAGACCTGCCGTGACAGCAAATAACGTCCACGGGCGGGGTGTCCCGGCGGCCGCTTGCAGGCTCATGCCGGTACGCCGCCGGCATCATCACGCAGCGTCGCCTCCGGCATCCGGCCCCAGCAACATCACGGGGTCTGCAAGATGTCACTCTCTCTCGATCGCGAAACCACCGCGTCACCTCTCATCCACCTGCGCCCCGAATCAATCGCGGCGCCGGAAGCACGGCTGCCGATGCAGGTGATTCGCCGCAATGGCGCGGTGTCGCAATTCGATGCCGGCAAGATCTCGGTGGCGATGACCAAGGCCTTCCTTGCGGTCGAGGGGAATACGGCGGCTGCGTCGCGCCGCGTGCACGAAGCGGTCGAGGAATTGACCGCCGAAGTCGTCGGCGCGCTGTCGCGCCGGATGAGCGAAGGCCGCACCTTTCATATCGAGGACATCCAGGACCAGGTTGAACTGGCATTGATGCGCAGCGGCCATCACAAGGTGGCGCGCGCCTATGTGCTCTATCGCGAGGAGCGGGCGCGGCAGCGCGCCGAACAGCAGGCAACTAAATCCGCAACGGCATCGAGCGGGCCAATCGTCCACGTCACGCTCGCGGACGGCAGCAAGGTGCCGCTCGACCATGCGCGGCTGGCGATGATCGTCGGCGAGGCCTGCGCGGGGCTCGACGGTGTCGACGCTGCGCCTGTCGTCGGGGAAATCCAGCGCAATCTCTATGACGGCATCAGCCAGGAGGAACTCGCGCTCGCCAGCGTGATGGCGGCGCGTACGCTGGTCGAGCAGGAGCCGAACTACGCCTATGTCAGCGCGCGCCTCTTGCTCGACAAGCTCCGCACTGAAGTGCTGTCCTTCGTGCAGGGCGCGCCAACGAAAGCGTCGCAGGCGGACATGGCGGTGCGCTATGGCGAATATTTTCCGGCCTATATCAAGACCGGCATCAGGGCCGAATTGCTCGATCCCGAACTCGGCCGCTTCGACCTGAACAAGCTGGCCGCGGCACTGAAGCCGGAGCGCGATCTTGCGTTCCAGTTCTTAGGGCTGCAGACGCTTTATGATCGCTATTTCCTGCATGTCCGCGGCCACCGGATTGAATTGCCGCAAGCGTTCTTCATGCGCGTCGCCATGGGGCTTGCACTGCGCGAGATCGATCGGGAGGCGCGCGCGATCGAGTTCTACAATCTCCTGTCCTCCTTCGACTTCATGGCGTCGACGCCGACGCTCTTCAATTCCGGCACGCTGCGGCCGCAATTGTCGTCCTGCTTCCTCACCACCGTTCCCGACGATCTCGACGGCATCTTCAAGTCGATCAAGGACAATGCGCTGCTCGCCAAATATTCCGGCGGCCTCGGCAATGACTGGACGCGGGTGCGCGGGCTGGGCGCCCATATCAAGGGCACCAATGGCGAGAGCCAGGGCGTCGTGCCGTTCCTTAAAGTCGCCAACGACACCGCGATTGCCGTCAACCAGGGCGGAAAACGCAAGGGCGCGGTCTGTGCCTATATCGAGACCTGGCATATCGACGTCGAAGAATTCCTCGACCTGCGCAAGAACACCGGCGACGACCGCCGCCGCACCCACGACATGAATACCGCCAACTGGGTGCCTGATCTCTTCATGCAGCGCGTCGAGGCCGACGGCGAATGGACGCTGTTCTCGCCGGACGAGACGCCCGATCTGCACGATCTCTACGGCAAGGCCTTTGCCGAGCGCTACGCGTCCTATGAAGACAAGGCCGCGCGCGGCGAGATGCGGGTATCCAAGAATGTCCGTGCCGTTGATCTCTGGCGCAAGATGCTGACCATGCTGTTCGAGACCGGACATCCCTGGATCACCTTCAAGGACCCCTGCAATTTGCGCTCGCCGCAGCGCCACGCCGGCGTGATCCATTCCTCCAATCTCTGCACCGAGATCACGCTCAACACTTCGGATGAGGAGACTGCGGTCTGCAATCTCGGCTCGATCAACCTGCTCAATCACGTCGGCGAGCGCGGGCTCGATACGGCCAGGCTGAAGCGGACGGTCGCGACCGCGATGCGGATGCTCGACAATGTCATCGACATCAATTTCTACACCATTCCCGAGGCGCGGCGCTCCAACCTGCGGCATCGGCCGGTCGGCCTCGGGTTGATGGGATTCCAGGATGCGCTGCACGTGCTGCGGATCCCGCTTGCGTCCGACGCGGCTGTCGCCTTCGCCGATACCAGCATGGAGGCGATCGCTTATCACGCGATCTCGGCTTCCGTCGATCTCGCCGCCGAGCGCGGTCGTTACCCATCGTTCGAGGGATCGCTGTGGAGCCGGGGCATCCTGCCGATCGATTCGATCGAGCTGCTGGCGGAAGCGCGCGGTGACGTCGCGATGGACCGCTCGCGCACATTGGACTGGGACGGCCTGCGCGAGCGCGTCAAGACGGTCGGCATGCGCAATTCCAATGTGATGGCGATCGCGCCGACGGCGACCATCTCCAACATCTGCGGCGTGGCGCAGTCGATCGAGCCCGCCTACCAGAACCTCTATGTCAAATCCAACATGTCCGGCGATTTCACCGTCGTGAACGCCTTCCTGGTCCGCGACCTCAAGGCGCGCGGCTTGTGGGACGAGGTGATGGTCAGTGATCTCAAATATTTCGATGGCAGCTTAGGTGCGATCGACCGTATCCCTGATGATCTCAAGGCGCTCTATGCGACCGCGTTCGAGATCGACAGCGCTTGGCTGATCGAGGCGGCGGCGCGGCGGCAGAAATGGATCGACCAGTCGCAGTCGCTCAACCTCTATATCGCCAACCCCTCCGGCAAGAAACTCGATGCGCTGTATCGCCTGGCCTGGCAGCGCGGCCTCAAGACGACCTATTACCTGCGCTCGCGCAGCGCCACCCATGTCGAGAAGTCGACGCTGAAGGGCACCGACGGCAAGCTCAACGCCGTCAGCGTAGCTCCCGCGATGTCCAGCGCACCGGACTTGTCCGGCGCCATCGCGTGCTCGATCGACAATCCCGAATGTGAAGCCTGCCAGTGAGCAGCGGAATAAGGAATAACGCCATGTTCGACTGGTCAGAGCCCGCTACGACCGCGCGCCACGCGGTCCCCCTCATGAACGTCGCCGCAGCCGGCAACCAGACCGGCTTAGGTGCGATCGATCGCCATGGCAGCCGTGTCTCGGTCGACGACAAGCGCATGATCAACTGCCGCGCCGACGTCAATCAATTGCTGCCGCTGAAGTACAAATGGGCGTGGGAGAAATATCTCGCCGCCTGCAACAATCACTGGATGCCGACGGAGGTCTCGATGCAGGCCGACATCGCGCTGTGGAAGTCGCGCGACGGCCTGACCGAAGATGAGCGGCGCGCGATCAAGCGCAATCTCGGCTTCTTCGCGGCCTCCGAAAGCCTCGTCGCCAACAACATCGTGCTCGCGATCTATCGCCATCTGACCAATCCGGAGTGCCGGCAGTATCTGTTGCGGCAGGCGTTCGAGGAGGCCGTGCACACCCACACCTTCCAGTACATCGTCGAGAGCTTGGGGCTCGATGAGGGCGAGCTGTTCAACATGTACCGGGAGGTGCCCTCGATCACTGATAAGGCGGCGTGGGCGCTGAAACATACGCAGCATCTCGACGATCCCGACTTCAGGACCGGGACGCCGGAAGCAGACCAGGCGTTCCTGCGCGACCTCGTCGCTTTCTACGTCATCTTCGAAGGCATGTGGTTCTACACCGGCTTCGCACAGATCCTCTCGCTTGGCCGGCGCAACAAGATGATCGGGATCGCCGAGCAATATCAGTACATCCTGCGCGATGAATCCATCCACCTGAACTTCGGCATCGACGTCATCAACCAGATCCGAATCGAGAATCCGCATCTTTGGACGAAGCCCTTCCAGGAGGAGATTCGCGACATGGTGCGGACGGCGGCCGAGCTCGAAGCGGCCTATGGACGGGACACCATGCCGCGCGGTTTTCTCGGACTGAACGCGGCACTTTGTGAAACCTACATGCACTTCATCGCCAATCGCCGTTGCGCCCAGCTTGGGTTCGCGCCGGTATTCGATGAAGCCGACAACCCCTTCCCCTGGATGTCGGAGGCGATGGACCTGAAGAAGGAGAAGAATTTCTTCGAGACCCGCGTGATCGAGTACCAGAACGGGGGCGTCTTAAGCTGGGAGTAACCAAGGTCGCTGAGCCGGGACCCCTCCTTTTTGTGCATTCCAGAAGGCACAAATCCGTCTTGCCAGACGCCATGAATAGGTGTTCAGCTTTTGCAGCGATCTGCGCTCGATCGCCTAAAATAGTGAAGTCTCGTTCGGCCGATCCCGAGCCGGCGGGAGTTTGGGGACGGGAACTGCGCCATGGTCTATCGGCGAACCCATCAGGTGGTAAAGCGGCTGGCCGCCCGGCGCAGCGCCATTCTGGCGGCGGCACGCGAGGCGGCGGCGGACGGCGGCATGGCTGCGGTGCAGATCGCGCCGGTGGCGGTCCGCGCCCATGTCGCGGCGGGAACCGTCTACCGCTATTTCCCGTCCAAGGCCGACCTGATCTCCGAATTGATCGCCGAGGTCTCGCGCGACGAGCTCGCCGCGATTCGCCGGGCCGCGGATGCCGCGCCCGGGCCGTCCTCGGCGCTGGCCGCCGCGGTCACCACGGTTGCCGTCCATGTGCTGTCGCAGCGCAAGCTCGCCTGGGGCATCCTGGCCGAGCCTGTCGATGTCGATGTCACCGCCTCGCGGCTGGCCAGCCGGCGCGAGATCGCCGGTGAGATCGCCATCCGAATCGATGCCGCGGTGCGCGCCGGCCATCTGCCGGCGCAGGATACCGCGCTTGCCGCCACCGCGCTGCTCGGCGCGCTGCATGAGTCGCTGGTCGGACCGCTCGCGCCCGACAATCTCGATGATCCCGTCAAGCTGCGCGACGCCGTGCAGACCGTGACGCTGCTCGCACTGCGCGCCGTCGGCGTCATGGACGCCCGCGCCCGCGGCCTCGTGGTGCAGGCCACCACGCCCGCGAAGGCGCTGGTGGGGGCCTAAGGGCGTTTGCCATCTCTCTACCGTCATTCCGGCGTCCGAAGGACGAGCCCGGAATCCATTTCTCCGCCTACGCCGGCGGCTCGATGGATTCTCTGATGTGCAAATTGCACATCATAGCTCGCGCTTCGCGCGCCCCGGAATGACGGGGAAACCTACTTCTCCGCTTCCCCTTGCGGCGCGACGGAGGCGATGCGGACCATGTTGGTGGTGCCGGGGATGCCGAGCGGGACGCCGGCGACGATGATCACGCGCTGGCCGGCGCGGGCAAAGCCATCCCTGAATGCGATGGAGTTGGCGCGGTCGACCATGTCGTCCTGATCGCGCGCGTCCTCGGCGACGACGCAGTGCACGCCCCACACCACCGAGAGCTTGCGGCCCGTCGCCAGGTTCGGCGTGATCGCAACGACCGGCACCTTGGGCCGTTCGCGCGCGACGCGGATCGCGGTCGAGCCCGATGAGGTCCAGCAGATGATCGCCGAGAGGTCGAGCGTCTCGGCGATCTGGCGCGCGGCATCCGCGATCGCATCGCCGACCGTCGGCTCCGGCTCGGCGCGCTGCGCATTGAGCACGCCGCGATAGGTCGGGTCGCGCTCCACCTCCTCGCCGATGCGGTTCATGGTGGTGACCGCTTCCACCGGATATTTGCCGGCAGCCGATTCCGCCGAGAGCATGATCGCATCCGCGCCCTCATAGACGGCGGTGGCGACGTCGGAGACCTCGGCGCGGGTCGGTACCGGCGCCTGGATCATCGATTCCAGCATCTGGGTTGCGACCACCACCGGCTTGCCGGCGCGCCGCGCCATTCGCGTCATCTGCTTCTGCAGGCTCGGCACGCGCTCTAGCGGCAGCTCGACGCCGAGATCGCCGCGCGCGACCATCAGCGCATCGGAGGCATCGATGATGTCGGCCAGCCGGTCGATCGCCTGCGGCTTCTCGATCTTCGCCATCACGGCGGCGCGGCCGCGGATCATCTTCTTGGCCTCGTGGACGTCCTCGGCGCGCTGCACAAAGGACAGCGCGATCCAGTCGATGCCGGTGGTCAGCGCAGCCTCGAGATCGGCGCGGTCCTTCGGCGTCATCGCCGACACTGGCAGGTCGGTGTCGGGCAGGCTGACGCCCTTGCGGTCCGACATCTTGCCGCCGATCACCACGCGCGTCACCGCGCGGTCGGGCGAGGTCTCTTCCGCAATCAGCCGCACCTTGCCGTCATCGAGCAATAGCGCGTGGCCGGGCCGCAGCGCCGCCAGGATCTCCGGATGCGGGAGGTTGACGCGGGTATTGTCGCCCGGCGTCTTGTCGGAATCGAGCACGAAGCTCTGGCCGTTGTTGAGCTGCACCGAGCCTTCGGCAAAGGCGCCGAGCCGGAGCTTGGGTCCCTGCAGGTCGACCAGGATTCCGATCGGCCGGCCGTAGCTGGACTCGACATTGCGGATGGTCTTGACGAGGTCCCGCATCTTGTCATGCGGGGTGTGGCTCATGTTGATGCGAAAGAGGTCGGCGCCGGCCTCGAACAGCTTGCGAATCATTGCGCTGTCGGAGGAGGCGGGACCCAAGGTCGCGAGGATCTTGATCCGACGCAGTCTTCTCATTGCTTGCTTCCGGGAGGTGCGGCTGGAGGTAGACCAGACGCGCCTGGAGGCGTTCCGCCCGGTGGATTGGGCAGGCCCGGCACTGCGGGAGTCCCCGGTGCGACCCCGCCCGGCATTCCCGGCACCTTCTGCGCCGGCTGCTCGTTGGCTTCCGTCAGTTGTACGGTCCACGCCCGTTGCTCCCCGGTGTCGACCTCGAAGAAGCCGGTGCGGTCATAGCCGCGCGCCAGGCAATTCTCGGTGCCACGAATGGTGAATTCCTTGTCGCGCGAGCACATGAAGGCCTGGCCAGACCATTCGCCGCCGCGGTCATAGTCCAGCGCGTAGATGTAATAATAGCGCGCGACCAGATTGCCCCGCAGCAGGGTCTCGCAGGAGCGCGAAGAGATGTTCCACCAGCCCTCGGTGGTCCAGCCCTCGGCGTCCTTGTAGCCGAGCGCGATGCCGACCCGGCTGGCGGTATTGTTGCAGAGCCGGAAATCGGCCGCAGCCGGGCTGGTCCACAGGCACGCCGCCGCAAGCGCGAGCACGGGCAGAAGACCGGCAAGCAGACGAGGGGGGATGGGCAGGGAATCCAGTACGATCATGAGGCGAAGCTACACCGAATCATTGACGATTTCGCGTGGCTCGGCGGCGCCTGTCAACGGAAGGCAGGCGGACTTCTGCCATCGAAAACCGCCGGTCCCACCCGATTTCATGCTGTTTTGCGCAGCGATGTGGCAAAATCTGTGACGAATCCCACCTGATATCAATATGGTGGGAATCACAAACCGGGATGACGGCCCATGACCATTGACGACAAGACCAAGACCGAGCTGGAAGCCGCCGTTTTCCGGCGCCTGGTGCAGCATTTGCAGAGCCGTACCGACGTCCAGAACATCGACCTGATGAACCTCGCCGGATTCTGCCGGAATTGCCTCTCCAACTGGATGAAGGAAGAGGCCGATGCCAAGGGTGTGGCTGTTAGCAAGGACGAGAGCCGCGAGGCCGTCTACGGCATGCCCTATGAGGAGTGGAAGGCAAAATACCAGGGCACGGCGACGCCAGAGCAACTGGCCGCGATGAAGAAGGCCCACCCCGGGCATTGAGGCATACGCATTCCGCCATTCCGGGGCGTCCGAAGGACGAACCCGGAATCTCGAGATTCTCCGATGCGCAATTGCGCATCGTCGTTCAATGCTGCGCATTGCCCCGGAATGACGGTGGTTGCGGGTAACGCCAGCATCTCCTGTGGGCGCGCTGTGGATGAGCGCGACGTTTCCTTGACGGGAGCCGTCCCAAACTTGAGGGTCATTTCCGACACGCGATCCGTGAGGAGCGCATACCGCCAAGACGCCTCAACAGGACGCCTCAACACCAGTTCCATTTCAGGAGTACCCGATGGCCACCTCCGCAGCCGTCAAAGAAGAACCCGCGACCCGATTCGCAAAGGACCAGCTCAAGGCCATCATCGAACGCATCGAACGGCTGGAAGAAGAAAAGAAGGCGATCTCGGACGACATCCGCGACGTCTATGCCGAGAGCAAGGGCAACGGATATGACGTCAAAGCCCTGCGCACCATCGTGCGCCTGCGCAAGCAGGACCCGAACGAGCGCCAGGAGCAGGAGACGATCATCGAGACCTACATGCAGGCGCTGGGGATGATCTGAGGCGCTGGTCCGGCCGCACAACTCTCGTCGTCCCGGGCAAGCGCGACCCAGGACGACACCGTCATTGCGAGGAGCAAAGCGACGAAGCAATCCATGTCTTCAAGTGGTGGCCTGGATTGCTTCGCTTCGCTCGCAATGACGGGGAGGCTTCTGATTCAATTGTCGAACAGCGATCTGGGGCTGCACTGCGGCGGGCTTCGCCCGCGCGGAGACGACATCGGAATCGTGAAAGGCTACGGAAAGCTCAGCGCAGCGCGGCGGTGCGGACGACGAAGGAGGTCGTCGGTAGCGTTGCGGTGGCCGAGCCGGTGAAGCTGTCGCAGCTCATGCCCAGCATCGGATCGTTCGAGAAGGTCATGTTGACCGCGGCCTGCGGCTTGACGAAATGGGCGCGCATCAAGGTCATGTCGGTATCGCCGAGCACGGTGGTCTGCATAGCGTTGCTGGCGCTCGGCGCCAGCATGACCACGCGCATCCAGAGATCGTTGCCCTTGGCGGCGGAGATGCGTGTCGAGGTCGAGATCGCGCTGCCCTGACCCTGCGTGCCCTTGGCGACCACGGTGTTGATCTCGCTCGCGACGGCGCCGGCATTGCGGGTCGGTCGGGCGCTGCGCGGGACTGGCGCAGAGGCGGCGACGATATTGTTGCGGTCAACAGGCGCGTTGGCCGGGGCATAGGCGAGCGCCTTGTTGAAATTCTCCGACACGCTGGCAGTGGCCTGCGGATCGGCGGCGCCGACCGCCTCGCGCGCCTTGAGCGCTGCGATCTGCGCGGCTGTCGCCTGTTTCGCTGCCGGTAGATCGTCGCCCCAGAAGCCGCGGGCATTGATGATGTCAGCAGGCGTCTCGGGTTTCGGCTCGGACTTCTCGGCTGGCGCCGGCGCTGCCGGCTTCGCCTTTGCCGCCGGGACGATCTGGGCGTCGGCCGCGGCGAGCTGGATGGTCGAGGCGAATTGCGGTTTTGCGCGCGGCATCGGTACGGGGTCGGCCGGCTTCGAATCGGCAGATTTGGCGGAAGCCAGGACGGGCGCGGGCTTCTCGGCGGCAGCCGGCGCCGCGCCCTCGTCGTCCTCGTCGCTGCCGGCAGCCGATTTGCCCGTGAAGAGCGCGGTCAGGAAGCCGCCGATCTTGTTGCCGCCGGACGAGGAGCCATCGCCGTTGCCGCGCCGCTCGATGTCGGCGCGGGCAAGCTCATACCCCTTCAACGGGGTGCCGTCGGATGGGACGTGGACGGTGCGGCCGTCCGGGAACACCCTTGCCAATTGGTCGTGCGTCATGCGCGGCCAGTGGCGAATCGACCCGGTGTCGAGGTGAACAAAAGGCGAGCCGGAGGTCGGATAGAAACCGACACCGCCACGCTGTAGGCGCAGGCCGGCATAGCGGATCTGCTCGAGCGGCACGCCGGGAATGTAGAAATCCATCGCATGCCCCAGCATGTGCTGGCTGAAGCGCGCCACCCCGGAGGAGCGGCGGCGGAGCATGGCGTTAGTAGCGGGAGAGCGGTAGGAGGAGATGATGTTGATCGGCTGCTTGCCGTCGACATCGCGATAGACTTCCCAGAGGATGTCGAAGAGCCGACGATCCATCGTGGTCTCATCCTGGGTGCGCCAGTCGCGCAGGTAATGATTGAGCTTCTTCAACGCGTCTTCGTCGTAGCGGCCGTCGCGCTTGAAGGTGATGGTGAGGTCTTCGTTCGAATGGGTGTGGTGGAAGGAGAGGGTGCGAGTCTCGTTCAGGGCGGCGGCGTCGTGAACCGATCCGGCGCCTGCGAGCAGCAATAGCGACGTCAGCCCGACCTGACATCCGGCTTTCGGGAAAGACAGCAGTTTATAGTGGCGTGTGCGGACAGCCAGCACCGATGAGCCCACCCAATCGTCGAGCGTTCGACCTTATCTTTCGCAGACCCCGGCGAAAGGCGGTGAACGCATTCTTAAAGCGGGACGGTTAACCGAGATTTACCATCCCGTTTCCCAAGTTGAACTCAACCTAAACTGTTGACTGTGGCGAAAAAGAGCCGCCAGCCGTACCAGATGAATAATGGTTAATGTAAACGATCCCGCCGTATGGGCGGGATCGTTGATTTTGCTCAGGAATCTGGCGCGCTCGGGGAGCGGTAAATTAACGGGTGAACACCCCGCGCGGTTGTCCGCGTCCAATCGGAGCGGGCGGCACCGGCTGGCCGCCGCCGAACAGCCGTTCAAAGAAGTTCAGGCCGGAATTGGTGTTCTCGCTGGCGATGCTGACGCCGGGCGGCAGGCTGTTGCGGCTCGGGCGCGAATAGTTCGGCTGCGCATGCGCCACCACTGATTCGAGGTCCTTGCCGCGGTTGTTCTTGAGCAGCGTCAGCATGGCGCCGTCGCGGCCATAGACGTCTTTGCGGAATTGCAGCTTGCCCGCGTCGTCCACGAACGCGGTCTGATAGGTGATGTTGACCGGGATCGGGGTCGGGAATTTCAGGTCGATCTCGCTCGAGCCATACATGCTGCGGATCCGCTCGGGCGTCCAACGCTCGTCCGTCATGGTGATGTTGAGCAGCACGGAAGCGTACTGGTCCGGGTTCTGCACGCGCATGCAGCCATGGCTGAAGGCGCGCTCTTCCCTGCCGAACAGGTTCTTGTCCGGCGTGTCGTGCTGATAGACCAGGAACTTGTTCGGGAAGTTGAAGCGGATGCGTCCGAGCGCATTCGCTTCACCCGGCGGCTGCGAGATGTGAATCGAGCCGTCGCGGCCGTATTCGAGCCGCAGGCCCATCCGCTGCAGCACGGTCGGATCCTGCTGCAGGGCCGGCAGATATTCATTGTAGATGATCGACGGCGGCACGTTCCAGGTCGGGTTCACCGTGATGTACTTCATCGTCTCGGTCAGAAGCGGGGTGGCGTGCTGCCCCGGCTTGCCGGTTACGACGCGCGTGGTCCAGACCGGTGCACCGTTCTGCATCACCCGCAGCGTGTAGTCGGGGATGTTGAGGATGACATAGGCGTTGCCGAGGGACGCCGCGCCAAGCTGGCGCGGCAGCCAGCGCCAGCGCTCCATGTTGACGATGACGGTGTCGATCTGTCGGTCGCGCTTCGGGCTGTTGATCGCCTTCACGGTACGATCGTCGAGCACGCCGGTGGGCTTCAGCTCGACGCTCCGTTGGAATTTGCGCACGGCTTCGGCGACCTTGGCATCGTAACGCGTATCGTCCGGATTCTCGGCAACGCCGAGCTTGGCGCGGAGCTGCGGCACGCGCGGATCTTCCGGCGCCTCGCCCGGCTGCTTCTTGGTCGCGGCCTTGTAGGCCAGCGTGGGCCCTTCCGCGATCTCGATCACCGGGCCCTCGCCCTGGCCGCGCAGCTCGGCGAGCTTGGCCTTGAGCTCACGGTAGAGCTTGTGCGGCGGGTTGTAGCTGTCGAGCGCGGCGGAGGCGTCCTTGGCGCCGGTCACGTTGGCGAGGACTTCCGACGGATCGATCGGGTGCTCGGGATAGAGGATGTCGGCCGAGACCTGCGACCAATGCATCCGGCCGCTCTGGGCCTGGCGCGCGTAGTCGAGCATGCTGGCGACGAGCTTCAGCTCGGCATCCGCCAGCGCGTCGGGCGAGGACAAGGCCAAGGCAAACTCCGGCACCGGATAGTCTTCCGGGTTGAGGCCATCGGAGGCGGCGTCCTTGAGCCGCGCGATCACGCCCTTGCCGGTTGCGGTCAGCTTGCCGCCTTGCGTGAATACCGGCGCATAGTCGCGCGCCGAGTAGAACTTCTCGACCGCGGCGCGCTCGTTCTTGCGGTCGAAGGTGCGCAGCGTCTTGCTGGCCAGCGTCTCGCGCAGCTTGTCGGCAACCGGCTGATCTTCCGCCGGCACGTTGCTCGCAGCCTGGACCGGCTCCTTGGCGGGCTCGGCAGCAGGCGCGTTGGCGGTCGCCGGGGCAGGCGCAGTGACGGTTGCAGGAGCGGCGGTCGCAGCGGCGGGCGCGGCTGAAGGGGTCACCGTGGCGGTGTCGTTCTTGACCGGCTCCTTCGGTGTGTCCTTGGGCGCGTCCTTTGCCACATCGCTCGGCTTCGGCTCGGCGGCGGGCGCGGTGACGACATCGGCCGGCTTGGATTCCAGCTTGGGCTCTGCGGTCTTGGTGGCGGCGTCGGGTTCGCTCGACGTGATGGCGTCCTTGGTCGCATCCGGCACCGAAGCGGTGGTGTCCAGCTTGATATCGGCTGCGGTCGGCGGCGGAACGTTGGCAGGCTCGGGACGCGGGATTGCGGCGTCGATCGCGAGTTCTGCGGCACTCGCGCGTGGCGTGTCCGATTGGGCCAGCGCCGAGGTCGCGGCGACCGTCAGGAACGTCGCGGCGACGGCCATCAGCACGCGGTCGAATCCGGTTCGGCCTTTCGAACAGTCTCGCATCGTCACTCCCCCTGGGGCGAACTGCCCGGCATTGGAACAGTTCTCAAATCATGGTCCTGGAGCCTGATGACGCTTCGTTAGAGCCGTCATCACGCTCGATTCGTTCGAGCATAATCTTCCCGGATCATGCTCTGAGATTGCGCGGAAGCGCCGGCCTCACTCGATCAAAACTCATTCACGCCTGCACGCAACAAATCAACGCAGACGATATAGACGCCCCTTTCATGCAGCCAGCGCCATGCGGGGCAACTCACGACAAACTGACCTTGATCAACCACTTGCACTCGATCTTGCGCGATTTTTGCCACGCTGCACCCCGTTTGTCTGTCACCCCCAAGCCACGGTTCAATAGGTTCCGGACTGAGCATGCGAAGCCTCGGCCCAATGCCCGCTCTGGGGCATAAATGCCGATCGGCTCAATTGGTGCCGCCGGTGCCGTCGGCGGAGTCATTTGCCGCGGCCTCGTCGATCTTGCGATAGAGCGTCGAGCGGCCGATCTTCAGGCGCCGCGCAACCTCCGACATCTGCCCGCGATAATGCGAGATCGCGAAGCGGATGATCTCGTTCTCCATCTCTTCCAGTGGCCGCACATCGCCGCTGCTGGTCAGCATCGAGAGATTGCCGGTGGCAGGCAGCGGCGCAATGGGTATTTCGCTACCCGATACCATCGCGGGCGCCGTGGACGGGGCGACGATCAGCGGCTCGCCATGCGTCGGGGCTGGGTCAGCAAGTGGATGCGCGGCGACTTGCGGGAAGTCGGCGAGGTCAAGCTGGTCGCCATCGCTCATGACCACGGCGCGATACACCGTGTTTTCGAGCTGGCGGATGTTGCCGGGCCAATCGAGCTGCGAAAGATGCGCCATCGCCTCGCCGCTGATGCCGGTGATGTTGCGGTTTTCCTCGGCGTTGAAGCGCGCGAGGAAATGCCGCAGCAGATGCGGGATGTCCTCGCGCCGTTGCCGCAGCGGCGGAATCGTCAGCGGCAGGACGTGCAGGCGATAGAACAGGTCCTCGCGGAATTGGCCGGCCTTCACCAGCTCGAGCAGTTTGCGGTTGGTGGCGGAAATGATGCGGACGTCGACCTTCACGGGCTTGCGGCCGCCGACGGCTTCCACCGTGCCCTCCTGCAGCGCGCGCAACAGCTTCACCTGTGCGGTCAGCGGCAGTTCGCCGACTTCGTCGAGGAAGAGCGTGCCGCCATGGGCTTCGACGAACTTGCCCATATGGCGTTCGGTGGCGCCGGTGAAGGCGCCCTTCTCGTGGCCGAACAGGATCGACTCCACGAGATTGTCGGGGATCGCACCGCAGTTCACCGCAACGAAAGGCTTCGATTTGCGCTCGCTGCTGCCGTGGATGGCGCGGGCGAACAATTCCTTGCCGACACCGGATTCGCCTTCGATCAACACCGGAATGGCTGATGAAGCGGCCTTCTGCGCGGTGCGCAGCACGCTTGCCATGGCTTCGCTGCGGGTGATGACGTCGGTGAAGGTGAGCCGCCCCTCGCGGCTGTGGCGGATGCGCTGCAATTCACCCTTGAGTGCAGAAGTGTTCAGCGCATTGCGCAAGGATACCTGCAGCCGCTCGAAGCCGACCGGCTTGACGACGAAATCCTGGGCGCCCGCGCGCATCGCCGAGACCACATTGTCGATGCCGCCATGCGCCGTCTGCACGATGACGGGGACGTTCAAACCAGCTTCACGAATCTTTGCGAGCACGCCCAAGCCGTCGAGGCCGGGCATCACGAGATCGAGCACGACCGCATCGATGGTCTGGCTTTCCTGGGCGGTGAGCGCGGCGATGGCATCATCGCCGCTATCGACTACGAGGGGCTGGTAGCCGCATTTTTGCACCATGTTTTCAACCAGACGGCGCTGTACTGCGTCATCATCGGCAATCAAAATGGTGGCAGCCATGGTTTTCCCCGCACGTTACGCTTATCTGTCTCGAATCGGGGCACTCTCGCCGAAGCCGATTAACGCCCTCTTAAACGTTGCCCACCCCCGCACATTTCGCCGCCGCATCTCCGATTGAACACAGGTTACCGCCAAGATGACCTCGCGCTCCTCCGCTCTCCGCAAACCCACCCAACGCAAGCCGGCCAAGGCCAAATCCGCTGCCAACAAGTCCGCCGCGAAGAAGGTCGTGGGCAAAACCGGCAAATTGCCGGAATGGAATCTCGCCGACCTCTATTCCGGGATCGACGCGCCGGAAGTCGCGCGCGACCTGGCGAAGATGGATGCAGATTGCGTCGCGTTTGAGACCGACTACAAGGGCAAGCTTGCGGAACATACGGCCCGGGAAGATGGCGGAAAGTGGCTCGCCGAGGCCGTGCGACGCTATGAAGCGATCGACGACCTCGCCGGCCGGCTCGGCTCCTTTGCCGGCCTCGTGCATGCCGGCGACAGCGTCGATCCCGCGATCACGAAATTTTACGGCGATGTTTCAGAGCGCCTGACGGCGGCCTCGACGCACCTCCTGTTCTTCGCGCTTGAGCTCAACCGCATTGACGATGATGTGATCGAGCGCGCGATGCAGGCCGAAGAGCTCGCGCATTACCGGCCCTGGATCGAAGATCTGCGCAAGGAGAAGCCGTATCAACTCGAGGATCGCATCGAGCAGCTTTTCCACGAGAAGTCGCAGAGCGGCTATTCCGCCTGGAACCGGCTGTTCGACCAGACCATCGCCGGCCTGCGTTTCAAGGTCGGCGCCAAGGAGCTCGCGATCGAGCCGACGCTCAACTTCCTGCAGGACCGCGATGGCGCAAAGCGCAAGGCGGCGGCGGAAGCGCTGGCGAAAACCTTCAAGGCCAATGAGCGCACGTTCGCGCTGGTCACCAACACGCTCGCCAAGGACAAGGAGATTTCCGACCGCTGGCGCGGCTTCCAGGATGTCGCGGATTCCCGCCATCTCAACAACCGCGTCGAGCGCGAGGTGGTGGACGCGTTGGTCGCGTCCGTGCGCGCTGCCTATCCGAAGCTGTCGCACCGCTACTACCGGCTGAAGGCGGGCTGGTTCAAAAAGAAGAAGCTGCCGCATTGGGACCGCAACGCGCCATTGCCCTTTGCCGCGACCGGCACGATTGCCTGGCCCGAGGCGCGGAGCATGGTGCTGACCGCCTATCGCGGCTTTTCCACCGATATGGCCGCGATCGCCGAGCGCTTCTTCACCGACCGCTGGATCGATGCGCCGGTCAGGCCGGGCAAGGCCCCAGGCGCCTTCTCGCATCCGACCACGCCGTCGGCGCACCCTTACGTGCTGATGAACTACCAGGGCAAGCCGCGCGATGTCATGACGCTGGCGCATGAGCTCGGCCATGGCGTGCACCAGGTGCTGGCGGCAAAGAACGGCCCCCTGATGGCGCCGACACCGCTGACGCTTGCGGAGACCGCAAGCGTGTTCGGGGAGATGCTGACCTTCAAGCGCCTGTTGTCCGAGACCAAGAGCGCCAAGCAGCGCCAGGCGCTGCTCGCCGGCAAGGTCGAGGACATGATCAACACCGTGGTGCGGCAGATCGCCTTCTATTCGTTCGAGCGCGCGGTGCACACCGAGCGCAAGAACGGCGAATTGACCGCCGAGCGGATCGGCCAGATCTGGCTTTCCGTGCAGACCGAGAGCTTAGGGCCGGCGATCGAGATCAAGCCGGGCTACGAGAATTTCTGGATGTACATTCCGCATTTCATCCATTCGCCCTTCTACGTTTACGCCTATGCGTTCGGCGATTGCCTGGTGAACTCGCTCTACGCGGTCTACGAGCACGCCTCCGAGGGCTTTGCGGAACGCTATCTCGACATGCTCGCAGCCGGCGGAACCAAGCACTATTCGGAACTGCTCAAGCCGTTCGGCCTGGATGCCAAGGACCCGAAATTCTGGGACGGCGGGCTGTCGGTGATTTCAGGCATGATCGACGAGCTTGAGGCGATGGGCTGAGGGAAGGTAGACTGTAAAACACTTGTTGAACGACGCCCTGAGGGCGCGTTATACTGATGTATAACGTGCGCTGAGATGTGCGAATTGTGATGCTTTTTGAAGCTCTTACAGGGCAACTGGGCGATTGTGCGCAACTTAAAAGGCAAAATCCTGATGAAAATCGAGATCAAAAAGATCGGGAATTCCGATGGCCTGCTGCTCCCCCGCGAGCTGATGCAGCGGCTCGACCTCAAGCGCGGTCAGCAACTGCATGTCACCGAACTTCCGGGAGGCGGTTTTCAGGCGCTTCCCTACGATCCGGATTTTGAACGGACGATGGAAGTTGCAGACGAGATCATGGACAAATATCGCGATACGCTGGCGGCGCTTGCAAAGTAGTGGAAATTCCGAATGAGCGAGCCGAAAGAGCCGCTTTGGATCACCTATGAGCAGGCCATCGCCATCCATGCCCGCCAGCTCCGCCGCTTCGGCGGAGCTCCCGGCTTGCGCGATGAGGGCATGCTGCGATCGGCGCTGGAGCGGCCGGTTAACAAATGGCGCTACGAACAGGCCTCGCTGACCGAGCTCGCGGCGGCCTATGCGTTTGGCCTCGCCAAGAACCACGCCTTTGTCGATGGGAACAAGCGGATCGCCTTCATGGCGATGATGACGTTTCTGATCAAGAATGGCGTCAACTTCAGTCCTGATCCGGCGCACGCAACATCGATCATCCTCTCACTCGCGGCCGGCGAGGTCAGCGAGGAAAGCCTCACCCGCTGGATCCGGGATAATTGGCGTTCCGAATGAGGCGATAGGCGAGGCGGCGTTGCCCTGTCCGCGGCTTTGCGCTATGGCACGCTTGAAAATCAGACGTTTGATGACTGGGGACAAGGATGGCGAACCATAGCGAAGTGGCTTACACCACTGCCGACGGCAACGACTACATCGAGCATGAGCGGACCTACGAAGGCTTCATCGCGCTGGTCAAATACGGCACCGCGACGGTCGCCCTCATTCTCATCCTGATGGCCTTCTTCCTGCTCTGACCTCTCGCCGGCTGCGCCGCCAATGCCGGCGGTGCTCAAAAATTGCATTCAAACCGGTCCCAAAACCGGTATCCAACGTTGCGGGAGTAACGCTAAGTTTGCTTGCGTGCGCTGTCCCGCGCCGCCGGAGGCCTTATGAAGATTGCCGTTGCCAAGGAAATCGACCCGTCCGAGCCGCGGGTCGCCGCATCCCCTGACACTATCAAGAAACTCAAGGCGCTCGGTGCGGAGGTCGCGGTCGAGCCGGGCGCGGGCATCAAGTCGGGCTTGCCGGATTCGGAATTCACTGCCGTCGGCGCCACCGTGAGCGCCGATGCGGTGAAAGATGCCGATATCGTCATCAAGGTGAAGCGGCCGGAGGCGTCCGAACTCTCGAAATACAAGCGCGGCGCGCTCGTCATCGCGATCATGGACGCCTACGGCAATGACGCTGCGCTGAAGGCGATGGCGGATGCCGGTATTTCGGCCTTTGCGATGGAGTTGATGCCGCGCATCACCCGTGCGCAGGTCATGGACGTTTTGTCGTCGCAGGCGAACCTTGCCGGTTACCGCGCGGTGATCGAGGGCGCCGAAGCCTTCGGCCGCGCCTTTCCGATGATGATGACCGCGGCTGGCACCGTACCCGCCGCAAAAGTGTTCATCATGGGCGTCGGCGTCGCGGGGCTGCAGGCGATCGCGACCGCGCGCCGGCTGGGGGCCATCGTCACCGCGACCGACGTGCGTCCGGCGACGAAGGAGCAGGTGGAGAGCCTTGGCGCCAAATTCCTCGCGGTCGAGGACGAGGAGTTCAAGAACGCGCAGACCGCGGGCGGCTACGCCAAGGAAATGTCCAAGGAGTACCAGGCCAAGCAGGCCGCGCTCACCGCCGAGCACATCAAGAAGCAGGATGTCGTGATCACGACGGCGCTGATCCCAGGCCGCCCGGCCCCCAAGCTCGTCTCCGCGGACATGGTCAAATCGATGCGGCCCGGTTCGGTGCTGGTCGATCTCGCCGTCGAACGTGGCGGCAATGTCGAGGGCGCGAAGGCGGGTGAGATCGTCGACGTCGATGGCATCAAGATCGTCGGCTACACCAATGTTGCCGGCCGCGTCGCCGCCTCCGCCTCGGGTCTCTATGCCCGCAACCTGCTCGCCTTCATCGAGACGCTGGTCGACAAGGCGAACAAGGCGCTTGCCGTCAATTGGGACGACGAACTGGTGAAAGCCACCGCGCTGACCAAGGACGGCGCCGTCATCCACCCGAACTTCCAGCCGAAAGCCTAAGGAGAGAAGCCATGGAGCATATCGCGCAGGCCGTCGATCCCTTCGTATTCCGGCTTTCCATTTTCGTGCTTGCCGTGTTCGTCGGCTATTTCGTGGTGTGGTCGGTGACCCCCGCGCTGCATACGCCGCTGATGAGCGTCACCAACGCGATCTCCTCGGTGATCGTGGTCGGCGCGCTGCTCGCGGTCGGCGTCGGCATGATCTCGAGCGGCTCGGGTTGGGCGCGTGGCTTCGGCTTCGTGGCGCTGATCTTCGCCTGCGTGAACATCTTCGGCGGCTTCCTTGTCACCCAGCGCATGCTGGCGATGTACAAGAAGAAGTCCAAGTAAGCGGCCACCTCGGGGAAGAGGCAAACGGGGACCTGAGATGAACGCCAATCTCTCTGCATTGTTGTATCTCGTGGCGGGTGTGCTGTTCATCCTGTCGCTGAGGGGGCTGTCGAGCCCCGCCACCTCGCGGCAGGGCAACCTGTTCGGCATGATCGGCATGGCGATCGCGATCGGCACCACGCTCGCGAGCCATCCGCCGGCGGACGGCGTCGCCTGGCTGCTCGTCGTACTTGGTGTCGCCATTGGCGGTGCGATCGGCGCCGTGATCGCGCGGCGGGTGCCGATGACCTCGATGCCCGAACTGGTCGCCGCCTTCCACTCGCTGGTCGGCATGGCCGCGGTGCTGGTCGCCGCCGGCGCGTTCTATGCGCCCGAGGCCTTCGACATCGGCACGCCCGGCAACATCCACACCCAGAGCCTGATCGAGATGTCGCTCGGCGTCGCGATCGGCGCGCTGACCTTCACCGGCTCGGTGATCGCGTTCCTGAAACTGTCGGCGCGGATGAGCGGCGCACCGATCCTCCTGCCGTTCCGTCACCTCATCAACATCGCGCTCGCTTTGGCGCTGGTGTTCTTCATCGTTGGCCTCGTGCTGTCGGGCAGTGCGGTCGACTTCTGGCTGATCACCATCATCGCGCTGGTGCTCGGCGTGCTGATGATCATCCCGATCGGTGGCGCCGACATGCCGGTCGTGATCTCGATGCTGAACTCCTACTCCGGCTGGGCCGCGGCCGGCATCGGTTTCACGCTCGGCAATTCGGCGCTGATCATCACCGGCGCGCTGGTCGGCTCCTCCGGCGCGATCCTGTCCTACATCATGTGCCACGCGATGAACCGGTCCTTCATCTCGGTCATCCTGGGCGGCTTCGGCGGCGAGACCGCGGCGGCGAGCGGCGGGACCGGCGAGCAGAAGCCGGCCAAGCTCGGCTCGGCGGATGATGCTGCCTTCATCATGAAGAACGCCTCGAAGGTCATCATCGTGCCCGGCTACGGCATGGCGGTGGCGCAGGCCCAGCACGCGCTGCGCGAAATGGCCGACATCCTGAAGAAGGAAGGCGTCGAGGTGAAGTATGCGATTCACCCGGTCGCGGGCCGCATGCCCGGCCACATGAACGTGCTGCTGGCCGAAGCCAACGTGCCCTATGACGAGGTGTTCGAACTGGAGGACATCAACTCCGAATTCGCCCAAGCCGACGTCGCTTTCGTGATCGGCGCCAATGACGTCACCAACCCGGCTGCGGAAGAGGACAAGACCTCGCCGATCTACGGCATGCCGGTGCTGCAGGTGTGGAAGGCCGGCACGGTGATGTTCATCAAGCGCTCGCTGGCCTCAGGCTATGCCGGCATCGACAATCCGCTGTTCTATCGTGACAACACCATGATGCTGCTCGGCGATGCCAAGAAGGTGACCGAGAGCATCGTCAAGGCGATGTGAGGCCGTTTGCGGGCAGCGATGCTCGTCCTGAAATGGCTCCTGATCCTGGCTGCAGTCGGTTATCTCGGAGCGCTCGCGCTGCTGTTCGTCAAGCAGCGCGAGATGCTGTTTCCGATTCCGACGCGGGAGCGAACCTCACCGGAAGCCGCCGGCTTTCCTGAAGCCGAGGAACATGTCCTCACCGCAGGCGATGGCGAAAGGGTCATCGTCTGGCACGTGCCGGCAAAGCCCAGCCGTCCCGTGATCCTGTACTTTCCCGGCAATGGCGATTTTCTCGCGGGACGAGTCAGCCGTTTCCGCGCGATGACGTCTGACGGTACCGGCCTGGTCGCGCTCTCCTACCGCGGCTATGCCGGCTCGAGCGGGTATCCGAGCGAGCGCGGCATTCTGCAGGACGCCGCTGCAGCTTACGCCTTCACGGCGGCGCGCTATGCCGCGGAACGAATTGTCGTCTGGGGATTTTCACTCGGCACCGGCGTTGCGGTCGCGCTGGCTTCTGACCAGCCGATCGGCAAGTTGATCCTGGAGGCGCCCTATACCTCGACGGTCGACATTGCTGGTGCGGCATTCCCGCTCGTGCCGGTGCGCTGGCTGATGCGGGATCAGTTCCGTTCCGACGAACGCATTGCGCGCGTCACAGCGCCGCTGCTCGTCATGCACGGCACCGACGATCCCGTGATTCCGATCGTCTTCGGAGAGCGTCTGTTCACAATCGCGCATGAGCCGAAGCGGCTCGTTCGCTTTGCTGGCGGCGGCCACGACAATCTCGATTATTATGGCGCGATCGAAACGGTGCGGCAGTTCATTGGCGGTTCGTAGGTGTGGAATGAAGAAATGGCGTGGTGTGCTCCTCCTGTCGACGTTGGTGCTGCTGCCGGAACAGGCGCGCGCAGCGGCAGCGCTCGACGGCGCGGCGATGACCTGGCCATTTGCGCTTCCCTTCGCTGGTCTGCTGCTGTCGATCGCGCTCGGGCCGCTGCTGTTTCCGAAATTCTGGCATCACCATTACGGCAAGATCGCCGCTGGCTGGTCGTTTCTGACGCTCGCCTCGCTCGTCTGGTTCGCCGGAGGTGCAGCCATGCTGGAGAGCTTCGTGCATGCGATGCTCGGGGAGTATCTGAGCTTCATCGTGCTGCTGTTCGCGCTCTATACGGTTGCCGGCGGGATCTTGGTGACCGGCGACCTGAGGGGCACGCCGTGGACCAATACGTCCGTTCTTGCAGTGGGTACGATGATGGCCAGCGTCGTCGGCACCACCGGTGCCGCCATGATCCTGATCCGCCCGTTGATCCGCGCCAACCTGTTGCGGCCCCATAACGCGCACGTCATCGTGTTCTTCATCATTCTCGTTGCCAATGTCGGCGGCGCGCTCAGCCCGCTCGGCGATCCGCCACTGTTCGTCGGTTTCCTGCACGGCGTCGAGTTCTTCTGGACCACGAGGAACATCTGGTTGCAGACCGCGATCGTGGCCGGCATCCTCCTGCTCGTCTTTGTCGTGCTCGATCTCTGGCTCTTCCGCAAAGAGCCATCAGCTCCACCCGGCGGAGCGTCGCCGATCCGCCTTCGCGGCCTGATCAATCTGGTGCTGATCGCCGCAATCATTGCCAGCATCCTGATGTCGGCGACCTGGCGGCCAGGAATTGCCTTCGACGTTCTCGGCACCAGGCTGGAGCTGCAGAATCTGGTGCGAGACGGCCTTCTGATCGCAATCGCGCTGCTTTCGCTATGGCTCACGCCGGACGAACACCGCGAGGCCAACGGCTTCAACTGGGAGCCGATCCGGGAGGTCGCGAAATTGTTTGCCGCCATCTTCACCGCGATCATCCCGGTGCTGGCGATGCTCCATGCCGGGCGTGACGGCTCGTTCGCCTGGCTGTTGTCCGCGGTCACCGAACCGAACGGCGCTCCACGGGAGGTTCCCTATTTCTGGTTCACCGGATTGATGTCGGCGTTTCTCGACAATGCTCCGACCTATCTGCTGTTCTTCGAGGTCGCCGGCGGCGACCCGCAGCGGTTGATGGGGGAATTGTCGGGGACGCTGGCGGCGATTTCCATGGGTGCGGTCTACATGGGGGCGCTCACCTACATCGGAAACGCACCGAACTTCATGGTGGCGGCGATCGCGAACGAGCGTGGCATCAAGATGCCGAGCTTCTTCGGCTATCTCTTCTTTGCGGGTTGCGTGTTGATACCACTGTTCCTGCTTCTCACATTTCTGCCGATCGCCCCTGTTCTCAGCGTTCACTGAGTGCCATATGCTGGAACTCCTTTGAGCGGCGGAAGGGGAGTTCATGAGCGCACATGGTCCGATGCCCCATACGGCATGGATTTTCCCCGCGCTGGCGATGGGATTGTTCGCTGCGGCGACAGCCGTCGGATGGGTGTTTAGCCCATCTCTCGGCGGATGGCTGCTGGCCGCGATCCTGCTGGCCATCCTGTTCGGCACGGTGTTCGCTGCGGTTCATCACGCGGAGGTGATCGCCGAAGAGGTCGGAGAGCCTTTCGGCACATTGGTGCTGACGCTCGCGGTGACGATCATTGAAGTGGCGCTGATCACGACGATCATGCTGGGTGACAAGCCGCAGCCGGCGCTGGCCCGTGACACTGTGTTTGCGGTTGTGATGATCGTTTGTAACGGTCTCGTTGGGCTGTGCATCTTCATCGGCGGGTTGCACTACCGCGAGCAGGATTTCCAGGTTACCGGCGCCAACGTTTATCTCAGCGTGTTGTTCGTATTGGCGACGATAACGCTGATCATGCCAAACTATACATTGGCGACGCCCGGGCCGGTCTATTCGGCGATGCAACTCGGATTTGTCGACATTGTCACGCTCGCCCTCTACGGTGTCTTTCTCTACATCCAGACCATGCGGCACCGCGATTACTTCGTGGCCGAGTCCGCAAATGATGCTGAGGCGCCGAAGATGTCATCGGGCGCCGTGCTGGCGCTCAGCATTCCGTTGCTGCTGGTCTCGCTTCTCGCCGTCGTGCTGCTGTCAAAGAAGTTCTCGCTCGTCATCGATGCCACCGCAGCGATGATCGGTGCGCCGCCCGCCTTCGCGGGTCTCGTGGTCGCGCTTCTCATCCTCATGCCGGAAGGCGTTGCCGCGGCTTCGGCCGCCCGCAACAATGATTTGCAGAAGAGCATCAATCTTGCGCTCGGGTCATCGCTTGCCACGATCGGGTTGACGATCCCCGCGGTCGGCGTCGCCACCTACCTGCTGGGCAAGGAGCTTGTCCTCGGGCTCAACGCCCAGAGCACGGTGCTGTTGTTCTTGACCTTCCTCTTGAGCATGCTGACCTTCGGCACAGGCCGCACCAATATCCTGTTCGGCGTGGTGCATCTGGTGGTATTTGCCGTGTTCTTGTTCCTGGCATTCCTGCCATAGGGAGACAACGACGATGCTTGCCGCGAAATCCGATGTCCAAGTCGACACCCCCGAAGTCCGCGTCACCGAGTGGCGGCTCGCGCCGCGCAGTGCGACCGGGCCTCACGTCCATGAGATGGACTATGTGATCGTGCCCGTGACCGCCGGCGAGATGACCATCGTGGCGCCCAGTGGCGAGCGGTCGAAGGCCGAGCTCCGCGTAGGCAAGTCGTATTTCCGGAAGGCAGGGGTGGAGCACGATGTACTTAATGAAACCTCTACGGAGATCGTCTTCCTCGAGATTGAACTCAAGCCGTAAGCATCCGTGATCGCCGGAACCGGCCGGTTGCCATTGATCCGACGCAGTTGATCCCTCAATGTGCCTCAAAGTTCCCGCATCTAACGCCGCGGCGGGGAGTGGTTGGCAATGCTGAAATACCTGACGAAATTTGTCGTCGATATCTTTCCCTCGGTGGCTGCGACGGTCATCGGGGCCTACATCGTTAACCACTACATCGTAGCCAAGCCGGAGGCACCGGCCGCCGCCGCTGTTTCGACCGCCCAGCCGAAGGCGGCGGTCGCGAGCAAACCCGTCGAAAAGCCTGCCGAGGTCTCCAATCTCCCCGAAGCTGGCGTGAAGGCCAAGGGCATGTCCGAGCGCACATTGATGGAGCGCACGGCGTCCGAGAAGGCCACGGTGACTGAGAAGGCGACCGAGAACAAACCCGCCGCCGAAGCGCCCGCCGAGACCGCAAGCATTCCGCCCGCCGAGACCCGTCGCCATCAGCCCGCATCCCGTGAAAAGGCCGTCGCCAAGGTGACGCCGGCACCGGTGCAGCAGCCTGCTACCGTGCCCGCCGCTGCACCCGCCTCGCCGCCAGCCGAAGCTGCGGCTGTACCGGACGAGCATCGTGACGCCAACGACCTTGCGCGCGCCGCGATCGAGCGGTTGCGCGGCACCGCCGAGGGCGGCTCTCGTTCGCCGGAGGCGGCACGTGCACCGGAAGCGCCTCGCGTCGCGACCGCGCCATCAGTGGTGCGGCCGTTGCCGCCGCCGATCATGGTCTCGACGCCGCCGAGCGAGACCTTCGGCCAGACCTCCCAGCCACGTCCGCCTTATGCCGCAAGCGCAGCTGACGATCCGAACCGTCCGACGCCGCCGGCCGACATTCCGCGTCCGCCGCTGGATCTGCGGGCCGATGCCGCGGCGGCGGAGCCGGCCAAGGAGCGCCCGACGATCGGCGACGACATGCTGTCATCGATGAAATCGGTATTCCACGCCGTCTTGCCGAAATAGCTGAGTACGATCGCGCAGGCTGGATATAGCCGGCGTCATCTCGCTGTCTCCACAAACACGCTGTCGTCCTCGCGAAAGCGGGGACCGATAACCACAGGGAGTCGTTGTGGCGCGAGCGAGTGGTTGAAGCTTCACACATCACTAAACCCTGTGGCTATGGGTCCCGGGTCGCGCGGAGCCTGTCATCGGGCGCGCGTTCGCGCGACCCGTTGGCTTGCCCGGGACGACGGCGAGGAGAGTGCGTCTATCTTAACCGCCGGTGCGCGCGAGGCCGCTGCGCGCGGTCTCGTCTCGAGGCCGCAATGCTATCGCTCGGCCGTACGAAATCGCTGCCTTGCCTTTGTCGCCGAGCCTCTCATAGGCCTCGCCGCGCACCGTCCAAGCCTGGGCGCTGTTCGGATCGGCCTGCACCGCTTCGTCAAGATCGGCGGCCGCTTCCTTGGCCTTGTTGAGAGCGAGATAGCTGCTCGCGCGCGCCAGCAACGGGTCGACGCTCTGTGGCGCCAGGCCGCTGGCCGCGGTGAAATCCTCGATCGCCTGCTGGTGCTGGTTCTGGCCCTGATAGATCAGGCCGCGGCCATAGAGCGCCTGTGTGTTGTAGGGATCGACCGCGAGCGCCTGTTCGAATTCGGCGAGTGCCTGTTCGGTCTTGAAGGACCGCGCGAACTCCTGGCCACGCGCCGCGTGCTCCTTGGCGTCGCTGACGTTCTGCGCACTGACGCTGCCGGTTGGCTTGTCGGTGGCGGCCTGCTTGGGTTTGTCGTTGCCGGGCCCCAATGATCCCAGATCGAACGAACAGCCGCCCAAGGGGAGACCAAGGGGAATGCCAAGTGTAACGGCCAGCAGAATGGCAGGCCGTGCCATCAGGCGCGGTAGAGGCAAAATTCCAGAACGGGTGCGGGATGCCGGAAACACCATCAACGGAACTGCTCGCGTAATGGAAATGCTCGCGTCTGCAATTCCGTATTGGTAGCCGGCCGCGGTGCAAAATGCACCGACCAAAAAGCAAAACGCGGACCCTCAGGCCCGCGTTGTCATTTCTGACCTTTATAAAAAGGTGCGATCAGCGCGGACCGCGGCCAGCGCCCGGGCCGCCACGTCCACCGGCGCCACGGTCACCACCCGCGCCGGCGCCGAACACCGGCTTCGGCTTCATCGGCAACAGGCCTTCGCGCTGCAGCTTCTTGCGCGCCAACTTGCGGGCGCGGCGCACGGCTTCGGCCTTCTCGCGGGCCTTCTTCTCGGAAGGCTTCTCATAGTGGCCGCGGAGCTTCATCTCGCGGAAAATGCCCTCGCGCTGCATCTTCTTTTTGAGCGCCTTCAGGGCTTGATCGACATTGTTATCGCGGACGAGAACCTGCACGCGGCATCCTCTTTTCGATTGATCGGTTCGGAAATCTGGAAAAGCCAAGGTCGGCAAAAAGGCCAGACCTTCAGCCCTAGGGGCGCGCATGTAGCAGACAAAATCGCAAATGTCCACCGGTGAAGCGGGAGCAAGGGCCAAGTAAAGCCACGAAATAGGGCGAAATTGCCACCTAGCGGCCTTGATTGGGGTGATTCGGCGCCAAATGCTTGGCCGCTCCCGCAGCTTTTGCTGGCTCCGGGAAACAAAATAATAGGAGAATTGCTATGGAGACACAAAAATACGCCGCCGAGGCGATCGGCACGTTCTGGCTCACATTTACGGGATGCGGCAGCGCCGTGATCGCCGCTGGCTTTCCGCAAGTCGGAATCGGCCTGGTCGGCGTGTCGCTGGCGTTCGGATTGAGCGTCGTCACCATGGCCTATGCGATCGGCCACGTGTCCGGCTGCCATCTCAATCCGGCCGTCACCGTCGGTCTCGCTGCCGGCGGACGTTTCCCCGTTGGCCAGATCCTGCCCTATGTGATCGCTCAGGTGATCGGTGCGGTCGTTGCTGCGGGAGTGCTCTATCTGATCGCGAGCGGCGCGCCCGGCTTCGACCTCGCCAAGGGTTTTGCCTCCAACGGCTATGACGCGCATTCGCCCGGGCAGTACAGCCTGTTGTCCGGCTTCATCACCGAGGTGGTGATGACGATGATGTTCCTGTTCATCATCATGGGCGCGACCCATGGCAGGGCGCCCGCGGGCTTTGCGCCGCTCGCGATCGGGCTCGCGTTGACGCTGATCCATCTGGTCAGCATTCCCGTCACCAACACCTCGGTGAATCCGGCGCGCAGCACCGGGCCGGCATTGTTCGTTGGTGGATGGGCGCTGGCGCAGCTCTGGCTGTTCTGGGTGGCGCCGTTGATCGGCGGCGCGCTCGGCGGGGTGCTCTATCGCTGGCTCAGCGAGGAGCCGACCGGCGTCGTCGAAGGCGTACGACAGGCTTGATCAGTTTCTAATTTAAGACTTTGCCGGCGGGCTACTGTTTGTGGCCTGCCGGCGCTACTTCGGTGGTGCCACTTCAGTGACATGGCCCATCTTGCGGCCGGGCCGCGGCGGGCCCTTGCCGTAGAGATGCACGGTTGCGCCGGGCACTGTCAGCCATTCCTCATAGCTCAGGATGTCGTCGCCGATCAGGTTGGTCATGGTCACCGCGCCATGGCGGATCGGTTTGCCGAGCGGCCAGCCGGCGATGGCGCGGATGTGCTGCTCGAATTGCGAGATCGAGGCGCCGTCGAGCGTCCAGTGTCCGGAATTGTGAACCCGCGGCGCGATCTCGTTGACCAGCACGGTCGGCCCGTCGTTGCCCGCGACCACGAACATTTCGACCCCGAGTACGCCGACATAGTTCAGCGCATGCGCGATTCTTTCCGCAACCGATCGCGCCTGCACGGCGAGCTCGGCCGGGATCGCCGCCGGCGCGCGCGAGATCTTCAGGATGTGATCGCGGTGCTCGTTCTCGGTGACGTCGAAACATTCGACGTGGCCGTCCGCGGAGCGCGCGGCGATCACGGAGATTTCGCGCTCGAATGGCACGAAGGCTTCGAGAATGGCGGATTTGGTGCCGAGGTCTTCCCAGAGCTGGTCGATGTCGTCGCCCTCGCGGATCATCGCCTGGCCCTTGCCGTCATAGCCGAAGCGGCGCGTCTTGATGACGGCGGGAAGGCCGATGCGCGCGATGCCGGCGCGCAGCGTTTCGACCGAGGACACATCGGCATAGTCGGCGGTGCCGATGCCGAGCCTGGTGATGAAATCCTTTTCGATCAGCCGGTCCTGCGTGGTCTCGAGGATCTTCTGCGACGGCAGCACCGGGCGGCGCGCCGCCAGCACCAAGGCGGTCGCGGACGGCACGTTCTCGAATTCATAGGTGATGACGTCGACGTCATTGGCGAACAGTTCGAGCGCCTCGACATCGGCAAATTCCGCGCAGGTCGCGTGCTGCACCACGTCGAAGGCGGGCGAATCCGGATCCGGCGAGAACACCTGGCATTTGAGGCCGAGCCGCGCCGCGGCCATCGCCAGCATCCGGCCCAATTGCCCGCCGCCGAGAATTCCGATGGTATCACCCGGCTTCAGCTTCACTGTTGTCGAAGCCGTCACGCCGATACCTCCGGATGCTCCTTGACCGCATCGGTCTGTTGCTTGCGCCAGGTGGCCAGGCGCGTCGCCAGCGCCGGATCGTTCAGCGCCAGCACGCTCGCTGCGAGCAGCGCCGCGTTGATGGCACCCGATTTTCCGATCGCCAGCGTGCCGACCGGGATACCGGCCGGCATCTGCACGATCGAATACAGCGAATCGACGCCCGACAGCGCCTTCGATTCGACGGGAACCCCGAACACTGGAAGTTCCGTCAGGGCAGCCGTCATGCCGGGCAGATGCGCGGCACCGCCGGCGCCGGCAATAATGACCTTGAAACCGGCCGCTTTTGCCCCCTTGGCGAACGCGTACAGCCGGTCCGGGGTACGGTGGGCGGAAATGATCCGCGCCTCAAACGCGAGCCCGAGGGCAGTGAGCGTTTCGGCGGCGTGGCCCATGGTCTCCCAGTCCGACTGGCTTCCCATGATAATGGCTATTGCGGCGGGCATATCGTCAATTCTGATCAGGAATCCAGAAGCATGGGCCGGATTATAGGAGCGGCCCGTCACTGATCCAAGGCGTGGCAAGGAATCCGGAATGGACTATCCTGTCTTGGTGAATGCGGGCAAGCCTCATCAGCGGGCCTCAACAAGGATGCTTATGAAAAAGAAGAAGAGGGCGGCCGCATCCGGGGCCGCGAAAAGACAAAGCGCGGCTGCGCGCAAGGTTGCGCCGCGCCGCGCCCAAGCCGCCACCACCCAAGCCGCGCCTGCCCAAGCCGCCCCCACCAAAGTCCCCCCTGTCCAGGTGCCATCGGCTGCATTGACCGAGGCCAAGGCGACAATTCGCCGCCTCAAGGCGGAACTGGCCGCGGCGGAAGCGCAGATCGCGGAACTGCAGGCATCCGCGGAGACCGACTTCCTGCTGGACATCCTCAATCGGCGCGGCTTCGAGCGCGAGCTGAACCGCTCGATCGCCTATATCAAGCGCTATCACGCCAGCGGCGCGCTGGTCATGCTCGACGTCGATCGCCTGAAGCCGATCAATGACACCTATGGCCATGCCGCCGGCGATGCGGTGCTGAAGGCGATCGTAAAAACGGTAACGAAGCAGGTGCGTGCATCGGACGTGGTCGGACGGCTCGGCGGCGACGAGTTCGCGGTGCTGCTGTGGAACCTGACCGAGACCGACGCCAAGGCCAAGGCTGCGGCGCTGGAGCAATCGATCGATCGCCTTACCTTCGATTTCGGTGGCCGCAGCGTCAGCGCGGGCGCCTCCGCCGGCGTTGCGATCCTCGGTCCGCACTCCGTGGCGAGCCGCGCGCTGGAAGAGGCTGATAGCGCGATGTATGTGCGCAAGGCGCAGCGGCGGCATGAAGTGGTGGGTTGATGGCAAGCGGCTTCACAGGCCGAGATCGTCCGGCAGGTTGCCGAATTTCCGCAGCAGGTGCGCATCGCCGAATTCGCCGATCATGGGATCGCCGGTGCGGCTGAAGGCGACCGCGCCGATGCTGCCCGGCATCCGCGACATCATCTCGGCGCGCCGCAACGCGGTCGCGGCGCTCTGACACTCCTCGGCATTGCCTGCGACCAATTCACCGCTGTCGTCCCGCACGAAAGGCAGCGCAACGTAATAGGTGATATCGGCCATCGGCGTGCTCCTTTTACCTACGCGGCGTCGTTCTTTGCCTGCGCGAAACAGGTCGCGAGCGCGTCCTGTAATTCCGCGACCTCAGTCTCGAGGAATTCGTTGGCCATGATCAGCGCCTTGATGGTGCTGCGCAGATTGCCGTCGCACATCGCGATCGCCTGGTCGCAAGCCACTTCGTAGCGGTTGTTGTCGGAGAACACTGACGGCATGGGCATGGCGATGATCCTTCCGGTTTTGGCTGGCGGCAGCGGTAATGTTCTTATTTTGTTCTAGAGGAGTCAAGAGGGCGGAAGCGCCTTGCCGGCGGCTTGTGACCGATCGCGCCAAGCGCCTGTGGATGTCTGCCTGTGGATGTCGGGGACAGCTAGCCAACATGCGCTGACAGCAAAGCCAGGCGCAAATTCTCTCGTCTCGTCATTCCGAGGCACGCAAAGCGCGAGCCCGGAATCCGTTTTACCACTTGCACGCGCGGCCCGATGGATTCCGGGTTCGATGCGGAGCCTATCATCGGGCCGCGCTTCGCGCGGACCCATTGGTATTGCCCCGGAATGACGGCGCGCGTCACGCGATGATGTCGGGCGTGATCTGATCCTCGATGAAGGCGATGCGATCGCGCAAGTGCAGCTTGCGCTTCTTGAGTCGCTGCACCATCAGCAGATCCGGCGCCGGCGACTGATGCAGCGCGTCGATCGCTGCATCGAGATCGCGGTGCTCCTGCTGCAGCCGTGCAAGCTCTGCGTGGAGTTCGCGCTCATCTTCGTCGGTCATGGCTGTGTACTAAAAAATAGGCACGGTGAAGTTGTGGCCGGATCGCTCGGTATCTGCGTGCCGAAATATCCTCCCTCCACGCTCGCCGCGCAAGTTAAGACGGTTCCATACGCACGTTCTGTTACAGATAAATTCGAAAATGTCGCAGCGCTGATTCGCAATCTCCGTCGACAGATAATCTGGCTGGTGTACACTTTGGTGTCCTGATCGAAATTGAGGTTAACCTGCCGAGGAGGTTTCGTAATGGCGATACAGGCGCATCTGGTTGAACTGGAACGCAAGCACAAAATTCTCGAAAGCGAACTACACGAAGCGCTCCTGCACCTCTCTACAGACGACCTGCAAATCACCGAACTCAAGCGCCGCAAGTTGATGGTCAAGGACGAGATCGAACGGTTGAAACAATCCGTCGACGAGACATTCCACTAGCCAGTCCCCCGGTAACATATCGCAACGTACACCACTTCAGGCCGGATGGGCGCCGAAGCGCTCATCCGTGGTCGATGTTGCGACTGCTCACACGAACTCACCGACGTAATCGGCGATCGCGAGCGACGACGTCAACCCGGGCGATTCGATACCAAACAGATTGATCAATCCAGTGACGCCGTGATCGCGCGGCCCCTGGATCAGGAAATCCTGCGTCGCCACGGCCGGCGGAACGATCTTCGGTCGGATCCCGGAATAGCTTGGCATCAGTGCCCCGTCCGGCAGCCCGGGCCAATATTTGCGGATTGCCGGATAGAAGCGGTCCGCGCGCGCCGGATCGACGGCGTAATCGATGCTCTCCACCCATTCCACATCCGGGCCGAAGCGGGCCTGCCCTGCCATGTCCAGGGTGAGGTGCACGCCGAGCCCGCCGGGCTCGGGCACCGGGTAGATCAGCCGCGAGAACGGCGCCCGCGCGCTGCAACTGAAATAGTTTCCCTTGGCGAGATAGGCGCATGGGATCAATTCGAGCGGCATACCCTCGATGCCGCGCGCGACCGCCGGCGCCCCGAGGCCTGCGGCATTGACGAGCAGGTCGCATTCCAGCGTCATCGGCGCTTCGCCACCGGCCTCGATCTCGATCCGGCCGGCCGCCGCCTTGGCGCGGAGCAGCGGGGTATGGAAGGCGAATGCGGCGCCGGCGGCCTCCGCATCGCCCCTGAGCGCCAGCATATAGGCGTGGCTGTCGATGATCCCGGTGGACGGCGACAGCAGTGCGGCGTCGCAGTTCAACGCTGGCTCCATCGCGCGGGCGGATTCGCCCGAAAGCAGCTCCATGTCGCGCACGCCATTGGCCTCGGCATGGGCGCGGATCGATTGCAGCTTTTCGGTCTCTTTCGGCGTGGTCGCGACGATCAGCTTGCCGCAATTGCGATAGGGGACGCCGTGCTCCTTGCAATAACGGTAAAGCGCATGCTTGCCGCTGATGCACATCCGCGCCATCAGGCTGCCGGCACGGTAGTAGATGCCGGCATGGATCACCTCGCTGTTACGCGAGGAGGTCACGGTGCCGATCCCCTCGGCGGCTTCCAGCACGATCACTTCGCGCCCTGCTTGTGCGAGGCGGCGTGCGACGGCGAGCCCGATCACACCCGCTCCGATGACGACGCAATCAACTCTGTCCATGGATCCTTCAAGCCCGGAAATCGGCGCGAATAGGGTTCTGCTTGTTGTTGTCCATCCGCGCCTTGGTAGCAACGCCCCGGATTGCCTCGAAATAGGCTTCGTGGCGCACCGGCATTAGTGCGGCATTAATCATGTCAGGGCAATTGCCCTAAATTAAGTCACATTTTCCGGTTGCATCGCGCGGCGTTTACCCGATCCAAACTGCCAAGGCCAGAGACTGTAATGCGGAAATCCGCAAGGTGACGGAATGGCTGGCAAGAAAGCGCAGGGAAGCGGGAGGAATCTGATTCCGGCGCCGGCCGTCGTCTGCCTTGTCGTGGCCATTGCGTCGGCTGCATTGGCTCTCGCAGCGTCAGCCGGTCTGGTCCCATCGAGCGATATCGGTTCGCTCGGGCCGAACCTGGTCTGGGAGCTTTTGATCGGCGGCATCGTCGTCGCCTCCTTCGTGGGCGCGATCACGCTCTCGGTGCTTTCGGCGCTGCGAAGGGTGCAGCGCATACAACTCCGGCGCAATGCCTTCGTCAGCTCCGCCCTCAACCATCTGAACCAGGGCGTGGTGATGACCGATGCGCAAAAGCGGATCGTGTTCTGCAACGACCGCTATCTCGAGATCTATGGCCTGTCGCGCTCCGACATACCGCGCAACATGACCGGGCCCGAATTGTTGGCAATGCGCCACCGGCGCGGCTTGATGGATGTCACGCCTGCGGAGTTCTATATCCGGGCCGCCAACCCCGAGGGGATGGTGACGGAATTGCCCAACGGCAAATCGGTCGTGGTCCGACATTTCGGGCTGCCCAATGGCGGATCGATCGCGACGCATGAGGACTGCACCGACCAGCGGCAACTGTCGCGCAAGCTCGCATCCACCACCCAGTTCCTGGAATCGGTGCTCGACAACGTGCCGGTCTGCGTGGCCGCGAAGAACATCGAGGACGGCCGCTACATCTTCGCCAACCGTGCCTTCGAGCGGTTCTCGCGCTTCTCGCGCGATCGCATCGTCGGCAAGCGCGCCGACGAGATCTTTAGTCCCGAGAGCGCCGCGAGCATCGCGGCCGCCGACAAGGCGGCGCTTCAAGCTCCAGAAGGCTCCTTCCGCAACGAGTTCTGGGTCGAACGTGGCCCGGAGCGGCGCATCCTCGCTTCCAACCGCGTGATCGCGCGCAACGAGAAGGGCGAGCCGGAATTCCTGATCGCGCTGTTCGATGATGTCACCGACCGCCGTTCGCTGTCGCGGGAATTGGAGAACGCCAAGAAGTTCCTCGAACTCGTGGTCGACAACATTCCGGTCTCGCTGATCGTCGAGCGCGTCAGCGACGGCCGATATTTGCTCGCCAACCGCTCGGCTGAGACGATCCTGAACCGCCGGCGCGAGGATGCCACCGGCCTGACGGCGACGGACATCTTCAATCCGCGCGAGGCCAAGCTGATCATCGCGCGCGACGAGGCTGCGATCAAGAAACGCGGCCTGCTCACCGAGGAGCATCCGATCTCGACCAAGGACGGCTTGCGGCTATTCCTGACCCGCCGCATGACCGTGCTCGACGAGCATGGCGAGCCGCAATACCTAATCAAGACGCATGAGGACGTCACGGATCGACGCCAGACCGAATCCCGCATGGCCCATATGGCCTATCACGACGGTTTGACCGATTTGCCGAACCGCGCCGCTTTCCTGCAGGCGCTGGCGCAGATGATCGAGGCCTGTGGCGGCACCGACGAGGAATTCGCCGTGCTTTGCGTCGACCTCGACGGCCTGAAAGAGATCAACGACGTGTTTGGCCATGCGATCGGCGACAAATTGCTGATCGAGGTGGCCCGGCGCCTGCAGACCTCGGCGCGCGGCGGCGTGGTGGCGCGCCTCTCGGGCGATGAGTTCGGCCTGATCATCGACGGCAAGCAGCCGGCCGCCGGCATCGTTCTTGCCGAACAGGTGGCGGAGGCGCTCGCCCAGGAATTCTTGATCGATGGCAAATCGGTCCGCACCGGCGTCACTGCGGGCATTTCGGTATTTCCGCACAATGGCTCGGATGCCGCCTCGCTGCTCGCCAATGCCGGCGCGGCGCTGTTCCGCGCGAAGGCGAAGTCGCGGGGCACGATCTCGATCTACGAGCCGGAAATGGACCAGCAGATCCGCGACCGGCGCGTTCTGCATCAGGATCTCTCCGCCGCGATCCGGAACGGCGAATTATCGCTCTACTACCAGCCGCTGGCCGCGGCCGGCGCAACGGTGGACGAGAGCAGGGTGATCGGTTTCGAGGCCCTGGCGCGTTGGCAGCATCCGGTGCGCGGCTTCGTCTCGCCCGCGGATTTCATTCCGCTTGCGGAAGAAGGCGGCCTGATCGTCGAGATGGGCGAGTGGATCCTGCGCGAGGCCTGCCGCGAGGCGGCCTCCTGGAAGCAGCCGCTGCAGATCGCGGTCAATCTTTCTCCGGCGCAGTTCATGCACGGCGACCTTGTCAGCCTCGTGCATTCGATCCTGCTCGAAACGGGCTTGCGGCCCGACAGGCTCGAGCTCGAAATCACCGAGGGCGTGCTGATCGAGGATTTCGATCGCGGCCTGGCGCTGCTCAGGCGGCTGAAGGCGCTCGGCGTGCGCATCTCGATGGACGATTTCGGCAGCGGCTATTCCTCGCTGAGCTACCTGCAGGCGTTTCCCTTCGACAAGATCAAGATAGACCGCGCCTTCGTCATCAATCTCGGCCGCAACCCCCAATCGGCGGCGATCGTCCGCGCTGTCATCGATCTCGGTCACGGCTTGCAGATGTCGATCGTCGCTGAGGGCGTGGAAAGCGAGGAGCAGCTCGGCTTCCTGGCAAAGGAGGGATGCGACGCGGTGCAGGGTTATCTGATCGGCAAGCCGGCGCCGGTCGGCCAGTATGCGGCGCTGGTGGGCAACGGCGGTAATGTCGTGGAGCTTGTCCGCAAGACTGGTAGTCTTGGTTAGACGCGCTTTCTTTAGCCGAGCCTGCATCTCCTTCACGTGAGCACGCTGTGACTTTTCGGCATGGGCGTCTGTCATCGCGGCCCTTAGGCCGGTCTTAACCATCGCGCGTCTTTTACTTTTTCGCCGAGGACCTCCCGCTGTAGTCTTACAATAGATCACTGCGGAGGATGCCGTGGATCAGCGGGATTGGAGCCGTGTCGAGCAGGAACTAGGCGAGCTGGTGCCAAAGGTGAAGACGTCCCAGGATGACCGGCACCCCGCTCCGGTGCAGCCCAGTTTGGCAAACAAGACTCCGGCATCGGACTCGACGGAGGCAATCCTCGAGCAGATCGCTCAGGCCCTCGAAGCCGACGGAATCGTCTGCAGGAAAAGCCCCTGAGCATCGACTTCCGATCCCATCCGGCGTGTGCGAGCGACCGGACAGCCCAACGCGCCTTGGCGAAGTTCAAGCTCAAGCAGCGCCACGCCGCCGAATGAAGCGACGCCTGCAAGCCGACGCTGACTTTCAAAAAAGACCAAAACGGACCTTCGTAAACGCTCGCTCCCGACGGGCCTCTGCGCCAATCTGTCCCGTCTTTCGCCCGTGGCTGAGGCCGGGCGATGCGATACCCTGAAGAAAAATTCAGGGAGAGGAAGCCATGTCAGCGAAGCTTGATCGCCGTCAATTCATTGCGGCCGGCACCACAGCGGCAGCGATGCCGTTCCTCTTGGGCAGGGCCGCGGCGCAGGAAGCGTGGCCGTCGCGGCAAATCCGTATGATCTGCAGCTATCCGGCCGGCGGCCAGACCGACCTGCTCGCGCGCGCCTTCGGCGAATTCATCTCCAGGCAGGTGGGAAAGACTGTCGTCATAGAGAACAGAGCGGGGGCCTCGGGCTCGATAGGCGCCGCGGAAGTCGCGCGCGCCGAGCCAGATGGCCATACGATCCTGTGCTCCATCTCAACCACCTATGTGATGAACAGAGCCATGATGAAGAACCCCGGCTACGACATGGACAAGGACCTGACGCTCGTCAGCATCATCCCCGGGGCAGGGCTGCTGCTGGTCGCGAGCCCGAAGGCCGGCGTCAAGACATTGGACGAATTCGTCGCTTTCGCGCGCAAGAGCGGCAAGGTGAACTTCGGCACCTATAGTGCGGGCTCGGCCCCGCACATGACGATCAATGAGCTCAACAAACAGTATGGTCTCAACATCGAACCGATCCATTACCGTGGCGAAGCGCCAATGTGGACGGGGCTGGCGGAAGGTACGCTCGATGTCGCGATGGGCAGCTACACGGCTGCGCAAACCGTCCTGCAGAGCAATCGCGGCGTTGTGTTCGCGGTGCATTCGAAGAAGGTCGACGCGATCCCCAACGTCAGGACTCTGCCTCAACAGGGCGCGACAGCGAAATTCTTCACCGTGAGCGGCTTCACGGGCTGGGCGTTGCCGAAGGCGACGCCGCAGCCGATCGTCGATCGGTTGGCGGAACTCTGCGTGGCAGCCAATAGCGATGCGAAAGTGAAGGAAGTTCTCAGCACCTTCGTGCTCGAACCGGCGCTCGGCTTTACGGAAAGCAACGCTTTGTATCAGAGGGAATTGCCGGTCTGGATGGAGAGCGCGCAAGCGCTCGGCTTGGAACCATCCTAGACAATCTGGAGATACTAGCTGAGCGCCCTGCTTCGACCTGCCTGCTGCGACCAAGCTTCGTCGCGGCGGGATGGCCGCCGGTGCAGGCGGTCGGCGATCAGCTTTGTCGCTTTCTCGCCGCGCCCCGCGCGAAGACAGGCGACGATGAATGTGTCCTCCCAAAGCTCGCGCTGGGCGTGACTGCCGCCGATCCGCACCAGTTCCGGCATCAACGGCTCGAAGAAGCGCACGGCGCCCTCGTTGTCGCCCGAGGCAAATGCCTGGATACCGCGGCAAAGACCGATCGCGGAAGCGCCGGGCGCCAGCTCGCCCTCGGCGTGCCGCGCCTCCATTTCGGCAAGCCGCGGCTCCAGAGCGCCGCCGTTGCTCGCCGCGGCAGCCAATGCGTGATGGACATCGGCAAAATGCGCCCCGGCTTTCGGGAAGAATTTCTCGCCGTAGGCGGCGACTTCCTGCCAATGCGAGTCAAGCCCGGTCCTTCCCGCCAGCGAGACCCGCCACAGCAATGAGGTGGTATCGGTCAGAATGTTCAGCGGCGGATAGGGCCGCCCCTGCGGTCTGATATGCCGCTCGTAGATGTCGAGCGCGCCGTCAGTGTCACCGTCCTCGAGCGCGATCAGTGCCAGGTGCCAGGCAAGATGTCCCTGCAAGAAGCTCACACGGTCGTGTGCCGGCAACCAGCCGGACAGGAAGGTGCGGCCTTCCTTGGGATCACCCTGCTCGAACAGGGCATGCGACAGAGCGTGGGCCGCGCTGGCATTTGCCGGCTTCATCCAATAGGCGCGCTCGGTGGTATCGCGGCCGGTGATGACGTCGCCCGCCTCGGTTCGCGACCAGCCGAGATAGGTGAGGAACCACCAGTCTTCGCCATAGTCGGCAGCATAGCGCTCGCAGATCGAAAGCCGTGCCGCGTCGTGATCGGGGCGTCCTGAGAAAGCGTAGAGGCCGAAGGCGCCGAGCAGCAGCGACAGGATCAGCGCGTCGCGCGGAAATTCCGCAAGGTGCTGTTCTGCAGCCTGCAATGCCTGCCTGGTCTGGCTTTCGACGACCGAGGCCAGGATCTCGATATGCTGCTGTTCGCGCCGGCTCGCGGTCGCGGCCAATTGCCGGGCTTTTGCCGTCTTGGCGTGGGCGGCCGCGCCTTCCATGTTGATCTGATGGACGCGGGCACGCGCCACATGCGCCAGCGCGAAATCGGGGTCCTCGGCGATGGCCGCCTCAAAGGCCACATCCGCTCCATGCCAGGCGGCAAGGATACAGTCGACGCCATCGCGATAGAGCGCCGCGGCGCGATCGGAAGCGGTCGTCAGCGGCAGGTCGTAGCGGTCCCGGTTCATCATTCGTCCTCCTGACGTGCAGGCGAAATCTAGCAGAGGCGCCCGTGACAACAATATTGCGGAAGACGCCGCGTGAGGCGGTTGAGCCAGTGGCGATCCGCCGCTAGCTTGCGGTCACGTTCGGGCTAAAGGGAATCATGGCTGAGGAACTGGCGAAGACCGCAAATAATTCGACCACGGAAAAAACTGCGCCGCGGAGGGTGACCGACATGCCGCTGCTGCGCATCGAGGGCGTGACGAAAAGGTTCGGCAACTTCACCGCGGTCAACGAGCTCTCACTCGATATCCGCGCCGGTGAATTCTTCGCCCTGCTTGGCCCGAGCGGGTGCGGCAAAACCACGCTGTTGCGCATGCTGGCGGGATTCGAGACACCGGACGAGGGACGCATCCTGCTTGCTGGTCGCGACATCGCGCAGGTGATGCCGCATGAGCGGCCCGTCAATATGATGTTCCAGAACTATGCGCTGTTTCCGCATCTCTCGGTGCGTGACAACATCGCATTCGGCCTGCGGCGCGCCGGCATGGCGCGCGGCGAGATCGCCGCCCGCGTCGCCGAGATGGTGGCGCTCGTCAAGCTCGAGGGGATGGAGAAACGCAAGCCCGACCAGCTTTCCGGCGGCCAGCGGCAGCGTGTCGCCTTGGCGCGCTCGCTGGCACGCCGGCCGCAGATGCTGCTGCTCGATGAGCCCTTGGCCGCGCTCGACAAAAAACTGCGCGAGAGCACGCAGGCAGAATTGATGGAATTGCAGCGCCGCCTTGGCATGACCTTCATCATCGTCACCCACGACCAGGAAGAGGCGATGACGATGGCGAGCCGGATCGGTGTGATGGACGCCGGCCGCCTGGCGCAGGTCGCAACCCCGCGCGACCTCTATGAGGCGCCGGCCTCGCGCTGGGTCGCCGAGTTCGTCGGCGACGTCAATCTGTTCGAGGGGCAGGTCATCTCGCGCGAGCAGGGCAGGCTGAAGGTCACGACGCGTGAAGCAGGGATCATCACGGTGGCCGAGCCGCGCCAATCGGTGATGAAAGAGATCGTGACCGTCGCGATCCGGCCCGAGAAGATCAAATTATCGCGGCGTGGACTGGCGTCGGGTGCCGACGCGTTGCAAGCAATCAATCGCTTCGAGGGCGAGGTCGCGGAGATCAATTACCTCGGCGGCCTCACCGCTTACAGGATCAGGCTCGACAATGGTGCGGTGGTACGCTCGGTGATGGCCAATACCGCGCGGCTTGACGCGGATGGCTATGGTTCGAGCGAGCGCGTGGCTGTCTGGTTCACGCCCGACGATGGGGTGGTGCTCGAGCAATGAGCACGCGCCGTATCTTTGCCCGTCCGGCGCGCTATGCCGCCATCGCGCCCTATCTCTGGATGGCGCTGTTTTTCCTGGTGCCGTTCGGCTTTGTGCTGAAGATCAGCCTGTCGCAGACCGCGATCGCGCAGCCGCCTTATACGCCGGTGTTCGACCTCGGCGAGGGATGGGTGGCGTTCAAGGCCGCGTTCGAGCAGTTGTCGCTGGAAAATTTCCGGCTGCTGCTCTCGGACAATCTCTACATCCTGTCCTATCTGCGCAGCCTGGTCGTCGCCATGACCTCGACGCTGATCCTGCTCGTGATCGGTTATCCCATCGCCTACGGCATGGCGCGGCTGCCGCAGCGCTGGCAGGGCATCGCGATGACCCTGGTCATCGTGCCGTTCTGGACCTCGTTCCTGATCCGCATCTATGCCTGGATCAACATCCTGCAGCATGACGGCTTGCTCAACCGGATCTTGCTCGCATTGCATCTGGTGCCCGGGCCTGTTGTCTGGCTGTCGACCGACACCGCGATGTATATCGGCATCGTCTATTCCTATCTGCCGTTCATGATCCTGCCGCTCTACGCCACGCTCGCGAAGATGGACCGCACGCTGCTGGAAGCCGCCGAAGATCTGGGCGCCTCGCCGCGGAAGGCCTTCTGGCTTGTGACGTTTCCGCTGTCATTGCCGGGCGTCGGGGCAGGGGTATTGCTCTGCTTCATACCGATTGTCGGCGAGTTCGTGATCCCCGATCTTCTGGCCGGCTCCAATTCGCTGATGATCGGCCAGACGCTCTGGCTCGAATTCTTCACCAATAAGGACTGGCCGGTGGCCTCGGCCGTCGCGATCGCGCTGTTGCTTCTCTTGGTGCCGCCGCTCGTGCTCTATGACCGGCTGCAGCGTCGGCAGGTCGAGGGCCGACGCTGATGGCACGTACCGTGAACCGGCTTTCGCGCTTCAACATGACCGCGCTCGCGCTCGGGCTTGCGTTCCTTTATTTGCCGATCGTGATCCTCGTGATCTTTTCGTTCAATGCGTCGCGGCTGGTGAATGTGTGGGGCGGCTGGTCGCTGCGCTGGTACATCGAGTTCTTCAATGACCGCGCCATGCTGGAAGCCGCCTGGATGAGCCTGCGCGTGGCCGCCGTGTCCGCCACATTGGCGACGCTGCTCGGCACCCTCGCGGCCATAGGCCTGGCGCGCGGCGAGCGCTTTGCCGGCCGCGCGCTGTTCTCCGGCATGCTCTATTCGCCGCTGGTGATGCCGGAGGTGATCTCGGGACTGTCACTGCTACTCCTGTTTGTGGCGCTGAACGCCGAGCGCGGCTTCTGGACGGTGACTATCGCCCACACCACGCTCACCATGTGCTTCGTCACCGTGGTGGTGCAGTCGCGCCTTGCTTCGCTCGACCGCAGCCTGGAGGAGGCCGCGATGGACCTCGGCTGCAATCCGGTGAAGGCGTTCCTGATGGTGACGCTGCCGCTGATCGTTCCCGCCATCGTCGCGGGTTGGATGCTCGCCTTCACGCTATCGCTCGACGACGTCGTGATCGCAAGCTTCACCACCGGTCCCGGCTCGGCGACGCTGCCGATCCGGATTTATTCGGAGGTGCGGCTCGGGGTGAAGCCGGAGATCAACGCGATCTGCACGCTGGTGATCGCATTGATCGCCGTCCTGATCGTGATCGCCTCGTTCGCTTCGAAATTGTCGAGCTCCCAGGGCGAGAGCGCCGCGCCGCTGTGAGCGGTCACGACTTCACCGCGCCCGCGGTGAGGCCGCCGACCATGTAGCGCTTGAAGGCATAGTAGATCGCCGCCGGTGGCAGCGCGTAGATGAAGCCGGTCGTCATCAACAGCTCCCACGGCGAATCGTCGGCGGCGAGGAAATTGCCGAGCGCAACGGGGAGCGTGATGTCGGTGTCCTTCGATAGCAGCAGGAACGCATAGAGATATTCGTTCCAGGCCAGCAGGATGGCGTACGTGCCGACCGCGACCAGTGAGGGCATCATCAGCGGCACGTAGACCAGGCGGAACAATTGCAGCGTGGTCGCGCCGTCCATGGTCGCGGCTTCGTCGAGCTCGACCGGCAGTTTGTCGGATGCTTGCTTCAACACCCAGATCGCGTAGGGCGAGGCGATGGTCACCATCGCCAGGATCAGCGACCAGTGAGTGTTGAGCAATCCGTAATTGCCCATGGTGCGGTACATCGGCACGGCCAGGAATGCGGCCGGGATGAAATAGGTGAACAGCGCCAGGTTCATCACCGCGCGGCCGCCGGGCGTACGCAATCGCGAGATCGAGAACGCCGCTGATGTTGCGATGAACAGCGTCAGCGCGCCGGTCGCCAGCGCGATCACGGTCGAGTTCCCGAACTGCATCCAGAAGTCCCGCAGGAAGTAGTGCTGCTGACGGAACACGATCTCGAAATTGTGCAGCGTCGGATGATCGGGCCAGAGCTTGCCGGAGAACGCATCCTCCTTTGGCGAGATCGCAAACAGGAACATGTGATAGATCGGCACCAGCGTCCAGATCAGGACGGGGATGCCGATCAGGAGCAGCTTAGCCTCGGTGCCGATCTCGCGCAGGGTGGGCAGCTTCATCGCGACAACCGTTTCATCATGAAATAGACAAGCGGCAGCACCAGCGGCAGCGCGCAGACGATCGAGGCCATCGCCAGATTGAGCTGGTCGAGCCGGAGATAGCGGATGCCGAGCGTCGACAGCACATGGGTGAGGTCGGCCGGCCCGCCGCCGGTCAGGAGGTAGACGCTGTTGAAGTCGCCGAGCGTCCAGATCATCGAGAGCAGCGTGCAGGTGACGTAGAGCGTCCGCATCGACGGCCAGGTGATGTAGCGGAATTTCTGCCAGAAGCTCGCGCCGTCGACGGCAGCGGCCTCGAACAGGTCGTTGGAGATGGCGAGCCGCCCGGTCATCAGGATCAGCGTCCAGAACGGCAGCGACTTCCAGATGTGGACGCCGATCGCCATGGTCAGCGCCACCGCCGGATCGTTGAGCCAGTTCGGGCCGTCATCGCCGGTCAGGCTGAAGATGATGTGATTGACCACGCCCCATTCCGGATTGAGCATGAAGCGCACCGACAGGATGGTCGGGATCGACGGCACCGCCCAGGGCAGGATGAACAGCACCGACAGCCACCTGATCCAGTGGCGCTGCTGGACGAAGAAGCCCGACAGGAACAGCGCGATCAGCATTTTGACGTTGATGCCGATGACGAGGAAGATCAGCGTGTTGACGGCGGCGCGCGCGAAGATCGGGTCGTGATAGAGCTCGACATAGCTTTGCGGATGGCGCGCGAGCCATAGCCCGTAACCGACGGGATAGAGCACGAAGGCCAGGAACACGAGCAGATAGGGCGCCAGCAGCACGATGCCCCAGACTTGCGGCGTCGACAGCCGCGCCGACAGCGGCGGGCTCGGGATCGCATGATCGGAAAGCGTGATCGCCATGTGTTACATCACGTCCTACATCGCCGTGACAGGGAGGCCGGCCGCGTCGACCGCGGCCGGCCTTGTTGACGTCAGCCCGCGACCTGCTTGATGCGGGCGATCAGTTCGTCGACGGCCTTGTCCACCGGCACCTTCTCGCTGACGACGCGGTTCATGGCCTTGGCCCAGACGTTCTCGTTGTTCAGGATCGTGAACTTGTAGTTCTTGGTGAAGTCGAACGGCGTGGTGCCGCCGGTGAACTGGGTGTAGACCGCCTTGCGATGCCGGTCGGCCTGCCAGAACGGGCTCTTCTGGCCGGCGACCGTGACCGGGAACCAGCGGCCGAGCGCACCCTCGACATAAGGCCCGAGGTTCTCCTCCTGCAGCAGGAATTTGACGAACTCCTTGCCCTCCGCCTTGTTCTTGGCCGCGGTGAAGATCACGCCGGTCTTGACGTCGGAGCGGTACTTGATCGGGGTGCCGTCCGGCTTGTTGGGAAAGGACGCCGTGATGATGGTTTCCTCATAGGCCTTCTTGCCGGCGGCGCGCTGCTCCGGCGTCAGGGCCTGGTTGTTGGAATCCTCGAACCATTTCGCCGCGATCGAGATCGTGAAGTTGTGGGTCATCACGATGGTCTTGTTGTGGAAGGCGACGTTGTTGTCCGGGTCCTTCCAGGTCGTGGAGGAGGGCGGCGTGCAGCCCTTGATGTAGGTGTCGGTGTAATCCTTCAGCGCGTGGATCAGCCCGTCGCGCACCTTGGGATCGTCGACCAGGAGTTTGCCGTCGTCATCGACCAGCTTGACGTCGTAGGCGTCCATGAAGGTGTAGAACGACTGGAACGAGTCGGTCGATTCCACACCCATCGGCTGGCCGACGCCGTAGATGCGGTTGCCGGTCGCCTTACGGATCGCCGGCTGCACCTTGTCGCACCAGAACGACCAGTAATCCGCCCACTTGGTCGGAATATCGCTCGGCTTGAAGCCGGCCTGCTGCAGCATGTCGCCCCAGATCTGCACATGCATGCTCTGCTGTTTCAGCGGGAAGCCGTAATAGCCCTTCTTCTTGGTCTGGTCGTTGTAGAGATAGGCAGTCTCTAGCGTGTTCGGGGCGAAGGCCGATTTCATCGGCAGCAGGATGTCGGAGAGGTCCTCGATCTTGCCTTCGAACGCCCATTTACCGCCGGCCTGCACGTCATACGTATCGGAATAGGCGACGTCGGGCACTGTGCCGGAATCGAGCGCGGCCACCGTCTTCGGGATCATGTCCTGGATCGCGTATTGCGACAGCTCGACCTTGATGCCGGTCTTGGCTTCGAACTTCTTGATCGCCTCGAGGAGCGCGTCATCCTCGGATTTGTAGAAGCCCTTGCCCCACCAGACCGTGATCTTCTTCTCCTGCGCCAGTGCCGGCGCGGTCGCGTGGATCAGCCCGATGGCGGCGACCGCGAAAGAAAGCACAGCAATACCCAACTTGGATTTCACGTTGTTCTCCCTGTCTTGATGCCGGTTTTTTTAACCGGTTGGATAAAAGACTAGCGCATGGCCGCGGCCTGATCCAGATGGCGCGCGCGGTTCGCCTTTGAACCGCGACGAAAGTCGAAAGGTTCAATTCGGCTTGGCGTTCTCGGCCGCCGTCGGCGCTCGCGTCGGGGATGCTGCGGCATCAGAGGGCTGCTGCCGCGGGCCGCCGGTGAAGCGCTCGATTACCGAGCGCACGGTGTCGCGGGTCTTGCGGTCCTTCACCGCATCGAGCAACTGCGACGACGCCGGCGAGCGGCGGATCAGGCTTTCCGGATCCGGGAAGACCAAAGGATCGTCCCACGGACCCTGCACCACGAACGGCAGGTCAAAACCGTTGCTGCCGCTCGGCGCCGAATTCAGGCTGGCGACGCCCTTCAGATCATATTCCCGCGACGGCACCGAGGCGGTGCCGGTCAGCGTGATCTTGGCCGCAGGTCCTTCGAGGCGGATGTCTTCGGCGGTGGCGACGCCATCATTGAATCGCACGCCGATCGTCAGATTGTCGTAAGGCGTCGAGCCCGAGCGGAAATTGCCGCCGCCGGACAGCGGTCGCCGCTCCAGCCGCTTCAGAAGCTGTTCGACATTGAAGCCCGCGATCGCGCCATCATGCCCGCTCAGCGTCGCGGTACCATCGAGCGATTGCGCGAGCCCGAACGGACTGGAGCCGGACGCCGTCAACGCGACGTTGAGGTTGCCGCGGCCGGTGAGCTTGCTGACGCCGAACAATTCGCTGGCGCAGGCCTGCAGGTCGACATCGATGAACTCGAGCTGCGCCTTTACATCGGCGATGGCATCCGAGCGCGCGATCCCGAGCGAGCCCTTGGCGATGCCGCCATACATCTGCGCTTCTGCAACCGAGAGCGCGAGCGTGCCGCCGCGCAAATTGGCGCCGAGCGCCGTGCGCCCGAGCCTGGTCGAGCCGACCGTCACCCGCGCCGCCGACAGCCGCATGTCGAGGTCGGTCGCGGTGAGCGCGTTCAGATCGAACAATTGCCGGTTCCAGTCACGCTGGCCGCTCGCCAAAAGGCGGAAGGTCGAGATATAGGGCGTGAAATCGAGGTTGCCGGCGGCGAGTGTCGCCTGCAGCGTCTGTCGGCCATTGTTGGCGAAGGTCATCACGCCCTCGGCGACGTTGCCGTCGAGCTCGACATTGACATTGGTGAGCGCCACCGAGCCGCCGACGAGATTGGCGCGCGCCTTTAGCGTGAAGCGGCCGAACCCGCCGCTGCCAGGCGGGGCCTGTCCCATCCAGCGCAGCGCGTTGCGCAAGGACACGCTGTCGATGGTCGCGGTGCCCTCCATCATCAGGCTGGTCCGGTTGGCGACCGTGCCGTCGAAGGCGAGCTTGAGCGGCGCGCTGGCAAGGCGCGCCTTCAGCCCCGAGCGCTCGCCTGACAACAGCGCGATGAAGTCGCTGGCGCTGATCGAGCCGTCGACGCGCTCGCCGCGCCAGTCGAACTGTCCGGTTGCGGCAAAAGAACGCGAGATCGACGGCCAGGCCAGCGACAGGTCGATGTCGCCGAGTTGCTCCCTGACATGGTTGCTCTCATCCTCATAATTGAGGATGCCGTCCTGGATGCGGATCTCTGAGAACGACATCTGGTTCTCGGCGCCGGGTTTCATCGCGCGCGCGATGGTGTCGATGAACGGCGTCCAGTTGCTGTCGCCCTTGCCGTCCCTGATGACGTGGATATGCGGTCGCAGCATCATGACGTCGGCGATCTCGAACCGCCGCAGCAATAGCGGCAGCAGGCGCAGATTGGCGGTGAGCACGTCGACCCGCAGCGCAGGGTCGATGGTCCCGCCGCCCCTCAGCCCGACGTCATGGAACGAGACATAGCTGCCGGGGAACACCGAGACATCGATATGGCCGTTGACGACGAGGTCGAGCCCGGTGACGGCGCGGATTTGCGCCTCCACCGCCTGCTGCAGGGCGTCCCGGTTCAGAAACCAGGATGTCCCGATCAGGCCAAGCAGCGCGAGGCCGAAAAACGCCGCAATCGGCATCCCCAGGCGCTTCATTCCTTGGGCCATCGTCAGTGACATATCCAGGTCGGGTTGAGGTGATTGGATCTTCGAATAAAACCGGGCAGCGCACCTGGCGCCCCTGCCAAGCCACGCAACTTGAAGGGTTTTCTTGACGCTTTCAAGGCCGTCGTCGAGGTTGTAGGCAGGTGAGATGGCGAAACGGGGCGTCATTGACGCATTGCGAAGATTTCGCCTAATAATCCCAACCAATTCCGGCCGCCGCGCCTTTTCTCGATCAGGTCCTCTTTCATGAACAAGGTCTATCCCGACGCCAAATCGGCACTCGACGGCATCCTTAAGGACGGCATGATGATCATGTCGGGCGGCTTCGGCCTCTGCGGCATCGCCGAAACCCTCTCCGATGCCATCAGGGACTCCGGGGTCAAGAACCTGACAGTGGTCTCCAACAATGCCGGCGTCGACGGTATCGGGCTGAGCCGGCTGCTGGAGACACGCCAGATCAAGAAGATGATTTCCTCCTATGTCGGCGAGAACAAGCTGTTCGCGCAGCAATATCTCGCCGGCGAGCTCGAGCTCGAATTCAATCCGCAGGGCACGCTGGCCGAGCGCATCCGCGCCGGCGGCGCCGGAATCCCGGCCTTTTACACCAAGACCGGTGTCGGCACGCTGATTGCCGAAGGCAAGGAAGTGAAGGAATTCGACGGCGAGAAGTACATCATGGAGCGTGGCCTGTTCGCCGACCTCGCCATCATCCACGCCTGGAAGGGCGACACCGCCGGGAACCTGGTCTATCGCAAGACCGCGCGCAACTTTAACCCGATGATGGCGACGGCCGCGAAGATCACCGTGGCCGAGGTCGAGCATCTGGTTCCGGCCGGCGAGATCGATCCCGATCACATCCACACCCCAGGCATTTTCGTGAAGCGCATCGTCGAGGTCGGCACCGGTAAGAAGCGGATCGAGTTCCGCAATACCCGCCCGCGCCCCGCAGCCTAAATTTAGCAGGAGAGTCCCATGGCCTGGACCCGTGAACAGATGGCGGCGCGCGCCGCGAAAGAGCTGCGCGACGGCTATTACGTCAACCTCGGTATCGGTATCCCGACGCTGGTTTCGAACTACATCCCCGAAGGCATCGACGTCAGCCTGCAGAGCGAGAACGGCATGCTCGGCATGGGCCCGTTCCCCTACGAGGGCGAGGAAGATGCCGACCTCATCAACGCCGGCAAGCAGACGGTGAGCGAATTGCCGTCGACCAGCTATTTCTCCAGCGCCGATTCCTTCGGCATGGTGCGCGGCGGTCATATCGACCTTTCGATCCTCGGCGCGATGCAGGTGGCCCAGAACGGCGATCTCGCCAACTGGATGATCCCCGGCAAGATGGTGAAGGGCATGGGCGGCGCCATGGACCTCGTCGCCGGCGTCAAGCGCGTCGTGGTGGTGATGGAGCATTCCGCCAAGGACGGCCCGAAGCTGCTCAAGCAATGCTCGCTGCCGCTGACCGGCGAACGCGTGGTCGACATGGTCGTCACTGATCTGGCCGTCTTCACCATCGACAAGCATGGCAAGGACGGCATGGCGCTGGTCGAACTCGCCGACGGCGTCACGCTGGATGAGGTGAAGGCCAAGACCGAAGCCGAGTTTCGGGTGGCGCTGAAGAACACGTGATGATGGTTCTTCCCTTCTCCCCTTGTGGGAGAAGGTGGCGCGCATGAAATGTGCGACGGATGAGGGGTTGTCCCCGCGGGCGACGGTGCTCGTGGAGAGAGACCCCTCACCCAAATGAGTTTCATTGCCGACGCCGGAGTAGCCCTCTCCCACAAGGGGAGAGGGCGCATCAACGGGCACGGAGAAAGCGTCGTATCGCACGCTCTCTCCACTATTGTCGTCATTGCGAGCGCAGCGAAGCAATCCATGCCTCCGCAAGTGGCGCGATGGATTGCTTCGCTGCGCTCGCAATGACGGGGCTGGCATTCCGATTCAATTTTCAAACAGCAGTGGGGATGTGAGTTCGCATTCTCGCGGCGTGTCACGCCCGAGCTTTGCTCTCGTTTCACCCTCCTCGAAAACAGAGGGCGCAGGGAAAGCCGGGTGCCGGTTGCACCCGTGGGTCCCGTGCAACAAAAAGCACGGGGGTAGGACCACAGGTTCAACCGAAGCATTCCGGCTTTCCCTGCGCGATGGTGTTACGGTTTCCTTCGCGCTCTCCCCGGTGACCGGGCTTTCTTGCCACCGTCACTTCGTAAGAAGCTTAGCGCCAGCGTCGGGGCGCCAGGACCACACGACTTCGCCGTCCGTGATGTGTGTGCTCGTCAGTCACACGCATCACGTCCACCGCATCTCACCGCAACGTTCGTGACGATCGCGAGCCGCCCCTCATCTGGGTGAGACGCGCGGAGTTAAATCACTGATTTGCCCGACGACGGAAGCGGAATGTTTTTTGCGTGAGGGGTGGACGGGGCAAATCAGTTTGAAATTGCTCGCGAATTTTTCTCCGCCGTCATTCCGGGGCTTCCGAAGGACGAGCCCGGAATCCATTTCTCCGCCTGCGCATGCGGCCCGATGGATTCTCTGATGTGCAATTGCACATCGTAGCTCGCGCTACGCGCGCCCCGGAATGACGGCGAGAGCGGAGTGCGCCGCGCGACTACGCCGGGCCGTTGGGCACGTCGGAGAAGCGTGTCAGCCACGCCACCGGCCCGATGCTGGCGGCGATGATCAGGAGCGCGGCGAGTGCGCCTTCCTCGAAGCTGCCGCGGCTGGCGAATTGGTAGATCGAGGTCGACAGCGTCTCGACATTCAGCGGGCGCAGCAGAAGCGTTGCTGGCAACTCCTTCAGGCAATCGACGAACACGATGATCGCGGCGCCGAACAGGGCGGGCTTCAACAGCGGCAGGTGGATCCGGTGCAGAATCGTGGCCTGACCGGCGCCGACGGCGCGGGCGCTCTCGTCATAATCGCGTGGGATCTGTTCGAAGCCGGCTTTGATCAGGCCGGTCGGCACCGCCAGGAAGCGGATCGCGTAGGCCATCACCACGGCTGAGCCCGAGCCCATCAGGATCAATCCCGGCAGCGATCCTCCGGTCCACCCGGCGAGCGCGTTCAGGGCGTTGTCGACGGCCAGCACCGGCGCGAGCAGGCCAAGCGCGATCACGAGGCCGGGCAACGCGTAGCCGGCCTGCGAGATGTTCATCGCGATATGCTGCAACGGACTTGGCCGCCAGCGATGAGCGATGATGGTGGAGAACCCGAGCAGCAGCGCCAGCAGCGTGGCCAGGGTTGCAAACGCGACCGAGTGGAACGCGTGGCGCCACAGCGACGCATCGAAATTGGCGAGCAGCCCGCGCCTGACGCTTTGATGCACGAGATAGAGCAGCGGCACGACGAAGCCGATCAGCACCGGCAGCAGGCATGTTGCGAATACCGACCACGCGCGAGCGCCGACCAGCGGTGTTCGCGGCGTGAGCCGCGGGCTTTCGGCGGCGAGTTCGGCATTGGTATTGCGGCGGCCGTAGCGCTCCATGAGGACGAGCCCGGCGACGATGGCGAGCATCAGGCAGGCGAGCTGCGAAGCACCGGCGAGGCTGCCGCGGTTGAGCCAGGTGGTGAAGATCGAAACCGTCAGCGTGCGGATGCCGAGATATTCGCTGGCGCCGATATCGTTCAACGTCTCCAGCGACACAAGCGCCACGCCGACCGCAAGCGCCGGCCGCGCCATCGGCAGCGAGACGCGCCAGAACACGGTCCATTTGCCGGCGCCGAGCGTCTTCGCGACCTCCGCGAATTCTGCCGTCTGAAACTGGAACATCGCCCGCGCCGACAGATAGACGTAGGGGTAGAGCACCAGTCCGATCACGACAATCGCGCCGGGCAGGGATCGCAGATTGGGCAGCCAGCCCACGGCGTCACGGAGCGGCAGCCAGATCCCGAGCGTGCGATGGACAAGGCCGAGCGGCTCGAACAAATCGGCGTAGACATAGGCCGCGAGATAGGTCGGGACCGCCAGCGGCAGCGGCATCAGCCACAGCAGCGTGCGGCGGCCGCGGAAATCATAGCGCGAGATCAGCCACGCCGTGCCGGCACCGAGCAGAAGCGTCAGCGCACCGACACCGGCGAGCAGAAGCGCGGTGTCGATCATCGCCACGGGCAGCACGTAGTTGATCAGGTCGTGCCACACTTCCGGCGCCGGCTGCATGGAAAGCGAAACGATCGAGATGACGGGCGCGGCGACAAGCGCCGCAGTCGCCACCGCGATCGCCGCGGCGATTCGCCCGGCGTAGACGCGTCGCGTCACGCGGGTGCGGGCTTTCTCCACGCGAGCAGTAACAATCTTGGCAGTGCCCCCACCCTGGCCTTCCCCCGCAGGCGGGGGTGGTAGCGAAGAAGAGGGCCGCCAGAGGTCAGTTGTCAAAGCCGACCTTGTCCACCAGCGTTGCCGCCGCCTTGCGGCTCGCGGCGATCTTCGAGATCGGCAGGCTGTCGGCATTCAGCGTGCCGTAGCCCGCGATGGTGGGATTGACCGCAACGTTGGCACGAACCGGATATTCGTAGTTCTGGTCGGCATACAACTGCTGTGCCTGCTCGCCGGCGAGCCATTCGATCAGCTTCACGGCGTTGGCCTTGTTGGGCGCATGCTTGGCGAGCAGCACGCCGGACAGATTGACATGGGTGCCGCCGCCCTCGAAGGTCGGCAGGACGACGCGGGTCGCCTCCGCCCACGGCTTCTTGTCGGGATCGTTGTTCATCATCAGCGCCCAGTAATAGGTGTTGCCGATGCCGATGTCGCATTTGCCCGCGGCGACGTCGCGCGCGGCTTCGCGATCGCCGCCCGACGGCTTTTGCGCCAGATTGGCCTTGACGCCACGCAGCCATTCCTCGGCCTTGGCCTCGCCGTGCTTGGCCACGTAGGCCGCGAACAGCGCATTGTTGTAGATGTGCTGGCCGGAGCGGATGCAGATCTTGCCTTTCCACTTGGGGTCGGCGAGCTCCTCATAGGTGATCTTGTCCTGCTTGACGCGGTCCCTGGAGGCATAGATCACGCGAGCGCGCATGGAGATGCCGGCCCAATGCCCGTCCGGATCGCGATATTGCGCCGGGACGATCTTCTCAACCACCTCCGACTTGATCGGCTGGGTCACGCCGGCCTGTACCGCTTCGTCGATGCGGCCGATATCAACCGTCAAGAGCACATCGGCCGGGCTGTTGGCGCCCTCCGCCTTGATGCGCTGCTCCAGCCCTGAACTCGCCGAGACGACATTGACCTTGATGCCGGTGTCCTTGGTGAAGGCATCGAACAGCGGCTGGATCAGCTTGGTCTCGCGATAGGTGTAAACGTTGACTTCGCCATTGTCGGCTGATGCGGTCGAGACGACGGGCAAGGTCAGGCACAGCGCCGCCGCTGACGCGGCGAGGACGCGAAAGTTGATCATGAGGCTGCTCCGGCAGGATGTCACGCGGTACCGGAGTGCCTAGCGCAGCCGACGCCAAGATGTCCGCGACCCGATGTCGCGAACGGCCTGATTTAGAGTGATTCCAGCGTAACGACTTAGAGCGATTCCAAATTTGGATTCCACGACTCGGCGGAGTGTCGTCGGGGCCGGGCATTTTCCTCCAGGCCTTGTTGTTCACCTTGTTCGTCAGAACGCGGGATGGCAGTATCGCCCCCTCATGAGCAAAATCGGACAGGACCATGCCGCTCGTCCGGATCTGGGTCTATGACGGCATCCTCGCCTCCGGCGTGGCGGGAGCGATCGACGTCTTCACAGCGGCCAATGCGGTATGGGCAGAACGGCCTCACCATCGCGGGGCAAGAGCGCCGCTGCTGCAATGGCGGGTCGAGTCGCTGGACGGCAAGCCGGTCGAGACCGCTTCGGGCCAGGTCATCGAGGTCGACGGGCCGATCAGCGCACGTGCCGCCGTGGATGCGGTGGTCGTGCCGGGACCCTTCGTTGTCAACATCGAGCGCTTCTTCGAAAGAATCGACATTGTCGAACCGCTGCTTGCTGCGCTGCGCCGCCAGCACGCGCGCGGCGCGCTGCTCGCCTCCTACTGTACCGGCAGTTTCATTCTCGCCGAGGCCGGCCTGCTCGACGGTGGCGTTGCCACGACGCATTGGGCGAAGGCGAAAGCATTCGCCCAACGTTACCCCGAAGTGGACCTCCGGGTCTCGGAAATCCTGACCGAGCAGAACCGCATCGTCTGCTCCGCCGCGGTGACGACGTCGCTCAATCTGGCGCTTCGCCTGGTTGAGAAATTTGCTGGCCTCGAAGTGGCGGCCGAAACCGGCAAGTTGATGCTGATCGACTCAAACCGCGTCTCGCAGACCTCCTACGCCAGCATGCCGAGCGCGCCGCAGCATTCGGACGCGCTGGTGGCACGGGCGCAGCGCTGGATGGAAAAGTCACTACAACATGGGTTCAGCCTCGCCGAACTCGCGCAGCATCTTGCGGTCAGCGAGCGCACGCTCAATCGCCGCTTCAAGCTCGCGACCGGCGAGGCGCCGCTCCATTACCTGCAAGCGCTGCGCGTCGACGTGGCAAAGCGGCTGCTCGAAACCAAAGGCTTGAGCGTCGATGCGGTCAGCGCCCGTGTCGGCTACAACGATCTCTCCACCTTCCGTCGCCTGTTCAAGCGCGAAACCGGGCTTTCGCCTCGCGAATATCAATGCCGTTTCGCGCGCCGTAACGCCAGCGCGGCGCCGGCTGCGTAGCCGCGCCTGTCCGAATTTCCTCGAAACATGGCGATACTGCCACTCTCGGCAGAACCGCTCAGCATCTAGACCTCGGCTTGCGAACGAGCTCAGGAGGTCTTTATGCCGATGATCGATGTCACCATTCCGGAGGGCGCGCTGAAACCGGAAGCCGAAGCGCGGCTGATCAAGGAACTCGGCGATCTCCTGATCGGGCACGAGGGATTCGACCCCACCAATGAGGTCGCCCAAAGCGTGACGGTCGTGTACCTGCATCGGCCGGCCGCCGTCTATGTCGCGGGCCAACACTCGGCCTCGCCGCGATACCGTATCGTCCCGACGGTGCCCGAAGGGCAGTACACGGAAGCTTCGCGCAGGGCCTTGGTGAAGGACGTCACCGACGCCGTGGTGCGCGCCGACGGCGGCACGTTCGAGGACGTCGCGCAGCGCGTCTGGGTATTTCCCACCGAGGTGCCAGACGGCCAATGGGGCAGCCGCGGCGCGATACGCACGTTGCCGGACATCCAGGCCTTCATCGCCGGCAAGCACGAGCGGAAGGTCGGTGAGGAGCGATTGGCACGGCGGCGCCGCGTGAAGGCGCTCGAACTCTTGGCCGGCGCGGTCGATGCCGCGCGCAAGGGGATCGATTGATGTGTCGTCCTGCGGCGTCCCCCGAAGTGCCGACAATTTGGGCAGCGCGCCCAGCTAATGCGTTTCCCCTCGGGGAAGTCTGCGCCTAGTCTTCCTTGCGGGGAGGTGGAGTTCGGATGCGGGCGATCCTGGATCATTGCGGCGGGGCAGTTCGGCGGCAGGTGCCGTCCGGCGCGCTCATCATCCATGAGGGCGGCAAGACCGGGCATCTGTTCGTGCTGATCGAAGGGCGGCTGGAGGTGATCAAGGGCGATGCCGTGGTCGCGGTGCTCGCTGAGCCCGGCGCCGTGCTCGGTGAGATGAGTGTGCTGCTCGATCAGCCGCACACCGCAACGGTGCGCGCCGCATCCGACTCGCTGGTCTATGAATTCGATGATGCGGCGGCCTTCCTGCGCGAGCAGCCGGAAGTGGCGCTGCTGCTGGCCCGGCTGCTCGCACAACGGCTCAACGTCGCCACCACCTATCTCGCCGATCTCATGCACCAATATGCCGACCATGGCACGCATCTGGCGATGGTCGGCGAGATCCTGCAGAGCATGATCAACCTGCCGCCGATGCAGGTCGCGCCAGGATCGGATCGGCAATCAGACCCAAGGATGTGAGCCAGGGCGGCGGGTTCTCGATCCGGGCGGCCGGCTGCAGCGATGCGTTGAGATCGATGGTCTGCTCCTCGCCCGGTGCCAGCCAGAACGCGCTGCCTTGGTCGATATCAAGTACGATACAAGTCGGCGGACGGCCGGGCATGCGGCCGGTGTTGAACACCCAGGTCGCGCCTAACCGATCGAACCACGAGCCATCAGGAATGAACGGCGACTGGTGCACATGGCCTGATATCACCATGGACGGCTGATGGCGCTGGATCCATTGCACCAGCTCGACATCGCCGAAGAAGCGCTTGCCGCCCCAGCTCGTCGGCGAGTTTGCGGGCGGCGCGTGATGCACCCAGATCCAATTCGCGGGCCGATTGACGGCGGCGTTACGAAGCTGCGCGTCGAGCCGCTCCTTCACCTTTGGGCCGTCCCACCACGGGCACACCGTGAACAGCGTATCGCCGATCGTCAGATTGTCGCCGTCGCCGGCGATCCCGAGCTCCCTGACGTCAGAGACCCAGCGCGCGATCTTCTCGCCGTCGGGATTGCGTTCGTCGAGATCGTGATTGCCGGAGCAGAGGATGACGCGGGTGCGGGCTGCGAGCAGCGAAAGATATTTCTTCACCACGACGATCTGGGCGCGGAAATCGACGATCGATGAGATGTCGAGCGCATCGCCGGCAAAGATCACCAGGTCGAATTGCGGCGCCGCCGCGAGCAGCCAGTCGAACTGCGGCAATGAATAATGCAGATCGGCAACGACCAGGCAGCGCATGGGACCTCGATCAGGATCCGATGGGGTGAAATCAAATTGCTCAGGAATTGGGCGCGTCAGGCGCCGATTGCATTCACGTCGGGAAAATCGAGCAATAATTGTGCCGTGTCGCATCCCGCGAACGCGACACATCCCCGCAGCGCCGTGGGCCGGGTGCAGCGCAACGTAACCAGGGCCGCTCGCGAACGCGGATGCGCCTGTCCCGGGTTGCGCTGGGCTTCACCCGGGCTACGGGATCGTGCTCACGCCCGCGCGGTGGCGTGGGGGAACGCCACTTCGATCAGGGTGCCGGAGCGGCCCCCGGTCTTGATGTGGAATCTGGCGCGGTTTGCCTCGACCAAGGCCTTCGTCAGCGACAGGCTGACGGCGGAGCCCTCGGTGGTCTGGTCCGACGGCGCCGGCGTGCGGAACGGTTCGAGGGCTGCGGCGACCTCGTTGTCGTTGAGGCTCTGTCCGGTGTCGCGGACGCGCAGCATCACCTCGCCGAAATCGGACAATGCGGTCGAGACGATGACCTGGCCGCCCGCATTGGCGAGATGGATCGAGTTGCCGATCAGATTGAGCGTGATCTGGCGCAGCGCGCGCGCATCCGCCAGCACCGGCGGCAGCATATGCGCAAGCGAGGTGCGGATGATGATGCGCTCGCGGTTGGCCTGCGGCTGCATCACCGCGACGCAGCTTTCGACCATTTCATTGAGGTTCTGGTCGGTGAGGGCGAGGTCGAGCTTGCCGGTCTCGATTCGCGAAAGGTCGAGCAGATCGTTGATGATCGCCAGCACGTGCTCGCCGGAAGCGCGGATGTCCTTCATGTATTCGAGATAGCGCTCATTGCCGAGCGTGCCGAAACGCTCGCCGATCATCACTTCGGCAAAGCCGATGATGGCATTCAGCGGCGTGCGCACTTCGTGGCTGATCCGCGCCAGCATGTCGGCCTTCGCGATCGCCGCGCGCTCGGCGAGGCGCTTGGCCTCGCGCAGCTCGCTCTCGCTCCTCTTGGCCTGCGACAGATCGCGGAACACTGCAAAGAAGTTTGGCCCGTCGGCGCGGGTGCGGCCCATGGTGATCGACAGCGGCACGAGGCCGCCCTGACGCACGCGCCCGAGCCCCTCGCGGCCGTGGTCGAGCAGGCTCGCGACACCTTCGCCCTTGATGCTCTCAAGATAGTCGAGCATGACGCGCTGGCTTTCGGGCGCAAAGAGATCGGCGAGGTTGCGCTGCACGAGCTCGTCGCCGTCATAGCCGAACAGCGCCTCGGCGCTGCGGTTGCAGGAATTGATGTTGCCCTCGGCATCGAACATCACGACACCCTCGGCCGCGGTGTCGAGGATGGCGCCGAGCTCCTCGGCATCGGCCAGTCCTGTCCCCGGCGGTACGTCAGGCGGAAGCGGCTCCGCCGCCATCGCCGCCGCAATGGCCGCGCCCTCATCGCGCCGCTCGGCGAAGATCAAGGCGAGCGCGGAATCGCCGTCCCAGGAGATCGTGTGAAGGTGCGCCTCGGCGCTCGGATGGCCGGCATCGCCATGCGGCGGGGCTGCTGCGATCCGCACCGGCGTGCCAGAGTCGGAGGTGCTGCTGGTGGCCGAGACGCCGGGCTCGACATAGAGCGCATCCAGTCCGCCGGCATCCTCAAGCGCGCGCACGCTCTCATATCCCATCCGCTCAAGGAAAGCGGGGTTGGCATAGAGCAGGCGGTCGAGCCGGTAGATCAGGACACCGGTCGGCATGAGGTCGAGCAGCGCGCGGTCGCGCCTGGCTTCGCCGCGCGGTGCCGGCTCGGGCTCGCTCAGCCATTCCGGCGCGACAGTCGCCGGCGCGACAGTCGCCGGCTGTTCCGCGCTCGGTGGCTCGAAAGCGGGTTCGTGCGCTTCCGCAGGCGGGGGCGGCGCTTCGGCGATCGGCTCTTCGGTGGCCGATGGCGTCGGCGCTGCCGCGAGCTGGCTTTCGAGCCGTGCCGATAATTGCCGCGCCAGTTCGTTGAAGGCGTTGTTCTCGACCGGCGTCAGCGACGGCGGCTTCGGTTCGCCGGGCGGACGGAATGGCAGCACGTTGCCGGGCGCCTCCACCGGCGTTTCCGTTGAGATGTCCTTGGGCGTATCCAAAATCGTTTCCAAATCGCTCTGTTGTGAAATCTCGGACGCGTTCGGCTCGGGCAGTTCGGCACTGGTTGCAGTTGCCGCAGCGGGCTCTGTCGGCGGCGCCGCGCCGGATGAGACCTCGGGGCGCGGCGCCTCTCGCACCTCGGATCGTTCAGGCTCGGCCGGAATTGTGTCGGCGGACAGTGGCTGGGCCGGCGGTCCACTGAAAAATTCGTAGCGGCGCAGCGCCTCCAGCCGCGCCAGACCGTCGAAATCGCGGCAGACGCCAAAGCCGCGATAGCCGGCGAAATTGCGCGCGCGGTCGAAAATCGGCAGGCCCGACAATTCGATCCTGAGCCGGCCGCCGCCATCGACCGGCCAGTTCAGCGTGATGCCGCTCCAGGTGTCCTGGGTGGCAAAGGCCTTCATTATCAGTCCTTCGGGATCGAGGCCGAACCTGTCGGCGATGTCGCTCCACAGCCGGCCGAAGCCGGCCGCGGCCTGCACGCCGATCAGCCGGGTGAACTCGTCCGAGCCGAGCGAGAAGCGGCCTTCGCGGTCCATCTGCCACATGAAGCGCAGCGGGGTGCGGCGCGTATTCGGCAGCGGCTCGTCATGCCATGACGGCGTCTTTTCGGACGCGCCGGCCGGCGTGCGTCCATCCGGCGTCGTGTAGGACAAGGGCGTTGCGACCGGCGCCGACGGCTCGTCGGCGACCGGCGCGATGAAGGGCGAGGGCTCGGCTTCCTCGGGGTCCGTATCCAGCGCGTCGAACAGCGCGAATTCGGCGGGCGCTTCCCCTGACAAAGCGGGCTGCTCGTAGAATGGCTGCCTGGCCGCAGGGCCGGCCGTGGTTTCCGGCGGAGAAGGCGCGACCTCGGTCTCTGTGACCGCGGGCATCAGCAGCGCGATGAGGCCGACATCCGCGCCGCTGCCGACGCGCTGCAGCACCATGTGGCCGATGCGGAAGGAGGTTTCGACCCGGCCCTGCCGGAGCGCGTCTTCGCGCGCGGCATCAAGGCCGGCCTCGGTGAGATTTCGGAAGCCGAGCAGCGCCCGGGCGGCGTCGCTGGCGCCGACGAACATGCCGTCGCGCGTGAACGCGGCGATCGGTATCTTGACGTCCCGGACCAGGCGGGAGAGCCGCTCGAGGAGGGGCATCGTGCGATCGGTCGCGCCGCTCGCGGCGGCGATCAGGACGGCATGCCGGCCATCGGCGAATTCGAGCCGCGAGCAGGCGCAGGTCGCGAGCATGCCAAGCGGTGCGCCGAAGCCGCGCAGCCGCTCCAGCCGCACCGCGCCATTTTGCGGCAGGCGGCCGGCGAGCTGCGCGACCTGCCGCCGATGCTGGTCGGCCGGCCCGAACACCTTTCCCACAAGTGCCGTGCCGTTCCCGGCGCCGAACGATTGCGCGCCGACCGGATTGGCCCACAACACCCGCTTGCCGTCGATTGACCACAGCCAGGTGGGCAGGGGGCTCGTTGCATGCACGGCCAGCCTGGGATCGCCGAGGCCCTGCAACTGGAATTCCGCACTATTCATCGCGACAACTTGACCGCACGGTTTCGCTTCTCGCTCGCCGATCGCTGAAAGAAATCGGCGGCCAAACGACGACAGCCTTAACAGACCGTTAGTATCGCAAGTGCGACGCGGCAGGTCCACGGCCTCGCCAAACGACCGACGATCCTAGCCGCGATAACGTTAACTCGCCCGAACGATCAAGCCTGCTTTGGCGTTGTACCTTGTAAACCTGCGTCAAAAGTTCACGACCGCAAAAAAGCTTCGTCATTCGGGCGAGGTCTTTTGACGGTAGGCTGGTGCGACCCGAGCGGGGAGGAAAGGGCCAAAAAGGCCTGGCAGAGAACAAGGAGTGGACCATGAGCAACGATGCGCCGGACCGTTTCGAGATTCCGAAGGACGTGCGATCGATGGCCGAGGCGAGCTTCGAGCAGGCCCGCAAGACCTTCGAGAAGTTTCTGGCCGACGCACAGGAGACCGCAGGCTCGCTGGAGGAGCGCAGCGCCACGGTTCGCGCCGGCGCCAAGGACATTTCGAGCAAGGCGCTCACTTACGCCGAAAACAACGTCAAGGCGTCGCTGGACTATGCGGAATCCCTCGTGAAGGCCAAGGACGTCAGCGAAGTGATGCGGCTGCACGGCGAATATGTGCAGGCCCAGATGCGCGCGCTGGCGCAGCAGGCGAGCGAAATGGGCCAGATCGTCAGCCGCGCCGCGATGGACGCGATCAAGCCGAAATCGTGAGGTTTGGCGCGGCATTAGCCGCAGGTCGGAAACCCTCGGGACCGTGGGCCGACAAATTCGGCATCGCATCGATTTAACGTTGCGTTGCACAAAATTGACATGATAAAGAGCTTTACTTGTCCTGCCCAGGGACAGGGCATTCCGTGGAATAGGAACTAGGCAGCGTGATCCAATTCGACCGTTCTCGGTCCTTGCGGGCTGCGGCGTTCGCAATGGGGTCACCGGACTTTACCCCGTTGTGAAGGATGCATGCGATGACCAGTTCGACTGATCCGTTTTCCGCTTCTATCATTCCGTTCGAAGTTCCCGAGCAGATGCGCGCGTTCGCCGAAAAGGGCGTTTCGCAGGCGCGCGACAACTACGCCAAGTTCAAGGACGCCGCCGAGGCCCATAACGGCACCATTGAGGCGGTGTTCACCAGCGCCAGCAAGGGCGCGAGCGAATATACCGCCAAGGTGATGGAGTTCGTGAAGGCCAACACCACCTCGGCGCTCGATTTCGCCCAGGAACTGCTCGGCGCCAAGACGCCCTCCGAGGCTCTGGAACTGTGGACCACTCAGACCCGCAAGAGCCTCGAGGCCTTCAGCGCCCAGGCCAAGGAACTGACCGAACTCGGCCAGAAGGTCGCCAACCAGACCGCCGAGCCGATCAAGGCCAGCGCCTCGAAATATTACAAGCCGGCCGCCTGATCGAGGCAAAACCGCAGAAAGGCCCGGGCAACTGAGCCCGGGCCTTTTGTTTTGAGAGAGCTTTGGAGCTCTTTGGACGCGGGAAAGTCCCGCGTTCGGCCTTGCCAAAGCGGGGCGTTGCACCTAGTTTCCGGCCCATTCGCGAGGCCCCTTTGCGCGGCCTCGTCCGAGGATGCAGTTGTAGCTCAGTTGGTTAGAGCGCCTGTCTGTGGAACAGGAGGTCGGTGGTTCGAGCCCACCCAACTGTACCAACCAAATCAAACAATTTGCGCTTTGTTCGCTTCCAATTTGGGTAGCGACCCGAATTAGGAATGAGCACGACTGCCAATGCGTGTTCAGGCGCGCGCTGATCTCGAAACGATACTCAACTTTCGCGCGTCTTATTCGAGTGAGACCAACGCGGTCCCGGCCATCCCAAGTGCACGCGCGGCTCCGGTGGATAAGTCTATGCAGCGTCGCTTTATGAAGGGACCACGGTCGTTGATCCGAACGGTGACGCTTCGACCGGTTGAGTGTGAGGTAACTGTGACGTGAGAGCCGAAGGGCTTGGTACGATGCGCTGCAGTCATCGCGTTTGGATCCATCCGCTCGCCCGATGCGGTTCGGCTGCCGATGTAGCCATAACGAGAGGCAACACAAGTTTCGGCAAATGCTGAGGCAGATAAACACGTGACCGCCAAGGCGGTGCATATTGGGCGGATCATCGCGTCCTCTTCCAGGATCCTGCCCGCTCCGCCAACTTTTCCGGAGCCTCTAGGTTCCTCCTGCCGCCGCGCTTTGGCTGTGATGTTCTGCACGGGTTTGTCAAGGAAGACGCCGCTCGCGGCCGGGCACAAAATCTGGATACGATCGGTGGAAGAGGGCGATCCGTCCTCACTTTCCCGAAGCGGTCCCGCCGACTGAGGCGAGGCGGTTCAGGAGTTCTCCTGCCTTGAACAGCAAGGCCCGTTCTTCCCTCGTCAGGCATCGCTCGATCGCGTCCGCGAGCCATTGCTCGCGACGGGTGATGTTCCTGTGAAGCACTTCCCGGCCGGCTCGGCTTAGGCGGACTCTGACCTTACGACGGTCCTTGGCGTCGGGCATCCGGATGATCAGTCCGTCCGCCTTGAGCTCGCGAAGCGCGGCTGCCAGGTTCGAGGATCGCATATTCTCGGATTCGCCAAGCATGGTTGGCGTGGCAGCGTCCCCGGCCCGCTCAATGGCTCCAAGCAACTGCAATCGCACCCAGGAGCGATCGTCAGCGTGGGCTTCGCGGCGCAGTCGGCGCGAGAGATTCATGAACTGGTTGCGAAACGTCGTGACTTCGTGGCGAGGAGTTCGGCTGTTCATATAGCTATACTAGATAGCTATATTTGGCATCACAAGGCTGCGATAGCGACTTTCATATAGCTATTACTGCATAGATATTATCGGAGATAAATGGCGCGCCTCGCGCTCGAGCTGCCAGCCCCAGCCCGCCCTAAGCGTCAGCGCGAGCGGCCCGCATGGGAGATCAACATGGCCAAGAAAACAATCAGGGAAATGCTGGAGGCGCGAGAGTTCATTGCCGCACCCGGCGTTTTCGATCTGGTATCGGCAAAAATCGCGGCCCAGACCAATGCGAAGGCGCTGTACATGACGGGGTTCGGCACCGTCGCATCCTATCTGGGATATCCGGACGCCGGCCTTGCGACCTATACTGACATGCTCGACCGGGCGAGCGCAATCGCGCAAGCCGTGGATAAGCCAGTCATTGCAGATGGCGATACCGGCTATGGTGGTCTGCTGAACGTGCATCATACCGTGCGCGGTTACGAGAAAGCCGGCGTGGCGATGATCCAGATCGAGGATCAGCAGATTCCAAAGAAGTGCGGGCACACGCCCAATCGTCACATCATCTCGACCCAAGAGATGGTGAGCAAGATCAAGGTGGCTTGCGATGCGCGTTCGTCGAAGGAATTCCTGATCCTGGCGCGAACGGACGCAAGAACGGCAGTATCGCTGGACGAGGCGATAAGCCGCGCGGTCGCATACTCCGAGGCCGGAGCCGACGCGATCTTCATCGAGGCACCGGAATCCGTGGACGAGATGAAGACAATTGGTGCCTCAGTCGACGCGCCGCTGGTCTCCAACCAACTTCACGGCGGCAAAACGCCGATACTTCCGCAAAAAAAGCTCGAGGAGATCGGCTTCAGCGCTGCCATTTACCCCACCGCGGGACTGTTTGCGGCCGCACAAGCGCTTCAAAGCGTCTATGAGGCTCACGCCGATGGAAGGCTGGTCGAGACCCCGCTCTTCGCCTTCCAGGACTTCGTGAAGATGATCGGCTTCCAGAAAATCTGGGACTTCGAAAACAGATACGCGGATCTCTTGGCAGCGGAGAACGTGTCGGCGCAGGGCTGAGCCATCACGCGCGCGACGCATCGGCTAGCGGAGCAGGGCTGTCCGCCGTCATGCGACACCGGGAAGCGAGCGGTATTGCGCATGGTCGGACGCGCCGGAATGCCCAGCCCGCTTCCAGCTCTCGGTTGATCAACGGCTGCAACGCAACAACGCATGGTGAGTTCACGGTTGGGGTGGTATGGTGTTCTGCCTCAACTGCTGGAGTTCGATCATGCACTTCGGAATCAAGGGGCCGCTCGCCGGCGTCGCTCTCGCGGTTGGATTCTCCTCGCCAGTCATGGCCGATAACGTCAAAGAGCTAAGGGCCGCGGACACGAAATTCGCCTATGTCGAGGCCGGCGAGGGCGACCCGATCGTTCTCGTGCACGGCGGGCTTCAGGATTATCGTTTCTGGAACGGGCACCTTCCGGCGCTTTCAAAAAACCATCGCGTGATTGCCTATAGCCGGCAGAACCATTTTCCCAACGCAACGAGCAAAGACGGCCTGCCTGATGCCGCGGCCGACGTTCACGGCGAGGATCTGGCCGCCATCCTCGCTGAGCTCGGCATAAAACGCGCGCACATCGTCGCGCACTCTGCCGGTGCACATGCCGCGCTGTTCTTCGCATCCAATCATCCCGAGATGGTGATAACGCTGGTCGTCAACGAACCGCCGGCCGCGGGGCTGCTCGCCGGGACGCCGGGAAGCGCAGAGATACTGAAAGAGTGGGCCGCTCGATTCGCGTCCACACGGGAAGCGTTCCGAAGGGACGATATCGACGCAGGGCAGCGCCTCTTTGCGGAAGCGGTTGGCGGACCCGGCACCTACGACCGACGATCAGATGCCGATCGGAAAATGATGTCCGACAATGCGGCGTCAGCCGTTGCGGACGCGATAAGTTCCCGCCCACGTCCGGTGTTTACTTGCGAAATGGCAAAGCGCATTTCGGCGCCAACACTTCTGATGAATGGTGAGCGGAGCCCCGAGTTCTTTCATCGCATCGTGGACCAGTTGGAGAAGTGCCTTCCCGCGCGAAGGCGCATAACGATCCCCGGCGTCTCTCACACAGTTCCCGGCGAAAATGCTCCTGCCTTTGATGAGGCTGTCATCGCCTTCATAACAAGTCACTAGCTACTAACGACGCTGATTGAGAACGGCGCGGGCAGCCTGCTGTAGGCCACGTCTCCCCCTGGTCACGCGGGGCTCTCCGCGTGCTTGTTTGGCAACCAACATAGGAACGTGAGCACCGTTTCTGCGTTGGCACCGGACGGAGAAACGCGATGGACCCGGTTACGCGGTGTTTGCATTGCGGCAGGAGATTGGTCCCGGTCCTCAGCGCGAACGGGAGGACAGAACTCAAGTGCGTTTGGTGCGAGAAGGTGGATCCGGTGAAGAGCGAGCCGGTGAGACGGGATGACAGACCGTCGACGGAAAGGCTCAATTCTCACGCCTTGAGGGCCCCTTAAACGAGCCTGCGCGGAGCGAGCGGTCTTCTGATGTGACGCCGATGCTCCGCGACATCAATCACCGAACTCGAACAAGTCCCAGGAAAAGTCGATCCCGCTTCCTGTAGCGCGGATCGTGCTTGTCCTGATCGTGCCACGGCACTCCGCGTGTGTCGGGCGCAACTCAAATTCATTCGCATCTGAGCGCTGCGATTGAAGTTGCAAGCCTTCCGTCGCCTCGGTGCAGCACGTGGCCCACCACTCAACACGATCCGAGCGATGAACAAGCCACTGAACGTTGCGATAGGAAGCATTCTCGTCAGCGTTTTGGTGCTCGGTTTGAAATACCTGGCGTATTGGCTGACCGGGTCCATTGCGCTCTACTCCGACGCGCTCGAAAGCATCGTCAACATCGTCACCGCCGTTGTTGCATTGTGGGCGGTTCGCATGTCGGCAAAGCCCGCCGACGCCAATCATCCGTTCGGACATCACAAGATCGAATACTTCAGTGCGGTGTTGGTAGGCGTGATGATCATCATCGCTGCCCTCCTGATCGTGCGCGAGGCGTATGACGGCTTCCTGCACCCGAGAAAACTGGCTGTCGTGCCGGAAGGGCTGCTCGTGAACGGGCTCGCCAGCATCGTCAACGCCACCTGGGCCTGGGTGTTGATCGTGCGGGGACGACGCATGCGCTCGCCGGCGCTGGTTGCGGACGGCCGACATCTCCTGACCGATGTGATCTCTTCCGTCGGCATACTGATCGGGCTTGTGCTCGCGCTCGTCATGAAATGGGAGTTTCTCGATCCTGCGCTTGCCCTGATCGTCGCTGCGACAATCCTGTGGTCCGGTTGGGGGGTCCTCAAGGAGTCCGCCGGGGGCCTGCTGGATGAAGCGGTGCCCGACGCAACGTTGAACGCGATTCGGCGGACGATTGCCGACCATGCAGCCGGTGCGCTGGAAGCTCACGACGTTCGCACGCGCCACGCGGGGCGTGTCACGTTCATTGAGTTCCACCTCGTCGTCCCCGGGCAGATGACGGTGTCAGAGGCGCATCGGATATGTGACCGTCTCGAAGCGGCCTTGCGGGCGGAGGATGAAGACAGGCGGATCACCATCCATGTGGAGCCGGAAGAGAAGGCCAAACATTCCGGCATCGTCGTCGTCTGATACCGGCTTGTCGCCTGAGCGTGACCTTATCGAGGTCGGGACATCAGGTGATCCCTAAGCGAGTGAATGAGTCTGCATAAACTCGCCATGCGATGAAGCTTTTGCGCAACACCCGCGCCTGATACGAATGTAACATTACTGGAAAGAATTTCTTCAGCGTTATCAGCAGCTAAGTCCATCCGCTGCAATTCCGGCACCTGTATCGCTCCATCAAGCCATCATCCTTCCTTGTTCTGGCCATCTTACTGCTGACGCCGTGCCGCGCTTCGGCTGTGATGTTCCCGTCACCTTGGCTTGCCAATCCAACAGCCTTCATCGACTATTTCCGCAGATCGATGACGAGAGGAACAATGACGATTCTCGGCTCCACTTATTACAGGTTCGGTTTGCTGTTGGCCGCGACGGTGATCGTCGCAACGTGGCCACGACCCGGCGCCGCTTACACGCCCGAGCAGCAGCAGGCTTGCTCGCCCGATGCGATGCGACTCTGCAGCGCGTTCATTCCTGATGTCGACATGATCACCGCCTGCATGGTCCGCAACAAGGCGCAGCTCTCGCCGCCGTGCCGCGTGTTCTTCAGTGCTGACCCGGAGGAACGACGGGAGCGCAGGCGTCGCGCAAGGTCCGCGGAATAAGGTGCGACATCGCGAAATCGCGAAGCAACGCGAGTCCGGCGTGAGTCGGACGAGCGCTGGTTCAAGTCCTGCGCGCGCGACAGACTGACGCCTTGCGGCGTTTTCGCTCGTCAACATCTTCTCACCAGAGGAGAATCCGGTGAGCGAACACGACAGAATGGAAATGGACCGGCACTTTGCCTGGTTCGAAGGCAAGCTGCCGCCGCGGCCCGCCAGGTTTGTCGGGTGGCTGCGCAAGCCGTCGTCGCGCTACGCGCGGATGCCGCTTGCCGTTCTGCTGATGCTCGGCGGCGTCTTCAGCTTCCTGCCGGTGCTCGGCCTATGGATGCTGCCGCTTGGACTCCTTTTGTTCGCGCAAGATGTGCCAGTGTTACAAAAGCCCACCGCGCGGACTCTCGGGTGGGTTGAGCGCAAGTGGACCGAGCGTCGGCGCGCAAAAAACGTGACGTGATTCGCGGCAAAAACGCGCATTCGCTTCTATTGCTGGTTGTGTGCACCGCAAGGTGTGACTCAAACAACAACATTTTCCGGCAATTTGCGGCTCACGCCCCATTGTCCGCAAATTTCTGCTTTCGCGAATCACCACGCTGATTCATTTTCGTGGTCTGGGGTCAATCTGGAGGCCAACGTAATGAACGTGATTGTTTTTGCTTCGCGTAAGGGGGGCTCGGGCAAAAGCACCCTGGCTGCTCATCTGGCTGCCCATGTACACAAATCGACCAAGCCTTGTCTGCTGATCGACGCGGATCCGCAGGGCTCGCTGACGCTGTGGCACAAGCTGCGCGGCACCAACGAACCGCCGATCAAGGCCGCGGTCAATTCCGTGAGCGGCATCGTGGCTGCGGCCAAGCGCGACGGGATCGAGTGGGTGTTCATCGACACGCCGCCGAACCTGTCGGCCGTGGTCGACGATGCCATCAAGAATGCGACCATGGTGATCATTCCGGCGCGGCCTGGCGTGTTCGACGTCAACGCGGTGCAGGAAACGATCCAGACCTGCCGTTCAACGCGCAAACCCTATGCGGTCGTGATCAACGGCGCGCCGGCTCAGCGCGATGGCGCCGAGAGCCCGATCGTCACGATCGCGCGCGAGTCGCTGGCGAAGTTCCGTGCACCGGTCTGGAGCGGACAGATCACCAATCGCGCCGATCTGTTGATGGCGCTGAGCCATGGTGAAGGCGCCCGCGAATACGATGCCGAGGGGCGCGCGGCCGCCGAGATCGGCCGGCTGTGGGCCGCGATCGAACGTTCGATCAAGGCGATCCGCGGCGCGGCATCGGCCAGCGGCGCGATGCACAAGCAGGCGGCCTGATCAACGACAGGCCTCCAGACTGACAAAAACGCGCGGCCCCCCGCGCGTTTTTGTTGGTGGTTGGTTGTTGGTGACGTACCAACACACTCCGTCATTCCGGGGCGCGCCTCTTGGCGCGAGCCCGGAATCCATTTCGCCGCGCGGTCTGCGGATGAATGGATTCCGGGTTCGCGCGATGCGCGCCCCGGAATGACTGAGTGCGTGGTGGCGTTTACGCCACCATCAGCATGTAGAAGATGATGACTGGCGAGAGGGTGAGGATCACCGACCAGATGCCGAGCGCCCAGAGGATGTCGCCGGTCGTAAATCCTTGATGGTCTAAAACTGGATCAAATTCTTTGTGCACGATGCGCCCCGTATTCTTTGGCGGGGCGATGGATAGCTGAAGCTTTTTAAGGTTCCGCTCGCAGTTTCGCTTGCATTTGACCACAGGTGCTACCGCGGATTAACCACGGCGCGGCGGCCTCTTCTTGCGCGTGTGGAGAGAGCTGATCCCCACCCGGTTTGCGCTGACGCGCAAACCGATCTCCCCTTTTCAAGGGGAGGTGACCACGCAGCCGCTGACTCCTTGCGCTCCTTCCCCTGAAAGGGGGAAGGCTGGGATGGGGGTCTGCCGCGATTCACGCTGTCTGAGGGGAAGCGAGAGCATCACCGATCGGCGCGGCCGATCACGTCCATCAACTCGGCGATCTTTTGGCGCTGGTCGGCCTTGTCGCCGGAGGAGATCGCGTGCTCGACGCAATGGGCGACGTGGTCGCGCAGGACCTCCTCCTCGACCCGCCGCAGCGCGGCGCGTGCGGCGGCGATCTGGGTCACCACGTCGATGCAATAGCGGTCGTCCTCGACCATCTTGGCGAGGCCGCGGATCTGGCCTTCGATTCGTTTCAGCCGTTTGAGGCAGGAACTCTTGATCTCGTCACGCATAGGGTTCATATACCCCCATAGGGTATCAGGTTCAAGGGCCGGAGCTCGGCCCGGGAAGAGTTCGCTATGATAGAGGCAGGGCACGGTCACGCGCATGAGGGGCACGCGCATCATCATGGCGCCCCAGTGGCTAGCTGCTGCGGCGGCAAGCACGGCGCCGCGGACGAGGGCGGCGCGCTTGCGACCGATCCCGTCTGCGGCATGAAGGTCGATCGTGCCACCGCCAAGTATCGCTTCAGCTACAAGGGCGAGGATTACGTCTTCTGCGGCGCGCGCTGCCGCGAACGGTTTGCGGCCGAGCCGGAGAAATTTTTAAAGCCCCGCGAGAGCGAGCCAGCGCTGCCCCCGGGCACCATCTACACCTGCCCGATGCATCCGGAAGTGAGGCAGGTCGGGCCGGGCTCCTGCCCGATCTGCGGCATGGCGCTCGAACCGCAAGAGGTGACACTCGACGACAAGCCCGATCCGGAGCTCGTCGACATGACACGCCGGTTCTGGATCGCGCTGGTGCTGACGCTGCCGGTGTTCGCGATCGAGATGGGCGGCCATGCCTTCGGCCTCGAACTGGTGCCGATGGGATGGGCGAACTGGATCTCGTTCGCGCTGGCGACGCCGGTGGTGTTGTGGGCCGGCGCGCCGTTCTTCGTGCGCGGCTGGCAGTCGCTGGTGACGCGCAATCTCAACATGTTCACGCTGATCGCGATGGGCGTCGGTGTCGCCTATGTCTACAGCGTGGTCGGCACGCTGGCGCCGCATCTGTTCCCGCCGGCGTTCCGCGACATGCACGGCCAGGTCGCGGTCTATTTCGAGGCTGCCGCCGTGATCACGGTATTGGTGCTACTCGGGCAGGTGCTCGAGTTGCGGGCGCGGGCGCAGACCTCGGGCGCGATCCGCGCGCTGCTCGGGCTGGCGCCGAAGACGGCACGGCGCATCACCGACCATGGCGATGAAGACGTCGCGATCGAGGCGATCGCGGTCGGCGATCGCCTGCGCGTGCGTCCGGGCGAGAAGGTGCCGGTCGACGGCATCGTCATCGAAGGTCATGCGGTGCTCGATGAATCCATGGTCACCGGCGAATCGATGCCGGTGTCCAAGAACGAGGGTGACCGCGTGATCGGCGGCACCGTCAACCAGAGCGGCGGCTTCGTCATGCGCGCCGAGAAGATCGGCCGCGACACCATGCTGGCGCGGATCGTTGACATGGTCGCGAAGGCCCAGCGCTCGCGGGCGCCGATCCAGCGGCTCGCCGACCGCGTCGCGGGCTGGTTCGTGCCCGCGGTGATCGCGGTCGCGGTGCTGGCCTTCGCCGCCTGGGCGGTGTTCGGGCCCGAGCCGCGCTTCACCTTCGGCCTCGTTGCGGCCGTCACCGTCCTGATCATTGCCTGTCCCTGCGCACTCGGGCTGGCCACGCCGATGTCGATCATGGTCGGCGTCGGGCGCGGGGCGCATTCGGGAATCCTGATCCGCAACGCGGAGGCGCTGGAGCGGATGGAGAGCATCGACACGCTGGTGCTCGACAAGACTGGCACGCTTACCGAGGGCAAGCCGAAGGTGGTCGGCGTGATCGCCGCGAAGGAGTTCGACGAGACCGAACTGCTGCGCCTTGCCGCCAGCGTCGAGCGCGGCAGCGAGCATCCGTTGGCGCTGGCGATCCTGAATGCCGCCAAGGAGCGCCAGCTTGCACTCGCCGAGGTTAGCGGCTTCACCTCACCGTCCGGCAAGGGGGCGACCGGCGCGATCGAAGGCAGGCAGGTCGCGCTCGGCAATGCCATGCTGATGGGCGAATTGAAGATCGCAACCAGCGCGCTCGATGCGGCGGCGGAGACCGCGCGGCAGGACGGCGCGACCGCGATCTATGTTGCGGTCGACGGGCGTGCGGCCGGCGTGATCGCGATCGCCGATCCGATCAAGCCATCGGCCAGGGACGCGCTCGCGGCACTGCGCGGCGACGGCCTGCGCGTCGTGATGCTGACCGGCGACAATGCGACCACCGCGCGCGCGGTGGCGAAGCGGCTCGGCATCGAGGAGGTCGAAGCCGGCGTGCTGCCGGACCGCAAGAGCGAGGTGGTGGAGCGGCTGCGCGGCGAGGGCCGTGTCGTCGCGATGGTCGGCGACGGCGTCAACGACGCGCCGGCGCTGGCGGCCGCCGATGTCGGCATCGCCATGGGCGGCGGCACCGACGTCGCGATCGAGAGCGCGGGCGTGACGCTGCTCACCGGCGATCTCCGCGGCCTGGTGCGGGCGCGGCGGCTATCGGTTGCGACCATGCGCAACATCCGCCAGAACCTGATGTTCGCATTCGTCTACAACGCCGCCGGCGTGCCGATCGCGGCCGGCGTGCTCTATCCGGTGTTCGGCATTTTGCTGTCACCGATGATCGGCGCCGCCGCGATGGCGCTGTCCTCCGTCAGCGTCATCGGCAACGCACTGAGGCTCGCAAGAGCGAAGCTGGATTGATTGTCGCTGTTTCGCGCTACGCTGCTCACAATGGTAGCACCGGTGTCGTCCCGGCCTTGAGCCGGGACGACGAGGCTCTCCTCGCGTTGACGACTCCCGCGCTCGATCTCGCGATCCAGCCGCGCCGCAAGCTCCATGCTCACCTCGACCATCGGCAGTCGCACTTCCGCGCTGTCGATCAAACCCGTGCGCCACAGCCAATGCTTGGCTGGCGCCGGGCTCGGCTCGACGAACAACAGGCGCGTCAAGTCGGAAATGCCTTGCCACGCTGCCGATGCGGCCTCGCGCTTGCCCTGCCTCAGCAGCGATCGCACCGAGGCGAATGCTTCGGTTTCGACATGCGCGGACAACAGGATCGCGCCGTCGGCGCCGTCGCTGAGCGCGTCGAAATATTGCGCGTCCTCGCCGGTCAGCACGCGGAAGCCGGGCGGACGTTGCGCGAGGAAGTCGATCGATTGCGCGCGGTCGGCACAGCAGTCCTTCATGCCGACGATGTTCGGATGCTCTGCGAGCGCGAGCAGCGTCTCGTTGGTGATGTTGACCGCGGTCCGGTAGGGAATGTTGTAGATCAGGAGCGGCCAGGAGGCGTGATCGGCCAGCTCGGTGAAATGCTGCAGAAGGCCGCGCTGCGACGGCCTGACGTAATAGGGGCTCGCGATCAGGTAGAAGTCGATCGGCCAGGCCGCCGTCTCGTCCAGCACGTCCTTGATCTTGGCGGTGCTGGCGCCGGAGAGGCCGAGACAGATCGGCAGGTAACGGCCGACATCGTTGATCTCTGACCGTACCACCTCCACAAGCTGTTCGAGCTCGCAGATAGCCAGCGACATGCCTTCGCCTGACGTAGCGCCGAGGATCAATCCGTCGACCGGGCCGCTTGCGTAGTGTCGCACCAAACGGCGCAGCGACGGCTCGTCGAGCTTGCCGTCGCGAAATGGCGTGATCAGGGGCAGCCACAGGCCCTGTAGTGGGTCGGATAGATCAGTCATGGTCCTTCTCCTTGAGTAGCGTGAAACGCCGGAGACGGGACCAATAAAAAACCCCGTCCAGGCGGCGGGGTCTTCGGGATCGGTTCGGTCGATGTAACTCTATCGCGCGCGTCGATCTCGGCTCCCCGCATGGGGAGCTTTTTTCGACGACAAAGCTGCGCACGAATTCGTGATCATGTCGCGATACTGCTGGGACAGCCGGAGGTTGTCAATGCACGGTTGAGGGCAGAAGGCGAAAAGAAGCCGGGCTCGATCGAGCCCGGCTTAAGGTATTGGCCACGTGAGGCCGACACAATCACCTTCCAAGAGGGATTACTGAGCTTCCGCACCACTGGAGGAGGGGGACATAAGCGTAGCGCGACCGCTCAGCGCACAAGCACTATGATCCCCATCAGTGCCATGCAGCAACCGTCCGAGCCGCATGTCAGACATGCGGAGTCCGGGGCCTCTATGAAAACAGGCCGATCACGAGGGCCAGCGCTGCGCCTTGCTGACCACGAAGTCGCGGAAGACCTGCACGCGCGCGACCGTCTTCAGCTCTTCCGGATAGACGAAGTAGGTGTCGAGCTGGATCGAGTCGGACTCGCCGAACAGTTGCACCAGGCGGCTGTCTTCCTCGACCAGGTAATCCGGCAGCGCGGCGATGCCGAGGCCCTGCTGACAGGCGCGTACCAACCCCAGGATGTTATTGACCTTGAAGTAGGGTTCGCGCGGACCCGAGCCGTTGCGGCCGGCATCGATCAGCCAGGCGCGGTTCTGCAGATGCGTCGGGACCTGGGAGTCGCCGAGCATGATGATGCGGTGCGAGTCGAGATCGTCGAGCGTGCGCGGCGTGCCGAAGCGCTTGATGTATTCCGGCGAGCAATAGGCGTGGAAGCCGATCGAGAACAGCTTGCGCTGGATCAGGTCGGGCTGCGTCGGCTTGCGGGTGCGGATCGCGACATCGGCTTCGCGCATCGAGAGATCGAGATCCTCGTCGGTGACGATCAGCGAGATCCGGATGTCCGGATAGAGCTGGGTGAATTCGTCGAGCCGCGGGATCAGCCAGTTGATGCCGAGCGCCGGCGGCGTCGTGATCTTGAGGTCGCCGCTCGGCCGCTCCCGGCTGTCAGTGAGCTTTGCCCGCGCCGCCTGCAACTGCATGAAGACGTCATGGGCGGTGCGGAACAACAGGTCGCCCTGCTCGGTGAGGATCAGGCCGCGGGCGTGGCGGTGGAACAGCGAGACCGAAAGCTCCTGCTCCAGCGCGCTGACTTGCCTGGAGACCGCCGACTGCGAGAGGCCAAGCTGCTCGCCGGCATGCGTGAAGCTTCCCGCTTCCGCCGCCGCGTGAAACACCTTCAGCTTGTCCCAGTCCATGTCCGTAAATCCATCGCGTGTTCTAGCCATGATCATTCCGCCGCCGCGCGATCGCTCGCGCGCAAAGCCAGGAAGCGTTCAGCCTCAAGCGCTGCCATGCAGCCGAGGCCGGCGGCCGTCACCGCCTGGCGATAGGTTTCGTCCGCCACGTCGCCGGCGGCAAACAGCCCGGGCACGGAGGTCGCAGTCGAATTCGGCGCCACCTCGACATAGCCGGAGGGTTTGAGTTTGATCTGGCCTTTGACGAGATCTGTCGCAGGCGCATGACCGATGGCGATGAAGACGCCGTCGGCCGGCACTTCGGTCAGTGCGCCGGTCTTGACGTTCTTTAAGCGTACATGGGTGACCTTGGTCGGGTTCTCAGCGCCGAGGATCTCGTCAATGGCGCTGTCCCAGACCACCTTGATCTTCGGATGCTTGAACAGGCGGTCCTGCAGGATGCGCTCGGCGCGGAAATGATCGCGGCGATGCACGATGGTGACCTGCGAGGCGAAGTTGGTGAGGAACAGCGCTTCCTCGACCGCGGTGTTGCCGCCGCCGACCACGATGACCTCCTTGCCGCGATAGAAGAAGCCATCGCAGGTTGCACAGGCCGAAACGCCGAAGCCCTTGTACTTCTCTTCCGACGGCAGCCCGAGCCAGCGCGCCTGCGCGCCGGTGGCGAGCACGACGGTCTCGGCAAGATAGACATCGCCGCTATCGCAGGTCAGGCGGAACGGCCGCTGCGACAGGTCAAGCTTGCTCACGAGATCGGTGACGATCTTGGTGCCGACATGCGCGGCCTGCTTCTCCATCTGTTCCATGAGCCAGGGGCCCTGGATTACGTCGGCGAAGCCCGGATAGTTCTCCACATCGGTGGTGATGGTGAGCTGCCCGCCCGGCTGGATGCCCTGGATCAGCACCGGCTCCAGCATCGCCCGCGCCGCGTAGATCGCCGCGGTGTAGCCGGCCGGACCGGACCCGATGATGACGACCTTGGCATGGATTGGAGCAGGCATAGCGAATCCCTTCTCAGGGGCGATTTTGTCAGGACTTGTGCGGAAAGCGCCTGGAAAGGCATCGCGGCGGCGCCGCCAGAGTCAAACCCAACTCTAATATATCTGGGTAGCTATGCAAGAATTGCAATCCATATCAGCGGTTTTTCCCCGGGACCGCGTCAAATCTCGCACTGCACGCGCAATAAAATTGCGGCTGTCGAGCCGACTGGGTTATGAGAGTTGCCGTCAGAACCACCAAATCCTCCATTCCTTGGGAACCAGACCCGCGTGTCTAAGAATCTTGACGAGATTGATCTTCGGATTCTCGCCGAAATCCAGGCCGATGGCCGAATCACAAATGTGGAATTGGCCAAGCGCGTCGGCATTTCGCCGCCGCCCTGCCTGCGCCGCGTCCGGGCGCTGGAGGAAGCGGGCTATATCCTGGGCTATCGCGGATTGCTCGACCCGCAGCGGCTCGGCTTCGATGTGACGGTGTTTGCCGCGGTGCACCTGTCGAGCCAGGCGGACGCGGATCTGCGCGCGTTCGAGGATTTCGTGCGCAAGGAACCCTTGGTGCGGGAGTGCTGGATGCTGTCGGGCGAGGTGGATTTCATCCTGAAATGCGTGGCGCCTGACATGGCGACGTTCCAGAACTTCGTCACCCACCTCACCGCAGCGCCTCACGTGCGCAATGTCAGGACATCGCTGGTGCTTCATAATTCGAAATACGAGGCCGCCGTGCCGCTGGATGTGAAAGCGGCGGGGTGAGGTGGCGATGACGATCGGTAGCCCGGGTAGAGCGGAACGCGCAACCCGCAGCCGCTCGTCGCGCTGGTGCAGGTGCCCGGGTTACGCTGGCGCTGCACCCGGGCTACGAAGGCTAAAGTCTACTTCTTCCTTGCGGCGTCGATGCTGATGGGGCCGCCGCCGGCGGTTGCGAGATAGAGGCAGGCGAAGCAGAACAGGATCGCTGCGGTGCCGTTGTTGAGCAACGGGAGAAACACCGGCGCGGACGGGTTCTTGAACATGTGCCCGAGGAAGTAAGCGAAGGCCATCTCGCCCGACAGGATGAACGCGGACAGCCGAGTGAACAGGCCAACCATCAGGAGCGCGCCGAGCACGAGCTCGAGCATGCCGGCGGCCACGATCAGCGGCGGGATGTCGGCGAAATAGGGGATGACCGGAAATTTGAAGATCTTGGCGATGCCGTACTGAAACAGCAGAAGCCCGGTAATGAAGCGAAACAGGCTGAGCGCGAGCGGCTGCCATTTCGAGAAAATCTGGTCCATATGTTCTACCCCCTCTGGTGCATGACCGCGGGCATCGTCCGCGGCGAATGGTCGTCTCGCGATGAAATGCCGCTGTCCACAGGCGGTCAGCTCGATACGCAGAACTGCGCGCGCAGTTCCTTGTGCCGAACCAAAAAATCGGCGCCGTTACCGGAATGTCCCCTCGCGATAGTTATGAAGCATAATCAAGTGTACGTGTCGCAGACGAGGGAAATGCGACAGCGGTTCCACTCACAATCCCGTTAACGGAATATAAACCGTAACCTGTAGCCGGGCGGAGCCAACGGGGCGCGCGTTCGCGCGACCCGTTGGCTCCACCCGGGCTACAGCAAGAAAAAAGCCGCGTCGGGAGAACGCGGCCTCTTTTGAATGCGCGAAATGGAATAGATCTAGCGCCACTCGACCTTGGTGATCTCGTAGGCCTTGGCGCCCCCGGGCGCCATCACTTCCACGGTCGTACCCTTGGTCTTGCCGATCAGCGCGCGCGCAAGCGGCGAGGTGATGGAAATGCGGCCTTTCTTGGCGTCCGCCTCGACCTCGCCGACGATCTGCCACACCGCTTTCTTTTCGGTATCCTCATCGATCAGCGTAACGGTGGCGCCGAATTTGATGGTGTCGCCCGAGAGCTTGGTGATGTCGATGACGTCGGCGCGCGCGAGCTTGTCCTCGAGCTCCGCAATGCGGCCCTCGTTATGGGACTGCTCTTCCTTGGCGGCATGATATTCCGCGTTTTCCGAGAGGTCGCCATGTGATCGCGCCTCGGCGATATGCTCGATGATTCGCGGACGATCCACCGACTGGCGGTGCTTCAATTCGTCCGTGAGAGCCGCATATCCGGTCGCGGTCATCGGAACCTTTTCCATCATCTCTCATCCTTCAAATCGGGGCGAACCGCAGCGGAGCGCGGGCAGGCGTTGCTTCGGTTGCGCTAGACTCCGGCCATCACGGCTCAAAACGCCAGCCCGCCCGCTTAGTGATTCGCGGCCCCTGAGGGGCCGAGACACATCCAAACGGGCGGTGAGTTCCAGCCGTATCGGCTTCATTACCAACCGTTTAGCGGGCCCTGGAACAAATCTCGGGCCGAGGCTGACGGTCAGTTCTCGGAAAAGTAACTCTGCAGCGTCCGGACCTCAAGGTCCCCGTCCCGGTAGGCACGGATGCCCTGGGCCGCCGCTACAGCGCCTGAAAGAGTGGTGTAATACGGCACTTTATGCAAGAGGGCAGCGCGCCGCAGAGAACGACTGTCGGCGAGTGCCTGCGGACCCTCGGTGGTATTGAACACCAACTGGACGTCACCATTGGTGATGGCGTCGACAATGTGCGGCCGCCCCTCCAGCACCTTGTTCACCTTTTCTGCCGGCACACCCTTGTCGGTGAGGAAGCGCTGGGTGCCCGACGTCGCCATCACCTTGAAGCCGAGTCCATGCAGCAGGCTGACCGCATCGGTGATGCGGTTCTTGTCGGTCTCGCGCACCGACACGAACACCGTGCCTTTGCGCGGTACGCGCGTGCCGCCGCCAAGCTGGCTCTTGGCGAAGGCGACTTCGAAGGAGCGGTCGATGCCCATGACCTCGCCGGTCGAGCGCATCTCCGGCCCGAGCACGGTGTCGACGCCGGGGAAGCGCGCGAACGGAAACACCGATTCCTTCACGCCGACATGCTCGAGCTTCTTCTTCTTGAGATTGAAGTCGGCGAGCTTCTCGCCGGCCATGATGCGCGCCGCGATCTTCGCGACCGGCGTGCCGATCACCTTGGCGACGAACGGCACCGTGCGCGAGGCGCGCGGATTGACCTCGAGCACGTAGATATCGCCGTTCTTGATCGCATATTGCACGTTCATCAGCCCGACTACGTCGAGGCCGAGCGCAAGCTCGCGGGTCTGCCGCTCGAGCTCCTCGATCGTCTTGGCATCGAGCGAATGCGGCGGCAGCGAGCAGGCGGAATCGCCAGAGTGGATGCCGGCCTCCTCGATATGCTCCATGATGCCGACGATGAAGACGTCCTTGCCGTCGCAGAGGCAGTCGACATCGACCTCGGTCGCATCGGAGAGATAGCGGTCGAACAGCAGCGGGTTCTTGCCGAGTACGGTGTTGATCTGCCCGGTCTTGTCGTTCGGGTAGCGCGCCTTGACGTCGCCCGGCACCAGCTCGGGCAGCGTCCCGAGCAGGTAGTCGGCGAGCTGGTTTTCGTCGCGGATGATCTGCATCGCGCGGCCGCCGAGCACGTAGGATGGGCGCACCACGAGCGGCATGCCGAGATCGGCGGACACCAGGCGCGCCTGCTCGACCGAATAGGCGATACCGTTCTTCGGCTGCTTCAGGCGGAGCTTGTCGAGCACGCGCTTGAAGCGGTCGCGGTCCTCGGCGAGATCGATCGCATCGGGCGAGGTGCCGAGGATCGGCACCTCCGCGGCCTCGAGCGCGCGCGCGAGCTTCAGCGGGGTCTGGCCGCCGAACTGCACGATCACGCCGTGCAGCGTGCCGTTCTTGCGTTCGGTCGCGATGATCTCGAGCACGTCCTCAGCGGTGAGCGGCTCGAAATAGAGCCGGTCGGCGGTGTCGTAGTCGGTCGACACCGTCTCCGGATTGCAGTTGACCATGATGGTCTCATAACCGGCATCGTCGAGCGCGAAGCAGGCATGGCAGCAGCAATAGTCGAACTCGATGCCCTGGCCGATGCGGTTCGGGCCGCCGCCGAGGATGACGACCTTTTTCTTGTCCGACGGCGCGCTCTCATCGGCAGCGAGACCTGCGAACGGGGCCTCATAGGTCGAGTACATATAGGCCGTGGGCGAGGCGAATTCGGCGGCGCAGGTGTCGATGCGCTTGAATACGGGGCGGACGCCGAGCGCGTGGCGCTTGGCAGTGATCTCACCTTCCGTGGTGTCGGCCAGCACGGCGAGCCGCGCATCCGAAAAGCCCATCGCCTTCAGCATGCGCATGCCGTAGCCGTTCGGCGGCAGGCCGTGGGCGCGGACCTTGGCTTCCATCTCGACGATGCCCCGCAGCTCGGTGAGGAACCAGGGGTCGATCTTGCAGGAATTGAAGATCTCCTCATTCGACCAGCCGAGCCGCATCGCCTGCGCCACCTGCAGCAAGCGGTTCGGCGTCGGCGTGCCGAGTGCGGCGCGGATCGCATTCTTGTCGTCGCTCTGACCGAGGCCCTCGATCTCGATCTCGTCGAGGCCGGTCAGCCCGGTCTCCAGTCCGCGCAGCGCCTTCTGCAGGCTCTCCTGGAAGGTGCGGCCGATCGCCATCACCTCGCCGACGGATTTCATCGAGGTGGTCAGCGTGGTGGAGGCGCCCGGAAACTTCTCGAACGCGAAGCGCGGGATCTTGGTCACGACATAGTCGATCGTCGGCTCGAACGAGGCCGGCGTCGCGCCGCCGGTGATGTCGTTGGCGATCTCATCGAGCGTGTAGCCGACCGCGAGCTTGGCTGCGACTTTCGCGATCGGGAAGCCCGTCGCCTTCGAGGCGAGCGCGGAGGAGCGCGAGACGCGCGGGTTCATCTCGATCACGACCATGCGGCCGTCGGCGGGGTTGACGCCGAACTGCACGTTGGAGCCGCCGGTCTCCACCCCGATCTCGCGCAGCACCGCCAGCGAGGCGTCGCGCATGACCTGGTATTCCTTGTCGGTCAGCGTCAGCGCCGGCGCCACCGTGATGGAATCGCCGGTGTGCACGCCCATCGGATCGAGGTTTTCGATCGAGCAGATGATGATGCAGTTGTCTTTCTTGTCGCGCACCACCTCCATCTCGAATTCCTTCCAGCCGAGGACGCTTTCCTCGATCAGGACTTCGTCGGTGGGGGAGGCGTCGATGCCGCGCTCGACGATCTCGATGAATTCCGCCTTGGTATAGGCGATGCCGCCGCCGGTGCCGCCCATGGTGAAGGACGGGCGGATGATGGCGGGCAGGCCGATATGGTCGAGCGCGCGCAGCGCGTCGGGCAGGGTCTTGGTCTGGGTCGAGCGCGGCGTCTCCAGGCCGATCTTGGTCATCGCCTCGCGGAAGCGGCCGCGGTCCTCGGCCTTGTCGATGGCATCGGCCGTGGCGCCGATCATCTCGACGTCGAATTTCTCGAGCGTGCCCTGTTTGCGCAATGACAGCGCGCAGTTCAGCGCGGTCTGGCCACCCATGGTCGGGAGCAGCGCAAAGCCGCCCGGGATGACGTGGCGCTCCTTCTCGATGATCTTGGCGACGATTTCGGGCGTGATCGGCTCGATATAGGTGGCGTCCGCGAGCTCCGGATCGGTCATGATCGTCGCCGGATTGGAGTTGACCAGGACGATGCGGTAGCCCTCTTCCTTCAGCGTCTTCACCGCCTGGGTGCCGGAATAATCGAATTCGCAGGCCTGGCCGATCACGATGGGACCGGCGCCGATGATCAGGATGGTGGAGATGTCGGTTCGTTTGGGCATCGGCTCTCGCGGAACAGGAATTTTCGGGCACAAAAAAAGGGCGCGCTACCGCGCGTCCCTATCGCCACAGCGTGAGGGATGCCCTCGCGCGCGGGTGGTCTTTAGACCAGATTTTTGGCGTGCGAAACCCCGAAAAAGTCGCCGTCAACCGGCAATTTTGTAGAGTCTCAGCCGTTCCTGCCGGGCGCGTCGCCACAGCACGGCAAGTGCCGCAGCGACGCTGGCACCACCGACCCAGCCGAGGTCGGTCGGCCCGAGCGCCGAGAGCACCGCGCCCCCGGCCGCCCCGCCGAGGGCGAAACCGAGATACATGCTGGAGGCGTTCAGCGAGACCGCGATCATCGCGGCCTGCGGCTCGATCCGGATGATGCTGGCGATCTGGGCGGGATAGAACGCCCATCCCGAGATCGCCCAGCAAAATACCAGCAGAAGCACGATGTAGCGCGCCGCTTCGGGAGCGGCGGTCTTCAGCGTGACCGACAGCAGAATCAGCGCCATCGACATGCCGGCAAGTCCGAGCGCCGAGGTCGGCGTTGTGCCAAATCGATCCGCCAGCGTGCCGCCGAGCATGTTGCCGATCGCGGCGGCCGAGCCGAACACCAGCAGCGTCAGGCTGATATCCGAGGCGTCGAAGCCGAGCTTTTGCAGTGGGACCGAGAGATAGGTGAAGACGGTGAAGCCGCCGAGCGCCCACAGCACGGTGGTGCCGAGCGCATGGAGCACGGCGCCGTGCCGCGCCGCCGCGAGCCGCTCGCCGAGCGTTGCGGTGCTGCTCGGCAGGCCACGCGGCAAGCCGAACAGCAGGCCAGCCAGTGCGATGGCGCCAAGGATCGCCACCATGACAAAGGTCGCGCGCCAGCCGAACTGATGCCCGATCAGGGTGCCCAGGGGAACACCGACCACGGTTGCGACCGTGATGCCTGAGGTGACCAGCGCAACCGCCCGGGCACGCCGTTCGGGCGAGGCAACGGCAACCGCAACGCCGAGCGCCGTTGGCATGCACAGGCCGGCGCCAAGCGCCATCAGCACGCGCGAGGCCAGCAGTAGCGGAAACCCGGGAGCGAATACGGCCACCAGATTGCCCGCGATGAAGCAGGAAAGCGCCAGCGCAAGTACGTTCCGGCGGTCGAAATTGTTGAAGGCGACGGCCAGGATCGGTGAGCCGATCGCGTAGGCAAGGGCATAGGCCGTCACCAGTTGGCCGGCGGCCGCGACCGAGATCTGAACGTCGCTGGCGATCCCTGGCAAAAGACCAGCAATCACAAAGGCTTCAGTGCCGATCGCAAAGGCGGCAAGCGCCAGCCAGAACACGCTCATGATGGTCCCCGATGTTCAAGGTTTATTGAACTATCGAGCGAGCGGTGACGAATGTCAATTGGTTCAATGATAATTGAACATTGCGACAGCAAACCCGCGTGGTTATGTTGGGTCATGAGCCGAACGCCTTTGCACCCCACGCGGGATCAACTTGAATTGCCGATGGTGTTGGACTGCCTGAGCGATCCGACGCGGCTCGCGATCGTCTACAACCTGGCGAAATATGATTCCGCGAGCACGGAGCTGCGCTGCGGCGACTTCAACGCCTTCAGCGGCAAGTCGAACCTCGCCTATCACTTTGCGAAATTGCGCGAGGCGGGGCTGGTGCAGACCCGCATCGCCGGGACCACGCGCTATATGAGGCTGCGCCGCGCGGATCTCGACGCGCGCTTTCCCGGTTTGCTCGATGTGATCATCGCCTCGGCCGCGCGGGATGCCGACCGGCTACAATTTCCTGAATGCGAAGTGGTGGCTGCGAGCTGACTGGCTCGCGAGCGGAAGCCGCAAAGCGGCGAAGGTTGGAGGCCCGGCCTGGATTTGAACCAGGATAAAGAGCAATGCACTGCTCCCGCGTCGACGCGTTCCGCCACCGGGCCGAGGCGATCATTGCCCATTTCGCAGGCGCTAGCCCGCATTTCTCACGGTGTTGAGGCGCATCGGGGCGCGAATCAGCGAAAGTTCTTTTGCGAGAAGGACTTTGCGATG